>NZ_KE386753.1:7823-69375 GCF_000428485.1 Epilithonimonas tenax DSM 16811 | reverse complement strand
AACCAAAAAAATTATCAAAAACAAAAATATATTTTCAGAAAATCGAGAAAAAGAATAGAGACATTATTCTCTCAGCTTTGTGACCAATTTAAAATCAGAAACAACTACGCAAAATCATTTGAAGGTTTTAAAACAAGGATATTGAGCAAAATAACAGCATTAACTTTCATTCAATTTGTAAATGTTTTTGTATTTAATAGAAAAATGAATAATATTAAAATTGCATTAGTTTGATAATGCACTACGAGTATGAAATATAAAATTATATTACGTTATATTTTCTATAAATACACAAAACCAATATAAAATATATTTTACTCAAAGGTGTCTTTCGTGTTAATTTCGGGCTTGCGAATATAAGAAAAACTGAGATTTATCTAACAAAAAAGCAAAATTAAAAACTTGATTATCAAATAATTGTTAAATAATTTTCTCTTAAAATAAAAATTAATTATGAATCACGAAAAAATGATATATTTAAAACCTTATATATAGACCCAATGAAAAAATTTTACAACCTGATCGCATTTTTGATTGCGATCATCAGCTTTGCGCAGACTCAGACCGTCACGTACTCGCTCAGTCCCGCTACTTTTAACGAAGATGAATCTATTACCATTTCCTTTAACGGAAGCAGTATTAATGAATCTACCTGGGGTGTTACCAACAACGCCTTGTACCTCTGGTCGTGGTCATACGATGTCAACGACGCCAATAGTATAGACTGTCCCACCAACGGAACTTGGACAGCATCAAGTGAAACCAACAGACTGACTTACAATTCCGGTACTGATACCTACTCTATTACATTTGTACCAAAAATCTTTTATAACAGAACAGGTTTGGGAAGAATTGGCTTACTCCTTAAAACCAAAACGGGGAATGGGCAATCGCAGGATATCTACTCTGAGGTTGGAAAATTCCAGTTCACAACCAATTCCCCCAAAAATGGCTCTACGAGTTTTGTAAGTTCCGGAGGCTCCTATCCCATATCCTATGGTGCATCTTTGCCTGCTAATTTTGAACTAAAGGCCAATGGCGTTACAGTCCATACCGCTACGAATGTTACCAGCATGTTCAAAGCATACCCAGTGACAACGGACAGCCAAATGGAGCTAACTGCAACCAGCATTGCAGACGGTACTGTTCTAAAATCCAATTTCACCCTGGCTGTAACACCTGCAGTTCAAACAGCTGCGATGCCTTCCTACATGAAACAAGGAATCTCTTACGACCCGAATGACCCGACAAAAGTAGGATTGGCTTTATACGCACCTTTCAAAAATTATGTTCACGTCATCGGAAGTTTCAACAACTGGAAGGTTTCCAGCAATTATGTAATGAAGAGGGACGCTACCAATACCAATCTGTTTTGGATAGAAATAACAGGGCTTACGCCACAGCAGATTTACACATTCCAATACCGCACAAATGATGCTGTAAAAGTAGCAGATCCCTACTCTACACTTGTACTTTCGCCGGATGATGATCCCTATATCAGCGCTTCAACCTATCCTGGACTACCAGCTTATCCAGCCGGACAGCAATATGATGTTTCCGTAATCCAAACGGCAAAACCGGCCTATAACTGGACCGTGACCAACTTCCAAAAGCCCGCAAAACAAAACCTTATCGTTTATGAAGCTCTAGTAAGAGATTTTACCGAAGGAAAAAACTGGCAGGCAATGATCGACAAAATTCCGTACATCAAAGGACTTAATGTAAATGCCATAGAACTAATGCCTGTGATGGAGTTTGACGGAAACAATTCTTGGGGATACAATCCCGGATTCCATTTAGCACTGGACAAAGCCTATGGAACTCCAGAAAAATTCAAAGAATTTATCGATAAATGCCACCAAAACGGAATTGCTGTAATCTTGGATGTTGCGCTTAATCACGCATCAGGAAGATCTCCTTTGGAAAGACTATGGTCTACAAGCACAGACGGAAGTTACGGTGGAGTTGCAGCCAACAATCCTTACTTCAATCAAATTGCGACTCATGCTTACAGTGTTTTCTATGATTTCAACCATTCAAAATCTGATACAAAATATTACGTGAACAGAGTTTTGGAACAATGGATCAAAGAGTACAAAGTAGACGGCTTCCGTTGGGATCTCACAAAAGGATTCACTCAGAACTGTACTGCTTCAGATGAAGGCTGTACAGGCGCGTACCAGCAAGACCGAGTGGACGTTCTGAAATTGTATTCAGACTACCAATGGGCTCAAGATGCCAGTTCTTATGTTATCTTCGAGCATTTGGGATCAGATGCAGAAGAACAACAATGGGCAAATTACAAAATCAATGAAGGAAAAGGTGTGATGATGTGGGACAACTTGGTTGGTCCTTACGGTCAAAACACGATGGGCTATGATACCAACAGCAACTTCGGCAGAGTTGATTTCGAAAACCATGGCTTCAGCGAAAGAAGAAATGCCACTTACGGAGAAAGCCACGATGAAGAACGATTGATGTTCAAAAATCTGAACTACGGCAATGGAACTGTAAAAACATTGGCAACAGCATTGGAAAGACAAAAAGCTTATGGTGCAGTTTTCTTAACTGTTCCTGGTCCTAAAATGATCTGGCAGTTTGGAGAACTTGGATATGAATTCAGTATCAACCGTTGCGAAAACGGCACCATCAGCAATGATTGCAGAACTTCTCCGAAACCAGTAGCTTTTACATTAGGTTATGACACCAATGCTGCCAGAAAAGCAATCTATGATACTTGGGCAAAAATATTACAAATCAGACTTTCAAGCCCTGTTTTTGACACCACAACTTTCACGGTAGAATCAGGAAATGCGTTACCCAGAATCTACATCTGGAATGATGCTTTGGCCGCCAATACACTTAAAAATGTAGTCGTCGTAGCCAACTTTACAACAAGCGCTCAGACAGTGACACCTAATTTCCCATATGCCGGAACTTGGTACAACCTGATGGATAACTCTTCTATGGCTGCAAGCACTTCTACAACCGTAGTTCTACAACCAGGAGAATTCAGAATTTTTGGAAACCAAACAGCTTTGGCAACAGACGAGACTAAGATCGACACCAACAAAACATCGATTCAAATCGTGCAGAATCCTGCAACAGAAGGATTGCTGAAAATCAGATACAACAAAGCTAAAAACGGACAAATCAACGTGTTTGACCTGAACGGAAAATTAGTAAAATCATTCGGACTGAAATCCGCCAAAGGAGATGAAACATTCTCTGTCAACGGAATCGCTTCTGGCGTTTATATGCTTCAGCTGAAATCTGAGGAAGGTGTGGCAGTTTCTAAACTGATCATCAAATAAGACAGAATCCATTTTAAAGATTAACCAAAATCGCCTCGAAATTTCGAGGCGATTTTTTATTATTTTTCAGAAAGCACTTTCAGTTTTTCAAGACCTTCGGAGAATGACTTGTTCATCTGCCAGGTCATCATTGGTTTCATCGGTTTGTAAAGCGTTTCGATTTCATAATCTATCGTCCACGTCACTCTGGTTCCAGAACCTTCTGTTGCAAGAAGCAAGTCAGAAGTCGCCGTATCATTCATTGGCTTTATAAAGTGCATTTTGCTCGCCACTTTCTCATTCAGCACCACCGCAGTGATCTCCTGCTCACCTTCCCCCACTTCATCGTTACCTTTCCAGTGATAACCATCACCCACTTCGCCAGCTGTGCCTCGGTAGGTCACTACCAACTTTGGATCATATTTCATCCACGGATTCCAGGTGTTAAAAGCTTTCATAGAATTCACATTCTGCCACACTTTTTCTTTCGGTGCGTTGATGGTGATGGATTGTTCGTTATGACATTTACGGTCCACCATCAACATCATAATGGCACAATAAGCAATAAAAATAGCCAGGATGACGCCAATGATTTTCAAAAATTTTTTCATAATAAGTATAGTTTAAGTTCAAAACAAATCTAAAAAGAATTTAAATACAAAAACTTTTTCCAAGACAATATTTATTTGGGCGCCTTAATCCGTCTTCCGCTCCCAATCTTTTTTGCATAACGTTTTCGGTTAAGTTGAACTTGATGACAAGCAAAAAAGGATTTCCGCTCAAGCCGGGGCGCAATTTTGTCATACTTTCAACTTTAGGTACTAAATTTGTGATTTCAACAAAAAATAAGAAAAGGCTTCGACTCCGCTCAGCCTGACCATTTCGTATATCACAATTTTTATCAGCCATGTCACTCTGAGCGGAGTCTAAGAACCCTGAACAGTAAACCTTAAATCAAGAACAAAATAATGAATCCACTATTAGAAAAATTCAACACCAAATATACCTCATCACCTTTCAGCGACATCAAAGAAGAACATTATCTTCCCGCATTTCAGGAATTAGTAAAAACTGCTCAAAAAGAAATCGACGAAATCACCAACAATCCCGAAACGCCAACTTTCGAAAATACGATTGAAGCAATGGCTTTTTCCGGCGAACAATTGGACAGAGTTTCCAGTATCTTCTTCAATCTTAATTCAGCAGAAACCAACGACGAAATCCAGAAAATTGCGCAAGACGTTTCGCCACTTTTGACCGAATTCTCTTCCAAAATTTCTCAAAACGAAAAATTATTCGAAAGAATCAGAAACGTTTACGACCAGAAAGACACTTTGTCATTGAATGACGAACAAAAAATGTTACTCAATGAAACCTACAAAGGTTTTGTGAGAAGCGGCGCTTTATTAAATGAAGAAGACAAAAAGAAACTGGAGAAAATCAATATGGATTTGTCCATCAAGTCACTTCAATTCGGACAAAATGCTTTGGCTTCGACTAATGCTTATTTCAAACACATTACAAATAAAGAAGAATTGAAAGGAATTCCGGAAGCGATTCTCGAGCAATACGAAGAAGATGCAAAGGAAAAAGGTTTGGAAGGTTATGTGATCACCCTTCAATATCCAAGTTATTTGCCTTCATTGACTTACGCAGAAAACCGAGAACTCAGAAAAGAATTAGCCTTAGCAAACGGCAAAAAGTCTTTCGACGGCGGAGAATTTGACAATCAGAATCTCATCAAAGAAATCGTAAAACTTCGACAGGAAAAAGCAGAATTATTAGGTTATAAAAATTACGCAAATTTTGTCTTAGAGGAAAGAATGGCAAAATCGCCCGAGAAAGTTTTCGCATTCCTGAATGAGCTTCTGGACAAAGCAAAACCCTTCGCCCAAAAAGAAATCGAAGAACTGAAAACTTTAGCAAAAGCCGACGGAATCGATGAAATCCAAAGTTACGACCACGCTTTCTATGCTGAGAAATTAAGAAAACAGAAATTCGATATTGATGATGAAGAACTGAAGCCTTACTTCCAACTGGAGAAAGTTCAGGAAGCAGTTTTTGGTTTAGCAAAAGAATTATTTGGATTGGAATTCAATGAAATTAATGATGTTCAGAAATATCATCAAGATGTGAAGACTTATGAAATTGTTGAGGTTGAAAGTCAGAAGATAGAAGATAAAAATAAAAAAGGCTTCGAGAGCCTCAGCCTGACAACTGACAACCAAAAACCGACAACCAAATACAAAGCCCTACTCTACGCGGATTATCACCCAAGAAAAGGAAAACGAGCCGGCGCTTGGATGACGAGTTATAAAAATCAGTATAAAAAAAATAGCGACAATTCCCGTCCGCATATTTCTGTGGTTTGTAATTTCACAAAACCGACGAAAGACACGCCAAGTTTATTAACATTCCAAGAAGTGACAACGCTTTTCCACGAGTTTGGACACGCACTGCACGGTGTTTTGGCAGACACGCAATATCCGAATTTGTCAGGAACATCGGTGAAATGGGATTTTGTAGAATTGCCTTCACAGTTTTTGGAAAATTTCTGCTACGAACCAGAATTTTTGAAAACTTTCGCCAAACATTATCAAACCGGAGAAATCTTACCAGACGAAAAAATCGAGAAATTATCTCAAAGCAAATCCTTTATGGAAGGCTATCAAACGATGAGACAAGTGGGTCTTGGCTTGTTGGATATGGCGTTTCACTCGAGTGTTTCGGAGCACGAAGTAACGGACGTGAAAGAATTTGAAAATCATTTCACAAAAGCGACACAAATTTATCCTTCGAATCCGGAAACGGCGACTGCACCGAGTTTTTCACATATTTTCCAAGGCGGATATTCGGCTGGATACTATTCTTACAAATGGGCGGAAGTTTTGGATGCGGATGCGTTCCAATATTTCAAAGAAAACGGCATCTTCAATCCAGAAATTGCTTCAAAATATAAAATCCTTCTATCTTCTGGTGGAACCAAAGACCCAATGGAATTGTTCAAAGCGTTCCGTGGAAGCGAGCCGAAAGTGGAGAGTTTGTTGAAGAGAGCGTTTGGATAAAAAAAGTTAAGATTGAGATTTGAAATTCAAGTCTCAATCTTTTTTCTAATTTCTAACATCTTAATCCTAAAATATTCTCTAATGACTTGTCCCTGCTGTTCACTAAAATCCTACGAAGATTGCTGTCAACCTTATCACACAAAAGAAAAATTCCCGCCAACTGCGGAAGCTTTGATGCGTTCTCGCTTTTCAGCTTTTGCCATCCCAAACGGCGAATATCTTTGGGAAACGACTTCACCTGGAAAAAGGAAATACCATAATAAAAAAAGTCTGCAGGAATGGGGCGAAATCAATGAATGGACAAAGTTGGAAATCGTGGATACACCGTCAATGAATAAGGTGGAGTTCAAAGCATTTTATACGGATGAAGATGGAAAGCCTCAAGTTCATCACGAGTTATCGACTTTCAAAACGATTCAGAATCGCTGGTATTATGTGAGCGGAATATTTTTGGATTAAATCATCAAAATCATTTCCCCCAACCCTAAAGGGAGTGATTTTGATGAAATTTCTCCCTTTAGGGTTGGGGGAAAAAATTTCCTTAAAATTTATAACAAACCTTTTTTCTTCTTCTGTCTCAAAACGTACAAGTACAGACCTTCCACTTTCGCTCTCGCCCAATCGGTTTTTCTGAGAAATTTCAGTGAAGAATTGATGCTGGGTTTGTCGGCGTTGAAACACCGGATATTGATTTGTTTCCCCAATTCTTCGAAACCATCGTAATAGTCTACCAATTCTTCCAAAATAGCGTCGAGTCTTTTGCCATGTAAAGGGTCTTTCGAAGGTTTTTCCATTTTGTAAAATTATTGATTTTAATATAATTTTGAACGCAAAGTCCGCAAAGATTTTTTTATAATTATTGAAAATATTGTTAAGGTTCGCACAGCCGCTTCGATCAGCTAAGTTGGATTAAAAATAAAAGATTTAGTTATCCTTATTTCATATATTTGATCACAAATCAGAAAAAATGAAAATCCTAACATTTATTATCCTTTTATTTTCTACAATGTCTCACGCTCAGGACTTTGCCAATTTCGGCAAATATCAAAAACAAAATCAAGAAATCAAATCTAAAAGTACCACTCCAAACTCAATTTTGATGGGCGATTCTATCACAGAAGGCTGGTTCGCCACAGACCCTGATTTTTTCACCAAAAACAATTTTGTTGGCAGAGGCATCAGCGGTCAGGTGACTTCGCAGATGCTTCTCAGATTTCGGGAAGATGTGATTTTACTGAAACCAAAACGCGTGATCATCCTTGCGGGAACCAATGATATTGCGGAAAACCAAGGTCCGATTTCTTTGGACAAAATTTTCGGCAATATTGTCTCTATGGTAGAGTTGGCAAAAGCTAATCACATCAAAGTGGTGTTGTGCTCTGTTCTTCCGGCGTATAATTTCGGATGGAGACCAGGAATGAAACCTGCAGAAAAAGTCATTGCACTCAACAAAATGATCGCTGATTATGCAAAGAAAAACAAGATCACCCACATCGATTATCATTCTGAAATGAAAGATTCCCAAAATGGTTTGGATAAGATGTATACGGAAGATGAAATCCACCCGAACCAATTGGGTTACGAAAAAATGGAAGAAATCCTGATGAAAAATTTGAAGTCATGAATCTTGAAGCATTAACGATAAAAAAAGTCAATCTTCAAGGCGTTTCGAATGACAATCAAAATTTTATCATGGGCTCAAAATAAAAATGATGCCGATTTTAGAAAAATGTTTAGGTAAAGATAATTCGCCTTCACCTCAAAAAAAATGGCATCAATTCTGCTCAGAATTTCTTCAGGTTACTTTGAAGTCTTCTTCCCTTTTATATTGAATTATTTTTAAATATTGATTCTTTTCTTCCTACCTAATGAGTATTGATTGATAAAATATAAAATCCTTCTTCGGTTCCTCACGAAAAGTGTATTTTTAGGCAAAATTTTTTAGTAATGATTTACGGAATCGATACGTTTGGATATCACGATGTTTTGGAAATAGCAAAACATCCATCCAAAGCAAAACTCAGTGAAAAATCAATAGAACAAATCACAAAGTCGTACCACAATGTTCAGAAAATTGTAGCTTCCGACAGGACTGTTTACGGCATCAATACAGGATTCGGGCCACTTTGCGACACCAAAATATCAGAGTCAGAAACAGCGCAGCTTCAGCATAACCTCATCATTTCCCACGCCGTTGGCGTTGGAAAACCCATTGATAAGACGATTTCGAAAATCATGATGATTGCGAAGATCCATGCGTTGTCAAAAGGATTCTCGGGTGTTTCTTTGGAAGTGATTGAGCGACTGATCTTGATGCTGGAAAAAGACATCATTCCTGTAGTTCCGGAACAAGGTTCTGTTGGTGCATCTGGCGATCTTGCGCCTTTGGCACATTTGGTTTTGCCGCTTTTGGGATTAGGTCAGGTTTGGGAAAATGACCAAGCCGTGAGGACTTCTGCGGTTCTTGAAAAACACCACATTCAGCCCTTAAAATTGGGACCGAAGGAAGGTTTGGGCTTGATCAACGGTACACAATTCATCCTGGCTCACGCCATTGTAGGACTTTCCAAATTCGAATATCTTTTGGATCTTGCAGATCTTACTGCCGCAATGAGTCTGGAGGCTTACCGTGGTTCCGCAAGCCCTTTCAAGAAAGAATTGCACGACATTCGCCCATTTGACGGAAGCCGAAAAGTGGCAGAAAGAATGCGTAACTTCCTGAAAGATTCCGACAATCTGAAATCGCACGAATTCTGCGACCGCGTTCAGGATCCTTATTCGATGAGATGTGTGCCTCAAGTTCACGGTGCGAGCAGAAATGCTTTTGAACATCTGAAGCAAATGGCGGACACAGAATTGAACTCTGTCACCGATAATCCAATCATCCTGAGTGCAGAAGAATCTATTTCGGGTGGTAATTTCCACGGTCAACTGATGGCTTTGCCTCTGGATTACTGTGCGTTGGCGGCAGCGGAATTAGGGAATATTTCCGACAGAAGAAGTTACCTTTTGCTGGAAGGAAAATTTGGTTTACCAAAATTATTAATCGAAAGTTCCGGCCTTAATTCCGGATTTATGATCCCACAATACACAAGTGCAGCCCTAGTAACAGAGAACAAAACGCTTTGTTTCCCGGCTTCTGCAGATTCTATACCGACAAGTTTAGGTCAGGAAGACCACGTTTCTATGGGGAGTATTTCGGGAAGAAAATTCAATCAGATCCTAGGAAATCTGGAAAACATTTTGGCGATTGAATTGATGTTTGGCGCGCAAGGTCTGGAATTCCGACGACCTGCCGTTTGCTCTGAGATTGTTGAGAAAAATTACGAAATCATCCGTTCCGTAGTTGCAAAATTGGAAAATGACAGACTGATTGGTGAAGATATTCTTAAAATTGCTGATTTGGTAAGAGAGAGAAAACTTATAGTGAATTAAATTGATCGCAAAGGCACAAAATTTATTTTTAATTCTAATGTTTACAAGTCGCAAATTTCAATATTTGCGCCTTATAACTTATCTAAATGCTAGTCAGTTGCAACTTTGCGTTCATATATTATATCTTATGAAAACCCTAAGAACAAATTCCGAAAATCCAGACTTCCAAAAATTGGTAAAACAACTGGATACGTACCTCGCCGTGATGGATGGTGATGAACACGGCTTTTATGATCAGTATAATCAGATTGATTCACTGAAAAACTGTATTGTTATTTTTGACAATGACAAAGCTGTTGCCTGCGGTGCCATAAAAGTTTTTGATGAGAAAACGATGGAAGTGAAAAGAATGTACACACTTCCGGAACAACGTGGAAAAGGCTTAGCATCTGCTATTTTGAAAGAACTAGAATCGTGGACGAAAGAATTAGGTTACGAAAAAACCATTCTGGAAACCGGAAAAAGACAAACCGAAGCAGTTGCGCTGTACGGAAAATGCGGTTATCAAGTCATTCCCAATTACGGGCAATATGCCGGCGTGGAAAACAGCGTTTGCTTTGAGAAAAAATTGTAAACTTATCGCTAAGGCAAAAAGTTCATTAGCTATTATATACTAAAAGTCGCAATTTAGGTTTGCGACTTTTAAACATTTCAAATTAATACCTTTTGCGCCTTTGCGTTGAAAATCATTACAAATCAATTCCCAAACTGATAATCCAAAGGCAACATTTTTGAAACATTTTGTCTGGAGAAATCGCCTTCCAAGATCAACAGATCAGGTTCAGAAATATTGCCTTCCGTAAAGATCTCGAATTGCATAGCTTCCGGATGAACGAACGACGATTGCGTCACCACGCCAGAAGATTTTACAAACTCTCCTTTTTTGATCTCGTAATAATATTTCTGATAATTCACCTGAAGCAGATCTTCAAAATCTAAAAACAAGCGTTCATTTTGACGCTTCGTAAATTCCCGTTCTTTCATTTTGGTTTTTAGGATGGCCATCAGAAATTCGGAGTTTTTACTTTTCTTTTGCGCAATCGCTTCCAGCTCGTCTGTCCAAGGCAAGGTCGAGTTTTGTGTTTTCTTAATGGCAAAATGGTCGTTCAGTTTTTGCAGTTCGGCTTCAGAAGGATATTCTGGGTTGGGGATACGCTTGGCGTGATTCACGATGAATCCTTCCTTTTCCAGTTCGTTTTGATAGAGACTTCTTAGAAAATGCATCATACTTCCTTTGTAAGCATTCATCCGATTGAGAGTGATCTCCTTTCTGAAACTGGTCTCTTTGAAGAATGATGTTCCCAGATAACTCGTACTTTTTGCTTTGAAGTCAGCCTGGAAATTGATCAGATGATACTGGATCGTGTAACCCAATTTTTTATTTTCGATGACCAAAGTCTGTGGCGCTTTCACTTTCAGAAACTGATTCGTCTTATCATAAGAAAATTTGAGTGTACGTTGGTTTTTGATTCTGACATCATCTCTATCCAATCCCATAAACTGATCCAGAAAATAATTAATAAAATTATTGTAAGCCTCCTCTGTGTAAGGAATAATAACCACTTCCTCTATTTCGCTTACTGGATTAATAATCACTTTCACAGATTTCCCGATGGCTTTATCTAAAGGAAAAATGCTGGTTTCATACTTGTCTTTTCGGAAAATTAAGTTTCCGCTTTTCTGTCCCTGAACATCCAACTGGAAACTGCCGTCAGAAGTAGAAGTTGTAGAAATTTTGGTTCCGTCAAGATAGACATTGGCATCAGAAATGGCCGAGCCACTTTCTGTCTGTATTTTCCCCGAAATGGTTTGGGAATATAAAATCGAAAATCCGAAAAAGACGATTAAGAATTGTAAAAACCTCACGTGATATATTTGAACTCCTAATTTAATAAATAAAAAGAGGATTTCGTCGATATACGCATCAAATCACAAAATTTGTCGTGCGTTTTAAGTCATTCAAAAGCTTAAGTAAGGAAAATTTCATTTTTTGCTACTTTGCATAATTATACGTAAAGTATTGAAATACAATAAATTGCACATAATTCTCTTCACAACCTTACATCACTTGAATAAATAATTGGATCTGATTGTAAAATCCCAGAGGGATACCTGCTTATAGAAAATAAAATCCATCATTACAGTAAAGCTCCGTAGGAGCGGCCTGATAATGATAATAATTCACAGGTCACTTCTACGGAGCTTTTTGTTTGTTTATCAGATGTTGCTATTAACAGATTGCTCAACTGGATCTTTTTAGGAAAATATTATCCGATTTTTATCGAAGTCATACTCAAAGATCCGCCAATTAAGGAATCATTAAATAACGAGAGTTGTTCCGACTTATCTTTCAGTCCCAAACTATAAATCATTGGCAGATAATGATCCGGTGTCGGAACAGCGTATTGCAGAAACGTTCCTTGTTTCTGATAATCGATGAGTTTCTGGAAATCGCCATCCAAAAGCCAGTTGTTGGTTTTTTCTCTCGCTTCGATCGCCCAATCCCAGCCGGCGCCAACGGTGTCAATATTTTTCCAATCGATCAATCTGAGGTTGTGAACGATGTTTCCACTTCCGATGATGAGAATTCCTTTTTCCCGGAGTCTGGATAATTTTTTTGCCAATTCAAAGTGATATTCTGGTGGTTTGGTATAATCAATACTCAATTGAATCACCGGAATATCGGCCTCAGGATAAAGATGCCGAAGAACCGACCACGCGCCGTGATCCAATCCCCAATTATGATCTTCTTCTACCAAAACCGGAGCGAGTAATCCTACAGTGTCTCGCGCTAATTCGGGGCTTCCTTGTGCTGGATACTGAACATCAAACAAGGCCTGCGGAAAACCTCCAAAATCGTGAATGGTTTTTGGCAGTTCCATTGCTGTGACAAATGTTCCGTTGGTAAACCAATGCGCCGAAATACAAATGATGGCATTTGGTTTTGGGATTTCTTTGCTGATATTACGAAAGCCCTGCACAAAAATATTTTCTTCGATAGCGTTCATCGGAGAGCCGTGTCCCAGGAAAAGAACGGGCATTTTTTGGGTGGTTTTGAAATGATCGGAGATGTTGGAAAGGTCGTTGAGGTTCATTTTTATTTTGTAAAAAGTAAAATGTATTAATGTAAAATGTATATTCAAATCATTTTTTTACCCCAACCCTAAAGGGAGAAAATTATTTGAAAATTTTATTAAAATTACTCCCTTTAGGGTTGGGGAAATAATTTTAATTAAATTTTTCTCGCAGATCTGGTGGATTTCCGAAGCACTTAAGTTCATTTTTTTTTGAACTACAAAGTCACATAAGAACAATTAAGTTTTTGAAATCTTCGATTTTTGGAGGATGGTGAATTGATAGACAAAAGTTCAACTATGCGACGTGCAGCCCGACTTGAGTGGAAATCCTTTTTTGCTTGTACTCAAGTTCTATTTAGACTTAAATCGTGTGCAAAAAAGATTGGGAACCCTTCGACTTCGCTCAGGATAAACTACAGGCGGATTAAGCTGCCCAAATTATAATCATTCTTCCTGCTGAAATCATAAAAGCGTGAACAAAGTTGCCCTTGTTCACACTTCAAAATAGTCACACTATAAAATACGATGATGTATTACTGTTTGACGAACTGCAGTTCTCCTGCAATTTTCACGTCTTCGCTTACCATCACACCGCCTGTTTCCAAAGCTGCGTTCCAAGTGAGACCAAAGTCTGATCTTTTGATCTTCCCTTCGAATGAGAAACCTGCTTTGGTGTTGCCCCACGGATCAGAATTGATACCGCCAAAGTCTACGTCCAACGTAATTTCTTTGGTAATACCGTTCAGAGTGAGATGTCCGGTTACATCACCGTTCAAAGTTGACGCTTCGAAAGTGATTTTCGGGTTAGCTTGTGCGTTGAAGAAATCTGCTGATTTCAGGTGCGTGTCTCTGTCTGTATTATTGGTAAAGATAGAATCTGTATCGATGAAAGCGGAAACTTTTGCGCTGGCGAATGTGTCGTCTTCTGCATCGATCTCTGCATTGAAAGTAGTGAATTCTCCTTTGACGTTAGAAATCATTAGGTGTTTTACTTTGAAAGTGATCTCACTATGTGTTGGGTCTAATAACCATTTGGTTGCCATTATTTTTGATATTTTGTTGATTAATTATAGTACAAATATATAGCGAAGATATCCGCGTGGCGTTGATGTAAGTTAAGAATGACTTTTTTGTGAAATCTTTAACTTTACGGTGATTTCGGCACAATGATTTCTGTGTAGAAAATAATGAAAAAACTTTCCATCTTATTTTTACTTTCCAGCGTTTTTTACTTTTCGCAGAAGAGCGATTCTGCAACGCTGATCTCTGGAGTCAGAATTGATGCTTATAAGAAACCGGTTTCTTTTATCGCTTCTACCAAATCTGTTGCTGTGGTTTCGGAAAACCTACTTTCTCAGAATCCGCCAGAGCGCTTGTTGGAATCTATCAACCAAATTGCTGGAGCCAGAATGGAAGAACGCTCGCCGGGAAGTTACCGGATTGCAGTACGTGGAAGTTCTTTGCGTTCGCCTTTTGGGGTGCGGAATGTGAAAGTGTATCTGGATGATTTGATGTTGTCCGATGCTTCCGGGAATACTTATTTTAATCAGATTTCGCCCGATCTCATCCATAAAATAGAGATTTACAAAGGTCCGGAAAGTGGCGATTTTGGAGCGGTGACTGGTGGAACTTTATTATTACAAACTCAGAATTCTGATGACTTGTCTTTGAATGTATCTTCTGGAAGTTATGGGACTTTTAATGAAAGTATCAACTTTTCAAAACAATTGGGAAAGCATTTTTTCCAAGTCTATGAGAATTATTACAGAACGGATTCTTACCGTGAACAATCGGCGGTTGAAAGAAAACAGATCTTCATTAAAGATCATTTCAAATATTCTGACAAAGGCAACTTGAAAGCGATGCTACTCTTTTCCGATTTGGATTATGAAACGCCTGGCGGATTGACTTTGGCTCAAATGGAAGCCAACAGAAAACAAGCGCGACCAGCAACTGTAACGCTTCCCGGAGCGAAAGAACAGGATGCAGGAATCAGAAATAAAATGTTTCTGGCTGGACTTTCGAATCAATACCAGTTGACGAATGGACTTTCACATTTCGTTTTGGTTCAAGGTTCGTATGTCGATTTTGAAAATCCTTTCATTACCAATTTTGAAAATCGATTTGAAAGCAACTTTGCACTGAGAACGCATTTCACTTATGAAAAAAACTGGCACAAGGTTTCTGCCGAATGGCGACTGGGTTACGAAGGTGCAACTAATCCCATTTATATTAAAAACTATGACAACAATCGTGGCACAGAAGGAAATCCTCAGAATTTTGATAAACTGAGAAACAATTCCGGATTCTATTTTCTGTCGCAGAAACTGAATTTTAACGAGCGGATATTGACTGATATTTCCTTCAGTTTAAATTCTAATTCCTACAAATGGGAAAAGATATTTCCGACTTCTGAAACTGGAAATATGAAATTCAAAAACCAATGGTTACCCAACTTTGGGATGACTTATGTTTTGGATCAAGGATTTTCTGTGCGAGGGAAAATCGGGAAAGGAAATTCGGCGCCGACGAATGAGGAGATCCGCTCTTCCAATCAGGAATTCAACTTCAATCTCGTGCCGGAATATGGCTGGAATAAGGAAATTGGGGTGCGGAAACAATTTGGGAAAATCGTTTTTGTGGAACTGAATTATTTTGATTTCAGAATGAAAGATGCAATTGTCCGAAGACAGAATGAAGCTGGCCAAGACTATTTTGTAAACCAGGGAAATACCGTTCAAAAAGGTTGGGAATTCCTTCTGGAATCGAAAAGATTTGATTTGAAGAATGCTGTTTTGAGTCATTTCAAATTCAGATTTTCGGGAAGTCTTTATGACTTTAAATTTAAAAATGATGTCCAAGGAACTTCTAACTTTTCAGGAAATGCGTTGACTGGCGTTCCGAAAACCACCATCAACAGTTTACTGAATTTCACTTTCTTTAAAAAATTAGCCGTTGATTATTCTCAATTTCTGACTTCAAAAATTCCTTTGACAGATGCGAATTCTGTTTGGTCGGAACCAAGTTTGGTTTCAAATATTCAAATTCGTTATCCAATTGTTTTTGAAAAATCAAAGTTGGATTTATTTTTCCAAATCCAGAATCTTTATAATACAGATTATGTTTTGGGCTTTGACATCAATGCTTTTGGAAAAAGGTTTTACAATCCTGCTGCAAAACGGAATTTTGTGTTGGGCGCGACTATTCAATTATAAAATTAAAACTTCTCCGTCAGGTATTTCCAATAACGTTTCGGGACGTGTTGAACGTGGAGTTTGATATTTTTCCTTTCCTTAATATTCGTCTTCGTGAAATAACTTTTCCAAAGTTCCTGATAATTAATCTCTTCCTCGTGGTACTTCTGCTGGTATTGATTCAAATTGAATGTGGAATCAGGGTAGAAAAATTCGCAATTTTCTAAATCATAAAACAATCCGTAATGGCGTTTGAGGTCGTAGATCATCCATTTCTGATCGGCATATCGGTCTTTGAAATGTTTCTGAATCAAAGGCAGAACATCAAAATCAGGGTCAATCTTGGCGAAATAAATATCGTCTTTCATTTTCTCAAACCTTACGAATGCCGTCATCCGATGTCGTTCTCTGCTGACAGATTTACAGATTTTTGAGATTTGAAGAATATCGTCATTGGCGAAATTCTGCAACACATTATGATCAGGACTTTTAATGGATTGTTGGATGGCAGAAAAGATCAAATCTTCAGATTCCGGAAGTTCAGACAAGAAAACCATCAGCAATTGTTTGATTCCGGATTTTCCGATGCTGTTTTCTAATTTTTTTAAAACTCTGTCAGATTTTTCATTTTGAGTCGCAACCTCGTGGATTTCAGCGAACATATTTTCTTGTTGAAATCTTTCTCTGTTTCGGATTTCCACGTCTTTATACTTGTATTCAAACACTTCGAATATTGCTGTTAAAAGTCCGTCGAAACTACCGTCGTAGAGGATGGTTGTCATTTATAAATATATTGTGAACCCTTCGACTCCGCTCAGTGTGACATCGTATACTAATCACTTTATAGAATTGTCAGGCTGAGCGGAATTGAAGCCTTTTTATAAAAAATTAAATGGGTGAGAAAATTGGTTCTGGAATTTACAACTAAAAATATTTCGGAATATCTCGGCTTCCATGTAAGGCTCTTACAATTCGGATATTATTTTCTAAAATTCTGTAGAATATAATGTGGTTGTCCTTTGGAAAACTGTATAAGCCTTCTTTTATTTCATTTCGTGTTTTTCCCAATTCTTGATTCAGAAGTAAATTTTGAAAAACATCTTCGATTTCATTAAGATATTTCTCTGCTTGTTCAAGTCCAAATTCCGTAGTTGTGTAATCGAAAATATCTTCCAAATCTTCATCAGCAATTTCTGATAAAACATAGGATTCTTTAGACATTGCTGTTATCTTTCTTCTTTGATTTAATAATATCCTTAATCGACCGTGAACTCGAATTACCTTCCCAACCTTTTTCAATTTCATTTCTCAAATCCTGAATAATGCGGTGGCGATAGACTTCGTGAAGGCGCAAAGCATCGCGAACGACTTCACTTGCATTCTGAAAATCTCCAGATTCAATTTGGTCTGAGATATAATTTTCTTGTTTTTTGGTGAAACTGACATTCATTGTAAATTCTTTGCTCGAAATTACAAATACTATCCAAATTTAGCAAATATGGACAATAAAAGTTAGTAAATTAAAACAAAGTCAGTTGCTGGGAAAACTGATTTTGAAATTTGGATTGACTTCCGCCGATAATTAATTTCCTTAAATTCAAATCTGTCAAATGCTTCAAAAATGGATTCCCATAACTGAAATCGATGAAATATTTTGCACGATTAACAGCTGCGCCTAATTTTTTCAAATGATCCATATTCAAAACCTGAAAACGTCTGGAGCTGACAATCTTCATCGCCGTTTTCACACCAATTCCCGGAATTCTGAGAATCATTTTATAATCCGCAGTTTGAAGATTGACAGGAAATTGGTCTAAGTGACGCAACGCCCAACTCAATTTCGGGTCCACTTCCAAATCCAAAAATGGCATATTGGAATCCAAAATTTCATCCGCCTTAAAACCATAAAAACGCATCAGCCAATCAGATTGATACAGACGATTTTCCCTTAAAACCGGAACTGCTGCGGTAATCGCTGGCAAACGCACATCCGAAGTTACAGGAATATAACCCGAATAATAAACGCGTTTCATCCCGTAATTTTGGTAGAAATGATCTGCCACTTTGATGATTTGCAAATCGTTTTCGTTGGTTGCGCCGACAATCATTTGTGTTGATTGTCCTGCTGGCGCGAACTTCGGAACGCTTTTGATAATTTTCTTCTCGTCTTTGTATTGTTGAATGCCTTTTTGGACAATCCGCATCGGCTGCAGCATATCTTCCCGATTTTTGTCCGGCGCTAAAAGTTTAAGTCCAGATTCTGTCGGGATTTCCAGGTTTACGGAAAGTCGGTCAGCGTAAAGTGCGGCTTCCTGCATCAAGATATCACTCGCTCCCGGAATCGATTTGAGATGAATGTAGCCATTGAAGTGATGCTCGTTTCTCAATTTTTTCGCTACTCGAACCAAACGTTCCATCGTCGTATCGGCATCTTTGAAAATCCCGGAACTTAGAAATAGACCTTCGATGTAATTTCGGCGGTAAAAACTGATGGTCAAATCCACCACTTCTTCCACGGTGAAAGCGGCGCGTTTGATGTCATTTGATTTTCTGGAAACGCAATAGATGCAATCGTAAATACAATGGTTGGTCAAAAGGATTTTGAGAAGCGAGACACATCGCCCATCTTCCGTGTAAGTATGACAAATCCCGCTGGCAGAACTGTCGCCCAATCCGCCGTTATTTTTCCTTTTTCCGCCACTTGATGAGCAGGAAACATCGTACTTAGCAGCATCTGCAAGTATTTCGAGCTTTTCTTTTGTGCGGTCGAAGTTCATATTTTGGAGGATTTTATTTAAACGAATTTTGTTCTAAATGAATGTCAAAAATAAGTCCACTTCATTACAATTTTGATAGTTTTTGTCAATTAAGTTACTAACAGAATTACTCATTTACTGGTCGTCATTTTCCTTTTCATAACCTTCATAATAGTAAGACTGCTCAATCCCTTTAAAGATAATTTCTCTGTTTTCTACATCATCTGTCAAATTTCCATTAAGCAAAGTTTTCAATTCCAAATCGTTGATTGGACTGCGTTCCATTGATTGTAAATAAAGTGTTTTGTCAACAAATTACCAGGTCACGACTTTCTTTAAATTTGACTTTAAAATCATATCCAACCAAATCCGCATCGTTCTGCCATTGCCTCCCATAAAAGGATGAGCAATATTCATTTCTACATATTTCGCAATGATTTCTTCAAATGTATTTTACGGCATTTGTTCAATTTTCGCGAGAATCTCAGTCAAATACAAAGCTGTTGCAAACCGGAAACCGCCTTTTGAAATATTTTGAGTTCTTATCTTACCTGCAAATTCATATAATCCATCGAATAAATATTGATGAATCTCTTGCAAACCTTTGGTTGTTCCGATTTCTAATTTTTCAATGGCGCCACTTTCGAATAAGCGGAAAGCATTTTCCAAACTATTTTTGTCTATGTTTTTCATAACTTCTTTAAAATTGACCTCTAAACATTCACAAATATACAAACCAAACCCATCACAATCTCCCAAAATCCTTATCTTTACAACATAAAATTTCCCTATGAACCATCAACCTGTTGAAGGATTTTCAAAACTTTCCAAACAAAGAAAAATCGATTGGCTAATCAGCGAATATCTAAGCAATGACAGAAGTTACGAGCAGATTCTGCAGCAGTATTGGAATGACGATGCCACCTTGCAAAAAATGCACGACGAGTTTTCCGAAAACACCATTTCCAATTTTTATATGCCTTACGGAATTGCCCCAAACTTCCTCATAGACGGGAAACTTTTGGCGCTTCCAATGGCAGTTGAAGAAAGTTCGGTGGTGGCAGCCGCATCTAAAGCGGCCAAATTCTGGATTGATAAAGGTGGTTTCAAAACGACGATTATCAATACAGAAAAATTAGGTCACACGCATTTTATCTTCAAAACCGAAGCTCATAAACTTTTGCATTTTTTCAATTTTAAACTGAAGAAAAAATTACTGGAAGCGACGGAAGATATTACCAAGAATATGCGCAACCGTGGCGGCGGCATCCTGAATATCAAACTCATCGATAAAACGGCTGAACTGGAAGATTATTTCCAGCTGAAAGCGAGTTTTGACACCGTAGATTCGATGGGCGCGAATTTCATTAATTCCTGTCTGGAGCAATTCGGAAAAACTTTGAAAGAAGAAGTTGCGAAGGAAGAAAGTTTCTCGCAGGAAGAAAAAGAGTCATTGCAGATTGTGATGAATATCCTTTCCAATTACACGCCGGATTGCATCGTGAGAGCCGAAGTTTCCTGCAAAATTGATGATTTAAAAGACGACAGCGGCATCTCCAATGAAGAATTTGCGTGGAAATTCAAACGCGCGGTGACGATTGCAGAAATCGAACCTTACAGAGCAACAACGCATAATAAAGGGATTATGAATGGTGTAGACGCTGTGGTCATCGCGACTGGAAATGATTTCCGTGCGACGGAAGCTTGTGCACACGCTTATGCTGCGAGAAACGGGAAATATGCTTCGCTCACACATTGCACAACGGACAACGGGATTTTTAGATTTTGGATCGATTTGCCGATTTCCGTCGGTGTGGTTGGTGGATTGACGAATCTTCATCCTTTGGTAAAATTCTCTTTGGCTCTATTAGGAAAACCATCTGCTCAGGAATTAATGAGTATTTTGGCAGTTTCCGGATTGGCGCAGAATTTTGGAGCGCTTCGTTCTTTGGTGACGACCGGAATCCAAAAAGGTCATATGAAAATGCACCTTTTCAATATCTTGAATCAATTTGGCGCCACGGAAGAGGAGAAACAGCATTTTGTAACTTACTTCAAAGATAAAACAGTGAGCCACCACGAGGTGATTAACGAAATTAATAGATTAAGAAAATTATAGAAATGAAATTCCTATTATTCTAAATATTATGAAAGCTTACTATATGAAGAATGTATTTTTATTTTTTTTGTTTTCACCATTCTTATTTTATTCGCAAGACAAAAAGTGCTTTAAAAGCTACAAAAAAGAGATTGATAGTTTATTGATTGTCGAAAAAACGGACTTGGCACAAATATCGTTTAACAATATGATAATTTCCTGCGAAAATAATTCCCAAAAAATAAAAAAAATACAAAATTCGATACTTAAAAAACATGATTATAATGTTATTGACAATAATGTCAATAGTTTGATAACATCAGAAAACAAAGATGTTTATCGCTCTAAACCTGGTATTTTAGTTAAAAATTCATTAAGAAAAGAAACGCCACCACCATCTATTACTAACAACATTACGACAGGTTTTGTAGAAAAGAAAAAGGAACTAATTAAATCTGGAATTTTTGATGATGCAAACCTTCTAGGAAAAAATGGATATCTATTGGTAACCAAAGCGAATAAGTATGGGGTTTATAATTCAAAATTTGAAGAACTTCTTCCTATCGAATATGACGAGATAGTTGATCAATACAACTATCTTATCATAAAAAAGAATGAGAAACAAAGTATTTATAATTTTAAAAATGAGAAAATCACGCTTCCTTTTTTCCGAGAAATTCATTCAAAAAAGTACACCTCTCATTCTCCTAAAGTAAGAAATTTCGTATTTGTTTATAAAACTCACAATCACGATAACGGTTTATTTTATACAGACGGAACAGTTTTTATAGATTTTCCGGAAGAAGGAAAAGAACAGGATATTTCTATAAATGAAGACGAGCAGATCATACGTGTTAATAGAAATGATGCTACCGATGTGCTTTATAATTTTGATGGCAAAATATTGGTTTCTGGATATCATTTCATTAGTTATAGCGATGATAAAAACTTAATTGTTGCAAAAAACAATGAAGGCGAATACGGGGTTATTGATATTAATAACAAAATCATTATCCCATTTTCTAATACAAAAATTTCAGACTGGGGCGACTTTTTTCTTCTTGAAAAAAATGGCAAAAATGGTATTATGGATGGTAATGGCAAATTAATTATCCCTATAGTTTATGATGATATTGATTATCCATATTATGATACATTTGTAGTAGAAAAAAATAACAAAAAAGGTCTGATCAATAAATTTAACAGATTTGTAATAGAACCAAAATATGAGGATTTAGACAATTTTCGTGGAGATAGGCTTTATTATGAATACCTAAAATTTGAAGAAAACAAATTAGTCGGATTGATGGATATAAGAGGAAACATGATTATCCCTACAAAATATGACCACATTGGGGTCGCAAAGTACAATTTTTTACTTTTTGCAGTTTACAAAGATGGAAAAGTAGGTATGGCAAATGCTTTTGGAAAAGAAATAATACCGCCCATCTATGACAAATACAGCCAATATACAGAAGACGATATTTTAGAGTTTGAAAAAGATGGAAAAACCATTACCATTGCAAACCCAGAAATCCCTCCAAAAATACAACAAGTTGTAAAGCAAGATGTTTTAAATAATTCAAAGACAAAACAGTGAGCCACCACGAGGTGATTTCGGAGTTGGAGAAATTGAGAAATAAATAGACTTATGTTCGGAATTTTACTTTCAGCTTTTATGCTGATTTTTGGAATATTTTTACGATTTACAAAAGATCCGGGATTTGCAGGTGCCAAGCGATTTTCCTGGCTATTCATTGTTTTAGGATTATTAACTATTGCAGGAAAACTTATTATTTTATATCAAAAGGGAGAATTGCAATTATGAAAACTGTAAGTAATTGCAGAATTGGAAAATTAAGTAATATATAAATGTGGTATATCTTTGACAATTCAAATTCAGTTGGTAAGAAAGGTTCTGAAGGAGGCATTATTCTTTCAGATTTTGAAAGTAGCAATGGTGCGAGAATAACCATTGAACAAAATGGCAACATTGCACCTTTTTCTGTCACAATCGGAATTTACAACCTGATGTTTCATACCTATTTTTGTAGTTCCCAAGAAGAAGCAATTTCTTTTAGAGAACAAACTATAGAAAAAATTGATGACATTTTTAAATTGTTGGAGGTCGATAACGAAAATAGAAATGAAGAATGGGATATTAATTTCCATAACAAAATTGAAGAAATCTGTAAAAATTAAATTATGAAAAACATCACTTTAATCATCGGCGGAATCTACGGTTTGCTATCTGTAGTTCTTGGTGCGTTTGGGGCACACGCCTTTAAAAAAATATTATCCATCGAGAGATTGGAAAGCTTCGAAACGGGTGTTCGTTATCAGATGTACGCGGCGTTTTTCCTTTTGATTGTCGGTTATATCTTGAAATTCGAAACGACATCTGAGAAATGGATCTCTATCTTGATGATTGCGGGAACTTTTATATTTTCTATGAGCATTTATTGTTTGGCTTTTCAGGACGTTTGGGGCGTTAATTTGAAATTCCTTGGACCAATTACACCACTTGGCGGTTTGTTTATGATCATCAGTTGGGGAATGTTGATCTGGTATTTTGCTAAGGTCAAATTCTAAATGAGGATTCATAAATCAATTCTTATTTTTCAAGATGAGCTGGCAATTGCAAGTGTTATGAAAGCTATTCTTACAGATGAAGGCTATAGAGTTGAGTTTTTTCTTACGACAGATTCTTTATTGGAAAAGATAAATGATTTCAAGCCCGATCTCATTTTAATTGGCAGGAAAATTCCTCCCTTCTCTGGAGAGCAGTCAATAAAGATAATAAAAGAAAATTGTATCATTCCAATTGTTTTTATATCTGGAAGTGCTACCTTGGAAGATATGCAAAATTCGGGAGCAGATGCATATATTTCAAAACCAATAGATATAAACAAATTGCTTCTTATTGTAAAAACAATCACAAATTCAAACTAAATGTTTTTCATCTTCGGAATCAAAACCAAACTCGTGGGAAAAGAAGACCGTAAAGTCCTGAAAAATGGCTTTATGGCAAATGCTATTGTGTCGGTTTACAAGAATTATTTCGAACTGTTTTTCATTCCGATTTTTCCATTCAGTAAGAAATACAGCATTTACATTCCACATTCGGATGAATATTATGAGACGGGATTGGGCTCATCTAATATGCCAAAAGAATATCTGGAACTTTGTAAAGAAGTGGGAAGAAACTACTGAAAACCCAAGCTGTGTGAGCGATGGCATCGGAAATCCCGGAATACGCGCTGGCCAAAGCCAAGGAATGAGGAATTGCACCGGATACTTCGACAGGCTCAGCATAAACTAAAGCACCCGAGCGGCTGGAACTTAGCGCTGGCGAGGGACACACCCAGATAAAAGTGAAAACTGATTTCAATCAGACATTTATATAATGTAATTCATCACTTTTTCTTAAATTTGTGAATCTTATAAAATCTAAAAATTAATCAATAATATATTATGAATCTTCACGAGTATCAATCAAAAGAGATTTTAGCAAAATACGGGGTTAATATCCAACGTGGTTTTGTTGCAAACAATGTGGACGAAGCAGTTGCTGCTGCCGAAAAACTGACTGCTGAAACAGGAGCGCAAGCTTGGGTGGTAAAAGCTCAGATCCACGCTGGTGGTAGAGGTAAAGGTGGCGGTGTAAAGTTCTCTCCTAATATGGACAAACTGAAAGAAAACGCTGGAAACATCATCGGAATGCAATTGATTACGCCTCAGACTTCTGCTGAAGGTAAAAAAGTACATTCTGTTTTGGTAGCTGAAGATGTATATTATCCAGGAGAGACAGAAACGAAAGAATTTTATGTTTCTATCCTTCTAGACAGAGCTTTAGGGAAAAACACGATCGTTTATTCTACAGAAGGTGGGATGGACATTGAGCACGTTGCAGAGGTAACGCCACACTTGATCCACAAAGAAGTGATCGATGCAGCTTACGGATTGCAAGGTTTCCAGGCTAGAAAAATTGCTTTCGGACTAGGTCTTGAAGGGAATGCTTTCAAAGAATTCACAAAATTCATCACGTCTCTTTACAACGCTTACATCGGAATCGACGCTTCTCTTTTCGAGATCAACCCGGTTCTTAAAACTTCTGATAACAAGATCATCGCAGTAGATGCAAAAGTAACTTTGGATGACAACTCATTGTTCCGTCACAAAGACCTTGCTGAATTGAGAGATACAAGAGAAGAAGATCCATTGGATGTAGAAGCTGGTGAAGCTGGTCTTAACTTCGTGAAGTTGGACGGAAACGTTGCTTGTATGGTAAACGGAGCTGGTCTTGCAATGGCGACTATGGATATCATCAAATTATCTGGCGGTAACCCTGCAAACTTCCTGGACGTTGGTGGAACTGCTGATGCACAAAGAGTTCAGACCGCTTTCGGAATCATCTTGAGAGACCCGAACGTAAAAGCAATCTTGATCAACATTTTCGGAGGAATCGTAAGATGCGACAGAGTGGCGCAAGGTGTTGTAGATGCTTACCACGCCATGGGAAGCCTTCCAGTTCCATTGATCGTAAGATTACAGGGAACCAACGCTGTAGAAGCTAAAAAACTAATTGACGAGTCCGGACTTCCTGTTCACTCTGCAATCACTTTGGAAGAAGCGGCAAACAAAGTAAAAGAAGTTCTGGCTAGCTAAGAATTTTTTGAAATAAATATCAGATCCGTTCAATTTTTTTGAGCGGATTTTTTTTTGCAGTTTGTCAAAGTTATCAACGGTATCTGTGTATTTTGAGAAAGTTTTAATTTGGGCAGCTTTTCCGCCGTAGTTTATCCTGAGCTTGTCGAAGGGTTCCCGCTTTTTTGCCAATGCGATCGACGGGAATTTACCAATAGCAATTCTCTGCACTCGCATTGACAAAAAGAGCTCCACTCAAGTCGGGCTGCAGGCTTTGCGATCATTTAGAAGTTGGGTTTCTAAAATATCATTTCCATTTAATATCATATTTTCCAAAATAAAATCAGAAAGAAAAGCGTTTCAAATTTTAAAACGGTTTATTACCTCAACAATCCAAACTGACATCATGAAAAACATCTACATCCCAAATCCCTGCTCAGAAAACTGGAACGAAATGTCTCCGGAAGCAAAAGGCAGATTCTGTTCCGTCTGTTCCAAATGTGTGATTGATTTTACAGAAAAGAACGCAGTAGAAATTCAACAAATCATTACGGAAAAATCAGATGAAAGTGTTTGCGGCAGATTCTACAATCACCAGTTAAATAATGACAATTCCAAAGCGTTTAAGTTGAAAGAAATGTTTTTCAAATTTATACCTTCGGGTTTTCATAATCATAGACTTTCATTGGGTATATTTTCCTTAATACTATTTTTAACTGGTTGCAATAAAGAAAAAGAAAGTTGTGTTGCTACAACAGGCGTTGTATTAGTAGAAGAAGACATACTTAAACAAAATAATGATTACGAAATAGGAGAAGTACTTATTGAAAATGACTCAGTTGCAAAAATGCCTAAAAAAGACAGCATCGCATTAAAGAAAAAACCAAAATAAATTAAAAAAAAAGACAGCCGAATAAGCTGTCTTAATCATTTATATTAAATCAAATTTAGTAATTCTTAACCAAACCTTTTACAAGCTTAATCACATTCGGCATTGCTTTGTTAGCTGCTTCCAGAACTTCCTCGTGAGAAACTGCAAAGGCAATATCCGGTCCGCCAAGATCTGTGATGATAGACAGACAGAAACAATCCATTCCCTGGTGTTTTGCAACAATCACTTCCGGAACCGTGCTCATCCCGACAGCGTCTCCACCAATGGCTTTGATCATGCCGTATTCTGCAGGTGTTTCGAAAGTTGGACCTGACAAAGCTACATAAACACCTTCCTTCACATCAATATGTTCTTCTGCAGCGATTGACTTAGCCAGCGTAATCATCTTGCGGTTGTAAGGTTCACTCATATCTACGAAACGCGGTCCGAATTCGTCGATATTTCCACCTCTTAACGGATGTTCCGGCAACATATTGATATGATCTGTCACAATCATAATGTCTGCCACTTTGAAGTTTGGATTCACGCCACCGCAAGCATTGGAAAGAATCAGATTTTTAATCCCTAAAAGATGGAAAACCCGGAAAGGGAAAGTCACCGTTTCAATCGAATGACCTTCATAATAATGAAATCGTCCGCTCATCATCAGGACTTTTTTACCTTCCAGAATTCCGTAGATCAATTTCCCGCCGTGACCCACAACTGTGGTTTGAGGGAAATTCGGAATTTCTTTATAATCTAAGATGTGAATAGCTTCAACTTCGTACTGAAGTTTTCCTAAGCCAGAACCCAATACAATAGCAAAATCAGGAGTTTCCCCGATAATATGACTGATGAATTCTGCTGTTTCTTTATACTTTTCTAACATAATTTTGAATGATCTGGTTAAAATCTTCGCGCTTATCAATCTCTACATTGATGGGCCAATAGTAAATCTTATCCCGAAGATAATCAAAAGTCTTCAGGCGCACATAATCTTTCTCGGTCGTCAGGATGACTTTGTACTCTCCCATTTTTTTGTATTCCGCCGATATTTTTTTGATGTCGTCATCTGTAAAATTGTGGTGGTCTTTGTACTGCAGATGCTTAATTTTTTTGTTGTACTTAGAAACCTCCTTTATGAGCTGCGATGGATTTGCAATACCTGTTATCAGCAAAACATCATAGTAATCCAGATTTTTCACCGGCATCATATGACGGATTCCCATAATATTGTCATCATATGCAATAGCAGAAAAGAATACTTTCTGATAATGCTGAGGTTTGATCCGTGAGATATAATACTGTTTTTTCTCCTCGGTAAGATCGTCCGGACATTTGGTCACCATAATGATGTTTGCGCGGCTCATTCCGTTTCTGCTCTCGCGCAGGTCACCCGCCGGCAAGATGAAATCTTTGAAGTAAGGATCATTATAATCCGTCAAGAGCAGATTCATTTCCGGATGTATTGCACGGTGCTGATAACTGTCGTCAAGAAGCAAAACTTCCAGATCCATATCTTCAATGATTTTCTTAGCCCCAAAAACACGGTCTTCACAAACACCAATCACAAAACGATTGCGGAAACGTTCAAACAACTGCATAGGCTCATCACCCACCAGTTTATAATTGCTGTCATAATTGACAATGCCATAGCCCTTTGTAATTCTTCCGTAGCCTCGGGACAGTACGCCGGTTCTGTAATATTTGGACAGATATTCTGCCAAATACATCACCATTGGTGATTTTCCGCTGCCACCAACCGACAAGTTTCCCACACCAATAATGGGTGTTCTGAATTTCGTAGAAGAAAATAACCCCCAATCATACATCCGGTTTCTGATAGAAGTGCCGAGATGATAACCCAGGGAAAAGGGGTAGAGATACCATCTTTTCATAGATTGCAAAAATAGGAATTTCAAATTTCTTAATCAAAGTTTATTGAAGATGAAAATTGTTAAAATTGAAATGTATTTTATCGCAAAGGCGCAAAATTTTTAATCATAAAGTTCTGTCAGTCGAATAGTTTTAAAATCTTTGTTTTTTTTGCGCCTTACAGCAGATGCATTTTCATTTTATCTTGTGCGCCTTTGCGATAAATTCTTTCCTTATTAAAAGCTTTATAACAAATCAATGAAAACCCTATATTTGTAGTCTTATAAATATGGAATATGATATTATCTATGACAGGTTTCGGGAGAGCCGAAACTGTTTATGAAGGCACAAAAATAACGGTGGACATCAAATCTCTTAACAGCAAGAACTTTGATCTTAATGTCAAAACACCGCTACGATATAAAGAAAAAGAATTCGAGATCAGAAAACTTCTCAATGACAAGATTCTTCGTGGCAAAGTAGACTGCTACATCAACTGCGAAAGTCTGGAAGACAGTAATGATGTGAAAATCAATCAGGAACTCGTCAAGAATTACATTGAACAGTTAAGAGCCGTTGCTTCTGACGCACCGGAATTTGAGTACCTGAAAATGGCCGTGAGAATGCCGGATGTATTATCTACAAAAAATTCTGACCTGGAAGAAAACGAGTGGAAATCTCTCTTGGAAGTGGTACAGGAATCTGTCTCCAAGTTCATAGAATTCCGTCAGACAGAGGGTAATAATCTGGCCGAAGAGATAGAAAAAATCGTTCTTAATATAGAGAATAATCTGGCTCAGGTTGGCCAATATGAAGAAGAAAGAATCCAGCCTATCAAAGACAGATACCTTTCTGCTTTGAAAAATTTTGAAAACATTGATGAGACAAGATATTATCAGGAAATGGTTTATTTTGTTGAAAAATTAGATATTTCTGAAGAAAAAGTAAGACTTTCCCAACACATCAAATATTATCTGGAAGTGATGAGAAATGAAGATTTTAACGGAAAGAAATTAGGTTTCATTGCTCAGGAAATGGGAAGAGAAATCAACACCTTAGGATCAAAAGCCAACCATTCTGAGATCCAGAAATTGGTAGTTGAGATGAAAGATGATCTTGAAAAAATCAAAGAGCAAACGCTGAATGTTCTTTAGTTTAAGGTTCTAAGTTTTTTGAAAAATATCGTTTTCTGAAGTAAAGCATTGATTTTTAAAGCTCCGTAGGAGCAGAATGTTTGTAGAAAATCAGCAATAAATAAACAAATAGTTCTTTAGGAACGACACATTTAATATGCGTTTATTATTTATATTTTCATTTCTGTTTTTGTTTACATTTCTAAAATCACAAAATGTAGACAAACTTGCAAATATCCCTTCCGAATTGAAGGAGTCTGAAATCAGAATTTATAAAGATCGAGGAATTACAAATAGCGGACATATTTTCAGAATTTACAAAGAAGATAAAACCTGGAAAGCAGAACTGATCCAATGGTTTTTGCCAAAAGAAATCAGCAGAGATGAGTTAGAATTGGTAAAACCAAAACTTATAGTTCTTAAATATGAAAAATCTTTAGAAGAAATCTTTGTAAATCTTCAAGCTAGAAATATAAATTACTTGCCAAAAGAAGAAACTTTTGAATATAAAAAAAACAAATAATAAAAAGGTTGTTTTTGATGAAGATGAAAATGGATTTGTATTTCATCAACAGGTAACGTCAATTTTAGATGGAACAGGATATTTTGTCAAATACCAAGCAGGGAAACAAAAAAATGAATTTAATTACGATAATCCTGAATCTTATTTAAAACATTATCCAGAGATTGACGAACTCAATTATTTTGTAAATATTTTAAAATATATCAGAAAAGAATTTAATATAGAATTTTAAAGAATATATCATTAAAAACATTGAATTCGAAACTAAAAACTCGGAACTAAAAAATGAAACAAAAAGTCATCATATTCTCCGCACCATCAGGAAGCGGTAAAACAACTTTGGTAAAACACGGTTTGTCCGTGGTACCGGAACTTTGTTTCTCTATCTCTGCCACCACAAGGGAACCCCGAGGTGAAGAAAAACACGCCGACGATTATTATTTCCTGACACCTGAAGAGTTCAGAACCAAAATTTCTCAAAATGAATTTGTAGAATTCGAGGAAGTTTATACCGACAAATACTACGGAACGCTGAAATCCGAAGTCGAAAGAATCTGGAATGAAGGCAAAGTTGTGATCTTTGATGTAGATGTCAAAGGCGGAATACGCCTGAAAGAAATCTTCGGAGACAAAGCATTGTCCATCTTTGTAATGCCGCCAAGTATTGCTGAACTTGAAAGACGTCTGATTTCCAGAAACACAGATTGTTCGGAAACCATCAAAACCAGAGTGGAAAAAGCGGGTGAAGAAATGACCTATCAAAAACACTTTGATAAAATCATCATCAATACAGATTTGGACGTGGCAAAAGCTGAGGTCGAGAAAATAATTAATAACTTTATAAACGATTAAATTAGCTGTTGGCAATTAGCTTTTTGCTATTGGCTTCAAATCAATACTTTGAATTACTTAAAAGTTAATTAGACAAATGAAAAACACACTAGACACTGCGATAAATAATATGCCGGTCAAAGGCTTTCTGGATCTTAAAGAATTTGCCATCCCAACCGGAGACGATTTGGTACAGGCCATTCTGGATCTTAAAAAAGAAAAAAACGCCGTCATTCTGGCGCATTACTATCAGCCGGGACCTATTCAGGATATTGCCGATTTTTTGGGAGACTCTTTGCAATTGGCAAGACAGGCCAAGGAAACCGATGCTGATATGATCGCCTTCTGTGGCGTTCACTTTATGGCAGAAGCCGCAAAAATCCTTAATCCCACCAAAAAAGTGGTTTTGCCGGATACACTTGCTGGATGTTCCCTTGCAGACGGCTGTTCCGCAGAAGGTCTCAACAAAATGCGTGAGCAATATCCCAATGCGATCGTTGCCACTTACATCAACTGTAATGCAGAAACCAAAGCAGCTTCAGACATCATCGTAACAAGTTCCAACGCAGAGCAGATCATCGAAGCTTTGCCAAAAGACCGCCCGATCATCTTCGCTCCGGACAAGAATCTTGGGCGTTATCTCAGCAAAAAAACCGGCCGCGATATGATCCTTTGGGACGGCAGCTGCATCGTACACGAGGCCTTTTCTATGGAACGCATCGCCAAACAATTGGCAGATCATCCCAATGCAAAACTCATTGCGCATCCGGAAAGCGAATCTCCGGTTCTGGAATTGGCGCACTTCATTGGCTCCACTTCTGCGCTTCTGAATTATGTGGAACAAGACGACTGTCAGCAGTTCATCATCGCAACAGAAGAAGGCATCCTTCACGAGATGAGAAAACGCGCACCACACAAAGAACTGATTCCGGCTCTGGTTTTTGACGAAAGCTGCAACTGTTCTGAGTGTTTTTATATGAAAAGAAATACGCTGGAAAAACTCTACCTCTGTATGAAGTACGAGCTTCCGGAGATCACAATGGATGAAGATATCCGCGTGAAAGCTTTGAAACCAATCGAAGCCATGCTGGAACTTTCCAAAAGCATCAAATAAAAAACCACAAACCTTGTCTTAACCGATGAGGTTTTTTTGTACCATCATTTGGGCAATCCCCTCGCTAGAGATTGTCATCCTGAGGTTCTCGAAGAGTCACCGCTCGGGTCGGGCTATCCGTTGCAATCTTTTTCCGTGGCCTTCGCGGCCGCTCAGACCACGGAAAAAGGATTTCCACTACTATCCCTATTGCAGCTTCGCACGACAGAAAGTTTTGTCAAAATTGGAAATCTTAGTCAAAGTTTTTCTATTTTTAAAGAATGAAATCAAAGATCATTTTAGAAGACATAAAAATATATGCTTACCACGGTGTTTTGCCGGAAGAAGCTATGATCGGAAATCATTACCTCGTAAATCTGGAAGTGCACGCCGATCTGGAAAAAGCGTCGCAATCTGATGATCTTAACGACACTATCAATTACGCTGAGATCAGTGACATCATCCATCAAGAGATGGCCATCCGGTCAGAACTTTTGGAACACGTCATTGGCAGAATCATTCATAAAATCGAGAATCAGTTTCCCCAAATGACATTCATCAAAATCAGACTAACCAAAACCATCCCGCCAATGCCCGGCGAAATGAAAGGTGTGAGTCTGGAATTTGAAAAGGAAATCAAATAATTAATAGGGCTTTGCGAGCCTCAACATCACCTTCCGTGAAACACGTTCACCCATTGAAACATCAAGCAATTACTTTGAATCTGTTGATCAAGAATTAACAAGATAATGTCCAAGATATTTTCTTTTCCCGATCCTAAAGGGCGGAAAAATACCTTAGAATTTCCGTCAAAACTACGCCGGTTAGGATCGGGAAAATCAATGTGACGACATGTCAACAGGCTCTTCATATTCTTGTGATAATTAAAATGTTAATAAAATCTTAAAATCTGGTATCACATTTGATGCAAACAGATTTAAAATACACAATTATGAAGACATACATTGCGGTAGGGATTGCTGCTTTAGCTTTTATTATTGCGGCTGCTTTGCTAGGCAACGCCGTGAAAAACAGAAATAAATTCGAAAATACAGTTTCTGTCACAGGACTCGGATCCAAGACTTTCACCTCTGACCTGATCTCCTGGTCCGGGAGTTTTTCCAAAAATAGCTTTGAGCTGAAGACCGCTTACGACGCCTTGGCTGTGGACAGAAAAGTCATCTACGACTACCTAAAGTCCAAAGGTGTGAAGGAAAACGAGATGGTTTTTTCGGCGGTTGATATTCAGAAACAGTTCAGGAGTTTTACAGATTCTAACGGTACTTATCAGCAAGGCGAATTTGCGGGTTATAATCTGACCCAAAGTGTGTCTATCCAATCAAAAGAAGTTGGCAAGATCGAAAGTATTTCCAGAAACATCACAGAGATCATCAACCGCGGAATCGAATTCACTTCCTCATCGCCCCAATATTTCTACACCAAATTATCAGACGTGAAACAGGAAATGATCGCTAATGCGACCAAAGATGCTAAAGAAAGGGCAGAAAAAATCGCTGAAAATGCAGGAAGCGATCTTGGGAATTTGAAAAAAGCAAGCATGGGTGTGATCCAAATTACAGCACCCAACTCCAACGAGGACTATTCTTATGGTGGCACCTACAATACCGCGTCAAAGGATAAAGAAGCTACGATTACCATCAAGCTGGAGTATGAAGTTGATTAGAATATTTTAAAATGGAGAGTTTAGAAAAAACTTAATCATCATAAAAAAGAGAAACCAAGTTGATTGGCTTCTCTTTTTTTTTTAGGCATTGTCATCTTCTCCAGATGGTTGTGGTACCACGCTGATACTTGTGGGCGTTACCAGATTAACATGTTCTTTCATCAGCCGGTCATTGATTTGCATAATTGCATTACTTTTTACAGTGGTGAAATTGCCACCTATTTCCAGCCAAAACTTAATTTGCATGGTGAAGACACCCTGCTTTACATTGGTGAAAACCACTTCTACAGCGTCAGTTTTATCCACATGCTGCAGTGATTTGATCTCATCCAAAATCACGGATTTGGCTTTTACAATATCTTCCCCGACCGGTATTTCGAAGTCCAAAATGATCCTACGTTGCGGCGAAGCGGTGATGTTAAAAAATGGTGAATTGAAGATGACCTGGTTGGGAATATATACTTTTTTACCATCATCTGTAATTAACTTGGTGGTGAGAAGTCCTATATCCTGAACCGTTCCGGAATTACCTCCGATGGTGACATAATCACCGATTTTAAAGGCCTTATCAACACCTACGAGCATACCAGAGAACATACTTGACACCAGATCTTTAAGCGCCACACCGGCAATTACACCGGCAACCCCTAAACTTCCCAGAAATTTAATAAAAAATCCGCTAAATCCCATAATCTCCAAAGAGATAAAAGCCCCCATCAGGATAATCAGAAATTTGAATACCGAAATCAGTGTGACTACGGATTCATTTTTTGTTTTGGGGAACAATTGGTGAAAAAGTTTGACAGACCATCTGCTGAGGTACGTGCTGGTCATCAGGAAAAACAGAAACACCAAAATCCCAACAATCAGTCTGGGTGTAATCTCTGCAAAACTAATGTACCACTTCTGAAGAACGGCGTAAACCGTGTTGATATATTCCATACTGTATAATTAATAAAAAAAACCGACAAATGCCGGTTTTATTGTATTTCAAATGAAGAATTATTTTGCTTCGTTCGCAATTCTTTTTGCTTGTCCGCTTGGTAAGTAGATACTTAAACCTACATTGAAAGTGATGTTCGAGTTCAAACCTTCGTTCCCGAATCCAGCTCTACCTTTGTATTTTACGAGACCTTCGATTCCGATATTAGGCGTAATAAAATAGGAATATCCAGGACCTGCTCCAAAATCAAGACCTGTTGTGGAAGGGCCATTTTCTACAGAATAACCACCTACACCCAAATTACCTTCGAAGAACCAACGGCCGTGATTCAGCAGGTTGTCTACACCTGCTTCTCCCGGAGAAACATAGTAACGTCCTAATGCACCAACACCATAATCAAAACCTGTTGGAGCTCCTTTGGTTTCTTTGCTAATTCCAAGATCTACATAAGCACCCAGAGCGACATTATCTTTAATAAAATAGGCTGCTTTTGGCTGTAATGCAATGCTGTATCCAGCTCCTGTATTCAGACCAAAATTACTTGAAATAATACCACTTCCTACCATCCAGTTTCCTTCCTGAATCTGAGCATGAGCCGTAGATAATAATCCTGTTACTAAAACCGCTGCTCCAAAAATCAATTTTTTCATATCGTTAAATTTTTCGTTTATAATTATATTTTTTACAATTTGCAAAGCGTGTGCCATTTCGGCAGAATGGCCTATGAGATGATTGAAATCATCTTTTTTGAGCCATATGATCCAAATTTGATACCTGAAAAAATATAGGTTTTATTATGTACAAAACAAAAGAGCCAACCTTTGCAGGCTGGCTCTTTATGATGATATCTTACAAACATCTACAACATCACTTTCTTAGTGGTGATTCCTTTATCAGAAGTGATCTTCAAGACATATATGCCTTTGACAAAAGCTGAAGCATCTATGCGGATCTCTTTGGCCATCTTATTGGAAAGGTGACGGATTAATTTGCCTGCTGCATCGTAGATCTCAACAGAAGTCATATTCTGATTTCCTTTGATAACGAGCTCATTATTGTTTTTGTACACCAGCAGTGCGCTTGTCTCAGACGCCTGCGTGGCAAGCACAGCATTGCCATAAATAATCTCAAATCTTGTTTCGTTTTGTGCTGTCACCAGATCACTTGAAAACGTATAATAGCCATCCTGAAGGTTTGTTACGATGCCTGTTATTTTATCTTTCAGATAGATCGCCTTTGAGTCATTTTTGAAAACACCATCTTTGTCATTAAGCGCAATAATACAGTTGCCTGCCTTTGAGTTTTTATAACCTAGCTGTATCACATCCGCCCTATCTATGGGTAATGCTCTTGCCTGTATTTGCAGTTTATTGGTACCCACCACAGAATAAAATGCATCATTACCAAGAGAAAAAAGTGACGAATCGTAATCATCATCGTAATCATTGGTTGCTTCAGCAATATGGGCAATCAAAATATTATTGGCGACATTATCCGGATTAATAAATTTCAACCAATATCTGTCTATTATCTCTACTGGCTCTGGATCGTCGTCACCTTCAGCTTCTCCATCTGGATTTGCTGTTTTGTTATAAAATATAGCTCCTCCAGCAGTAGAAACTCTCATAGAGTTTGCAAAAGTTAAAGGTGCATTATTGTACTTTGCCTGCACTATAAAACCTTGTGAAAGTTTTGTGTAAGATTGAGGACGTAGGGTCACCTCTTCAACATTAGTTGAAACATAGCTGGGACCAACCCCGCCCACCCCAGAAACAAAAGTAGCATAATTATTACCAGAGTAGCTTGATCCTTGCTGATATTTTAATTCATTCAGATTGCTCCAAAACCATTGCTTATTGAAGATAGAATTTTTATTTGCAAAACTATTAAAAAGCACCTTAAAAGCAATATTGGAAGAATATGGATTCCCTACCAAGTTATAGCCCTTGTCCGCTCCCGCACTCCTCTTTAAGGGAACAACGATAGTTCCATTGTTGAGAGCACCTGTAAATGAAAAGGTGTCGGGTGCACTCGTTGTAAGTGAATACGTGTTTTTTCCTCTAATTGCATATCCAATACCCGGTTCAAAAATAGAACTAGCAGTCAAACCTGTGGTGACAAATTTATCGTTGGCCTCGTTGTACTTGTAGAAATAATTGCTTGGCGTACCCGTGGAAAAATTAAATAAATTTTGCCCAGTTACAGGTGAGCTCCAGTAGTTGTAATCATTTCTTTTCAGATTTGCAATTCTGCGCACAGTTGCTGTACCGGTACCTGAATAGGTAGAAGTATCAGATAACTGACTAACGATGGCATCATTGTTAAGAATGATAGATCCGTTATTTACGAAATTCCCATAAATGACCAGACGAGATCCACTAGGGATAGTGTATATTGTTCCGGCATTAATAGTGATGTTCTTAACATTTACATTTAAAGTAGAAGAGTAATTTCCTGCTATAATGGCATCAACTGTAGAACTGGGAACTCCTGCAGACCAAGAGGTGCCATTCCAAGTGGTAGTTTGTCCATTCATCGTAATGGCCAACACCATCATCAAAAATAATAGAATTTTATTTTTCATAACCATATATTTTTCTGCTTACAAAATTATAAAAAATATTAATCAATCTGTACTAAAAATATATAATCGTATTAAATTGAACAAATTAACAATAAATTTATTCAATTATAATTATTAATCACTAAACTTTAAGAATTCAAGAGATGACTGTAGTTCTGCTTTAACAATTCCCAAATCACCTCCTGTTTGTATTTGACAACACTTGATCTGGAAGCAGACTGAATCTCAGTGTACAGCTGCTGATCCAGAATTTTTTCCATACAAATCTGCAAAGTAGCTTCATCTTTTGGAGGGAATATCAAGCCATTATAATTGTTTTCGACGATCTCATTGCACCCATTGATATCCGACACCAAAGCTGGAATCCCCATGGCCAAAGCTTGTAAAACCACATTAGGGAAACCTTCTCTGTAGCTCGGAAACGCCAGGCAGTTGCTGATGGCAAAATAGGGTCTTACATCTTTCTGAAAACCTACCGGGATGATATTGGGATTCTGCTCAATTTCATCAAGTACATCCTGAGACAATGGATCTAAATCCTGCTCCAAGGGTCCTACCAAAAGAAGTTTGAGCGATTTAGGACTTGACTGCTGTAGGTTTTTAAAAGCGCCAATCAATTCATTGACTCCTTTATCTTTTACCAATCTACCCACCAACACAAACACAAAGTCATCATCCGATATTTTTAACTGTCTTTTCAAATTCTGATTTGATTTTTCAGAAAACCATTGGGGATCGAAGTGATGGACATCTATCCCATTGCTGCTACCATTGCCTATGACTTCAATTTTATCCGCTTCTCCCAGTTTTTCTTCCAGAATAAAATCACACAAGCCCTGCGAATTTGGGTACACCTTTGTAGCGCAGCTGTAGGTGAGCTTTTCTACAAAGTTTAGTACTTTTCTTTTGTTGCCCGTAGATTCCATCAGTGGTAAACCAGCCACGGTATGCAATCGGATTTTCACCCCTGCCAATTTCGCTGCCAACATCCCAATAAGACCAGCTTTTGGTGTATGGGAATGCACAATGTCCGGTTTTTCCTTTTTAAAATAGGCGTACATTTTCCAAAGTGCTGTCAGGTCCTGCAATGGTGTGATCTTACGGGTCATCTCAATGGCATGGGTTTTGACACCTAATGCTTCCCCCACTCTTTCCAGCTCATTTTGATCTGCAGAAATAGCGGTGACTTCAAAAAACTGGTTCATAAAAGTCAACTGTTTTCCTAGAAGTTTTTCTATAGAAATAGGAACAGTTGTAACACGGAAGAGTTTTGCCATTGAAGAAGATTTTTTGCAAATATAGCAAAAGGGAGGGAGGTATTGGCGATCGTGGATTGGAAGGATGGGAAAACCAAAAAAAATCCCACGCCAGAGCTATGGGATTGATTAAATGGATGCCAAATAAACTGTCAGAACATGGGCAATCAATAATTTACAGAATCACAACGCTGCCAGCATATGCTGATATCGACGACTCTACACCATCCTGGGAACGGAATGCGATCCATACATGAAGCTCCTTACCAGACAAGTATGGTGGTAAGGGTACTGTCACGGTGGTATCTGTCCGTTCACCCAAATTCTCTAAAAACACCGGACATTTCTGCGACTCCTCGTAGTAAAGCAATTGCAACTGATCTGCCAGTCTATCTGGGTTAGCACCCGAATTGTTGTACCACTCTACCGACAATGCACCGACTGTTGCCGAATCTATTCCTGTTGGCACTGCTGCCAGAAGGTTTCCACGTGAGAACTCAATCTCTGGAAAATCAGGCGAAATCGTCATTAGTGCATAATCCAATTTGAATGCATTGAGCAAGTTGGTGATTGCCTGGTTGTAGCTGGATCTCATGCCTTGCCTGTATCCAAAATATACCGAGGCGTAGCCTTTGTAGGGCAGGATGAAGTCATAGCACTTTTTCATCCTGTTCTGAATCAGGAGTTGCTTTGGAGATGGCGGCGTGGTTTTTTTACGAGGTCGCACTCTCAATATTTCAGTTCCGGCAACATTTGCCACAACAAGTCGTCCAGTTCTGCCACTGGACCCTGACAATAAAGAATCATTTAATTTTCCCATGACATTAATTTTAGGGGGTTTCAACATCCCAAAGGTATCATGCGGATCTGACCTTGCCGTCAAAACTTCCGAAATTTGCCGCCTGAATTATTACTGGTAGGCTCTGGATAGGCATTGAATAAGCTTTGAATAGGCTCCGGATAGGTTCTGGATAGGCTTTGGATAGGCTTTGGATAGGCTTTGGATATAGTAACAGGTTGAAACTGATGGAGTTTGGACGGGTGGCAGGCACAGTACAAAAATTGTTCATGGATGTTTACCCATAATTTTACTGAAAAAAAATCACAAATTGTCGTCATTTTTAATATATTTTCGGTAAAATTCATTAATTCAGTGTAATAAAAACACAAGCCATCATGAAACCATTTTCACTTTTCAGTGAGAGCCAAATTAATGAATGGATTTTGGATCTCAAACAATTGATCGACCATCTGCTTACACAACGTATTTTTGACCAAAAGCTGCTTCTGACGGAGGATGAAGTTTCCTCACTTTTGGGCGTCAGTGAACGCACCATGCGTACCTACCGCACGAAAAAATACTTCCACCACATCAAACTGGAAGGTCGTATTTTATACCTGGAACTTATTCTCTTTATTGATCTTATTATCATCAGTCTGGAGAGTTTGCTGTAGGTTTTTGGGTACCCCACCCATTGTTAAATGAGAAATTCACCCCCGGCCCTAAAGGGGGAACGTGCGCCCCGGCCCTAAAGGGGGAGTTCGCCGTGGGAACAAAGGTTGAATTTTATCCTGCACCATTAATGAATGTTCGATATTAAAGAAAGTTTAATGTTGAGCGGCTTTTTTTGCTTGACTGATGATCTGGATAGCGGTGATTAAGATGAAAGGCATGTACATCATCTTTGTTCTCACGAAAATCCCTAAGCAAGAATAGCGTTGGATGAAAAAGAGGGATGAAATCACGAAAAACAAAAGTGCTATTTTGCCAAATAAGTCCAGACTCATTGATTTTGGACGAAGGACATAAATTAACATTGCACCACTTAGCAAAATCAATATCAGGAAGTTTTCAGCACTGATGATCAATGAATATAAAGATACAGAGTCCGTAAAGAGAGGTCGGAAATTAAGGGCAAAAACCCTTTCAAACACATTGTAATTGATCATCGGCACGTAAGAACCAGCTCTTTTAAAAGCGACCAAGGAGGCATCATTTCTTTCCAGAATGGTGGTCACATCAAAGGGATTACGGTCCAGAAGATGCATAGTCATCAAATACAAACCTAGGGAAAAACCTATACTCGCGGTCGTGATTGCTAATTTTTTCCACCCAAATCCCCTATCTTTTAAAACCAATGCGAAAGCAATGGCCATTAACAGAAACATCGCCACGTGTGGCCTAATCAGGATTAATAACACCCATCCCAAAACATACTGCAAATTTGTATATCTGCCTTTGACTTGATTGATGATAATCCACGTGATTGCCAAGAAGACGATTGGCTCTTTGCCGATGATGGAGGTCCAGACGTGTAAATTTGGCAGTAAAAAGACGAACATCAACAGATATCTGTGTCCATCATTTTTGGGTTCGATATATTTTAGGGAAAAAATGTAAAGTTGATAGATGGCACAGAAACCAATCAAACTGTAAGCTACAAATCCTGCCCAGAAAGGAAGGTGGAACATATTTGACCATGGATAATTGATGAATTTTATCACATCGGTTCCTGCGTGCAGATACTCGTTCCATGCTCTATCGGGGTGCCAATATCTGTAAGCATCGCCCTTGTTATGCTGACTGTAATGCCAGGTCACAAGAACGAATAATACGTGGTAAATCAAAAGAAAAACGGGAAATCCCGACCATTTTCTTTTCATGTTATTTTTTTAATTGCTTCTTTTGGTTCCTGATCATCTGCTGTTCATACGAGAAGATCCACATCATATAAATAATTAATCCTGGTAAAAACATATTCCGCATCCGGATCATAATCCCAAGATTGCCCAACGATTGGGAAAAAGCCAGCGTCCCGACCATCACAAAAAAGACGAGTCCTTTTACTACGAATGGTGCTGCTTTGAAAGCGCCAATAGGATTGGTTCTCATCGCTTTTATAAAGACAAGCAACAGGACTAGATTTTCTGCTGATGCAATGAGTCCATTGATATTTCTGGCATCAAAAAACAAAGGTCTGAACCAAAATGTCAGGACTTTGAGTGGAAACGGATAGGATGAGATATCGATCGCTGATCCTGTTGTTCCACGGCTGAGAACTGCTGCTTTATTGGTTGCAAACTTATCAAAACCGTCGGCGGAGGCTTCTTCAATTTTGGCAAACTGCATTACCGTTGGCAAAATGGCAATTCCAATGCCTATCATCACCGCTGAAAATAGAAATCTTTGAAAAGGAGAGACTTTGCCACCCATTACGTATGCCAACCCGAATCCCACCATCAAAAACAATGTGATGTGAGGCCTTACTGCCATCGATATCAATACCGCAAATGCCAACAAGGGGATTCTTTTAAAAGGTTTCATCAATCCATAGACAAACATACCAATACAGAGAAATAAGAGTGTGTCCTTTCCTACGCCCGCACTCCAGAAATTGAGGTTTGGCAAAAAGAAAATGAGAGGAAACAAGACATATCCATTGATCATTTTATTATACTGAACATTCTTGATTGCTACTACATAAAAGAATGTAAGTCCCATAAAACCAAACAGTGAATACAGCAGTGTATTGGACAGATAAGACATGTTTAAAAGGTTGGAAAACAAAAAGTTAAAGGCATACATAAACATGGTACCTTCCCCATTAAACAAACCATTTTTGAAGGTTTCAAAATTGTAGGTCTTTGGAACGCGCCAATACCCAACGGCATCTCCTAAGATAAAAAAGCAGAAGTATGCGCCCATTAATAAGTGAAAGAAAAACAGCCTTTTGAGCATCAGCTCATCATAATCCGAAAGTTCATCCCTGAAAATATTAATAAAACCGAGGCCCAACATAATGATGATTGGGATGTAAATAACATCAAGCAACATAAATATCGACTTTACTTTTGATTAATGCAATGACTTTCTTTTCAAAAATTACATAATAAATATAACTAATTATAGTGATGATGGTGACCACCGTTAGAAATTCTGTAAAAACAATCAATTGTGACTCGTTTTTGGGGAAAATCCTCACCAAAATACTCTGTAACGGATTGTGCAACAGGTATAACGAATAACTCGAATTCCCTATCATCATAAATAAATTACGTGTACTTATTTTTCTGTTCCAATACAACACGCCTAGAAAAACAAAAAGAGACGCAGAGAAAGCAAACAACAGATTTTGAAAGAATGGAAAAATATTGATATTCAGATATTTAACAATTAAAAAAACAATTAAAACCAATACCGATGCTGATAACAGATAAGTATATTTGATTTTAAAATTATACTTAATGAGATAAGCCACCAGCACACCGATAATAAACTCAAGATTATAAAGACTGAAGATGACTTTCAGAATAGGATGGCTAAGATCCAACTTAATTATTGCAGATGCAATGATTCCTAAAACCCATAAAGCAAGGAAATAGAACCACCCTTTTTTCCAAATGAAATTAAGTGAAAATACAAAGTAAAAAAACATCTCGAATATCAATGTCCAAGCGACTGATAAGGCAGGATTCCCATGAGGTAACAGCGTAAGAGAAGTCAGCAGACTCATCGAGCGGTCTGCCGCACTGATGCTAGGTAAAAAATAATAAAGAGCGATCATCCCTAAAGAAATCGGGAGGTACGGAATGTACACCCTGATTATCCTGTTGAAGGCATATTTTTTAATATAAGTCTTGTCTCCCCTGTATTTAAAAGTGGTATAGGTGATAATGAACCCTGAGAGGATAAAGAAAAAATCGACTCCTAATTTTCCTATTTTTGCAATGAATTCTAAAGCGGGAATATCAAGATGATTAAAATGTGCAAAAGAGGCATATGTGTGGTGAACAACAACCAACAATGCCGCAATCCCTCTATAAATCTGCAGGATATCAAAGTATTTTTTTTGCTCCATGATCATTTTATTAATATATTTTTCCACTTGTCCGCAGTCACCTGAATACAAAATTGCTTTTCCACCAGCTTCCTTGCATTCTGACCCATCTGAGCTCTCTTTTCACTATTATTTTTGAGGAATCGGATATGGCCCATCCATTCTTCCTTGTTTTTGGCGATGAATCCTGTTTCGTTATCAATGCAAACCTCTTTGTTCATCCCGATATCAGACGCTACACCAGGAATTCCGCAGGCGGCGTACTGAATCAATTTGTAGGCACATTTTCCCTTTTCCCATTTCGAATCCTGAAGTGGCATTATTCCCACATCCATATTAAGGATGTTAGCAACTTCTGTATTTTCTGTCCACTGGATGTATTTTACATTTTTGCCAAGATCCATATCCTCGGTCATTCCCACAATATTGAACTGAATGTCTGGTTCTTGATTTTGTAGTTCTTTGATCCATTCTTTGCAAGGCAAAAGATGCTTTTCGAATGTCGTTTTTGTACCGATCCAACCCACAACAAATTGTCCAGGGTCTGTGTTTTCTTTCAACGGATAACGATCCAAATTAATGACGGTTGGAATGGTGTGAACATTTTTCGCACCGGCATTTTTCGCATATTCTGCCAGGTAGCTGTTCCCAGCTACGACCGTTCCGCTCAGCTTCATCACTGTGGCAATCTTGTTGCCCAGCAATTTTTTAATCACAGGATTGGAACTTTGGTCATAATTATGAAAAATAGCATCGTCATAATCTACTACATATTTGACATTCAGCCTATTCAGCAACCACTCTGCTAGAGCAGGTAGAAAAGGGAAAATTTCTTTTTCCACTACCACCTGATCGTATTTCAAAACAGAGAACAGGACAAAGAATCTTTGCAGATAAGCTTTCGCTACTGCACCGATATTTTTTTTCCCGGCATAGAAATCTTTGAGATAAGCCTCATCAAAAAAAGGTTTTACCGTGATTAGAAATCCTGCTTTTTCCAAATAAGGAACATACTGATAGCTCCGCATTCTGCTGCTGCCAGCCATTCTTGTATATTTGGTAAGATAAAGGATTTTCATTAATTGATTTTCTTAATTGCTTGGATGTATGATTTTGCAGCAGCTTCCAAAGAGAAATAGTGCTGTGCTTTTCCCGCGATGCTGATTTTGTCGGCAAAGATAGCCTTTTCTAAAAATTCCTTGATTTGTGCTGCCTGAGCCTCTAACTTGAATGCGTGATCGTACACATAACACTCTACGAAGTTTTTCAAAATACCATCTGTATCTCCAATGCCCTTACTTGCGATGACCGGCAATCCGCACAACAAATACTCTCCCAGTTTTATCGGTGCGACGCCCTGCATGCTGAAAGTAGGTTGACGTAGGGCAAATGCCAAATCCGCAGCATTGAGGTAAAAAGGCACTTCATCTGATTTTACGGATTTCAAAATGATATTTTGTTTTAATTCTGACGGCATGTTTTGTTCAGCAAATTCTGTATTACCAGTCAGTATTAGAAATTTAGATTTATGTTTCTGTGAATGGTTTTTAAAGATTTCCAGCATCTCCGAAAAGCAGTATTGCGGCCCCAAAGAACCTGCGTACACAAACAGGAATTCGTTTTCCAATCCTAATGCTTTGCGAGCAGCAACTCTAGAATCATCATTTAATTTAAAGAGGTTTTTGTCTCTACCATTGAAGACTACGGAAAATTTGTGCCTGTTTGCTTCTCCAATATTGTTGATATGAACATCAATCGCTTTATCAGATCTTGTGATAACGGCATCTGCACTGTTCAGCATCTTGGTCTCAGCAGATTTCATCAATTTGTACTGAAACGAATCTGTTTTAAGACCTGCAAAATCAACTCTTTCTTCTATGGGCAAGCCATCGGCGTCGAAGATCACTTTGAAGTTTTTATGTTTAATTTGATTGACCATCATTGCAGGAAAAGTACTTCTTGGCATGACGGTGTCGATGTTATTTTCCCTGATATATTTTTTGATTTTGCCAGATGATGTAAAAACAGTCAGCAAACTACCTACAGAAACATTAGGTTTTCTAATGATTGGTAAAGCAGCATACTTAATCCCCATTTTTTGCGCTGTATTCTTGGTATGACAGATCTTGTTATCATCGGCCCAAGTGAACTGCAGCACGTGAAATTGGACATGCTTCATCTTAGCAATTTCATGAAAAATAGGCATAAACAAGCCTTCCATATAGGAAGTCTGAGGCCCGTCCCAAGTGATGAAGAGGAGATTTTTAGGCATTAATTTTTTTCTTTTCTAATAGTTCTCTATAAAGATTCTCTACATCCTTCACGTAGCGTTTTTCGGTGTAATTTTTGATAGCTCTCTCATAGCCACTCGCTGCATATCCTGTGACCAAGTCTGCAGAATCATACATTTTTTTGATAGCCTCTGCTATTTCCGCAGGCTGATGAGGCTGTATCAAAAGGCCCGTTTCTCCATCTACCACTACATCTTGAAGCCCACCAACCCGTGTGGCAATGACTGGTAAATGGTGAAGCATTGCTTCTGCTGCAACCAATCCAAAACCTTCTCTCTGGGACGCTATGCAAAAAACATCCATTAATTTGTAGAAAGGCGCGGTATCGTATTGATAACCTGTAAAAATGACTTTATTTTGAATACCTAAATCAATTGCCTTTTGTCTGATTAATTCTTCATCTTTCCCGTTTCCAACAATCAATAATTTAAGATTCTCTACGTCTTTTAAAATATGAATAGCTTCAATAATATCTGTGATCTTTTTATGGTCATTAAATAATCTGCCAACTGTTCCAACTACAAAATCACCTTCTTTAATAGCATATTGCTCTTTCAAATTCTGAATTTCCAAGTCTGAAACTTGCCTGGGAATTTCCACTCCGTTATTGATTGTGATTACTTTTTTTGAAGAAACTTTTGCAGTATTTCTTAGATAATCTGCGACATTTGGTGCAATCGCAATAAATTTATCGGCAGCAAAAGAAAACAACCTTAACAGCATATTGGCTTTTGAGCTTCTATTTTGCGGATCGGACGTTTCCTCTAACAACACAATGGGAACTTTTTTTAGAAATCCGTTGACAGCCGCCATTGTGACCCCTTCATAGACTGCACCGTGGATGATATGTGGTTTGAAATCATCTATGATTTTCTGGATTTTCTTGTGTTTCTCCCAATGAAAAATACCTTTAAAAGTTTTAATCTCTATAATTTCCACGCCTTCATTTTGTAACTGATCTACAAGTCCACCTGCTTTATGAGTGGAAATAATTTTCAGTTCATACTTAGATTTATCCAAATATTTTGCGAGAGAAAGTCTGCGTTTTTCCACACCACCCGATGCCACAGTTGACATCGTATATAAAATTCTAAACTTCTCCATGATAAATATCTAATAACTGATTAATATGGCTTCTTAATGTATATTTAGTAACGATACTTTCCTGGCCATTAAAACCTATTCTTGCTAAAGTTTCGCTATTAAGCTCTAAAATTTCTTTGAGTTTTTGGAACAAGGCTTCTTCATTATCTGCAGGAACCAGAAAACCATTCTCTCCATCTTCGATCAGATCATCTGCGGCTCCCACTTTTGTACTAAGTGATGGTGTTTTGCTGTACATAGCCTCTAATAAAGAATTCGAAAAACCTTCGGTATATGAATTCAGAATATAAAGATCACTATCTATCAAATATGGAAAAGGGTCTTTTACAAAGCCAACAAAATTCACAGAATCTGAAATCTGTAATTGTTCTGCTTTTTGTTTCAAAGAAGTTTCCAGAATGCCTGAACCCAAAATGTTCAGTTTTACATGATGGTTTCCTAGTTTTATAAGTCTAGCGATCACATTGATAACACCCTCAATATTTTTCACCGGTTCTAACCTGGAGACCATTGAAATATTAAAATGAAGGCTCTCCGCTTTTTTAAGCTTACTCAAATCATAATCAAAAGTTCCAAAATTGGGAACAACGGTTACGACATCAGGTTTTAGCTGATAGCTTTTTAAAAGAAAATTGGCAACACTGTGGGACTCTACCAAAGTTCTGTATGATTTTTTATACAGGAAGCTAAATATTATTTTTGCTATTTTCGAATGGTTTGGAATACCAATTTCTTCGATGATTACTTTTGGAACATTCGCAAGTTTTCCTGCAAAAAAACCAAAAAAAGAAGCTTCTGCTCCAGAAGCATGGATAACGTCCGGTTTTAGTTCTCTAAATACTTTAGATAATGCCAGTATGGTTTTCAATGCAGGTATTTTGTAAGGCAGTCCCAGACAAATTACATTTTTGCAATTTGCTTTTATCTTTTCCTCGGCAACACCGCCTTTATTAATTGCTACAAAAATCCATTCATTATCATCTTTCCAAGAAGAAATGTTTTCTTTTTTACGCTCTATACCGCCAAAATCGAGAAAAGTTGTCAGATGAATAATTTTCATTTGTATATGTATCTAAAAAGAAATTTGAAGTATAGCCTTTTATATTTGTGTTTTATTATTTTCTGAAATGTACTATGTCCTGGCAGCTTGAACAGCAGCTCAGCTAAACCATATCTTATATTAATTTGCTTCAGAATCGATGTTGCCTGAGCCTTTGTTTTTTGATCAAAATAATAGGGAAAAATATTGAAATAAATATATTTGCTGACAAATTCCTGAAATTCCCGACTTTCATTTTTTGCTAATAAATCTTTATACATTGCTAGAATATTCCCGACTAAGGCATTGTCCAATGCTGTATAAGAGGCTGTAATCTGTTGCTGATCTTCATCAGAATAATAGACTAATGAATTTTCTATATAGAATGCTTTACCGCCACTTTCTATAATCCTGAACCAGACATCTAAATCCTCTCCACTTTTAAGACGCGTATTAAATGGGACATGATGGTCAAAAAAATCTTTTTTCACAATGGTGGCCGAAGTGAGAAAAAGCGTGTTCTTGATGGCCGTTTTAAAATAATTTTTAACCTCAGAATACCTGACGTCTTCTTTATTTTTCTGAACCAAAAGTTGGTCTCTCGTGTAGTGAGCACCAATAATGCTGACAGTCTTTTCCTGCTGTATCAAATGATTTGCAGACTCTAGAAACCACGGACTCCAATAGTCATCCGCATCTAGAAAAGCAATGTATCCGTACTGGCTGTTTAATAGTCCGGTATTTCTGGCTGAGGAAACGCCACCGTTTTTTTGAGATATGATGGTGACTTTGTTCCCAAATTTTTCCTCTACCAATTGTACACCATCATCTTTGGAACCATCATTGACCATAATGATTTCAAAATTTCTATAATTCTGTTCAAGAACAGAGTTGATACATCTCTCGATATATTCTTTCTTGTTGTAATAAGTTATGATTACAGAAAACATTGCATCCATTTTATTTCCATTGAACATTTTCCTTAATGACTTTTGCCGGTACTCCTGCAGCCAAACAAGCTTCCGGAATACTTTTCGTAACCACAGAACCCGCAGCGACTATAGAACCGTCTCCGATTGATACGCCCTTTAGGATTGTGACATTAGCTCCTATCCAAACATGATTGCCAATTTTTATATCACAAGATGCTATGTTGTGGCTTCCATTGGTCATTAGCTCATGGGAATCATTATCTCTTATGTACACATTTTCTGCTATTGCTACTCCATGACCAATCGATATTTTTTTATGACATCTGATCTGGCAATTTTTATTGATGTATCCACTTCCCAGATTCAGTTCAGAATTTTCAAGGAGGACAACATCACAGCCGCTATGGATAAAAAATGACTTATCAACGTTTATGATACTATTTTTTCCCATTTCCATACATCCGGATGCACCGTCGTTTCGTCTTAAATATCTGTTGAGAGCCAGGTCGCCATTGTTGATATTGATTTTCGCAGTTTTATCTATATTAAATGTAATTCTTCCAAAAAATAGAATTCGTGATGCATTTTGCCTGCTGCCTTTGATATAAACATTTGGAAGCAGACTTTTAGGTGCTTTATAAAATGCTTTTAGTGAATTGATCAATAACCCAATAGAACCCATGACTTTATTTTTCGATGTTATTTAAAAGATAAGCCAAAGACTCAGCCTTCAGTTCGTTTAAAGTTGCATTAACTTTAGAATAATCAATACTTGCTAATAATTTTTCAGAAATCAGGGATTCATCATAGCTCTCAATTAACCTGTCCTCCAGATTCAACAATGCCAGCAAAGACTTAAAACGTGCTGCACCTCTCTCAGAATTTACAATCGTTAAAAATGGCTTATTAAATATGATGGAAAAGATGGTTCCATGAAAAGAGTCAGTTACGATAAAATCTGCCTGATCAAAGGATCTAATCCACCCTTCTATAGAAGGGTAGGCATAATCATTCAAAACCTTAGATGATGATTCTCTGATAATTTCTTTGGGCTGATTGGTTGTGACATCTTTGCCCAGTTTTTTCTGGACAAAATGAATAATATCTTTTTTAGATTCCGATTTATCCAGAACATAAGTGAAGATAGATGGCGCTGATCTTTCTGATTGTTCTGTAATCAACTTCAAGTAATCTTCCTTTCCCAGTAACAATGTAGGATCCAGAACAAAATTTGCATCTGTGTTCAAATTATCTTTACAAAGCTGAACAGCACTCTTTTCTCGTACAGAGACGCCATCAAATAGCTTGACTAGACCTTTTACTTCTTTGGTTTGAGTGTCGCTATATTCCCAAGTATCTACACCAAAGGATGCCGCGTAAGATATTTTTTTTGTTGTGGAATTGTCTTTTAAAAATCCGAAAAAATAGTCATAAATATTTGGCGAATAACGCGGTCGCCACACCTGATCACTTCCTACAATCACCACATCATAAGTGTTATTTTTGAAATGATTGACCATTTTTTCGTTTTGATCTATAACTTCAGAAAGTGTCATATACTTTGCTATAAAATGACGTGGATTTTTTGTAACATATCTAATATCAGAACTTGTGAAATTTCTAGCATTGCCAAGTTTAAGAGTATTGAGGATCGTGTTTTTTATATTGCTTAATAGTAATTTGGATCCGGAAACACCATTGTACCTTCTATCGATTGTTGTAACATCGTAATCGTTATTCTTCAAAACTTTTTGAAGCGCAAAAGCTTGTAAAATTCCACCATAGTTAGAAATGAGTGGCTGTGTCAAAATCGCAATTTTCTTCATTTTTATTTTAGTTTTGATAATAGTAATAACATCATACCTTGTGAAAACTCACTCTTCCCAAAAAAGTCAGAATAGTCATTGATTCCAATAGTATCACCGGATGTTTGCATTACATAACCATCCTGGACGTAAGGCTGTAATGTGTTGATCAGTTCTTCTTTATTGACAGTAATGATCCCGGAATCTGAGAAGCAATTGAGAAGCATCATTGTTGCTGACAGATCTGCTTTTTGGCTGCTGCCTGGAAACTGCGAATAAATATGATTTCCAATGCTAGGAACGCTACTGAAAATTTTTTCTATCTTATTCACATAAGATGCATCTACAGAATTAACCGCATTGATTCCCAGCAAATACCAACCGAAGCCACGTCCCCAATTGACAGAGCCTGTTCTGATAAAAGTCTTTAAATGAAATGAGTGAGAAGGTAGAAATGTTTCACTATCAACACCGTGTTTCTCAAAAAAATCAATCTGGGCTTTTGCCAAAATCAAAGCATCGCCGTCACCACTGACTTTAGAATAACTGACTAGAAAAGGAACTATCATTCCCAATACATCTACATATTGGTTGTCAGAAGATTTGTTATAAAGCATTATACCTTTATGATCCAGATTAGTTAAAATAAATTGAAAGATATATTCTGAGAATTGCAAATATTTTGCTTCCTTGAATTTGTCATAAAGACTTAATGCTGTCAATCCAAATGGAACCTGATCCGGTTTATCCATCGTGAATTTGGGTTGCCCTGTCTGATCAATAATTTTATCGAACACCGCTTTGAATCTTAAGATATCGGACTCCTTATTCTTATTCAAAACATACGATGAAAGACCATGGTATAAAAATGCAACAGGAAAATGAAATTTCTTAAAAGAATCAGACTTTGTCCCTTTGATGTAATGGTACAGTTTTTCGGAAACGTATTGCTTTTTGTCCCAGGTCGTCAGTTGTTTATCGGCCTCGATAATATCGAATGAAGTTTTTAAAATCTCATTCTCAATCGCTTTCACATCTTTATCTGTTGGCGCTGTACTTTTTTTTCTTTTTTCTTTTAGAATATTTTTAAAGAAGGGAAAGAAATCATAGTAGAAGAACAGAATATTGACGAAAGCTGATGTTATTAGAATTATATAAAGGAGAAATTCCATATCGTATCTATTTTAATTTGGCATCTTATCTTATCCGTAATTGGGTAAAATAAGAAAAGTACTTGACTTTTCTAATAGAAATTTATATTCTGATTTTTCATTTTGTACCTGTTTTTGATCTGTGAATATTTTCTGGACAGATATAAATAATGATATAGTATCAAAAAGAAATCTCTTATTTTTAATGTTTTCACTTTGGACAATAAGAATTTCAGCATCAAAGTTCTTTTTCTACCTGATGAAAAATTCAGGTTTAGCATGATGCTTTTGATTGCAAGCAAAGTCTGCTCCTTACGGAACTTTTCTGTCAACTGTCCTTTTCTCTCCTCTCTTAAATGGTGTATTTTTGAAAATGGCGTTATGACCAACGAAAAGCCGTGGTATTTCAATCTTTGCAAGAAATTAGAATCTTCTCCATAGTGGAAAAATTCTTTTGAAAACAGCCCAATTTCTGTGACCGCCGCTGTTTTTACCATCCACGCTGCTGCGTTTACAAAGCCTATTTCGTAATATGCTTTGGGATTCCCCAAAGTCATATCAGAGATGAAGTCCTGACATGTTTTTGCAGAGATATATTCTTCAAATTTCTTATCCAGTTTGTCTCCATTATCATTGAGATGCAATGGAGATACAATCCCAATTGTCTTTTTGCTCGTAAATACATCAATGAGACGTCCAACCGTATCAGGATAGATGATGGTATCTTGGTTTAGAAGGAACACAAATTCTGAATGATTACTTGCTGCCATTTCAAAACCTAGGTTATTTGCGGCACCAAATCCTAAATTTTTTGGAGACTTAACAAAATTCACATTTTTAAAAGAACTGTCAATCAACTCTATTGTCCCATCATTTGAGCCATTATCGATCACAATGACATCCACTGGATAGTCAGATCTTTCCAGACTACGCAGACAATTTTCTATCCACTTCATCCCATTATAGGTGATGATTACACAGGAAACCTTCTTCATTATTTTCATTTTGGAATATTTTTTCTTATATACTAGAATTTAAAATTTCCCTTTACTAAATCAAAAAATTCAATAAGAATCTTTTTCCTGAATATTCTCACGAAAATAATAAATATAGCAAATGCTAATATAGCACTAGATGATACTTGATAAAAAAGCGGAAGATTACTATCACCCGATAAATAATAGATATACTTCGCTCCCAAAACTCCTACTAACGCAAATGTAATGTAAAGAAATATACTAAAAACCATTTTGAAAAAATTGACATCCAATGCCCTATTAATCATAATATTACTAAACAAAAAGCTGATCAAAGCACAAAGCGGTAATGTAGACACAAGCAAATTAGCATCTCGACTAATAAAAAGAGAAAGTACTATAAAGAAAAATAACTGAATTTTATTTATCATTTCGAATTTCAAAATCTTTGAAGAATCGACAACTATTTTGAGAATACTTATATTGTAATTTGTAATTGACCCAAATAAACCAGCGATACATGCCGCCGTTAAGAAAAAACTTGCATTTTCCCACTTTTTTGAAAATAATAAAATAAGTATTTCTTTTGAATAAAAACCCATAAAAATAAATATTGGGACCAAAATTAGCAACAAAACTTCTTGACAAAATAAAAAATAATGGTTGAAAGATTTTTTATTCCCTTGTATCTTAGAGAAGATTGGAAACAAAACCTTCATAATAGCACCATAAATGTTAGAGACTGGTATTTGCCGTAAGGTTATCGCTTGCGTGTAGTTTCCTACCAAACCTGAATTAAAAAATTTCCCCAAGACAATCTGATAAATATTTGCTGTAGAGCTGTTAAGCAATTCTACTACGACCAATTTATTACCATAAGAGAAGTGCTTTTTAAAAATTTCATAGTTAAAACCTAATTTAGGATTCCAATTTCCAAAAACCCAATGAAATAATGCCCAACAAAAATTCTGCAATAAATACATCCAAACCAGACTCCATACTCCATATCCATGATATGCCATATAAATCGCTACACATGAACTAATAATTATAGAAGGTAACTTCATTAAAGTCTGCTTCTTAAACTTTAAATTCTTCAGTAAATATATCGATTGCACTATAACAAATGACTGTATTATAATGTTCAAACCATATACTCGTATTAAAGCACTTAAAATTTCCTTGTTGTAGAACTTAGCGATATACGGAGCAAAAGAAAAAATAATTACATAAATAATAATACTTATTGTAACATTAGAAACAAAGAGTGTGGCATAATCTTCTTCATCAACATTCTTACTTCGTAAGATAGAAGTTGAAATACCAGAGTCCATCAGAACATTACTTATTGTTATGAAAATGAAGATCATTCCTATTAGACCATAATCTTCTGGAAACAATTTTCTTGCAAGGATAATGTTGACAAAAAAATTAATTATTTGTCCTCCGAACATCTCTATAAATGTCCAGATCATGCCCGAAAATGCCTGTTTTTTTAACGACATTATTTTCTTTTAAAAAGTTTTGCCAATTTCGTTTCTGTTCTGGCTGGTGAGTAGTAGCCATACCTGCTACCATATCGGCTATCTTCTGGCATAACGTTATTGAGTACAAAAGAAATATTTTTGATATCGTGAGTCTTTTGAAATTCATCTGCAAAACCAAGCATCTGATGACCAGTATAACCAGCTTTCACAATGTAAAGAATCACATCTGCATGTGGCATAAGATGAAGGGTATCACTCACAAGCATTACAGGAGCAGAATCTAAAATAATATATTGATAATGATCCTTAAGTTGATGAATCATCGTGTCGAACTTTTTCATATCCAGCAAATCATTTGGATTAGGTGCAATAGCACCGCTAAACAAAATATCCAGATTAGGATGAAGCGTAGAAGGCACGATGTAAGAATCAGGAGCCTCATCTTCTGATATTAAATAATCTGTGAGACCTTTTTCACTTTCCTTTACAAACCGATGCAGTTGGGGATTTCTAATATCAGCACCAATAATCAAAACCTTTGAGGATCCGGCAAGGGTCAAAGCCGTATTCATTGCAACAGTTGTTTTTCCTTCACCTTTTATAGAAGATGTCACCAGAATCACTCCACAGGACTGCTTTATCTCTTTCGATCGTAATAGAAATTTCAGATTGGAAGTTAGTATCCTAAATGATTCTGCAAACACAGTAAAATCGTTCTGAGTCAGCAAGACCAAACCACCATCCTGTTTAGCAGGAATCTCTGCAATGACCGCAGCGTTGGGTATATACGATTGTAATTCATCTTTTGTATGAACTTTGTTATCTGACGCATATTTGATATATAAGACTATCAAAGGTAAAAGTAAACCGGCCAATAATGCACCCATCATAATCTGCTGCTTATTAGGCTCTACGATACCAATGGTGTAGGCGGGATTCAGGATCTTTGCCTTTGGCGCAGTAACAGCCAATGTAATAGCATTTTCTTCTCTTTTTTGTAAAAGATACAAATACAGCTGTTCCTTCAGAGTCTGCTGACGCTCTATACCACGGAATATTTTTTCTTGTGTAGGATAATTATAAATCCTTGTACGATCAGCATTTAGCTGACCTTTTAGCTGTGCAATCTGGATTTGCAAGGTCGATTTGGACTCTAACAAGTTCTCTCTTATCAAGCCTCTGATCTCGGCAATCTCCCTGTTCAACTGAATAATTGAAGGGTTTTTATTTGTTGCTTGCTTTAAAGTCTTATTCCTAGTGAGCAACATATCATTGTATTTGGCAATGTACCCTTCCGTTGCATTAGAAAGTCCTAGATTAGTTGGTAAAAGCTGTTCTGAGCCACTGGCATTATAAATAGAATTAACCAAATCCAACTGTGTGGCATACAAAACGTACTGCTTGGTATTATCATTGGAATTGGTAAGTGCCATACTGGCCTGTGCATCAAGATCTGTAATTTCATTATTTCTTTTGAAATTCTCTTTTTCATTTTCTATACCTCCAAGATCTCTTGATATAATTTCCAATCTTCCATTGATGAAATCCTGTGTATTCTGTGCTTCTAAACTACGATCTTTTACACCTTCCGTATTATACTGCTCCGTAATACTGTTCAAAATATCCTCCGATTTACCTGGAATAGCACCTGTCAAACTCAATTCCATCAACAAACCTTTATTAGCAGGTAACACAACTGACACAGCTTTTTCTAAAGAAGAAACAATGTTTTTTGTGCTTTTAAACACAACTTTAACGGTTTTAAAATTTTTTCTACCTGGCTTGATATTTATAACTACTTTACCAAAAGGTAATGCCGCAAACTCGCCAAATGAAAATGTGTTTTTACCTTTCAGAAGTGGACCTTCTGATAGCTTATATGAATTATTGCCTACCGGCGTAATTAAATACGAAACTGCAGAAAACTTAGGATCTGAGATAGAAATAATTTTTCCCTGTACCGGTGATGAGGTGTAAAGCTCGATTTCTTTGATTGCTCCCACGGTAAAAAAACTAACATTCAGATTTAGCTTACCAACTACTTTCGCAAGATTCGGTTTTGCTAAAATTGCGGTAGTCTCTCCTTGAAGTTCACTGTCTTCTGAAAGTCCATTTCCTAAAGTCTGCAAATCACTCAGTGCTGCATTACCTTTCGTATTGGACTGTGGAAACTGTAATGTTGTTTTGGAAAGGTACTGAGGTGTGACATACCGAAGATAAATTTTAGCACCAAAAAAAAACAGTATGATACTAAGAACGATCCAATACCAATAACGCAGAAACTTTAAAACTTCTTTTTTGATATTAATTTTGTTCTTCTTTACAGCCGATTGGCCATCCATTAACTCCATATTAATTATTTGGATATTGCTATTATAATTGTAGTCAAGGATAAAACCACTGCAAAAATCTGCAATATTATCGCACGATTCGGATTTGCATTTGCGCCAATTTGTTTATTGCGGTCGGCTTCTACATACAGAATATCATTTTGCTGCAGATAATAATATGGTGAATTGACGATAGATGCTTCAGAAACATCAAGAGAATAGACAATGTCTTTACCCGACTCTTCGGAATAACGTATCAATTTTACTTTTGTACGGTTGGCAGAATCATTCATGTCGCCACCTAAAGCAAGTGCTTGTAAAACATTTAAACGTTCTGTAAAACTTGTTTTTTGTCCCGGAGTCCTGACGTCACCTAAAATACTGACACTGAAATTCACAAGTCTTATAGTGACTAGCGGATCTGTCAGATATTGCTTCAGTCTGGTTTCGAATTCAACCACAAGCTGTTGTTTGGTCATTCCTTTACAATAAACATTTCCCAATACAGGGAAAGAAACATATCCGTCAGAATTAACTTGATACTGATTATCACCTAACTGCAAAGCATTTCCGGTTTGCTCTCCAGTTTGCGGCATGGTTGTTCTATTGAAAGGCTTGATAGCTAGGTCATCTAAAGCTGTCACAGTCACCTCCAAAACGTCTCCTTCCTGTATGCGGAGACCTTCGTAGCGTGCCTGAGAAACTTCTTGCTCGAAGTTATTATTGCCCATGTAAACAAAGTTTTCTTTTGGCTTGCAAGAAAAAGCTAAAAGCATTAAGAGCAAAAAAAATAATGATTTTTTCATTGGAATCCTGCAAAGATAAAGATTATCTATTACAGTTTAGATAATATATAAATATAATATTAGTTAGTGCTGCCGATATAGTAGTTAACACCTATGCCTAACATCCTGTTATATGTTGTATATTTTGTATAATCTGGATAGATTTTTGAAAACCCTCTGTCAAACCGGATAAAAACATCCAGTTTGTCCTGTACTTTTACACCCACACCTACTGATACACCATAACCAATTGTTTTCTGATTGCCTTCCTGTGCAACTGTAAGAGACGGTGGTCCGCTGACTTTATCAGATACTAAAAATTCGAATCTTGGTCCTGCCATAAAATAGAGATCACCTTTATAGCCGTTATTCTTCAAAAAGTACTTGATATACAATGGCAATCCTACATAATTAAAATAAAATTTCTGACGGTCTTTACCTGGAATTTCAGCTGCCTCACCCTGCATCGCATACTCTAGCTGTGGCGTAAAATAAAGCCATGCCGAATTGGGTACCAGTGAGATATCTGCGAATACACCAACACTTCCGCCAAATATACCCCTTGAACGATCGTGAATGCCTACAACCGAAGTCTTATGAAAGTTTCCTGTCACACCATATTTTATAGACTGTGCGTTCGCAAACCCGAAAAACAACAGAAAATATATAAGATTTATTTTTTTCATGAAATGTATTGATCTAATTTGGGACGAAATTAAGAATTATTTATCTATTTTAACAAAATATTTTCTTTTTGATATGTTATTTGTAATATTAAATTATATTAACTTTCGGAATCCTGTCTCTCTATTTGATCCAAAATCACCTCATATTCATAGCCTTTGGACAATAAGTGTTTAATTGTTTTGCTCTTCTTCTGATAATCCTGAAGCCCTTTTTGTGCAGAAAAATAATTTTCGTAAAGCTTCATAACTGTTTTTTCATAATCTGAATCATCAATTTCATCCATAGAATTAGAAATCAGCTTTTCATTGATCCCTTTTTGCTTCAGATTCATCTTGATCTTAGTCCTTCCCCAGTGCTTGATGTAAAATTTTCCACGGATGTAACTTCGGGTAAAACGTTCCTCATTGAGGTAATTCTCCTTCATCAGATAAAGAAAAATCTCGTCCTTAGCTTCCGGAATCAATAAGAAATCTCTCATCTTCTGCTCCACCTCGGCATGACAACGATCCTGATAAACGCAGTAGTTGACCATTTTCTGCAGGATCTCCTCAAAAGTATAGGACTTTTTTTCCATCTGATTTCAAACAAAAAAGAATGAACGAAATTGTCCATTCTTTTATTGTCATTTTTTTATTATAATTTAATAGTTGAAAAGTGCGTGACCCTCCATCAACTCGTTTACTTTCTTTTTCACAGACGTCAGAACTTCTTCATTGGCAATATGATCCACTACTTCTGAGATCAAGCCTGCAATGGTTTCCATATCATTTTCTTTCAGACCTCTGGTTGTAATTGCTGCAGTTCCTAATCTGATACCAGAAGTGGTAAAAGGTGACTTGTCATCAAAAGGAACCATATTTTTGTTACAAGTAATATCGGCTTTCACCAAGGCTTTTTCGGTCTCTTTTCCGTTTACATTCTTATTGCGAAGGTCGATCAGCATCAGGTGATTATCAGTTCCGCCACTTACGATCTCGAAGCCATTGTCCACCATAGATTTTGATAAAGCCTGAGCATTAGCCTTCACTTGCTTAGCATACACTTCGAATTTAGAATCAATAGCTTCAGCAAATGCCACTGCCTTTGCACCAATCACGTGCTCCAAAGGTCCACCCTGAATGCCGGGAAAAACAGCACTATCAAGAACGGCACTCATCAGTTTCGTTTCGCCTTTCGGTGTTTTGTGTCCGTATGTATTTTCAAAATCTTTGCCCAGCATAATCATTCCACCTCTTGGCCCTCTCAATGTCTTGTGCGTCGTAGTCGTCACCACGTGGCAATGCGCAAATGGGTCATTCAATAAGCCCTTGGCCACCAAACCAGCCGGGTGTGCAATATCTGCCCAAAGTGTAGCGCCAATCTCATCTGCCACTTCACGGAATTTTTCATAATCCAAATCTCTGGAATAAGCTGAAAATCCAGCGATCAACATTTTCGGTCTTTCTCTCAAAGCCACTTCCCTCATCTGATCATAATCGATCAAACCTGTTTCTCTTTGAACACCGTAAGAACAAACTTCGTACTGAATTCCGGAGAAATTAACCGCAGAACCGTGCGTGAGATGACCTCCCATAGAAAGATCCATCCCCATCACCTTATCGCCAGGTTTCAGGATCGAAAGGTAGATTGCCGCATTGGCCTGAGATCCGGAATGTGGCTGTACATTCACATACTCCACCCCGAAAAGCTCTTTTGCTCTGTCGATCGCCAATTGCTCTACCTGATCCACCACTTCGCAACCGCCGTAATAACGTCTGCCTGGGTAGCCTTCTGCATATTTGTTGGTCAGTACACTTCCCATCGCCTTCATCACATTTTCGGAAACAAAATTTTCCGAAGCGATCAATTCGATTCCGTGGGTTTGTCTTTCTCTTTCTTTTTCAATGAGGTCAAAGATTGGGTCTTGCATTTTAGATTTATTTTTGTCAAAAATAAGAAATTCTGAAGATATTTTTATAACTTTAAATCTAAACTAAAACGATTCATATGATCACGAAGTCCAGCAAGATGATTTCCATACCTCTGTATTAAGGCTCCTGAAGATACGAACAAAGGCTCAGCATCAACTTCAAACGCAACAAAGCGCTATACTTAAAAAAGTTATTCTGAAAGTAAAAATATTATGACTAAGTTTACAAACTCTTAATAAAAAAATTATGAATTCTAAGAAAAAATATAAAAAAGAACTTCTGAAATCTCTGAAATATATGGAAGCTGCTGAAAGCACCTCACTGAAAGTGATGACCAACCTGATGCTTCTGAAAGAGTTAAAGGAAAACAACATCAGTTTCAAAAAAGGTGATGTCTTTTCGTTTGAAGACAATATTTTTGATTACAGCGAGGACAAAAATGTCCGTATTCTTGCAAAACTGCGTAAAAAAACAATGAAAGCGATGAATAAACTGGTGGAAAGAAATAATTTCAAAGATAAAGAGCTGAAGTTTTTGGCGTAAGCTTTTTTATGGTCTTCGAGAGCCTCAGAGTGACAATAACCACCCCGACAAAAATCCTTTGAATTTTCGTCGCCCCTCCAGAGGAGGGGAATTTTTGGAGAAAAAAAATAATTCCCTGCACGAAGGGAATTTTTTATTTTCTTTAATATCATTTAAAACAAAGTCGGCTGACCATCTGCCATTACAGGAGTGTGAATATCTGTCTTCCAGTCTTCATTCATTTTTTGAATGAGATGTGAAGACAAAAGTGGTGAAGCTTTTTCGATATTTTGATGAACAAAGAAATACAAATTCTGAAGACCCTCTTTTTTCCATTTGGTCAACCTTTGAAGCCAATCTTCCAATCTTTGATAATCGCTGTCGGCATTGGCACCAACATAACGGATGAAAGCACTGGAGGTCGTCAACCGCATATGAAGCATATCGCGTCTACCGGCTGTATCCACGATGATATTGGTAATGTTATTCATTTCAAACAATTCACAAACCGTGTTGAAAACTTCTTCGTCTGTGAACCATTCGGTATTTCTGAGTTCAATGGCTAAGGGAACTTCTTTTGGCCAGTCTTTTACAAACTGCTCCAGTCGTTCATAATCTTTCGGCTTGAAGTTATCGTGAAGCTGCAGGAAAACCATGCCCAATTTCTCATCAAAGTTAAGAACAGCTGATGCAAATTGGGTCACCACATCAGTAATATTCAGCAATCTTCGGAAGTGGGAAACGGTGTTGGTGATCTTCGGAAAGAATTTGAAATATTTAGGTGTTTTCTCCTTCCAAGTCGTAACTTGATCGGCTGTTGGCATCCCGTAAAAAGTGGCATTCAGCTCGATCGAATTAAATTGCGTTGCGTAATAGGTCAGCTCATCTTTGGTTCCTTTCGGATAAAAGCCTTTGAGGTCGGTCTTGTTCCACTTTGCACAACCTATGGAGATATTTTCCAATCCTTTTTTATTCTGTTCGAGGATGAATTGGGTTTGAGGATGGTCTTTTGGTAAAGTAAAATCTATCTGCGAAGGATCTGCAACTTGTCCGAATTTCATTTTAATTAGAAGTTAGAGGTTAGAAACGAGATGTTAGTTTAGAGCTCTAAAGTTAGAGAAAAAGAGTTGAATATTTTAAAGTTATCTAATATAACGTTGGAGTGATTTTTTTACCCCAACCCTAAAGGGAGGAAAATCAAGCTGAAATTTCATCGAAATTACTCCCTTTAGGGTTGGGGAAATAATTGCGATGAATTTTGAGGTCATTGCTAGATACACTTTTAAAATACCATAGAAATAATTTCAGATTGATTTTCTTTACCCCAACCCTAAAG
>NZ_KE386753.1:0-7438 GCF_000428485.1 Epilithonimonas tenax DSM 16811 | reverse complement strand
GATACACTTTTAAAATACCATAGAAATAATTTCAGATTGATTTTCTTTACCCCAACCCTAAAGGGAGAAAAATCAAACTGAAATTTCATCGAAATCACTCCCTTTAGGGTTGGGGAAATAATTGCGATGAAATTTTTATCTCTTATTAATGTAGCCCATTTTTAAACTGATTTCTTGTCCAACCTCAAGGGAGGAAAATAAGTTTAAAAAATTCTGCACAAAAAAACCGTCTCATTTTACAACGAGACGGCTTCTATCTTTTTAATTTGTTCTTGTTTCTTCACTTACGCTTCACAGGCAGAACAACTCACAAAGTTGACCATCATCTCCTTAGAAACAGATGAACTTCTTTGGTAATACAGGGTTTTCACGCCTTTCTTCCAAGCTTCGATCATCAAGTAATTCACGTCTTTCACCGGCATTGTCGATGGGATTTGCAAATTAAGCGACTGCGCCTGATCAATATACTGCTGTCTTTGTGCCGCCTGAGAAATGATCTCCATTGGAGAGATCTCACGGAATGTTTTGAACACCGCTTTCTCATCATCTGACAAACCTTCAAGATGCTGTACAGAACCGTGGTTTAGCATAATGGTTCTCCAGGTTTCTTCGTTATCAAGACCTTTTTCATCCAACAATTTTGCCAGATATTTGTTCTTACGCATAAAGTTGCCTTTGGCAAGACCCGCTTTGTAATAGTTAGAAGCAAAAGGCTCGATCCCAGGAGAAGTCTGACCAAGAATTGCTGAACTGGACGTGGTTGGCGCAATGGCCATCAAAGTCGTGTTTCTCAATCCGTAACCTTTCAACATATCTGGTTCACCGTAGATGTTTGCCAATTCTTTGGAAGCAATTTCTGACTGTTCTTTGATGTGACGGAAGGCTCTTGCATTGAACTGAGTCGCCTCGAAACTTTCGAACGGGATCATATTTTTCTGCAAATAAGAATGGTATCCAAGAACACCAAGACCTAAAGCCCTGTGACGCATTGCAAAATTTCTGGCCGAAGTCAGGTAATAATTCCCTTCAGTTTTATCTATGAATTCTGACAGAACGGCGTCCAGGAAATAGATGGCCAATTTTACAGCATTCGTGTCCTTCCACTCGTCGTACAATTCCAGGTTCATAGAAGACAGACAGCAGATGAAAGATTCGTTGGCTGTAGAAGGCAACATAATCTCGGAACATAGGTTACTTGCGTTCACCATCAATCCAGAATCTTTGTACACCTGCGGTTTGTTTCTGTTCACATTATCCGTAAAGAAAATGTAAGGCAAACCTTTCTGCTGACGGCTTTCCAGAACCCTCGCCCAGATCTTACGTTTGTCTGCATCGCCATCGATCATATCCTGCATCCAGTAATCTGGAACGCAGATTCCTGTAAACAAGTTTTGGATCGGACTTCCGATATCTTTGATACTCAAGAATTCCTCAATATCACCGTGGTCGATGTCCAGATACGCTGCAAATGCACCTCTTCTCACGCCACCTTGCGACACCACATCCATCGCGGTGTCATATAATTTCATAAAAGAAACTGCTCCGGAAGATTTGCCATTGTCTGTCACTGCGGTTCCTCTGTTTCTCAGTTCTCCAAAATAACCGGACGTTCCACCGCCGATTTTCGTCTGCATAATCACCTCGCCCAACTTGTGCGTGATGCCTTCGATATTATCCGGAACGTGAACATTGAAACAAGAGATCGGCAAACCACGTTGCGTTCCCATATTGGCCCAAACAGGAGAAGAGAAACTGATCCATCCTTTCACGATCATTTCTTTGAAAGCCGCCTGAAGTTCAGGTTTGTAAAGACGTTTTGCCGCTGCTGTTGTAATACGGTCTATTGCGCCATCTACAGTCTCACCTTTCAAAAGGTAGCCTCTGTTCAGCATTTGTTCAGACTCTTCGTTGAGCCACCAGATATCTATATTTTCGTCCATCATAACTTTTTATTTTTGCTTATTGTTTGGCTTATTGTTTTTATTACTATTTTGGGCGCCTTTATCCGTCTTCCGTTCCCGCTTTTTTCTGTCATTGCGAACGACGTGAAGCTATCCATTTGAACATTTCCACATCGCAATGCCAGAAAAAGAGCTCCACTCAAGCCGGGGCGCGCTTCGCCTGTATTGGCTTTTTCACATAAAAAAGAAAACTCCAAGAATTAAAAATGGTTCTCAAAATTTTCTTTCTGACACCTTTCTCAGTTTTACACTTTGAAAGGGTTTTTATTCACTTTTGTCATTACGTAGGTTCTAAACTACTGAGTTTCCTATGGAATGAGCAATATGATGTTCTTTTTGGATGTTAAAATCCTCCGACTCCGCTCAGGCTGAAATCTTAAATATTATTTTTTGTTGACACTTTCTGTTGAGAGTGTTGCTGCGCCCCGACTTGAGTGGAAATCCTTTTTTTGCTTAACTTGAATTCTGTTTGAAATAAACAAAACGTCTGCAAAAAAAGATTGGGAACGGAAGGCGGATAAAGGCGCCCAAATTATTTTAAAACAAATCGTTCGCCGTAATACTCTTATCGTGTTTTGTGTAATCTACAGGACGTTTTGCGAAGAAATCATCCATAGAGTTGGCGAAAACTTCTTCTTCAAACCAGATCATTGGTTTGTAATCTTCTGGCGTTACATTATATCTGGTTTTCATCCCGATTTTTTTCAAAGAGTCATCTACTCTGTATTTCATAAAGTCGAGAAGGTTTTTCTTGGACACATTGTCCAATTCGCCTTGTTCGAAGATCCAGTCCAGGATGTTGGATTCCATTTCGATAGATTCATCCACCAAATCATAAATGGCTTCGATGTCTGCATCGTTCAACAGATCCGGTTGTTCTTCACGGATTTTATTGATCAAATAAATCCCACCGTTTGCGTGGATCTGCTCATCAATAGAAGTCCAGGCGATAATGTTGGAAACGTTTTTCAAATAACCTTTGAATCTCGTGAACGACAAGATAATCGCAAACTGACTGAACAACGATACGTTCTCAATCAAAATACTGAACAGCAATAATGAAGAAACGTAAGCTTTCTGGTCTTCAGAATTGGCGTGTTTCAGCATTTTGCCAAGGTAATCGATTCTGTCTTTGACGGCAGGAACATTCACAACGTCCAAGAAGTCATCATTGTAACCCAAAACTTCCAACAACCTTGAGTAAGCTTCGGAATGGCGGAATTCGCATTCTGAAAACGTGGCACCGAGACCGTTAAGTTCCGGCTTTGGCAGGTGGTTGTAAAGATTGCCCCAGAAAGTTTTGACATTGACCTCAATCTGAGCAATGGCGAGCAAAGCATTCTTCACCGCATTTTTCTCGTGGGGCTCTAACTGCGACTGGAAATCCTGAACATCAGCTGTAAAATCCACCTCCGAATGTACCCAGTAAGACTTGTTAATAGCCTCTACAAATTGCATTACTTCTGGATATTCAAAAGGTTTGTAGCTTATTCTTTTATCGAAAACTCCCATTATCAGCTGTTTTTATCAATTAATTGGTTTCTATGAAAAGATAGTGAATGGTAATGACATATGACGACTTGCAAACTGCCTTACTTTTATCTTCTAAAGTGATTACAAAAATAGAAATAGATGTGTACAAATGAAAGGGCAAATTGCGGAAATGAGTCAAAAAACTGACAATCATCTGCAAAAGTTTTCCACATTATGTTAAAAGGTGGATGGATAGGGATTTCCTGATAAAAAGCACGCTTAGAAGACTGTTAACCTGTCAGAATTAAATTAAACAACCACTCCTAAACATCTTTAATAAAGCGCTAAACAAGCTAAACAAACACACGCCAAAGGTTGAATCTGAGAAAAACCACAGATGAAATAGTTAAAAATATTAACCTTCTGAAGGTTTTCTGGAGAAGTTGTGTGTCTTGAGATATTCTTCAAAAGCCATCTTGAGTTGAGATTCTATCGCTGCTTTGTTGAAATTGTTTCGGTAATTCTTTGAAAGTCCCCGGGACTCGTCTGCATAGGCCAAGAAAATATCGAAGTCATACTCGTCCAATCCATAATCTGTAAAATAGGTCATATTAACCACTGCTTTTACACGTTTATAGAATGCCTGTTTTTCACTATAATTGGCTGTAGTTTTGGGCGATTGTGTGGTTTTGCCTATTAATTTCCCTACGGCGCCGGCAAGTTTCATCATATCCATTTGTCCAGCCAGCAGATTGGGCTGCTGGAACGAGGAAGGTACTTTTGCACTTGGTCCTACTTCATTTGGTGGGGTTCTCATATAGTTATTCAGTGCCATATTAAGCGCGGTGACTTTTGGCGGTGGATTGAGTCTGGAGACGTCTTTCTTTAAAATTCCTGTGGGGCGGAAGGTAAGTTTCACCTCTTCTATTTCCTGAGGTATTGTGAGTAGTTTTACCTCTAGGCTTTTGGAAAAACTTTCGGGGCTTACAGTGATGTTTTTGCGTTCATAGCCTTGTCTTGCGACTCTGAGTTCGTCAGAAGCTTTGGCCGCGATGACGAAGTTTCCCATAAAATCCGAAACCACCACTTGGTCTGTGCGGATATTGACGATGCTGGCATTGGTTAATTTGTCGCCATTTTCATTGGAGATATTCCCCATCACATAATCTGATTGTGCAAAGGCTTTGATGGAAAAAAGAAGTATGAAGAGTGGTAGTAATTTGAGTTTCACGGAGTCTAAGTTTGGTGCAAAATTAAATCTAATTGGTTCTGTCCTTATCTGAAGTGGATTTTTGGGGTGATAGTTTAACCGACTTTAAGGAGTTTTGTGATTTTTTTAGAAATTTTGAGTTTTGGTTTTGTTAAAATTTTTCTGAGAAGATTTTTTAAACGCAAAGTGCGCAAAGATTTTTTGCCATTATTGAAAATATTTTTAAGGCCGCAAAGACGTAAACTCATCAGAGCTCGCAAAGGAATTTTTTATGTTTGCTTTGTTTAAGTTTTTGAAAACTTCGATTCTTGTGTAAAATTCAAAATTATTGGGAAACGTGGATTGTTGCGAAGCTCCGTAAGGGATGGTAGTGGAAATCCTTTTTGTATTTGTGGAAGCGTCTTTCGTAGACCGCAGGTGAAAGACAAAAAGATTGCAGCGGACAGCCCGACCCGAGCGGTTGCCCTGCGTGAACCTCAGGATGGCACGTCGTGGCGAGGGATACGGCCCAATTATTATAAATGATGAATGATAAATGATGGAATGATAAGTGGTGATTGGAATTGGGTTGGTAAATTAATTTTTTGTAGCTTTGTTGTCTTATTTAAAAATTGGGGTTGACTGGTTTCGACAGCAAGGTCAATGGGTAAGTAAGCATGCAGAGAACCGTAGCGCGATCTCTTAAATCCCTTGCTACACACTTTTAACTGGCAACGAAGAGTTCGCTCTTGCAGCTTAATCCGAATCACAGTAGGATCCAGCGCTTTCCCGAAGATAGTAAGGAAGCAAGATGTCTCACAAACGCTCTGTTCTGCGGCGTTTGATTTTGGGGCATAGCAATGCAGAAATAAGGTTTTGGGCACTTCGACCAAGGCTCGAAAAATTCAGAAGCTAAGGTTTAAGTTGGGTGTTTGCTCTCTGCTTAGGCTCGAAAATCAATAGCGAAATAAGCATGTAGAAATCTTATGTATTGCTTGTTTGGACGAGGGTTCGAATCCCTCCAACTCCACAAACCACGAATTTAGGCACTTTTAGCGAAGTGCCTTTTTTATTGCCTTTTTTTTTCAAAAACCACCTATCCATAGTATTTTACAGAGCATTTTGATATGTTTTTACGTTGCATTAAATTGTAATGAGATTCAATTTGGTTGATACAACGGTTGATACAAATTGCAAAAACACTATTTTGTATCAACCGATTTTCATATCTTTGAATTGTTCAAAAAAATGTGATGGCAATCAAACTATTTTTACGCTCCAAAGTTGGGGAAACCTCATCTATTTATTTCCGATATACAAAAGGCAGGGATTTTAAAGTAATTCTCAAAACACCTTATTTAATCAATCCCGAACATTGGGATGAAGAAAAAGAAAGTTATAAGAGTAATCTAACCAAAAGAAATCCGAAGACGGTTTTGGAGAAAAACTTTAATTCTGAAATTGCAGTTTTAAATAACAACCTCGCCATCTTAAAATCTGAATTATCCGTTTTCTTTGCCAACAACACCGAAGCAACAGCAGACGAAATAAAAGATTTCTACAACAAAAAATACTTTCCCGAAAAGGAAAAACCCAAAACCAACAAAACAGCCATCCCGACCGATTTGGTCAACTTCATAGAGTATTACATTAAAGACAAGAGTAAACGTATTGAGGGCAAACAAGACCCAATAACAGAAGCCACACGAAAGAAACTCATCACGATTAAAAACCGTATCATTTTATTTGACAAACAAATTTTACTTAAAAATGTGAATGATGATTTTCGGGACGATTTGACCGAGTGGATGCAAAAAGAAAAATACAGCTCCAGCACCATCATAAAAGATTTGAAATACATCAAAACCGTTTGTAGTTTCGCATCAAAAAAGAAAATTGATGTGAATACGGAAGTTTTGCATTGGGAATTTATGAGAGCCAAACAAAACTATACACCGCCCATTTTATCATTTGAAGAGCTGGAGCAGATTAAAAATACCATCTACCCACACGAATATTTGGAAAACGCCAAAGACTGGATAATTATAGGATTCTATACAGGTGCAAGAGTTTCCGATTTGTTGAACTTTAACGCAAAGAATATCATCAATACCAATATTTTAAAATTCAAACAAAAGAAAATTGAGAACCAAACGCACGATTCCGAAGAGTACATTTATCTGCATTCCGAAGTTTTGAAAGTTTTGGAAAAACGACACGGACAATTTCCCCGAAAAATATCCGACCAGCGTTTGAATGATTACATCAAAGAAGTTTGCAAAGTGGCAGGATTGACACAAAAAATGATTGGTGGTGTAAAAGACAAAGAACAAGGGGGACGAGGGAAGAAAATTGTAAAAGAATTTGAAAAATGGGAACTTATTACTTCTCATATTTTCAGACGTTCGTTTGTAACTAATTTTATTGAGGTTTTAGGAAAAGAAAACATTAAAACACAAACAGGACATAAAACCGATGATATGGTAAACCTATACAACAAAACCGAAAAGATAGACAAGGCAATGAGAATAGCCGAAAAGATGGAAAACCATTTGAAAATAGTTTAAAAAACTCGTAGTGCATTATCAAACTAATGCAATTTTAATATTATTCATTTTTCTATTAAATACAAAAACATTTACAAATTGAATGAAAGTTAATGCTGTTATTTTGCTCAATATCCTTGTTTTAAAACCTTCAAATGATTTTGCGTAGTTGTTTCTGATTTTAAATTGGTCACAAAGCTGAGAGAATAATGTCTCTATTCTTTTTCTCGATTTTCTGAAAATATATTTTTGTTTTTGATAATTTTTTT
>NZ_AUAA01000021.1 GCF_000428485.1 Epilithonimonas tenax DSM 16811 | reverse complement strand
AAAAAAAAAAAAACATTATGAGGAACAAATTCATTTTTTGGGGGATCGTACTAGTAATCGTAAGCTGGACCACAGCATTACTCATAAAAGCGGATTATTGGATTCCTATTCTGCTGACCTTTTTATACCTCTTAGGCATTTATAATACGTATCAAACCAAACATGCCATTCTCAGAAACTTCCCAGTTATCGGTTATTTCCGTTTTATCTTCGAAGGCATCTCGCCAGAAATCCAGCAATATTTTATAGAAAGAGAAACAGATGGAAAACCCTTTCCAAGACATCAGCGCTCTGCGGCTTACAGACGGGCAAAGAACGTGAGCGACACAGTACCTTTTGGAACTCAGCTGGAGATCAACCACAGAAAATATGAAGGCATCAAACATTCTATCTACGCCAAACATCCAAAGGAAGAACTGCCAAGAACCATTATTGGCGGACAGGATTGCAAACAGCCTTACAATGCTTCGCTTTTCAACATTTCCGCAATGAGCTTCGGCGCTTTGAGTGACCGTGCCCAGAAGGCTCTGAACCGAGGTGCTAAAAAAGGACATTTCTACCACAACACAGGCGAAGGCGGCATCTCACCACACCATTTGGAAGGTGGCGATCTTTGCTGGCAGATCGGAACCGGCTATTTCGGATGCAGGGATGAAAACGGCAACTTTAATGCTGAGCTCTTCACAAAATATGCGAATCTTGAGAATGTAAAAATGATCGAGATCAAACTATCGCAAGGTGCCAAACCAGGTCACGGCGGTGTTTTACCGGCTGTCAAAAACACGCCAGAAATTGCAGCCATCCGACACGTACGACCAGGAATCACGATTCTTTCGCCACCATCGCACAGTGCATTTTCTAGTGCAGAAGGCTTGCTGAAATTCGTAAAACAACTCCGTGACTTGTCTGGCGGAAAGCCAACTGGCTTCAAATTGTGTATTGGTGACACCAAAGAGTTTGAAGACATCTGTGAACAGATGAACATCCTGAATATCTATCCGGACTTCATCACCGTAGATGGCGCAGAAGGCGGGACAGGTGCTGCACCACCGGAATTCTCTGACGGTGTTGGGATGCCTTTGGAACCGGCCCTGATCTTCGTCAACCGAACCTTGATCAATTATGAAATTCGGGATAAATTAAGAATCATTGCTAGCGGAAAAGTGTTGACCTCACTGGATATTCTAAGGGCCATTGCTATGGGCGCCGATCTTTGCAACAATGCCAGAGGTTTTATGTTCTCCTTAGGCTGCATCCAGGCTCTCAGATGTAACACCAATACTTGTCCAACAGGCGTTGCCACACAAGACAAAATGCTGATCAAAGGTCTTGACACCAATGACAAAACCGAACGCGTGTATCAGTTTCACAAAAACACACTGTACACTTGCAATGAGTTGATAGCGGCGGCCGGACGGGAAACTTACGACCAAGTGGACGCGTCTATGTTTATGCGGAGCGATGAGTTTGAACACCTGTCAGATACTTATTTCCCTGATATTTTGGAGAATGTGAGGAAGAGATAAAACAAAAAGACCTATTCTACTGAATGGGTCTTTTTGTTTGAAGATCTACTATTTCATATTTTGGATCAACTCATCAGTTTCTGCCTCTGTAAAATTACCAGCTATCTGAACCCTTCGATTATTAATGGCATCATTTATAATTGGCGCAGACACGATTTTTTAACAAATACCATAGCAATTGGTTTTCCTATATTATTCTCTGTCAAAATTTTTAATTTTTTCGCGCCTTCCTTATTCAAAATAAGATCAATCACTGGCCTGCCTAATTCGTCGTTCAATTTTTTGAAGTCCAGGATTTCATTTTTGGTTATTACTGGATCAGAGGAAAGCCGGAAGTATTTCAGCTTTTGGGCAGAATCGTTTTGCAGATTTGCGATGGGCGGGATTTTTACCACTAATGTTTATTCGGAGTACAGAATTTTCGGCTATCACTAAACTGTCTGCGGAGTGCGAAACCCCGCCTATTGCAAATGTGCTGTTATAGGCTGGCCTTTTAGTCTCCATAAGCAATGAGTCCGCTTTGTTTTTTATCAGCAGTGTCAAATAACTGAGTTAACTTTTTTACGTCAGTGTCAGCTTGTAATTGCTTTTGTATAACAGTTTGTCGAATTTGTTTAATTAGCAAAGTCCCTAATCTGAAATCTGAGTAATAGTCAAATCGTCTGTCAATGATTCCTTTATTCTGCAAATTGTCAAATGTTTTGTCGTCCAGTCCACCAACAAACTCAAGTCCTAATTGCTCAGAATGGTTTGGTTTTGCTTGGTCGTCTTCTATGATGTAAAAATCTAGCATCGTGTCTCGCTTTTAAGCTTGCCTATAACTTCATAATTAATAATACTGTAGAATCAGTCAACTCTATCCGTTGGAATTGGATCTTCTTTTAATTTTTAAGATTCTTGGTTATTTTTCCTGTTCATCTCTTCAGCCATTGGTTCAAGCTCATGGTAAACATCTTGGAAACTTTCGATAAATTTCTGTTCTAAAAAAACCATAAGAATTTAAAAACTTTGGTCCTGCCGACGTTTTATAAAATTGATAAATTTCATTTATGTCATCATCCGTAACAACCTCTAAAAAAGCTCTAGAAAGCCTTTTTGTAATTTCAGTATCAGGCAGCTTATTCTCAATTTTCACCAATTTCAAACTGTCTTTTTCACTCTGGTTATACTTTCAAGGTTGAATTCTCATATCAATTAATAGTGATTTGTACGATTCTATTGTCCCATTAGGTTTTAAAATATATTCTGTTTTCTCCTTTGTATTTTGACTAAAACAAAAAGCATCAATTAAAATCAGTAAAAAATGAAATATTTTATTTTTCATAAGTATGAGTATCAATTTGAATTTAAATATAAATCATTAATTACCTTAAATTAAAGAATCCAGCAAAAAACTTGCTGGATTCATCATTGATCATTTATCTCTTATCAAATATTTTTACTCCCACTCAATGGTTGCTGGTGGTTTTGAGCTGATATCGTAAGCGACTCTGTTGATTCCTTTAACCTCATTAATGATTCTGCTGGAAACCGTGTCCAGAAATTCATAAGGCAATCTGCTCCAGGTTGCAGTCATAAAATCGATGGTGTTTGCAGAACGAACGACGGCTGTGTATTCATAAGTTCTTTCGTCGCCCATTACGCCTACAGATTTCACCGGAAGCAAAACGACAAAGGCCTGAGATACTTTTTCGTAGAGGTCATTTTTGTACAATTCTTCGATAAAAATATCGTCTGCTTCCTGAAGGATTTTGACTTTCTCTGCATCCACTTCACCCAAAACTCGGATTCCTAAACCTGGTCCAGGAAATGGATGTCTGTAAACCAACTCGTGTGGAATACCCAATTCCTCTCCTACTTTTCTCACCTCATCTTTGAACAATTCTCTGAGTGGTTCTAGCAATTCGAAATTCATTTCTTCTGGTAATCCGCCTACGTTGTGATGGGACTTGATTACCGCTGAAGGTCCTTTTACGGATTGAGATTCTATGACATCTGGATAGATCGTTCCTTGCGCCAGGAATTTGGCACCTTCAATCTTTTTAGATTCTTCATCGAAGACGTGAACGAACTCATTCCCGATGATCTTGCGTTTTTGTTCTGGATCGCCAACACCGGCTAATTTGGATAAAAATCTTTCGGAAGCTTCCACCAGCTTGATGTTCATTTTGAAGTGCTTGCCATAATTTTCCATCACTTTTTTATCCTCGTCTTTTCTCAAAAGTCCGGTATCAACGAAGATACAGTTCAGCTGATCACCGATAGCTTTGTGGATCAGAACTGCAGCTACAGAAGAATCTACACCACCGGAAAGTCCAAGAATCACTTTGTGGTCGCCGACTTTTTCTTTGATCTCAGCCACTGTTTTTTCGATATAGTTGGTCAGTTTCCAGTTTTTATCTGCTTTACAGATTTTGAAAACGAAGTTCTCTATCATCTTTTCACCCTCCTCGGAGTGTGACACTTCCGGGTGGAACTGTACGCCGAAAATTTTCTTCTCAGGATTTGAAATAGAGGCGATCACGCCAGATTTTGCATTCAGTTCAAAACCAACAGGTAATTCTGAAACCTCATCGAAGTGGCTCATCCAAACGATCGAGTTTTGAGAAACACCTTCGAGCAATTCGTTTTCTTTTACGATATCCAAATGTGCTTTTCCGTATTCACCTTTTTCACCTTTTGCCACTTTTCCGCCCAAGAGATGCGCCGTCAATTGCATTCCGTAGCAGATGCCAAGAACTGGAATCCCTTGTTCGTAAAGATCTTTTTCTACAAGATGGGCATCTTCTGCATTCACAGAACTTGGCCCTCCGGAAAGGATGATTCCTCTTGGCTTTTTCTCAAGAATCTCGGATAATGGCGTGTTAAATGGCAGTATTTCTGAATAGACTTCCATCTCACGGATTCTCCTTCCGATGAGTTGATTGTACTGGGAACCAAAGTCTAAAATAATAATTCCGTTTTGCATATAGTTGATGTAATATTTTAAAATTTTGCTTAAATAAACGTTCTTTTGTTTGAATCTCTTCTTATTGTTGATGATGACGGTGCTTTTTAATTTTTTAATCGCAAAGTCCGCCAAGATTTTTTTTGAATTGATTGAAAATATTTTTAAGGTACAGAAAAATAATTCGGCAAGTGCAGTATCAACTGCAAACTCATCAAAGATTGAAAAACCGTAATTACTTTGCCCCTGTTAATAATGTTGCGAAACCCCATAGCCCCGATGGAAGCGGCATCCTTTTTTTGTTTTTGGTAAAAATTGCTTTTGGATGACCAAACCTGATAAACAAAAAAAGATACAGCGGACAGCGGGAAACAGCTCCATAACATTTTTTATTAAAACCTGTTCGACGTAGTCCAACAGCTCCTAAAAGAAAGAGACGCTAGTCGCCCAACATCTCTTTGTATTTTAAAATTTTGCAATATCGTCTCGGTAGAAAGCGTAGTCGAACTGTACCGGGACGGCGTCCTCGTAAACTTTCTTGCGCGCCTCGTCATAGGTGTCTCCCAAAGCAACGATGTTCAAAACACGTCCTCCTGTAGAAACCACGCTGCTGCCTCTGTAATCTGCCCCTGCGTAAAGAACGGTACTGTTTTTCACTTTTTCTGCGCCGGTGATCTCATAACCAGTCTCGTGGTTTTTTGGGTAACCGCCAGAACAAACTACCAGACAAACTGCTTTTTTATTTTTGAATTTAAGATCCAGTGGTTTGCCGCTGAGACAATCCTCTATGACGTCTACCAGATTGTTTTCCAAAAGTGGCAAGAGAACTTGAGTTTCCGGATCTCCTAATCTCATATTATATTCTAGAAGGTAAGTTCCGTTTTTGGTCACCATCAATCCGAAGAAGATGAAGCCTTTGAAGCTAAGGCCTTCTTTTTTAAGACCTTCTACCGTTGGATTCATAATGTTCTGGACAAAATCCGCATTGTGAGCTTCCGTATATTCTGGGCTTGGTGCCACAGAACCCATTCCGCCTGTATTGGGACCTTTGTCACCGTTGCCTGCTTTTTTGTAATCTTTTGCAGCTACGCAAGGATACAATTGATCGCCGTTTGAGAAAGCAATGATAGACGCTTCAAAACCTTGAAGAAACTCCTCTATCACGACTTGGATCCCAGCATCTCCGAAGATCCTTTTGATCATAAAATCGTGGATCGTGCCCTCTGCTTCTTCGAGATCTTCTGCAATCACCACGCCTTTTCCGCCAGCAAGTCCGCTGGCCTTGATCACCAAAGGAAATTCCTGCTTCTGCAAATATTCTTTAGCTTCTACGTAAGAATCGAAAATGACAGCTTTTGCCGTTTTGATGCCGTAGGTCTGCATAAATTTTTTGGAAAAAGATTTGCTGCCTTCCAAAGAAGCTGCTTTTTTTGAAGGACCGAAAACCTTAAGATCAACTTTTTTGAATTCATCCACAATCCCTTCTACAAGAGGTGCTTCCGGGCCAACGATCGTAAGATCCACTTTATTTTTAAGCGCAAAATCTCTAAGCGCTACTATATCACTTTCGTTGATGTTTTCTCCTAATTTTTCGGTAGTGGCATTTCCGGGCGCAAAAAACATTTTTGTAATTCTGCTGTCTTCGCTTAGTTTTAATGCTAAGGCAGAAGCACGGCCGCCGTTTCCTACAATAAGTAATCTCATTTGTTAATATTTAAATCTTTTTGGTTAAATGTCCAGCACAAAATCAATATCGATCTTTGCGTTTCATTCAGTTTTCAGTTCAACTTTTTAAAGTGCCAAATTTAAGGTTTTTTGAGGACAAATCCTTTACCAATTTTGTGGTAATTTCTTAAAAAAAATATAAAGTTTTATATCGTTATGGGAATTGCATCGGCATATCCACAAATCATATTTTCGTCTATTCTTTACCAAAACCTTTATTAACCTTCGCCCAATAGAACCAGAACGCCACACTGTAGTCTTCCCGGATTGTGGTAAATGGCGAAACAATCATAAACGCGGCCCATCGTCAGAGTTTATTTCAATTCATATCAAATCAACATACTAAGGACATCCGGATTATCATTAAGGTAAGATTCAAAATAACCTAGCTGCTGCATTCTCTGTTTCAAACCATCAAAATCCAAAGGCTTGGACAATTCTACACCCACAATTGCCAAAGCGGTTTCTCTGGAATTTTTCTTGGTGTATTCGAAATGGGTGATGTCATCATCAGAGCCCAGCACATTCAGAACAAAATCTTTCAAAGAACCGGGACGCTGCGGAAACTTGACCATAAAATAATGTTTGAGCCCTTTGTACAACAATGCACGTTCTTTGATCTCCTCCATTCTGGTAATGTCATTGTTGCTACCGCTGACGATACAGACCACGTTTTTGCCCCGGATTTCATTTTTGTACTGTTCCAAAGCCGAAATAGACAATGCTCCAGCTGGTTCCAAAACAATCGCCTCTTTATTATACAGTTGAAGAATGGTGTCACAAACTTTGCCTTCATCCACAGAAATACAATCCGAAAGTGCATCCTTACAAATCTCAAAAGTAAGATCACCTACTCTTTTGACCGCTGCACCATCTACAAAACCATCCATCTTTTCCAATTCTGTATTGCTGTTATTCTGAATAGATAAACTCATGGAAGGAGCACCTTTTGGTTCGACTCCAATCAATTGCGTTTCTTTAGAAAGTTTCTTAAAAACCGTTGCAATGCCGGAAGCCAAACCGCCGCCGCCGATCGGGATGAAGACAAAATCAATAGAATCTGCTTTCTGTTCCAAAATCTCCAAAGCCAAAGTGGCCTGTCCTTCTATAATCTGAACATCATCAAAAGGATGGATAAAGGCAGCACCAAAGGTTTCTGCAAAAACAAAAGCCGCTTTTTTAGATGCATCAAACGTGTCACCTATCAATCTGATTTCTATGCAATTACCGCCAAACATCTCAACTTGTTCCAACTTTTGTTTCGGCGTGGTGACAGGCATAAAAATAGTGCCTTTGATATGAAGCTGCTTGCAGGAAAAAGCAACACCCTGCGCATGATTGCCCGCACTGGCGCAGACGATACCATTTGAAATTTGACCTGCGTCAAAAAGACTTTTGATTTTATTGTAAGCACCTCGCAATTTGTACGACCTCACAGGTTGCAAGTCTTCTCTCTTGAGAAAAATATTTGCTCCAAGGTTTTCTGATAATCTTGCGTTGTATTGCAAAGGCGTGTAATTCACGACGTTTTCTATACTTTTCCGGGCTTCCTTTACCGCTTCTAAAGTAGGAAATATGAGCGTTTCGTTCATCTTCATTTATATTTCAGATTGTTTGATTTTGGGGTAGTTGAACACAAAATGCACAAAGATTTTTTTTAATAACCAACTGTTCTAAGTTCACAAAGCCGCTTGGCTTAGAAAAGCTGTCTTTTTTTGTTTTTTAAATATGGTCATTCCGATTAGAGTCAGTAAGTTTTATTTCCTTAGGAATGACAAGATTTGAAATTATTAACACACTTTATTTTTATGACAAATCCCATAGCCCCGATTGACTCTCGTTTTATATTTTTTTATTTGAATCGTCGAAACTCGTTCCTCGTTTTGTAGCGGCATCCTTTTGTGATGAGGAACGAAGAGCAAAAGATATAGCGGAAAGCGGGATTAGCTCCTAACTTTAAACCGTCTTAATAGACTTCATCGCGGTCATCGCGTGACGTAATTTTTTGCCGACCACCTCAACGGGATGATTGCGCAAAACATCGTTCACATGAACCAATTGTGCGTTGTCAACCGTAGTAGATTTTCCCTCGTTAAAGTTTTTTCCTACCAGATCTGTATCCACAGATTTCATAAAATCCGTCAACAAAGGTTTGCAAGCCTGATCGAAAAGGTAACAGCCGTATTCTGCAGTATCAGAAATCACACGGTTCATCTCAAAGAGTTTTTTTCTGGCAATGGTGTTGGCAATCAATGGTGTTTCGTGAAGCGACTCATAGTAAGCAGATTCTGGTTTGATACCGGCCTGAACCATCGTCTCAAAAGCCAGTTCCACACCAGCTCTGATGAAGGCGGACATCAAAAGGTAGTTGTCAAAATAGTCTTGTTCATCTATTTTCACATCACCTGCAGGTGTTTTTTCGAAAGCCGTTTCTCCTGTTTCTGCACGCCATTTCAAAAGATTGGTGTCACCGTTTGCCCAGTCTTCCATCATTATTTTGGAAAACTCGCCGGAGATGATATCATCCTGATGTTTCTGGAAAAGTGGACGCATAATGTCTTTCAGTTCTTCTGACAATTCGAAAGCTTTCAGTTTAGCAGGATTGGAAAGCCTGTCCAACATGCCGCTCACACCGCCGTGTTTCAGAGCTTCTGTGATGACCTCCACGCCGTACTGAACAAGCTTGGAAGCGTAAGCTGCATCGATTCCTTTCTCCACCATTTTATCAAAGGAAAGAATAGAACCCGTTTGTAAAAGTCCGCACAAAATGGTCTGTTCGCCCATCAAATCGGACTTCACCTCTGCTACGAAAGAGGATTTTAAAACGCCCGCCTTATGGCCGCCAGTTCCTACACAGTAAGCTTTTGCTACTTCCCAGCCTTTGCCTTGCGGATCATTTTCGGGATGAACGGCAATCAGCGTAGGAACACCGAAACCACGGAGATATTCTGCACGAACTTCTGAACCTGGGCATTTTGGAGCGACCATGATTACTGTGATATCTTTACGGATTTGCATCCCTTCTTCCACCATATTAAAACCGTGGGAATAGGACAAGGTTGCGCCTTCTTTCATCAAAGGCTGAACGGTATTGATCACAGAAGTATGTTGTTTGTCTGGCGTTAAATTGATGACCAAATCTGCGGTTGGAATCAGTTCTTCATAAGTGCCGACTTTGAAATTATTTTGGGTTGCGTTTTTCCAGGAATCTCTTTTCTGATCGATGGCTTCCTGACGCAATGCAAAGGAAACATCCAGTTCGCTGTCTCGTAGATTCAGGCCTTGATTCAGACCTTGAGCGCCACATCCTACGACTACGATTTTCTTTCCTTTAAGGGCAGAAATGCCGTCAGAAAATTCTGAACTGTCCATAAAATCTGCTTGTCCCAATTGACGCAATTGCTCTCTAAGTGATAAGGTATTGAAATAATTTGCCATTATATTTTTATTGTTGATAAGTGATTATTGATAAATGATTCGAATTTTGAACACAAAGCGCACAAAGCTTTTTTTAACTCAATGCTTTAAATTCACTAAGGCGCTTACGCTTAGATCAGTTTTTTATTTACATTGTGAAAACGTCGTCTCGTTTGTCCAGAAATTCGTTTTCTATAATTTCGGCGGAAGGTTCACTTCTCTCGAATTCGAGGACTTTGTCGTGGATTCCTCTGCTGTTTTTGATGATAGCGATTCTTGCGCCGCGTACAAATTCGATGAGACCGTATTTGTTGAGTTCTTCGGTCAGTCGGTCTATTTCTTCACGATGTCCTGCTGTTTCGAAAACGATATAATCTTGTCGAATCACAACCGTAGATGCACCGTATTGACGAAGTAATCTTTCGACGTACACTTTTTCTGTCACGACATTTGCCGGAACTTTGTAAAGTGCCTGCTCCTGCCAAACGATCTCATCATCGGTGTTGTAATATGCTTTCATAATATCGATCTGCTTTTCCAACTGTCGGCAGAGTTTTCTTACTACCTCATCAATTTCATTAATAACAATCGTGAATCTATGAATACCATCTACCTCGGAAGGTGATGTATTCAAACTCTCGATATTGATTTTTCTGCGTGAGAAGATGCCTGATATTCTGCCGATTAACCCAACAGAATTTTCTGTGTATAAGGTGATGGTAAATTCTTGTTTTTCCATTTGTATTTTATTTAAGTCTGATTTCGGAAACCGATGAACCTTGCGTCACCATTGGGAATACGTTGTTTTCTTTGCCCACCAAGACTTCAAGAAGATAAGCACTATCGTGATTCAGCATTGCTCCCAACGCCTTTTTCAAATCTGGTCTTTTGGAAATCCTTTGTCCGTCTATACCATAAGCTTTTGCCACTGCGACGAAATCCGGACTTGTGATATTTACGAAAGAATAGCGTTTCTCATTGAAGAGCTGCTGCCACTGTCTTACCATTCCGAGAAATTCATTATTGAGGATTATAATTTTGACTTTCGCACCAAACTGCATAATAGTTCCCAGTTCCTGCAAAGTCATTTGAAATCCACCATCACCAATAATCGTAACCACTGTTTTTTCCGGCGCACCGTACCAAGCACCAATAGCAGCAGGCAAACCAAATCCCATCGTTCCCAAACCACCTGAAGTCACCCAGGATTTTGATTGATTAAACTTCGCATACCTACTTGCAACCATCTGATGCTGACCAACATCTGTTGCAATGATCGCGTCTCCATGGGTCCATTCATTCAGAACTCTGATGACTTCTCCCATTGTCAAAGCGTCGGTTGTTGGGTTGAGTTCTTGTTGAATGACTTCTTTGATTTCTTCTTTTTCCAACTCACGGAATTCGGCAAGCCAAGCAGAATGGTCATTATCTTTAAGAAGTGCCGTCAAAAGTGGCAATGTTTTTTTGCAATTTCCCCAAACCGGAACGGTGGTTTTCACATTTTTATCGATCTCAGCAGGATCAATATCTAAGTGAATAACTTTGGCCTGTTTCGCATATTTGTCCAATCGACCAGTTACTCGGTCATCAAAACGCATCCCGACTGCAATGAGAACATCACATTCATTAGTCATTACATTTGGGGCGTAATTGCCGTGCATTCCCAACATTCCCACGTGGAGTGGATGACTGGTCTCCAAAGCACTAAGCCCCATTACCGTTGCCGCTGCGGGAAGATTAACCCGTTCTATAAAAGCCCTGAATTCTTTTTCCGCTTTTCCCAAAATGACGCCTTGCCCAAATATGACAAATGGTTTTTTTGCATGATTAATCACTTCCGCAGCCTGCTCTATATATTCATTTCTAATTTCCGGTTCGGGACGATAACTTCGGATGTGATTGCATTTTTTATAACCCTCATATTCAAAAAGCTGCATCTGTGCATTTTTAGTAATATCGATCAAGACGGGCCCAGGCCGACCGGTGCTTGCAATATGAAAAGCCTTGGCCATTGCTTCGGGAATTTCTGTGGCATCTGTCACCTGGTAATTCCATTTGGTCACAGGTGTTGTAATATTAATAACATCTGTCTCCTGAAAAGCATCCGTTCCCAAAAGTGAGGCAAAAACCTGACCTGTGATGCAGACAATTGGATTGCTGTCTATCATGGCATCTGCCAAGCCTGTCACCAAATTGGTGGCGCCAGGGCCGCTGGTTGCAAACACAACGCCCGTTCTCCCGGAAGTTCTTGCAAATCCCTGAGCAGCGTGGATAGCACCTTGCTCGTGGCGAACCAAAATATGTTTCAGTTTTTCGGAATAATCGTACAATGCATCGTAGATAGGCATAATAGCGCCACCGGGATACCCGAAAACGGTATGCACATTTTCCTGCAATAGTGCTTCTAAAACAGCTTTTGAACCGGAGATTTCTATCGTTTTCTGCGGCTGTGATTCTGTGTTTTCTATTTTTGAAATGGTATCATTCATTTTAAATGTTTTTTATATGTCTTCATAGGTTTGGCTTCGCCCAATCTCGTTCCTCGATTTCACCAACGGCTACTGCTATTGAATCCTTCAGAGTCTTTGTAATTGCATTATTTTGGAACGCCATACGATTGCAGCCCGGCCTGAACGGAAATCCTTTTTTGCGTGGTAATCAAGTGATATTTTAAACTGAAATCGTCTGCAAAAAAGATTGACTTCTTCGAACCACTCCGTTAGGTTTGGCAGTGGAGGACGGAAAAGCTGCCCAAAATAATATCTCATTCATCATCATTTTACAAATCGGTCACACAACCTTGTGACGCATCTGCTACGGATTTAGCATATTTGTACAGCACACCTTTTTTCACCTTATAATCTGGCTGTTGAAATCCGGCTTTTCTTTTGGCAATTTCTTCCTCTGAGAGAAGTGCATTGATGGTATTTTTTTCTGCATCCAGTTCTATCACGTCGCCATCTTTTATTAAGCCAATCAGACCTCCGGAGAAGGCTTCCGGCGTAATGTGACCCACCACAAAACCGTGCGTTCCTCCGGAAAATCTACCATCGGTAATCAAGGCCACGTTTTTGCCCAAACCAGAGCCCATTAATGCGGATGTTGGTTTCAGCATTTCCGGCATTCCGGGTGCGCCTTTTGGACCTTCGTTCTTGATAACAACTACATTTCCTTCTTGGATTTTTTTGTCTTCGATGCCTTTGATAAATTCTTTTTCACCGTCAAAAACGATGGCTGTTCCTTTGAAATAATCGCCTTCTTTTCCTGTAATTTTCGCCACAGAACCTTTTTCAGCAAGATTTCCGTAGAGAATCCGAATATGTCCTGTCGCTTTGATTGGGTCTTTGATATCGTGAATGATATTTTGTTGTCTATCGATAATTGATGTGACGTGTTCTAGATTTTCAGCAATCGTTTTGCCTGTTACCGTCAAGCAATCGCCGTGGAGCAAGCCCAGATCCAATAGATACTTCATCACTGCCGGAACGCCGCCCACATTGTGAAGGTCTTCCATCAGGTATTTTCCACTAGGCTTAAGGTCAGCTAAAAATGGAGTTTCATCGCTTATTTTTTGGAAATCGTCCAAAGTCAAATCGTATCCGATGGATTTTGCAATCGCGATAAAATGAAGAACAGCGTTGGTACTTCCGCCTAAAATCATAATCAACCGTAAAGCATTTTCGAAGGCTTTTGGCGTCATTATGTCGGATGGTTTGATGTCTTTCTCCAAAAGGATTTTCACATAATGACCAGCGAATTGGCATTCTTCTTTTTTTTCTTTGCTTAAAGCTGGATAAGATGAAGAATACGGCAAACTCATTCCGAGTGCTTCAATCGCCGACGCCATTGTGTTGGCTGTGTACATTCCGCCGCAAGCACCGGCGCTTGGACAGGAATTTTTTATCACGCCTTTGAAATCCTCATCAGAAATTTTTCCTGCGATTTTATTTCCCAAAGCTTCGAAAGCCGAAACGATGTTCAAATCCTGACCTTTGTAATGTCCGGGCGCAATACTTCCACCATAAATCATAATTGAAGGTCTATCCAATCTTGCCATCGCCATCAAAGAACCTGGCATATTTTTATCGCAACCTGGAACGGTAATCAATCCGTCGTAATATTGACCAGCGCAAACGGCTTCGATGGAATCTGCAATGATATCGCGGCTTACCAGCGAATAACGCATTCCGTCTGTTCCATTGGTCATTCCGTCACTGATTCCAATAGTGTGGAACATCAATCCGACTAAGTTTTGTTCTTTGACGCCTTTTTTCACAATCTCAGCCAAACCGTTCAGGTGCATATTGCAAGTGTTGCCGTCGTAGCCCATACTTGCGATTCCGATTTGTGCTTTGTCAAAATCCTCTTCTTCAAAACCAATTCCGTAAAACATTGCCTGAGTGGCTGGTTGCGTCGGGTCTTTCGTCAGTGTTTTGGAATATTTATTAAGTTCTACGTTACACATATTGAAGGTCTTTTTTTAAATAAGAATAATCTGCTTCTAACACCAAATGACGGTAAGCTTGTTGGACTTTCGATGCTACACTTTCTTCCCAATTCAATTTGAAAGGAACATCATCAAGAGAACCTAATGCTACGATTTCGGCTGCAGTTCCACAGAAAAAACCGGCGTCTGCGCCTTTCATTTCTTCTGGTTTGAAGCATTTTTCCTCGTAAGGAATTCCCAGTTGGTCGCAGATTTCGAAAACTGTTTCTCTTGTGATTCCGGGAAGAATACTGCCTTTTGCAGGTGTGAAAAGTTTACCGTCTTTTTCGAAGAAGATATTGGCGCCGGAACTTTCTGCTACATTTCCGTCAGCATCTAAAACCAAAGCTTCATCAAAACCTTTATCCTTAGCTTCCTGGCAAGCCAAAATCGAATTCACATAATGACCGCTTACTTTTGCTTCAACCTTGAAAGCTTTTGGATTTGGACGTTCGAATGATGACGTCATAATTCTCATCTGATTGGCCATATAACCGTTGTCCCAATTCCAGACCTCGATGACGAGATAACTTTTTTGTCCTTTTGATAAAGCCATATTTGGAGAACAAATGACCAATGGGCGAATGTAAGCGTTTGATAAATTATTAATCTCCAATAATTTGTAGGTTGCTTCCATCATTTCTTCGGTTGAATAATCGAAAGGTATCATCATCGTTTGTGCAGACTTTCTTAGTCTGTCGTAATGCTCCTCTGCTTTGAAAATCTTGGTTCCGTTCGCGGTTTTATAAGATTTAATCCCTTCGAAAACAGCATATCCGTAGTGTAACGATTGACCGTACAAATCGGTCTTGGCTTCTTTTGCTTTCACATATTCCCCATCAAAAAAGAGAACACTGTCGTCATTGTAATACATTCTTTATTATTTTTAATTTTATCCATTTTTCAAAAAAAAACCATCCTCGTGATGAGAATGGTTTGTATTATTTCAAATTCAATAATTAGTACAAGCCATCACTCACCATCGGAATCCGATAATGACAAGAATGACAAGAATAATGATTGTGCTATTCATCTGTTTGTTTTCAACGGTACAAATGTATAAACTAATTCCAATAAACATTGGCACTTTCATAAAATATGGCTTTTAAAGTTATCAAAAACACATAAAATAGTGCTATTTTTACGATATTCATCAAAACAAAATTTAGATATAAAGTATTGGTTCTCAAGTTATGAAAGCTGAAAAAATTACGATGCCTGAAATTTTACTGTGAATCTCATTTTTTACCTTTAGATTTTAATTTTCGGTAAAATTTTAATCAGTAAAAACGAAAAATCCACCGAATTGGTGGATTTTATATAGTAGACACTTCGACAAGCTCAGTGTGACAACTTACTTTATTACTAAAAATGAACCTGCTGGATTTCTTCTCCAATTTCTTTCGGAGTTTCTTCCTGAGATTTGATAAAAATCAAAGTAATCAAAGCACCTAACAACATACAAGCACCTCCAACGACAACGTAATCAATCGCCATATTTCCGAAAAGATTTGCAACTATTGGTCCTCCGAACACACCGTTGATGATTTGTGGGACTACAATGAAGAAATTGAAAATGCCCATATAAACGCCCATTTTTCTTTGAGGAATGGCATCAATCAACATTGCATAAGGCATTGCCAAAATACTTGCCCACGCAAATCCCAATCCTATCATCGATATCCAAAGCATAGAAGTATCTTTGATAAAATACATTGAAATCAATCCCAAACCGCCACTTGCCAAAGCTAAAGCGTGCGTTTGTTTTTTCCCAATAGCTTTTGCAATCGGCGTTAGTAAGAATGCAAATGGAATTGCAAAGAGATTATATAAACCGAATAAATGTCCGGTCAAATCTCCAGCTTTGTTGAACTCAATCGATTTTGTGTCTTCCGGAGAAAGCCCGAAATGATGCGTCGCCAAAGCACTCGTGGTGAAAACCCACATTGTAAAAAGTGCGAACCAAGAAAAGAACTGAACGATTCCCAATTTCTTCATCAGATTAGGAATATTTGCAAAATCCTTGAACATATCAGAAAACTTCGAATGTTCTTCTGCCACTTCTTTTCCACCTTCGAATTCTGCAAATTCCTGCGGTGAATATTCTTTAGTTGTAAAAATCGTATAAAGAATCGAAATAATCAGAACTGTTGCTCCAACGTAGAAAGCGTAAATCACATTATCTGCCACGTAGCCTTCCGGTGCAACATTAGAAACACCTAATTTTGTCAGCCAGTTTGGCATTTCTGAACCAATCACCGCTCCAATTCCAATCAAAATAGTCTGGATCGAAAAGCCCAAAGTTCCCTGATGTTTCGGTAGCATATCGCCGACCAAAGCCCGGAAAGGTTCCATTGCAATGTTGACAGAAAAGTCCATCATCGCTAGGAAAATTACAGCTAACAATAGAACATTCGCTGCAATCATATGCGTTACGGAAGCCGCATTTGGAAGCAAAACCAAACCGATGGCACAGAGGACTGCACCAATCAAAAAGTAAGGTTTTCTACGGCCAAGCGGACTCCAGGTGTTGTCGCCCATATGACCGATGATTGGCTGAACGATCAATCCTGTAACAGGCGCCACCAACCAAAACCACGAAAGCTCGTGGACATCAGCACCAAGGTTTGCGAGGATACGGCTCGCATTTCCGTTTTGCAATCCAAATGCCATTTGGATTCCCAAAAATCCCATACTCATATTGATAATCTGGGCGATGGAGAGATTGGGTTTAACTTTTTTTATCATCGTTTATTTTAAGGTATATAATTATTTTAATTTCTGAATCAAAGCATCTTCAATCGGTGATTTTATTTTCACCACTTCGTCCACCACTTCATTTGGAACTGTTACCGAAAGAACGTATTGTTTCACTTTCCATTTCCCACCGATTTTTTCTGCAACGCCGGAACCTCGGCAGATTTTCATTTGCGTATCAAGAATTTCATCGAACCAAGCGTAATTTCCGTCTTTGCTGAAGTAGATATTTCGTTTCAGAGATTTGAAATTCCAGGTTGTTTTTTTATCGAAAAATGGTTTCGCCCATTCTTTGAATTCTTTTTTGTTCCAGACTTCGGTCGCATCTGTTCCGATGAAAGTAGATTCTTCCGCGAAACAATCAAAGTATTTATCGAAATCTGCATGGGCTGCAAAGGTGTTGAAGTTATCTAATAATTTATTGACATTCTTCTTTTGAACATTCTCATAAAAGCCTTTTTTCTGGGCAGAAAGAGGAATAGAAACAGAGAGAATTAGAAACAGTAATAGAGAAAAATATTTTTTCATAATCTATTTTATGGTTTTAAGTTTATTATTTTCGAGTAAAGATTTCATTTGAGTGATGGCCACTTTATTGAGTTGAACAAGTCTTTCGTGTTGAGACAGATTTTGCTGGATAAAAAATGCATTGATACTTTCAAGATTACTCAAAATTACCAATTGTTCCAATGTTGCCTCATCTCTAATATTTCCTTTTTTCTCAGTATTGTTGTCTCTCCATTCTTTGGCTGTAATTCCGAAAAGTGCGACATTCAGCATATCTGCTTCATTAGCATAAACAAAACTACATTGTTGTTTTGTGATTTCTTTAGGAATCAAATTAGCTTTGATAGCGTCTGTATGAATCTGATAATTGATTTTGGAAATGGTTCTTTGTAAGTTCCACTCGAGGTTCAATCGGTTGTTCTCATCATCCTTGAGACGTTGGAATTCTTTGATTACATACAGTTTAAATTCTATAGAAATCCACGATGCAAATTCCAAAGCAATATCCTTATGAGCAAAAGTCCCTCCGTATCTTCCTGCTTTTGAAACTATTCCTTTTGCATTAGTGCTATCTATCCAGCGTTTGGGTGTCATTACAAAACTGTTCAGTCCAGCCTGTTTCCTAAACCCCTCGAATTCGAGGGGTTTAAAATCGGGATTGTATATCATTTCCCAAAAACCCAAAAGTTCAACAGTATTTCTATTTCTCATCCAATTCTGAACAATAGTATCTGTATTTTCAGAATCTTTATGCCTTGCAATATCAGTCAAAGAAATAAAATCACTGCTATTGTCTTCATATAAAACAATATCAACTCCTTGAACATTTATCTTTTTATTTTTCGCCATTTCAAAACGATAAAACTAATTTTATTTAAGTTCTAAAATTAATGAAGATTTCCCGGCGACAGACAAATTTGTTTTCAAATCAAAATCTTTGTCAGAAAGGATGTCTTTTCCTTTTGTCAAATTATTAAGACCTTCGGAAAAACGCTTCAAATCCAGGTTTTGAGTTTCTTTGTTGTTATTGATGACCACCATTACTCTTTTGTTATCGGTGTAACGGAAGTAAACATAAACATTGTTATTTGGGATGTAATGCAAGGTTTTTCCTTTGTGGATCGCTTCGTTTCCTTTTCTCCAGTTCAGGATTTTTTTGGTGTAATCGAAGTATTCATTTTGGGAAGAAGTTCTTCCTGATTTTGTAAAAGCATTGTTTTTGTCGCCAGCCCAACCTCCAGGAAAATCCTGACGAATCTCGCCGTCGCCGCCTTTTCCTTTGTCACCCGCCATTCCGATTTCTGAACCGTAATACAATTGCGGAATGCCACGAACAGTTAAGATTAAGCTCATTGCGAGTTTGTAATCTTCAACTTTTGGAAATATTTGGTTGAATCTATTGGTATCGTGATTTTCTGCAAACACCAAAAGATTGTTGATATCCGGATAAAGGAAATCGTTTGCAAAATTATCATAAACCCTTTGCATTCCAGAATCCCAGCCGGGCTCTTCTTTGAAAACCTGACCGATGGCATCGTGGAGTGTAAAATCCATCACCGAAGGCAGATAGGAATTGTAACCTTCTATCGCAGCAATCTTAGAATCTTTTTGCCAGTAAGACATCTGAGCTTGGTCGTGCATCCAAACCTCACCTACGATGTTGAATTTTGGATATTCGTCCGTTATTTTTTTGGTCCAATCTGCAATTCCTTTTTTATCGTTGTAAGAATAAGTGTCGACTCGTAATCCGTCTAGTCCAGCGTATTCTATCCACCAAATCGCATTTTGCGCCATATAATTGACAACCATTGGATTGCCTTGGTTCATATCCGGCATTGTAGTATCAAACCAACCGTCCATACAGGCAGCTTCATCAACTTTAGCTGCGTTGGTATCGAATTGTGTGGTCATTCTGTAATTGCTTCTTTGGAAACCATCTTTTCCTTCGTTCCAATAATGAATCCAATCTTTGGAAGGCAAATCCTGAATGATCCAGCTTTTTGAGCCCCAGTGATTGGTGACATAATCCATCACAAGTTTCATTTTGCGTTTGTGAAGTTCGTCCGCCAGATTTTTATAATCTTCGTTGGTTCCGTAACGCGGATCGATTTTGTAATAATCGCTTTGTGCGTAGCCGTGGTAAGAATAAGAAGGCTCATTATCCTCCAACAAAGGCGTGTTCCAAAGTGTGGTAACGCCCAATTCGCTTAGATAATCTAGGTTTTTTACGATTCCGGCAATATCGCCGCCGTGACGGCCGCCGGTTTTGGTTCTGTCAGATTTCTCTGCTGTGTCTGGTGTGTTGTCGTTTTTCGGATTTGCGTTGGCGAAACGGTCCGGCATGACCAGATACATCACATCTGAGGAAGTGTAAGAATCTCTGTTGGCAGAATTCTGTTGTCTTTGTTTGAATTCGTAGTCGATGGTTTTGACGGTTTTGTTTCCGCTTTTGAAATTCAGTTTTGTTTTTCCGGGCAGAATACCACTGGTGTCTATGGTTACGAAAAGGTAATTTGGGTTTTCAACTTTTTTGACTTCTTTGATTTTGATGCCGTTGGCGAATTCGGGTTGAAGGTTGTTGATGTCTTTTCCGTACACCAAGAGTTGAAGTTCCGGATTTTTCATTTCGCTCCACCAGAATGCAGGTTCTACTTTCTGAACCTGAGCATAGAAAATGGAGGAAAGTATGATTGAAGAAAATGCGATTATTTTTTTCATAATGTTAATTTAGATTTTGATATTTTATTTGTAAGTTCTTTTGTCTTGAAACAAAAGAACCAAAAATTCAAGACTCTAAATTTTTGACTACAAATTAATATTTCTGACTAAAAAATTTAAACTCGCTTTGCTCAAACAGTAAATTTTTCTTAACGTCAAAAATATTAATTTGCTTAACGTCAAAATTTTAAGGTCGTTAAAATGAAGACCAAACTTGTTTTTGTTCAGAAACCCATAGCCCCGATTGCAACGGCATCCTTTTTTGTTTTTTGATAAATTTCGATTTGAAGACAAAACGTCGTAAAACAAAAAAGATATAGTGGAAAGCGGGATTAAGCTTCTAAAAAAACTACCCCCGATTATAGAACAAGTTTGAAAATCTCCCCTTCAGGGAAGGGGAATTTATAATCATTTTACAGGTTTCAAAGAAATGGCGTAACCGCCGCTTCTTACCAGATGGATTGGCAATTTGGTTTTGTTGTCGATTGTTTTTTTGTAAATGTGGTAACTCTGTGGATTTGTGATGTAATCTGCGTCTTTTCCGTCTTCGTACACGGTGGCTTCGTACTTTTTGCCTTTGTCCAAGAAGGAGAAATCTACGGTGTAATCTCTTGCATTTTCGTCTGTAACGCCGCCTACGAACCAGTTTTCTGTTCCTTTAGCTTTACGCGCGGTGTGGATGTAATCGCCAGGTTCTGCGGCAAGGATTTTGGTATCGTCCCAATCTGCGGCAACGTCCTTAATAAATTGGAATGCGTCCATATGTTTGGCGTAGTTTTCCGGTAAATCTGCTGCCATTTGTAACGGCATATACATCACGACGTAAAGCGCCAACTGCTTGGCCAAAGTCGTTTGAACGAAACGTTTGTCGCCTGGGAAATAGTAATCTAACTTGGTTTGGAAAATCCCCGGTGTGTAGTCCATAGAACCGCCCATCCATCTTGTAAACGGAAGAATTGTCTGGTGGTCCGGCTTGTTTCCGCCGAAGGCTTCGTACTCTGTGCCACGAGCGGCTTCTGCAGAAATATAGTTCGGATATGTACGGCTTTCTCCACCCGGACGAACAGATTCGTGAGAGTTGACCATAATCTTGTAGTCGTTCGCTTTTTCGACAATTCTGTAATAATGGTTAATCGTCCATTGGGAATAATGGTGTTCGCCTCTTGGAATGATGTCGCCTACGTAACCGGTTTTCACGGATTTGTAGCCGTATTTGTTCATCATTTGGAACGCTTTGTCTGCCCATCTTTCGTAGTTTGAAGCTGAGCCGGAAGTCTCGTGGTGCATGATTAGATCCACATTTTTTGAATGGGCGTAATCATTCAGCATCTTGAGGTCGAAATCCGGATAAGGTGTAATGAAGTCGAAAACAAATTCTTTGGAATGTCCAAACCAATCTTCCCAACCTGTGTTCCAGCCTTCTATCAACAAGCCATGGAAACCGTTTGCAGAAGCAAAATCGATGTATTCTTTGACTTTTGTATTGTTGGCAGCGTGTTTACCGTTGGGTGTTAATTTTGAGAAATCGGTTTTATCGATATGGACATTTTCTGCTGTAGAATAGGCCCATTGGGATTTTCCGATGATCATTTCCCACCAAACGCCCATGTATTTGGTTGGTTTGATGTAAGATGTGTCTTTGTATTTTGTAGGCTCATTCAAGTTGAACATCATTTTGGAATCCATCACCACTTCTGCTTTTGGGGAGACGATGATGGTTCTCCAAGGTGTTGTAGAAGGTGTTTGGATGTAACCTTTGGCACCTTGTCTGTCGGCTGTCAAATGGGTTTTGAATTTAAAATTCTGAGCGTCCACTTCCAGATGCGAGGCCGGATAGCCTAGCACTGCAGCTTCACCAACATTGACGTAAAGTGGTTCTTTGCCTTCTTTTTTCAGCATCAATGGTGACTGCACGGCATTTTTGATCAAGGTCTGAGAAGCGTTGGCGTCAAAAGCTTTTGGCCATTGTGCCGGGATCTCGGAGATTTTGGTGGTTTGGTATTGGTATTCCTGAGAATCATAATCTGCAACGATCCACCACGCTTTCATATCTGTCGGAAAATCGATCTCAGAATCTTCTTCTCGGATGACGAAATAATTCAGGTTTTTCTGTTGAGGAAACTCGTATCTGAAACCTAAACCGTCGTTAAATAATCTGAATTTGATAATGATATTTCTGTCGGATGAAGTCTGGTTAAGAGTCAGCGCTAGTTCGTTATAATCATTGGTGTAATTCTTTTTTTCTCCCAAAATTGGTTGCCAGCTTTCGTTTTTGGAATCTCTTTTTTCGGCTGTTTTTGTGAAGCCGTTGTTGAGGTCGAAAGTTGCATCTTCCGGTTTTGCAATTTCGGAAGCGAACTTGATAGATGAATCTTTGAAAAGTCTCAATCCTAATTTGGAATCCTCGACCACTACGTTCCCGTTATACTTTAAATTGTAAACTGGAATGCCGTTTTTCAGTTGGAAATTCATTTCGAATTTACCGTCTGGGGATTTTAAACTTTGGGCATTGATTCCTGTAAACATCATAGAGAGCAAAGCTGCTCCAATGGTGAATTTTTTCATTTTTTCTAAGGTTTATATATGTTCTACAATATAAAAAAAGTGCTGCACTTTGGCAACACTTTTTTATTTGAAAATCTATTTTATTATTGTTTAACCACAGTATAAATTAATTTGAAAGGGTTAAAAGTTATTTTATATGTGCCTGCTTCGGTAACTGCAATATTACTTCCGCCGGCTGATGCAGATCCGTTTGTACCACCATAATTTTCATCCCAAGCATTGTTAACTCTGAATTTCAGACTTCCTACTGCCAAAGTTGTGGTTGCAGTCCAGGATAAGTTGGCATCATCCCATGTCATTGCGACATCTGGGCCATTCCATCCATTGGTTGTTGCGTCTCCTACCAATCCCATGGCATAAGGAGCCAGGCTGAATGTAAGATCATTGGTGTTAACCATCAACTTCTGATAACCTGCAGATGTAGCTGACAAATTGCCTCCATCGTTATAAAGCAAATGTACATTGTCATTGGTTCCATAGCTATTATCCCAAGCTCTTGCAGGTGTCACTTTGAATTCAAGATTACCAGCCGTAAAATCGATAAAACCAAAATACACACCATTACTAGTAGAAGAAACAAGTGTATTAGCTGTGTCTATAGACCATCCCTGGTAAGCTCCGGGAACATATAGATATGATAACATCTCATAAGGTGTCACGTTGAAGGTCACCAAATCTGATACTTTGCTAATAGTCCCTCCTGTAGATACAGAAGTAGCTGTTACACGGATGTTGACATCTGAAGGGCTTCCTGCCTGTGCACCAGTTTTAAGAACAAGTGTATTCAGTTCTTTTACACTGATTGGTGAGGACTTTGCATTGATCACCGTTGCTACTGGATAATACACTGTTGATCCTTTTTTAGCAATCTCTAATAGATATTTCACATCCACACCATAAGTTGCATAATCATCCCAGGTAAAAGTAATGGCATTAGCATCTGGGGTTGTACCGTTCAAGACTAACACTTTCCCTGCTGTAGGTGCCGTGATAACGGGTATTGCTACAGGATAAGGGGTCACTGCAAAACTGATAGCATTAGACACTTCTGATCCGGATTCTATTCTTATATATAATGTTTTTGAGGCATAAGGAGAAAATCCGGCTTGTAAAAGTTTAGTATTTACATCACCTATCGTTGTAAGAAAAGTATTGGTTGTTGCAGTTCCTAGTGTTACTTTCGCAGCAAAATCTGCAGTAGCCGACATTACTACAGTGTAGTTAGACGTTTTAGCGCTTTCCCAAGTTAGAATAAAAGGATTATTCTTCATTGTTTCATACAACACATTGCTGCCAAGAGAAGTGTCTTTGAGCTTGAAACTAGCTTCTGGAGTTGTCCAGTCTCTATCTGCTTCATCACTACAAGCAACGAATAATAATGCCAGTAAGACTATTGCAAAAGCCGATTTAAATATATGTTTCATATTGATTTTTTAATTAAAATTTACAGAAATCATTTAACAGGAATAAATGTATAACTCCCTGAAATGTCGTTAAAATATATATCATATTGCCATTCAGCAGAAACCGGAATGTCTGCGCCGCCGTTGACTCCAACCCCAAAGAATTCACTGTTTGTGCCCCAATTTACAGTTCCGGAATTGTTTGCACGGAATTTGAAAACACCTTCTTTTAAAGTAACCTTTGAAGCAGACCAAGAATGGGGATCAAAAGTTGATTTGGTAAGTTGAATATCTGTAGATAAAGTTGATGTTCCAAAAAGAGAGACTGTCGTATAAGTCACCGCTGGATTTGGAATCTTCACCAAAGAGAAACTAAGAGCGCTTGTATCAATAGTCAATTTGTAATACCCTTCTTCAGGAACTGTAAGGTTTCCGGAACCTCCGCTGGTACTCAAATTTCCTGGAGATCCGAAACCGAATTGAGCATCCCAAGACCCTTTCACTTTGATAATTTTGAATCCTACATCTGTACCCATTTTAAATAGGCCTGTATACGTATACACATTGGCGCTAGAGGTTTTCAAAAGTGGAAGAAGGGTGTTATTGGATGCCGCATTATCCCAATTTCCAACAGCTGCATTACCTATTAGAAACAAATCCGAATAAGGGTACGTAGGACTTGCCAAATATGGCGTTAACATCAAATTTGTAATGTTTGACACCTGAGCTAACTGATTACTGGTCGTAAGAGAAGTGACACGAAAATACATATTCTGAGCTTGATAAGCTACAAGACCAATGCTTTTCGCTGCCTCATTCAAATCCTTAAAAGTAAATGACAAATTTGTCTGTGATTGATTTGTTGAAGCCAAAACCTTGGAATTGGTAAATGCTTTATTAGCACTAATCTCTAGATTATACTTGAGTTCCACAGGAACTGTGGTTTTCGCAGATTTCCATGTGATCGTTAGCGCTGGGTTAGCAGGAAAATTAGGATCTAACACAAGGCTACTTTTTGATAAGTCCATCAACACCGGAGTGGTCTCTGTGTCTATCGTAACAATCTCGCGATCATCGCAGGCAGACAATCCTGATAAAATAATAATGCCTGCTGCCAGTTTTTGAAATATTGAATGTTTCATAATTTTATTAAATTATATATTAATAACCAGGATTTTGGATCAGGTTTGGATTTGCAATAATATCTTTTGCCGGAATTGGATAAAGATTTCTGAAATTAGATACCGCAACACCGTCTTTTACACCACCTTTCCAAGGCCATAAATATTCTGAAGTTGTAAATTTGTTAAATCGGATCAAATCGGTTCTTCTGGTCATTTCCCAACCAAGCTCTCTTGCTCTTTCGTCCAGAATAAAATTCGGGGTCAAAACAGAGACTACTGGTGCATTAGCTCTCGCCCTAAGTGCATTAACGAAACCTAGTGCTTTGGCAGCATCTCCACCGCCACCTCTCGCGAAAGCTTCTGCATACATTAGATAAACATCACCTAGTCTTAATAGAGGAATATCTGTGTCAGCAAAATTTCCTGCACCATCGGAACCCTTAACACCAGTACTTGTCACATTTTTATATTTTACAAATGCATAACCATCTGAAAAAGAACCCAAATCATTTATTTCTAAACTTTGACCATCTTTGAAGAAATTACCGCGAAGATCTGCTGCTGGGAACAGATTGACATACGCTTTCGTCGTTCGAAGACCTCCCCAGCCTCCATTGATTCCAAATTCTGATGCATTCATTTTACCTCCTACAGATGCATGAATCATGTATGTACTTCCGCCATAGCTTTGGATTCTAAGTCCATCAAATGCTACAGGCAAAATAGTTTCTGTATTATTCTTATCATTATCTGCTAAAAATAAATCTGCATATTTCGATTTTAAAGAATATCCTGCACCAATTACTTTTTCACAATTCGTAATGACATCAGCATATCTTGCTGTTCCTGTATAGACCTGAGCATTCAAATACAATCTAGCAAGCAAGGCCCAAGCAGCTGCCTTATCTGCTCGTGCATATTGATTGGTTTTAGCATCTTTCAGATCTGTTGCACAAGCCAATAATTCCGATTCTACAAATTTGAATAATTCTGGTCTGGTAATTCTTGCTGGTGGATTGATAGACCCTGGAAGATAATCCTCTTTTACAAATGGAACATTTCCGAACAAATCTAATGCATCATAATACGCATAAGCTCTTAAGAATCTTGCTTCAGCTCGCATGTATTTTGCTTCTGTAAGATTTGCTCCCGTGATATTATTACTTGCTAATTTCTCATCCGTTGTATTTCTCAAAAACTCATTACAGAAAGCGATCTCTGTATAGATTCTATAATACATTGCTCCGACGAATTCATTTTGAGAATCCCAAGTCATTTTATGAATCGTTTGCAATGTCCCATCATTCCAAGCAATTACAGCTTCGTCCGTAGGTAAACTTTGCATTGTAAATAACTGTCTGGTATATTGGGAGAAGTTACCGTCGATACCATTGATGTCCGCGTTTCCTCCACCACCTTCTTGTCCACCATTGGCAAGTCCGCCATACACTTTAGCTAAAGCACTTGGATAGTTGGCAAAATCAGCAAATACACTTACTGAAGTTACATCTGTGATTGGCTCTTGTTCCAAATCTTGAAGACACGAAGTTGTGCTAACTACGCTCAAAAATGCCGCAGCGATTGTTATTATTTTTAATTTATTGTATTTCATTTTTTTTAGAATTGAAAGTTAAAACCTAGCGAATAAATTTTTGGCATCTGATAATAGCCGTTATCTACACCATTAAATACTTCAGGGTCAATTCCGGAATATTTTGTAATCACAAAAACATTTTGAGCCATCCCATAAACTCTTAAGCTAGATCCTGGATAAAAAACATCTTTGAAATTGTAACCAAGATTTGCATTATCTAGCCTAAAAAAGGAAGCATTCTCTACATAAATATCAGAAAGAAGTCTAGGTGTTGAAAATTGATAAACTGGTGCTGTACTGTAAACATTTTGCAAGTAATCATTGGTAGAGGCAGACTGTAGAGAACTGTTGGATGCTGCATTGTTATAGACATAATTCCCTAATACAGCTCTAGCACTGAAACCAAAATCCCAATTGCGGTGTGTTAACTTGGTGTTAAATCCTAAAATAGCATCTGGTTGAGTAGATTTGTAGAAATACATATCTTTTGCATTTATGGCACCATCTCCGTTTCTATCCACGTAAACACCGTCCATAGGTTTCCCATTATTATCATATACCTGCTGATAAACATAATAAGAATAAGGTTTTCCTCCCACATAATGAGCCTCAATAGTGTTACCTACACCTCCGGCAATCCCAGGATCTGTCACTGAAATGTTATAACTGGCATCTGCACCATTGATCAATTTTGTGATTTTGGAATTGTAGTGAGTTGCATTGACTGAAAACTCCCAAGTTGTGTTTTCGCTTTTTACAGGAATGAAGGTTATATTTCCTTCAATCCCTTTGGTTTCCATATTACCTACATTCAAAATATTGTGATTACTCAAATCTCCTGCAGCAATAGGGCTGTCTAATATCAGATCATTGGTGTTTTTTTGATAAATCTCCACAGATCCATTAATCCTATTTTTTAGAATGCCAAAATCTAACCCAACATTTTTAGTAATAGTAGTTTCCCATATCAAATTTGGGTTATAGATATTGGGCCTGTACATAAAGTAATATTGGTTACCAAATTGATAAGATGCACCACCATTACTGGTATTATAAGCAGCAAACGCAGGGTAAGTTCCACCGGTAATCTGTTGGTTACCTGTTTTTCCCCAACCTCCTCTTAATTTAAGATTGTTAATTCCTGAATCTTTCAAGAAATTCTCTTCATTAACTTTCCAAGCGACAGATACACCTGGAAAAGTTCCCCACAAATCGCCCTTATTGGTTCCATCCCAAAATCTAGATGATCCATCCCTTCTAAGTGATCCTGAAATAATATACTTATTGGCAATTGTAAAAATGGCCCTTCCGTAAAAAGACAATAAAACAACTTTGTCTTTATAGTCAGCAGATGGTACTATTGGCGTATTAATACCATCTCTAGTTGGTGCAAATGGTACATAATTTTGAAAACTTTGATACGCATATCCAGCTACCAAGTCTAAACTGGTGTCGATAGCCGAAATATTTTTCACATAATTGAAGTAAGTTTCCAACAATTTATTTTTCTTATCCTGAGAATATTCTCTAAAGGTTCCTTTGTTTGCATATCCAATCTTGTACGTTCCATCTACGGTTTTTGCGCCATCACCTTTAGAATAATCTATCCCTGCATTGACATTAAAATGTAAATCTGGAAGAAAATGAAATTTATAATCCAACTGTACATTACCAAGACCTCTAAATATAGAAGAAATGTCTCTGGTAGCAGCCAAGGAAGCCAGTGGATTCGGGTTTCCATTAACATTCAAGCCTCCATTGAGCAACCATTCGTAATATCCGCCATAATTTGAATTTCCAGAATATACGGGTTGCGTAGGATCAAAACGTACGGCATCACCAATCACACTCGCTGGAAATCTGTTATCCGTAAAAGTTCCTTTTGCATTCACGTTTACAGAAAGATGATTATCCAAAAATTTCGGGTTGATGTTTAAACCAACTGATGTTCTTCTAAAATTGTTAGTTCTGACAATACCATTTTGCTCATTATAGCCTAAAGATAATCGATATGGTAAACCTTTGACACCGCCAGAAAAAGATAAATTATTATCAGTACCCCAAGCTTTTTGATAGATTAAATCCTGCCAATTGGTATCAGCATTTCCTAATCTTGCCTTATAACCTGCAGAAGCGTAAGTGTTTACAAAATTTCTGAAATCATTTGCACTCAAGACATCTACATTTCCCATTTTGGTAGAAACAGATGCTAATGTCGAAAAACCAACTTTCAGTTTTCCTGCAGATCCTTGTTTTGTGGTAATTAAAATAACACCATTGGATGCTCTGTTTCCGTAAATAGCTGCTGCAGAGGCATCTTTTAGAATATCAAAACTTTGGATATCATTAGGATTAATAAGCGACAATGGATCTGAAGCTCCAGAAATCCCGCTAAAATCTTGAGGAACCCCATCGATCACGATAAGCGGCGAATTATTACCAGTTAAGGATGAAATACCTCTCACTCTAATAGAAGAACCCGCTCCTGGCGCACCACCATTGGAGGTTATTTGAACCCCTGGAGTTTTACCCTGAATCAGCTGTGCTGGTGATGTCGCACCTCCATTAAAATCCTTCGCGGTAACAGAAGTGATAGACCCCGTAAGATCAGATTTCTTCTGCTTACCGTAACCAATCAGCACAACCTGCTCGATAGCGGTTTCTTTTTTCACCGAATCGGAGCTTTGTTGTGCATGTAACATTGATCCAAGCAATAGGAATGCAGGAGCAATTTTTAATACATTATAGTTTCTCACAAAAAATAAATTTTTAAGGTTTATATTATTTTCAAATTTGTTTCAGAATCATACCTGATCCTGTTTCGCAATTTATAAAAAAAACAACATTCTGTTAAAATATTTTAAAAATTGTTATTTTCAGGCATGTCATTTTAGACAAAAAGGGCATACAACAGACTCAAATCTTTAATAATCAACACATTAAAACTATTAACACTTTTGCAGGAAACGTGAAATTTTAACACTTTTTTTAAACGTTTGTTTAACGTTTTTTTCTCCTAAATTAACCAATATTAATCCTATATTAATGAAAAATGAAATAAAAATCAACAAATGTTAAAATTTTAATTATTGATATTCAAACACTTTTTAACAATCATCATCAAATTAATAATGATACAACCCCCGATAATTTTTAATCGAAAAGTTGTATTTTTGCAAATCTAATTTCAGATTATAATGTCAGACAGAAAATTGATTACGGCAGCGTTGCCTTACGCAAACGGACCGGTTCATATAGGGCATTTGGCAGGTGTTTACATTCCTGCAGATGTCTATGCAAGATTCCAGAGAAGATTGGGAAAAGATGTTGCTTTCATCTGTGGAAGTGATGAGCACGGCATCCCAATCACCATCCGGGCAAAAAAAGAAGGCGTAACGCCACAGGATATTGTGGACAAATACCATGGGATCATCAAAAAATCATTTGCAGATCTGGGGATCTCTTTTGATGAATATTCCAGAACGACATCTCCAAAACATTACGACGTCAGCCAGGATTTTTTCAAAACACTTTATAATAAGGACAAATTCACAGAAGAAGTTTCTGAACAGTATTTTGATGAGCAGGCCAATGAGTTTTTGGCAGACCGTTATATCGTAGGAACTTGCCCCAATTGTGCTAATGAGAATGCTTACGGCGATCAGTGTGAAAAATGCGGTTCCACCCTTTCCCCTTCAGAACTCATCAATCCTCACTCTATGTTGAGCGGCAATGTGCCGATTCTTAAGGAAACCAAAAACTGGTACCTGCCACTTAATGATTACGAAACTTTCTTAAATGATTGGATCATAGAAGGTCATAAAAACGACTGGAAAACCAATGTGTACGGACAGGTAAAATCCTGGCTGAACGACGGTTTGAAGCCTAGAGCCATGACAAGAGACCTCAACTGGGGCGTTCCTGTACCATTGCCGAATGCAGAGGGAAAAGTACTGTACGTATGGTTTGATGCACCCATTGGCTACATCTCCTTCACCCAGGAATGGGCTGAGAAAACCGGAAAAAACTGGAAAGATTATTGGCAGAGCCCGGAATCTGATTTGATTCACTTTATCGGGAAAGACAATATCGTGTTCCATTGTATCATTTTCCCTGCGATGATGAAGGCACACGGCGATTACATCATGCCAACCAATGTTCCTGCTTTTGAATTTCTGAATCTTGAAAACGAGAAAATATCGACTTCCCGCAATTGGGCAGTCTGGGCACACGAATATGTAGAAGAATTCCCAGGACAGCAGGATGTTTTGCGCTATGCACTACTTTCTTCCGCACCGGAAACTAAGGATAATAACTTCACCTGGAAAGATTTTCAGACCAAGAATAATTCTGAACTGGTAGGGATTTTCGGGAACTTTATTAACAGAGTGGCTGTTTTGATCCACAAATATTACAACGGTATCATTCCTGCAGGAAATGCAGATGCCGAAGAATTAGCTGAAATCAAAAAATCAGCAGCAGAAATTGCACAACATTTAGAAAACTTCGAATTCAGAAATTCTTTGTCAGCTTTGATGAACCTGGCGAGATTTGGGAATCAATATCTTCAGATCGAAGAACCTTGGAAAACCATTAAAGTGGATCCTGAAAAAGCAGCCCATTCCTTATTTGTTGGCGCTCAGATTGCAGTAGCTTTGGCTCAGTTATCAGAACCTTTTATGCCTTTCAGTTCAGAGAAATTATTGACGTTGTTCAATCTTGAAAAGCTAAACTGGAGTGACATTGAAACCAAAAACATCCTGATAGAAACCGGACATCAAATCGGTGAAGCGTCTCTTCTTTTCTCCAAAATAGAAGATGCCACCATAGCGTTCCAGATTCAGAAATTAGAGAATACCAAAGCGGAAAATAAAAATACAGTTTCGCTGATCACCCAATCACAGTCCGAAGGTGCAGCATCTGAAGTACAAGTTCCTCAGACCGTAATGCCTGTAAAGGATGAAATACAATTTGATGATTTCTCAAAAATCGATTTGAGAACCGCAACAATCCTGACGGCAGAAAAAGTAGCCAAAGCAGACAAACTCTTGAAATTCACTGTGGATACCGGTGTTGACATCAGAACCGTTGTTTCCGGGGTTGCAGAAAGTTTTTCTCCGGAAGAATTGGTTGGAAAACAAGTGATGATTTTACTCAATCTTGCACCAAGAAAAATCCGAGGCATAGAATCCCAAGGGATGTTCCTCCTCACGACAAAAGCAGATGGCAAGTTGACTTTTGTGACGCCTGATGAGACCGTTGGGAACGGAATTGAAATAGGATAAAAATTAAAATCGCTGAAGTTGGACCTCAGCGATTTTTTTTGAAAAAAATATTTAATTAAAAACGCTTCGTTTATTTTGCAGAAAGACGGGTAGAAAAATCTGAAATCACATTTTTATATTTTCTCAAAACCCGATCCCATTCGTGGAATTGCTCATCAGCTTTAACACTGGAAGCATTGGAGCCGGAGAACTCGCTGTTCAGTTTTATTTTGAAAGTCAAAGGATCAGATTTGGATAGTTTGATAATCAATCTGGTCCGGATTGTATTTTGGGAGAAAGACTGTACGCTCCATGCTGTTCTCAGATAAGATGTTTCTTTGTCACTGACCTCGATGGCGTCGAAGTAGTCGGTCACGATTTGTGTCGTCAGTTTCCAGGCATCAGTCGGGGAAAGGTTTTTATTGACTTCAATCTCAAAATCTATATTAGCCTGGTCCGTTTTGATAGAAGCCTCTTCTGAGTCATCTTTTTTCATATCAAAGAACAAGGTTTTGGGAGGTTCGGGACCTGCTTTTTTTCCACAGACTGTCGCTTCGTATTTCAGAAAGCTCACCTTTTGCACTTTTACGTTATAGCATTCATTTTTATCGGTTTTCAGGACGTAACTACCAGATCCCACCAATTGTCCGTTGACTACAATTCTGGCGTCATCTTCCGAAGCAGAGATCGTGGTTTTCTGCGCAAAAGTGAGTTCACAAAAAGTAGATAACATTAGTAAAGCAATTTTTTTCATACAGTTTATTTTTAGTGATTTATAATATGAATATCCGCTATTCTTCATCTTACTTAATCAAATCCAAGGTCAAACAATTATTTTTAGTAACTAAGCGTCTTAACCTATAAAATGGTATCAATATAATCCAAATACATCAAGTGTTTGCAACTGATTACTAATGACTGGCGATCCCATTTATACTGGAATAGAATAAAAACGTGACGGCGCTGATTGGATTTTTTTGCTCAGCTTAGATTTTATTAGACATTATTTCAAAAAGGAAAGTGCCCGATATTTGTCATAAAGTCGTTAGAAAAACAAAAGTACTTTGCGCCTTCATAGTTATTAGTTTAATAATAACAAAGCTATATTGTTTTTTAGCCAAAAAAAATACCCCAAAAGGAGTATTTTTCATCAAAATCCAGCAGTATTAAATCTTTATATAACGCCCTGCTGCATGCAATTTTTGATCAGTTGTGCGGTATTACTGCAATCTGCTTTGTCCAGAATATTACTCCTGTGCTTCTTCACCGTTAGCGGACTTATAGAGAGTTGCCGGCCAACCTGCTCATTGCTTTTCCCTTCGCTGATAAGGCGGATGATCTCGATCTCCCGTCTGGAAAATTCGACTTTGTTTTTACCGTGATCATCCAGACTGATGTTCATAAAGGAAGGCTCACCATTGAGGCCAATTAGAGAAATCTTATAGGTATTATGCTGGCTGAGATGATCGATCTGGGTATGGATATTGAGTGACTTGGCACTGTTGCCATTCTCATCCAAGGAAAGAAGCAATGCCTGATGATTTAAGAGTTTATAATCTCCGTTTTTTGACCTGCTTCGGAAACTGTAGTTCATTTTATAATTAAGGATTTTGCTCTTCCCTATTACTTCATAGAAGAATTTGGTAATGAGTGCTTCCGCTTTTATCACAAACTCCATATCGTCCGGATGTATGGTTTCTAAAATGTGATCCAATGACACCTTGTCAGGTTCCAGCCCATGAAGATCATAAATACCAGGACTGATGTTGGACACAGACAGATCAAAAAAATCAATAATGTAATAGTAAAACGGTCCCGAACTGATAATCGAATTAACAAGGTCATCATAGTTCATCTGGTCAAAAGAAATCACCTGCGCAGAACGGCTAAGAGACCATACTTCGTGCAGCTTTTCTATCTGCTGTAGATTTTCTTTCATAATTGTAGTTTGCTGTAAATATAATTAATATTCCAATATTAACTATATATGAATCAAAAATCATCACAAATAATATTAATTATATAAACATACCACAATCCCACTCCATAACAACAGATAAAATGACAATCACCATCACCACCAAAAGCAAAGCCCCGTTTCAAAACAAAACGAGACTTTACGGTAAAAAAACAAGGTTTCTTTATATCGCAGGACCTGCTGCTCCTTTCAGATCTTCTGCTAATTTTTTTCTCTCGCGAACCCGTCTTCGGGCGATGACCGATTTTCCTTTGAGGATTCTTACAATTCTTAAATATTCTTTAGGTTTCTCGCCAAAATGATGAGTGATTACGTAAAGCATCACTCCAAAACCAGCGATAATAACGTATCCAAATATTTTTTTGTTGGCGGCGATAATCGCGTTCAGCTGAATGGTTCTCATATTAGCAACAACGGTTTGTGGAGAGATTGTCATTCCATCCATATAAACTGCAGAATCGCCTAAACTGGTGATCTGAAACTGATATTGAAACCACGAAAACAATGCTGAAAAAATACCCACAGCAAGGAATGTTCGCCATACTAAAACCAAACCGATTGCAGCAAGCATTTCATTTAATTCTAATTGATCTAAAGCATAAAACCAAATGGAAATAAAAAGTGAACCCATACCAAAACCTTTCAGAAACATTGGCAAATACCAATTTTCATAGTTGAATTCTAAGACCATTGAGAAATACATTATCACTGCATAAGCCGTCATAGAAGCGAATCCAGAAAAGACTAGCATCTTGAGAGGTTTCTCTTTTTTGAACCAGAAAACAGCAACAATCCCTGCCAATAGCAACCCGGGAATCATCATTAAATTGAGCTTGGCATTCGTTAATTGATCATAGCCTAAAACTCCGACCGAATAGATGTTTTGAATAGAGGTGGTTCCCAAAAACATTCCCAACCAAAGCAACATAAACAAGCCGTGGATAACGTTGTTTTTTGTGAAAATACCAAAAGAAATATAGGGTCTTTTTAAAGTTAACTGACGAATTGCCATTAACGCAAAGCTTACAAACGCTGCGATACTGGCGCTGATAATATTTTTTGAATTGAACCAATCTTGCTGTTTCCCGAAAGAAAAAACGTACGCCGAAAACATAAAAGTGGTCACAAATAACAGAATACTCAGCCAATCGATGTAGTGCAAAGGAACTTTTAGGGCAAAATATTGATCGTGCATCAAAACCCAACACAAAAGCGCAAGAACAAAACACAAAATCGCTGCAAAGATGAAAAATTGTTGATAATTATAAAGTATCGAAATTTCTACCGCATAATACGCTGTAATTTGATTGAGCAGCAAAACAAAAGTATAGAAAACCCCATAAAAAACGCCACGATTACCAAGCATTACCATTAACGGAAGAAATAATTCTATGGTAATAATCATTTTCAAAAACCCGATTATTAATGAAACAATCACGATGACCATTGGGTTTTGCGTGGTTGCATTCACATAACTCAACAAGCCCAAAAGCACCAGTAAAATCACCACTTTATCCCGAACTTTGAATCGTAACTTCAATCTCAAAACCACAGGCATACTCGCTCCCATCCCAATGGTAGTAGCATAATTTGCCCACAGAAAATACTCCTGCATCGCGCCGGTTCCGCTTACCATAAAACTGATATTCCCGGTGTAAACTCCCCCAATCGGCATTACCACGATAAGCAGCAAAACAATCATCAGAAGTTGTACGGGTTTCGGAACCCAATCGCTGAAAAGACCTTTGTTGTACATTTTTGTTTAGACTAAAAGATGAGAGACTAAAAGATGATAGATAATAGACTAAGAGATGATAGATTAATAGATGATAAACGATAAATGATAGACAATTATAGATTCACAAGATTTTTAGAATTTAATGAAAAATCTATTGTCTATGCATCTTTTTTCTATTCGTCTATTATCAATCCGTCTATATTCTCTTCGTCTTTTATAAAGAAACATTCATATTCATTCCCGCGCTCAGTTTTGCCACATCTTCTTTTTTGTTTGATGCAGTAAACTCTATTCTTACCGGAATTCTTTGTTGAACTTTAATGAAATTTCCCGTTGAATTATCCGTCGGAACATTAGAATATCTTGAACCTGTAGCTGCGGAAACTGCGGTTACTACGCCTTCAAACTGTTTTCCACCCAAAGCATCGGCTGTCATCATTAATTTTTGTCCGATTTTAATATTCGGCATTTGGCTTTCCAAGAAATTGGCGGTGACCCATTTTTGATTATTCAAAACGATGGTAGCAACCTGTTGTCCGGGTTGTATTAATTGTCCTTCAGAAATCGTTCTTCTTCCCATTGTTCCGTCGTACGGAGCAGTGATTACGGTGTATGAAAGATTGATTTTCGCCATATCTAAAGCTGCTTTTGTTCTTTTAATTTCCGCGTCATTTATTCCCAACCTGCTTTTCACTTCGGTTGTAGAAAGATTTGCAGATTGTTTTTGATTCTTCAATGTTTCGTACGCTGCTTTCTGAGCATCATATTCTGTTTTTGCTTGGTCAAATTGCTGTCTTGTCACAGCTTCTGCCGCCAAAAGATTTTTGTAACGGTTTAAATTCTGTTCGGCATTCCACAATCTTGCTTTTGCACCTGCGATATTAGATTCCATTACGTTCACGCTGTTGGAAACGGTGTTGATTGAAGAACCAGTTGCAAAACGTTGCGCCAAAGCATTTTGATACGCCGCTTCTGCCTGTCCCACTTGCGTGATGATTTCACGGTCATCTAAAATTGCCAGCGTATCTCCTTTTTTCACTTGTTGATGTTCAATGAATTTTATTTCTTTAATATAAGCCGAAACTCTGGTGTTGATCGGGTTGATAAATTCCTCAACCTGAGCCGCTTCCGTATAAGTTTTGTCACCAATGTGAAAATACTCACGAATCAGCCAGAATAATCCGAAACCGATTAAAGCAAAAACGACAATATTTGAAATAATGACTCTGATTTTATTTTTTTTATTTTGTTTTTTCTTGGTTTCAGCGTTTGAAACTGCAGGTTTTACCGGTGCTTGTGGTTGTGTATCTTGAGTATTTTGTTCCTTGTTTTCCATTGTTTTTGTTTTATATTTTTTTGAACACGAAGTTCTCGGAGTATTTATTATTAATGTCTTTTTAGAGTTTCACTTAAAGACTTTTTATTTTATTTTTAAACGCAAAGATGTTATTTGCGAGTGTTTATTTTTAGAGTGCAAAGGCAAATGAATTTGCTTCGCAAAGTTTATGCATAAGCTTAATAAAATCAACTTGTTGAGTTTTGTTTATTATCTTTCCCTAGTAACTACTTGGACCATTTAAAATTGATTAAAATTCTTTCCCCCGACCCTAAAGGGAGTAATTTCAATCAATTTTAAGAGAGTTTTTCCTCCCTTTAGGGTTGGGGCGAAGAAAAATTCTCTAAAATTTACACCTGAAATTAAAGCGTTCCTGTCGATTTCAACAGATTATAATATTGATATAAAACATTAATTTCTGCGTTTGCGAAATCCAATTCAGATTGAAGTTTCTGGTTTTGTGCATCAATCATTTCTGCTTGTACTGCCAACTGATTAAGGTATTTCGCTTCGGTAATTTTATAGTTTTCATCGGCTAATCTTTTGGCATCGTTTAAAATATCCGCTTGTTGAATCGCTTCCTGATATTTGATGTAAGAAGCATTTACATTCATATCAATATTCTGCTGGGTTAATGTTAAAGCATCATTCGCTTGATTTTTCTGCATCTCGCCAAGTTTTACTTTTTCTTTGGTTTTATAGAGATTATCGATGTTGTAGCTCAAAGAAATTCCGCCTTGCCAACCGCTTGCGTACATATCCAAAACGGGATTTCTATTGGTAATCGGTCTTTGCAAACTGTAACCACCAAAACCAGAAAGTGTAGGCATTCTGTCTGTTTTAATGATTTCTATATTTTTATCCGCAACACCAATGTTGGTTTGCGCAGATTTCAATTGCGGATTGGAGTCGTGAGCGAGATTTAGATAATAATCCATCCCAATTCCCGACTCTTTATTTCCTAAATTTTCCACAGGAATAATTTCCGTATCCTCAGGCAAACCTAAAGCGATATTCAAATTATAATTAAGAATTTTTTTATTATTAGCTAAAGTCAAGATTCCTTGGTCAAGATTTTTTAGAGCTAATTCTCCACGAATAACTTCATTTCTCGTCACCATTCCTTGTTTATAAAAATCATTGATGTTTTTTAATCTTTGTAGAGCAAGTTTTTTATTGTTATTAAATACCGCCTGTTGATTAATAATTTTATAAACGTCGAGATAATTAGAAATCACTAAAAATTTTACGTCTTGCTTATTTTTCTCTAAATCCAATTCAGAAAGTTGTTCCCGAAGACCCGCCATTTCAATAGACTTATTTACCAATCCTCCTTTAAAAATTAATTGAGTTGCCTGCACACCATAAGTGCTTCCATAATGAGGCATCGGAATGGTGGTAGAATTAGAAAAATCTTTATCAATTGCCACCACATTTCCCAAATAAAATTGAGTGGTAGAAGCAACTACGGAAGGAAGTTTCTGAAGTTTCGTGATATTGGTTTGCTGTTTAGTAATATTAATATTTTGCGCAGAAACCTTCAACTGATAGTGATTTTGCAGTGCCAATTCAGCCACCTCATTCGCTGTCATCTGTTTTATTTCTTGTGAAAAGAACAGCGCAGGAAAAAGACCTATCCATAGTGATATTGCTGTTTTTATGTTCTTAACCATTTTACCTTGTTTTACAGATGCAAAGTTATGGCAAGAGCACATTCAAACAAATGTTTGAATTTTGGAAAAAGATGTTCAAATGTACGATTATCTTATTGGTACTGTTGTCTGTATTGACTAGGACTGATGCCTAAATGTTTTTTAAAAAAGTGAGAAAAAGAATATTGATCGCTGAAGCCAAGTTTTGTAGAAATCTCTGAAATTGGCATTTTAGATGAATTTAAATAGACTTTTGCTTCATTAATAACGATTGAAGCAATCACGTGGCTTGCCGACTTTCCTGTAATCATTTTAACAACCGAAGAAAGATGTCTCGTTGTAATAGACTGACGTGCGGCGTAGAAATCTACTTGGCGATTATTGAGATGGTGATTTGCCAAATCATTAAGAAAAACAAAAACAATTTCCTCCTGTCTAGACATTTGATTCATAGAATTATTGTCTTCTTTGGATATAATTCCTGCCATTTGATAACAAAAAACCGAGAAAAGATGTTCTACAATTTCTTTTTTGTAAATCATTTCAGTTTCAGAATCCAGAATGTATTTTAAAAAATTCACACTTTTCCAAACCACATCCAAATCATCTTGAAAGAGAGGAACAGCCACATTCATCTGCTGACGAAAATACCTGTAAGTAATTAACCGATTGAATTTCAGAGACAAAGCCGAAATAAATTCTCGTTTGTATGAGACCATTCTCGATTGAAAATCATCGCTTACAGAAATCAATTCATATACCGTCTGAGGATCTGTAACCATAAATGTATTTGCAGAAAGCTCCAGATCTCTGAAGTGTTGACGAAGTTTTATAGACCCACTTTTAATAAAGATAAAAGCAGGATTATCCGGACGAAAAGGCTTGTCTGTAGAGATTCTTTCAAAAATATTGTTTTGGGTGAAAATCTCAACTCCAAATTGTTGTAAAGCAGACATTTGCAAATTTTGTGTTTTTATCAATTTATTTTTTTTTGAAAATTTGACGCTAGTTATAGAGATTTCTGAATAGATTTTAAGAGGCACCACCTCCATATTAACCAAGGTCATTTTATACAAACGGCGATATTACGGTGCATCATATGATTGCACATCAAATGGTAATTAACAATAGTATTTTTGTTTCTATTTTCAAAGATAACTGAAAACAAAAAACCTCAGAGAAAACTCTATGAGGTTGTAGTCATTCATAGCCCCGATAGTAGCGGCATCCTTTTTTGTCTATTGACTAATGCCTAGATTATAAAAAATCTTCAATGACAAAAAAGATAGAGCGGATAGCGGGATTAAGCTCCTAAAAATTTATTTTGTAACGACGTAAACCTCCTCATAAGGTTGGATGAGAACCCAACCGCTTCCGGAAAATTTCATCTGGAATTCTTCACCGCTTCCTCTGCCGATAAGGCTTTTGAGTGATACGTTGGTTTTCAGTTCTGGCGTCAGGTTGCCGGACCAGGCGACGGTCGCATTGGGGTCTGTGAAAACTGGATTTTCTGGAGTCACCAGAAGCGTCAGAGGATGTCCGTGTGTTGTGATGGCGATGTGGCCTGTTCCGCTCAACTTAACCTGGAAAAGTCCTCCCGCCATAACGCCTGCGATGCTTTTCAGCATTTTGATATCGCTTTTGATGCTTTGATCGTGGGCAAGAACATCGTTTCCGTTGACTGAGATGGATTCGTTCTCAAGGTAAAGAATTCTTACTTTTTTGCCGTTGTCTGCCACGTAAAGCCTGCCTGTACCTTGGGCTTTCATCAATGCTGTGCCTTCGCCGGAGATTGCTTTTTTGAGAAGGTTACCGAGTCCGCCAGAAAGCATTCCCTGTCTTTCAAAATTGACATTTCCGACATAGCCAACCATACTGCCTGTTTTTGTCCAGACTGCCTGATTGTTGAGATTGATTTCCAAAAGTTCTGGTTTTTCCAGTTCAAAATAGTCTTTTTCCTGTGAATTCTCTTTTGTCTCGTTGACGAAAGCTTCAATTGAAAATTTGCTCATTTTTTTATTTTTTTGATATTACCAAAATAATAATTTAATTCATAGCTTAAAAATTAAATATGAAGATCTGCAATTTTAAAATACTGCAAATGAAATTTTAAAATAAAAAAAGTCTGATAAAAAAATGATCAGACTTTAAAATATAGGGCGTAAAATTTGGTCTCTAAAATTGTCCTCCACCTAGCGCGCGGTAAAATTCTGTAACAGCCTGCAATTGCTGTAATTTATCATTCACGCCAGAAAGTTTTGCTTGAAGGAGTGCTTGTTCCGCAGTCAACACATTTACATAATTAATATTGGATGAGTAAGTTAACAACTCTTTATTGAACTCGAGTGCTTTTTCTAGAGACTGAATTTGGAGCTGTCTTGTGCTTTCTTTCTCTTTCGCTTTTTGATAAGACAACAGCGCGTTGGAAACCTCTGATCCTGCCGTCAACAGTGTTTTTTGGAAGGTAAAATAAGCCTGTTGTTTTCTGGCTTCTGTCACTCTTACCTGCGCTTTTCTGTTGCCTTGCTGGAAGATATTCTGCGTCAAAGTTCCGCCAACGGTATAAAACAAAGAGTTGGTAAAGAAGTTTTCCAGAGTTCTTGTCGAAAGTCCTAAAGTAGCTGTGATATTAAATGTGGGATAGACTTGCGCCAAAGCGACATTTTTGTTTTCAAAAGCCTGGCGGAAGGTCATTTCTGCGGCCTGCACGTCTGGTCTGTTTTTCAGTAACGAAACCGGAATCCCAGTCTTCAAATCTGTATAAACGATTTGAGAATCTATAGAATTTCTGTCAATAGCCTGCGGATTATCATTCATCAAAATACTCAAAGCATTTTCTGTCTGCTGGATCTGTAACTCCAAATCGGGTACAGATAATTGCGCCGAGTAAAGATTGGCCTTGCTCTGTTCCAGATCTGCACCTGTAAGATAAGCCGCATCCATCAGCAACTGCACAGTTTCTATATCCTGCTGACGCAGCACAATGGTTTGTTTTGTTATTTCCAGCTGTTTATCCAGGGAGATCAACTGGTAATATAAAGTTGCTGCTTGAGCAACCAATTGCGTCTGCACTGCCCTCTTGGCAGCATCTGACTGCATAAAACCTGCGTAGGCAGCGCGTTTCAAAGATTTGATTCTTCCCCAGATATCCACTTCCCATCCTGTGGAAATCCCCAACTGGTAGTTCATGAGATCTGGCATGACAAAATTACTTCCCTGTGCCGCAGCACTATTTTTGGTATCTCTCACAGAAGCGATCCCATCCAAACTTGGAAGATTCTGTAACTGCGACTGTTTGAAAACGGCATCAGCTTCCTGAATTTTTGCAACCGCTACTTTCAGATCCAGATTATTCTCAATTGTTTTCCTGATGATGTTCTGCAGCATGACATCTGTGAATATCTGATCCCAGGCTACGTTGGCAATAGATGTACTGTCATTATTTGTTTTTTGGCGAAACAGATGATCCTTTTGGTTTTTCTCAATTTCCGGGTCATTATAAGTATCTGTGACCTTGCAAGAATAGAAGAAACCAGCGACACCTGCTAATATGATTAAATTTTTTAATTTCATTTTTCTCAACTTTTAGTTATTCGCTTAGTTCGCCTTCATATTTATCCGACACTTTTTTGCTGCTTACTTTCTCCTGAAGATACATAAATACGGCAAAGAGAATCGGAATAAAGAACACACCGAAAACAGTCCCGAACAACATCCCTCCAATAGCACCAATTCCGATAGACTTGTTACCAACGGCACCCGCACCTGTAGAAATTGCCAAAGGAATTAGTCCGAAAATGAATGCAAAAGAGGTCATCAAAATTGGACGTAGTCTTTGCTTTGCCCCACTGATTGCAGCGTGCGCAATAGAATATCCTTTTTTTCTGGCATCCAGGGCAAATTCGACGATCAAGATCGCATTCTTCGCTAGGAGACCAATTAACATAATGAGTGAAATCTGGGTGTAAATATTGTTGGAACCACCAATCCAGCTACTAAACATCATTACACCAGCCAAACCAACAGGCAGTGACAACATCACAGCAAACGGTAAAATATAACTCTCGTACTGCGCTGCCAAAAGGAAATACACGAATACACAACATAATATGAAGATATAAACAGTCTGTCCACCAGCAGTCACTTCTTCTCTCGTCAAACCAGAAAACTCATAACCATAACCTTGTGGCAAAGTTTCTTTGGCCACTCTTTCTACGGTACTAATGGCATCTCCTGAAGAAAATCCAGGATTAGGTGTACCATTCAGAGAGATGGCGGTAAATAGATTGAATCGGCCAATAGCCTGCGGTCCGTAAACCCTCTTCGTTGTGATGAATCTACTTAGCGGAGCCATGTCGCCGTTTGCATTCCTAACCTGAATCATGTTGAAACTCTCCAGATTTTCTCTGTCTTCAAAAGGTGCCTGGTAGATCACACGGTATTGTTTCCCGAAAAGATTGACATTCGACGCGTAAACACCACCGTAATAACCCTGCATTGTTGTCAAAATATCATTAACGGAGAATCCTGCGGCTTTTGTGGCAGCAATATCGATATCAATCATATATTGCGGATAATTCGGATTAAAAGATGTGAATGTTCTTTGAATATCTGGCTGTTGATTCATTTTATCGATGAAGTCATTGGTCACTTTCGTAAGATCAGCAATGCTTCCCCCTTTTTGATCCTGGATCTGCATTTCGAAACCGGCAGCATTACCAAAACCCTGAAGCGTTGGCCTTCCGAAGAAGGTCAATTTTGCATCTTTGATTCCGGCAGTTTCTTTGTACATCCTAGCCACAAAAGATTGGAGATCTTCCCCTTTTTTGGTTCTGTCTTTCCAGTCCTTTAGTTTTACGATGAGCATCCCGTTGTTGGAACCACTACCACTGATCATTCCTCGCCCAGACACTTTGAAGATGTGCAGAACTTCAGGCTGTTTTTTGACGATGTCTTCTACGCTCTGCATGACAGCCTTTGTTCTATTTTCATTGGAACCAATTGGCAGTGAGATATCCATAAAAATACCGCCCATATCTTCACTGGGAACGAAGGACTTGGGTGTGGTGTTCATGAGCCAAACAAAGATCCCAGCAAAAACAGCCAGACCGGCAAAAGCCATCCATTTTTTCCTTAATAAGAATAAAATCCCTCTCGTGTATTTTTTCACCATGGTATCAAAAATGATATTAAAATTGGTAAAAAACCTTTCCAGAAAATTCTTTTTCTTTTCTTCGTGCGAATGTGGCTTCAGGAAGATTGCACATAAAGCAGGACTTAACGTCAATGCATTGACAGCTGATAATATAATGGCGATTGCTAAAGTCAATCCAAACTGTTTGTAAAAAACCCCCGCAGATCCGGAAATAAAACTCACCGGAATGAAAACCGCGGCCATTACCAACGTAATACTGATGATGGCTCCACTGATCTCATCCATCGCAGTGACTGAAGCCCGAAGTGGTGATTTCTCACCATTTTCAAGTTTACTGTGAACGGCTTCTACCACTACAATGGCATCATCCACGACAATACCTACCGCCAAAATAAGGGCGAAAAGCGTTAATAAATTGATCGTAAATCCAAAGATACTCAGGAAAAAAAAGGTCCCAACAATTGCAACCGGAACAGAAATGGCAGGAATCAACGTTGAACGCCAATCCTGCAAGAATAAGAAAACCACTATAAATACCAAGATAAACGCTTCGAACAAGGTATGAATTACCTTCTCAATAGAAGCATCCAGGAAGTCATTGGCATTCACCAATGCTTCGTATCTCACGCCTTTCGGAAAAGATTCCTGAGCCTTGTCCAGAACCGCAATGGATTGATTGATCACATCCTGAGCATTGGAGCCGGCTGTTTGCGCTACTGCCATACCAATGGACGGATGACCGTCTGTAAAACTACTTCCTGTATAATCCTGCGAACCCAGTTCTACTCTAGCAACATCTTTTAGTTTTAAAATCTGCCCATTCTCTGTTGCTTTGACAATAATATTATCGAATTCCGGAATTGCCGTTAATCTACCTTTATATTTCAAAGTATATCGGAAGCTTTGGCCACTTTCGTCCCCTAAACTTCCCGGTGCCGCTTCGATATTCTGCTCAGCCAAAAGCGTGCTGATATCCGAAGGAACAAGCCCGTAAGAAGCCATCTTATTGGGATCCAACCAAATTCTGATTGAATAATCCTTAGAACCAAAGACCGTCACATCACCAACGCCCGTTACTCTTTTGATCTGAGGAACAATATTGATATTGGTGTAATTCTGAAGAAAAGTCATATCGTAGTTGGGATTCTCACTGTAAAGCGAGAAGATCAACACGTTGGAGCTTTGTCTTTTCAATACAGTAACGCCGGCTTGCGTCACCTCTCTTGGTAGAAGTGAGTTTGCTCTTGAGACCCTGTTTTGTACGTTTACCGCAGCAATATCGGGGTTTACGCCTTGTTTGAAGTAAACGGTAACAGATCCAGAACCATCATTGGTTGCGGAAGAGGTCATATAGGTCATGCCTTCTACGCCATTGATTTGCTCCTCCAGAGGAACGATAACACTTTTTAGGATCACGTCGGCATTCGCACCCTGATAACTTGTATTGACGACCACCGTTGGCGGTGCAATATCCGGATATTGAGAAACCGGCAGAGTCACCATTCCCAAAACACCAAGGATCACAATGATGATGGAAATAACGGTGGATAATACCGGACGTTCTATAAATTTTTTAAACATATGTAATTAGACTAAGAGAGAAAAGACAAAAGATAAAAGAGAAAAGACTTTCAAAATTAAAAGCTTTCAAATTCCACTTTTCACATTGATATATTGATACGACTCATCTTATTTTTTGTGGATGACGTTTTGTAATGTTGTCTCCTTTGGAACCACTACTGTTTCATCTTTCAGAAGACCGATGCCTTCTACCACTACTTTGTCACCTGCTTTCAGTCCGGAGGTCACAGCGTAAGTCAAACCGTCTGGCAGATCTTCCACTTTGATTTCTGTCGATTTCACTTTGTTATCAGCACCAATCAGATACACTAAAACTTTGCCCTGAAGTTCATAGGTTGCAGCTTGTGGAATCGTTATCACATTCTCCAGATTGTTTGGCAACTGAACTGTTGCACTGTAACCACTTCTGATGAGGCCTTTTGGATTTAGAAAAGTAGCTCTCATAGAAAATGAACCGGTGTTGGGATCTACCAATCCACTGATGGATTCTATTTTTCCTTTTTCGTCATATAGGCTTCCGTCAGAAAGAATCAATTCTACCAAAGGTGAATTTTTCAATTTCTCTTGGATAGTTACGCCAGTAGCGTGTTTGAAAAAGTCCAGCTGTTGCTTTTCATTAATCGAAAAATAAGCGAATATCTTTGAAATATTAGAAACCGTCGTCAACGGTTGTGCTGTAGCTGTGCTGATGTAACTTCCTGCTTTGTATGGTAACGTCCCTACAACACCGCTTACCGGACTGTAGATTTTTGTATAACCGGCATTGACCTGGGCATTGGTTAGTTGCGCCTGCGTTTCTGCCAAAGATGCTTTTGCTGATTTCAGTGCTAATTCTGCAGATTGGAGTTCGTAAGCTGAGATGATTTTTTTATCCACCAAAGGTTTGGTTTTTGTCACTTGCATTTGAGCAGTTGCAACGGCTGCCCTTGCGCTGTTTACCGTGGCCTGCGCTGCTAAAACTGATTGTTCGTACTGGGGATTTCTGATGAGGAAAAGCAATTGTCCTTTGCTGACCTGGCTGCCTTCATCGATGTAGATTTTTTCAACAAAACCATCTATCTTCGGGCGGATTTCTACATTTTCTACACCTTCCAGTCGGGCAGGATACTGCGTTAAACTTTCAGCGGGACCACTTTTTGCAACAATATATTGATATGGTTGAGGCGGTAATTCTTTTTTCTCATCTTTGTTTTCTGACTTGGAGCAAGCCGTTAATAAACTTAAAACAACAAAAAAGCTAAGCGCGATATTCCTCATAAATACTAATTTTTTAGATGTGTTTTCAAACAAACGTTCAAATTTATTGATTAAATACAAAATACACCTTATGTATCCAATAATAATATCTATCAAATATCATGCACAAAAACTATTATTGCTGACTGCCAGTTCTTTACAAATTAATTTTAATGAATATTTAACACAACCCTATCAAACAAATGTTTGAATTTATTCTTATTGATGATTGATTGAAATTAAAAGATGAAGATCTACCATCCTTCTAGTCGTTTAATATAAGGCAAGGTCAAACAAAGTATTTTGCTGACTAACTGTTTTTAGATATGCAAAGGTGTCAACTTAAGTAATAAACATCAAGCTTTTATAAGGGATTACTAATGACGGAAAATCACAAAAATCTTTTAAATACTTAAACGAAACTTCATTAAAACCCAAAATATCAAAAAAGGATGTTTTATCGACTACGAGAGTTCTTGGATTCAACGTAGATCCATCTAATTCTTGTAGGCATCGAACTAACATGACTTCAAGTGATTAAAACAAGGCAAAGACATGATCATTTTTTCCTCACAACCGGCAGAATCTCATTCTTATTCAAACCAAACCTGTGAATATCAGAATCAGAAAATTTCTGAGAATAGAAGTTGATATCCACTTCAAAACCAACACTTTTCAAACGGTCGAAATAATCCATTCCGTACCAACGAACGTGGTCGTACTGTCCAAAATGTTTTTGGCGTTCTTTGGGATCTGTGATTGTAACATCTTCGTAGGTGGTTTCCAGAGAATTTTTCATCGGCACCTGCAAAATTCCCCAACCGTTGGGTTTCATGACGCGGTAAAGTTCAGACATCGCTTTTCTGTCATCAATAATGTGTTCCAAAACGTGGTTGCAAATGATAACATCGTACGTATTATCTTCAAAAGGTAAATCCAGAATATCGGCCTTTACATCCACAATTGGTGAGAAAAGATCGGCGGAGGTGTAATCCAGATTGTTCATTTTTTTTAATCTTCTGAGAAAATCCTGCTCAGGCGCAATATGAAGCACTTTCAGTTTTGCGGTGAAAAAATTGGTTTCGTTTTGAAGATAAAGCCACATTTGACGGTGTCTTTCAAGAGACAATGTTCCAGGTGAAAGTGCGTTGGAACGCTGTTTTCCGTAGCCGTAAGGTAAAAACTTACGGTAAGATTTTCCATCAATTGGGTCCGTAAAATGATCTCCTTTGAAAAATAAAACGATCAACGGGCGCAAAAAAATGCTTAGATTTATAAGCATTGGCCTCGGGATCTTATTGAGTAGAAATTTGGTGATTTTTTTCAATTTTTTGAGAATGTATTAGAATCCTAATCGTTTTAGCTCAGCCTTTATTTTAGACGTGGTATTAAATATGGCACCAGACTTTTCTCCAGCATCATTGGTTCCATCGAATTCCATTTTGAATTTTTTCATTTCAATCGGCTTCAGTTTTATGTTTTTTGAAATGAACTTAGGATAATCATAGAAATAAACCTGATACAATTTTCCGCTCATCCCGTAATGCCTGCTCTGGTCCCAGGAAACCAATACCCCTAATTCTTTGTCCAAATCTTTGTCGGCATTCGCAAAAAAAACAGATTCTATCTCAGCTGTTGCCCCTTCTTCAGCATAGGTATCTATGAAAATTTTCGCATATCTGCTGTTCGCTACCGGAACAAAAATGTAACCATCAACATAAGTATAATTGAAGCCGTTCTTTTTTCCATTTTCTATGCCAGGCTCAGAATAGTCATAAAAGGCAAAAACTGGTTTTACAAGAGAATTCCATCGACTTACTTCCAAAACTTCTCCTTGTATTTCAGAATTTCGTATCGGTTTTAGTCTTTCAGCAAAGAGTTCTTTCGTCTCACCACTATTTCTTTGATATGTTTGAGCAAAAATGCTTAAACTGAAGTTTATCAAAACAACAAAAAGAAATCTTCTCAAAATAAGTTATTTTTCATCACTTAAAAATCCAACTGAAAGGCCTTTTCCTCATCAGATTTGATCCCAAGCGCATCATAGATATAATCGAAAGTCGAAAGCAACACGGGTTTTCCGTTGATAATACAGACATCGTGTTCAAAATGGGCGGATGTTTTGTTGTCCAAGGTCGTCACTGTCCAACCGTCATTATGGAATTTCACTTTCTCGGTTCCAAGGTTGATCATTGGTTCTATTGCCAGCGCAATACCGTCTTTCAGGACTTTTCCGCTTCCTGGTTTTCCGTAATTTGGTACTTGAGGATCTTCGTGCATTTTTCTGCCAACGCCGTGCCCCACCAATTCCCGGACAACGCCATAGCCTTCTTTTTCACAATGTCTCTGGATCGCATTGGAAATATCACCAACACGCTTTCCTCTGATACATTGTTCTATGCCTTTATAAAGTGATTCTTTCGCCACTCTGAGCAACTTTTTATTCTCTGCAGAAACCTCTCCCACTTCAAAAGTATAAGCGTGATCGCCCACAAATCCGTTCCAGAAAACACCACAATCTACGGATAGAACGTCGCCTTCTTTGAGTATATCCGCGTTTGGAAATCCGTGAACCACTTGGTCATTCGGAGAGATACAAAGTGATGCAGGGAAACCGCCGTAACCTAAAAATGCAGGTTCGGCACCGTGGTCTTTTATAAATTCGTGTGCTAATTTGTCAAGAGATAAGGTGTTGATGCCCGGTTTTATTTCCTTCGCCAACATTCCCAGAGTTTGGGAAACCAATCTTGCACTTTGCTTCATCAACCGAAGCTCCTCTATTGTTTTGAGTTGAATCATTGTTTTATTTAGATGTTAGAAATTAGATTTTAGAAGTTAGATTAGTATTTGATGCATTAGAAAATCTAATTTCTAATGTCTAACCTCTAATTTCTATTCTGTTACCAGAATAAGCCCTTTTTCTTTTCTTTTTTCATTTTGGAGTAAGCGTGAACTTCGCCTCCTGCCACTTGAAATTCTATTCTTTCTGTAATGATCTGATAGATCTCTCCCCAGCCAGGAAATCCACCAAGATTTCTGTCATCTATGAAAAGATCAGCGTCTAATTTTCTGGATTGTGTCTCTGAATCAAAAACCTCACCTTCGAAACTAGAATTGACAGCGTAGAATTCCAATCCATTTTTTCTGCAGAATTCTACAGCTTCATCCAATGCTTTACCGTGACGGTAAGTCCATAGGACCAAACGGTATCCTTCACCCTGAAGTTTTTTAAGCGTTTCAAAAGCGAATGTTTTTGCTTTTCCAATTCCCGGATAAGCATCATCAACAATAGTTCCGTCAAAATCGATCGCCAGCTTTTTGTTACTTTTTATCATCTTGCATTTTTTTTGTAAAATAAGTGTACAAATATACAAAATATGTAGAGGTAAGAAAATAGAGAATAGATAAAAGACTGTCAGCCAAGGTTAAATTATCAATTACGAAAAAATGCGCTTATTCAGCGCATTATATTTTAATTTTTCACCCATTTGAAACTGTAAGGCAGTTCCGGGGTTTTTATTCTGTCTGAAATATTTTGTAATCTGTTTGGTAATTTCATCAGATAATCTCTGGCTCTTTCTGCTTTATCGTTCAGATTTTTCATCTGATCAATTTTCCATTCATCCAAAAGATCAGAAAGTATATTGATATAATCCTGAGCGGTGTAAACCATTGCTCTCTGTGCGGCATCGGAAAAATGTTCCCAAAGTTCGCCTGCTTTCTGTCCCGATTCTCTTAGTAGATGTGCCGGCATGACGATTTTTCTTTTCATCATATCTTCGAAGGCGAGCATCATTCCGCTGGCATCCATCTCGAAAATTCTTGCTGAAAAATCTTTGTAGGCTTTGGCATGTCGGGCCTCATCTGCAGCAATAACACCGCACATCTGAGCCAATTTTTTATTTCCGGATTGTTTTGCCAAAGTTCCTACTCTTCTATGAGAAATATTGGTAGCTGTTTCCTGGAAACTGGTGTACACAAAGTTTTTATAAGGATCTGAACTGGTGCCGATATCGAAACCGTCGCTGATCAGATGCTGGGTTGTAACCTCCATCTCACGCATGTTTACACGACCACACAGGTACAGATATTTCCCGAGAAGATCACCGTGTCTGTTTTCCTCAGCTGTCCAGGCTCTGATCCACTTGGTCCATCCTGTATTTTTTTCCTGATTCACACCATCCAGATTCATCAGCCAGGATTCATAAGTGGGCAATGCTTCCTCTGTAATGCAGTCTCCAATGAGTGTTACAAAAAGATCATAAGGCATTTCTCTGGCAAATGTCTGCAGCTCTTCGATTTCGTACTTGAAATTTTCACTCGAACTGTCCGGAAGGAAGTCCGAAGGTTGCCAAATTTTTTCGATTGGTGTCAAATAGGATGCGATAAACTCATCCATGTTTTTTTCCATCGATCTCATGACTTCTATTTGTAACTCTTTTTCGTGCATTAATTCAAATTATTTTCTATCTTCAAAGATACGATAAAAAGATATTATTGGTTTTTAAGTGTGTAAAATTTAATTCAAATAAAAAAAACCTGATCAAATGGATGAACAGGCTTAAATTTAGGATAAAGTATGGCTTAATTCGCTATGATATTTCCGGTCATTTCTTCAGGAATATCCACGCCCATCACTTTCAGGATTGTTGGTGCTACGTCGCCCAATTTCCCTGGTGTTAGATTCCACGTGTGGTCTTTGTCCATTACGATGAATGGAACCAAGTTGGTGGAATGTTGCGTGTTCGGCGAACCATCCGGATTGATCATCACATCTGAGTTGCCGTGGTCTGCCAGGATGAAAACCGCATAACCGTGCTCGTAAGCCGTTTCTGCCACTTTTTTGATGCAGGAATCCACCACCTCCGCTGCTTTAACTGCTGCTGAGAAAACACCTGTGTGTCCCACCATATCTGTATTTGCAAAGTTGAGCACGATGAAATCCGCGCTTTCTCTTTCCAATTCCGGAACGATGGCGTTTGTGATATCGTACGCCGACATTTCTGGTTTCAAGTCATAAGTTGCAACGTCTTTCGGGCTTGGGCAAAGCAATCTTCTTTCCTGAACATACTCAGCTTCTCTACCTCCCGAAAAGAAAAATGTCACGTGTGGATATTTTTCTGTTTCTGCAATTCTGATTTGGGATTTGCCCGCAGATTCCAACACTTCGCCCATTGTTTTTTGGAGCACATTCTCATCAAAAACAACTTTTACATTTTGGAAAGATTTATCGTAATTGGTCAAAGTCACATAATACAAGTCCAGCTTTTTCATTCCGTATTCCGGGAAATCTTGCTGTGTCAAAACTTCTGTGATCTCACGACCTCTGTCAGTTCGGAAGTTGAAAGAAATCACCACATCGTGATCCTCAATCTTAGCAATTGGAAAATGATTCTGAATCGCAACAATCGGTTGGATAAATTCATCCGTAACATCCTCATTATAAGAATCCTGAATCGACTGTACAAAATCCTTGCTTTCTTTTCCAACACCGTTTGCCAAAAGGTCATAGGCCAATTTCACACGTTCCCAACGCTTGTCTCTGTCCATCGCATAATAACGACCGATCACCGACGCCAGTTTTCCCGTTGTGGTTTTCATATGCGCCAAAAGTTCTTCTATAAAACCTTTTCCGGATTTCGGGTCACAATCTCTACCGTCTGTGAAAGCGTGAACGAAGACATTTTCATTCAGTCCATATTCGTGAGCGGCTGTCAATAAACCTTTTAAGTGGTTGATATGAGAATGCACGCCACCGTTGGAAACCAAACCGATGAAATGCACTTTTTTGTTGTTTGCTTTTGCATATTCGAAAGCGTCCTGGATGACTTTTTCTCTGCCTAGACTTCCGGTTTCCACAGCCATATTAAGTCTTACGAGATTTTGGTAAACTACTCTACCAGCGCCAAGATTCATATGTCCAACTTCGGAATTCCCCATTTGTCCAGCGGGAAGACCAACAGCCAAGCCACTTGCTTCGAGGGTTGTGTTGGGAAAAGTTTGAAGGGCATAATCTATGAAAGGTGTTTTGGCTTGTTTGAGTGCGGAAACCGAATCATTAAGACCGATTCCCCAGCCGTCTAATATTGCAAGGATTGCTTTTTTTGACATTTTGATTTCTTATTTTGTTTAGACAAATTTACGAAATGGAAAAGTGTTCTAATAATTTTTGAGGATTTTTTTAAGTGAGTTGACTTTATGCGCGCAAGCTTATAACTAAAGTATTAGAATATTATGGATATGAACGTTACACTTTTTAAAGCAATGCAAAAATTGATAATAGTTAAATATTCTAAATTATTTTATAATTTCAGGATGATCGTACAACCATTCAACCTTAAAAACAAATAAATATTCATTAACCACATCCTTAACTTGAATTGGTAACATTAATTTTAATTCACCCGGATTTAATCCATTTTCTCTTGGATACATTGAATCAGTAACCCATTTTTTTAAAACATCACTATATCTAACATTAGATGTAGGTACTACTACTTCGCTTAATATAGCATCTTTAATGATAATCGAGCTCGGTTGATCTTCATTTTTCTGTGAGTATTTAATCCCTTCATGCATCACCTTTGATGACTTTCCATCAAAATCTACAAAAACTGATTCATTCCAAATCAATTTGATACTATTTTGAGAAATATTTTTCAACATAAAACTAAAATCGTCCTGTGTACCAAATATTAAGATATCAATGTAATCATCTATATAACTATATTTCTTTACACCTTCACTTTCAACAAGTTTAGTTTTTCCATATCTTATTTTTGAATCTGCAGGTTTTTCTATTTTCACTAAATTGGAAACATATTTTCCTTTTAAATCCTTTTTAAAAACATTTTTTTCAGCACCTTCTGCAGGAAGTGTTTGTTTTTCCTCTGTCATCAAATTTTTTAAAACATAATTCACTGTTGGATATGGCTTGTCAAAGATACGATCACTTTTAACAGTTAAAACCAAAACATCAATTACTTCATAAACTGATTTTACTTTATCATTTGTAAATTTTAGACCTATTAAATTTACTTTATCCTTATTAAATTTATCAATTAAAAAAAGAGGGACTGTGTAATAATCAGTAATGCAGAAAGGAATAAAATAGTCGTAATCGCCATTAGCTATTATCATTTTAAAATTAGATTTCCCGCCGTTTTCTTGAAGGATAAAAGTCATCTGTTTGTCATTACCTGTAATTTTAGTAATCACATATTCTTGATTGAATTTTCCTTTAAAATCTTTCTTATCCTCATATGATAGAGGTTCAGTTGGTAAATAAGTAACAATCTCCCCAACATATTTTTGATATTCTGCTAAAGTAGAGTATTTCTGAATTCCATATTTTCCAAAATTTGCTTTTGGATGTTCAGCAAATAAATTAGTAGAAAAAAAGGTTAGAAAGAAAATGAACAGAATAGAAGTTGTTTTCATAATTGTAAGTATTTATTGTTATTTAAAATTAGTTATTACGTTTTAATTATAGAAACTTAACATTCAGAATTAATCATAATGATTACTTTAATTAGTTTTAAAATTCTTCCAAATATAACATACATTTTAAAACATCTTTTACGGTTTTCCGTATAACAGAAAAATAATTACAATTTTTAATTATAAATTTGACAAATAAATCTATTGAACTCAAACATCAATCGAAATCCTCACTTTCCCACCCAATCCTTTCTCAACAATATCAAATAAAGTTTTAAGTGTCAGATTACTTCCATTATTTTCGATTTTGGAAATATACTCGCGTTTTTTATCTACTAAATTTGCTAATTCAGATTGGGTAAGGTTCTTTTCTTCACGGGCTTTTCTCAATTGAAGTCCGATTGCAAAAGATTCAAAATCCCTTTCCAGTTCATCTCTTCGCTCAGTTCCAACTTTTCCGTAAACATTATCTTTTATTTCTTTCCAATTTTTAGTTTCCATTTTCTTTTGATTTTTGTTCGTAATATTCAGCCATTATTTTCAAGGCTTTTGCAATTTCATTTTTGGGAGTTTTCTGAGTTTTCTTTTGAAATCCGTTCATCAGTACAACTAATTTTTCACCATCAAAAAAGCAAAATACTCTCCATATATTTGAACCCAATTGTATCCTTGCTTCATACAAACCATTGGTTCCGACAATATGTTTTAAGTAATTCGAAGGGATACGTTCCAAAGTTTCTATCGCCTCGATTATCTTAAATATTTTGTCTTGAACTTTCTTCGGTTGCTCCAAAAGAAACTTCTCAAAATAATTTTTAAACGATATGACTTCCCGAACTTTCATTCAACAAAAGTAATTTAAAAGTTACATTTAAACAAATAATTTTCAAAATTAATTCTCTAATACATCTTTCCCAGAATAATAAATATCATTACCTTTAAAACCCTTATTTAAATTGATAAAATGGACTTGAGAGACCAACTAAAAAACCTTTTCCCAACCCACGAAGAACAGGATTTTGAAATGCCAGATGAAGAAAAAGAAAACTTCAAACAGAAAGAACCGCTCGTTTGCAAATTCGAGAAGAAAGGCAGAAACGGAAAACCAGTCACCATCATAGAAGGCTGGGAAGGCGACGACGAAGGCCTGAAAGAAATCTCAAAAAAAATCAAAACAAAACTCGGCATCGGTGGCTCGGAAAAAGACGGCGTCATCATCATCCAAGGCGACAACCGCGACAAAATAATGACCATCCTAAAGGAAATGGGCTACAAAACAAAACGTGTTGGAGGTTAATTATAAATGATGAATGATAAGTGATGAATGATTTTAGCTTTGTGAGTTAAACACAAGGGCACAAAGATTTTTTTATTATCAATCATTTTTAAAGCACAAGGAAAATCTTTGATTTATTCTTAGCGAAGCTAAACTTTGTGCCTTAAAACACAAGACATTCATTAAAAAACCTCGTGCCTTCGTGTAATTTTCGAATCTTCCAATCTTCTAAGAAAAACCGTTTTTTTGAAACAAACCCCTAATAATCAAATCATCATTATTGGCGCTGGTCCAGCGGGATTGATGGCTGCACAAATCCTTGCTGAGAAAGGCTTCAAAGTTCAAATATTTGAACAAAACAAAGCTTCTGGAAGAAAATTCTTGGTGGCAGGAAATGGCGGTTTCAACCTGACACATAGTGAAGAATTAGAATCTTTTATCGAAAAATATGATGCGCCAGAAATTCGGGAGATTGTAAAAAGTTTCGATAACAAAAAAGTGGTGGATTGGCTTTCTGACTTGGGAATCACGACTTATGCGGGAAGTTCCGGGAAGATTTTTCCAACGAAGAATTTCAAGCCGATTCAGGTTTTGAAAGCTTGGTTGGAAAGGTTGGAAGAATTGGGCGTTATCATTCACTACGAACATATTTTTGTTGATTTTGATGAGAATTCTGTCACTCTTAAAAATAAGGAGAACGAACTTCATTTTGAATATTCAAAATTAATTTTGGCGATGGGTGGCGGCTCGTGGAAAAAGACTGGTTCTGATGCGAAATGGATTGAGATTTTAAAATCAAAAAATATTGAAATCACAGCTTTGGAATCCGCCAATTCCGGTTACGATACGGATTCTAAATTTCACCAATTGCAAGGTCAATACCTTAAAAATATCAAAGTTTCTTTCGAGGTCAATAACAAAATCGGTGAAGTCGTTTTCACAAAATATGGTATTGAAGGAAGTCCAATCTATTATCTGAATCGGTTTACGAGAAAACACAATTTTCCTTTAACCTTATATATAGACTTAAAACCAAATCTTTCAGAAGCAGCAATCCTGGAACAGTTAAACGGAACTGATAAGATAAGCCAGGTTTTGAAACGGAAATTAAAACTCTCAACCACAGCGCTCAATCTTCTGAAAACTTTAGACAAAGAAAGTTATACGGACATAGAAATTTTATCGAAATTAATCAAAAAATTCCCGATAGAAGTTCTGAGTTACCGTCCCATAGATGAAGTGATCTCGACTTCTGGCGGTGTTCCATTTTCAGAATTAAATCATAGGCTAGAACTAAACAAATTCCCAGACGTTTTCTGCGCTGGCGAAATGATAGATTGGGAAGCACCGACTGGCGGTTATCTTTTGCAGGCATGTTTCAGTACGGGAAATTGGCTTGCAAATCAGATTGCCAAATCTTAACCACAAAGGACAAAAAGTGTCTTCACAAGGAGCACCATTTTTTTTTCACCGTGATAAAAGTGTTGAAATATCGTGTTATAAAATTTCAGTAAAAGCTTTTGTGACTTTTAGCGTTTTAAACGGAGAATTTTGTTAACTTTAAGACCTTTTTTAACCCAAAAAAAACAAACTTTTAATTAAAATTAAATGATAGATATGATCAACAAACTAGCAGCTTCCGAACTGGTACTAAACGATGACGGAAGTGTTTACCACCTCAATCTTCTTCCCGAAGATCTTGCAGACAAAGTCATTCTAGTCGGCGATCCGGACAGAGTTCCGAAAGTCTCAAAATATTTTGACACCATTGACGTCAAAAAGAACAAAAGAGAATTCTACACCCACACAGGAACTTTGCGTGGCGAAAGAATCACCGTAATGTCAACCGGAATAGGAACAGAAAACATCGATATCGTGATGAACGAGCTGGATGCTTTAGTCAACATCGATTTGAAAGAAAAGGAATTTAAAAAAGAGCATAAAGCGTTGGAACTTTTCCGTCTGGGAACTTGTGGCAGTGTGAATCCGGATATCGAGGTCAATAATATGTTGGTCACAGAAAATGTGGTTGGACTTGATGGACTTTTACATTTCTACCAGGATTACGCCTTTGAAAATGAGTTCAGTAAGAACTTTATGGCAAAATTCCCTTATGAGAAGATCAAACCGATGCTCTATTTCTCAGATTGGGCAAAGGATATATCTGATTATTACGCCGATGCAAAATACAAAGGAAACACCGCAACTTTCCCAGGATTTTACGCACCTCAAGGTCGCCAGTTGAGACTGAAAGCTTTGGATGATCAATTCTTGGAAACCTTGAATGACCTTGGTGTTTCTAACTTTGAGATGGAAACGTCTGCCATTTATGGCCTGTCCAAATTATTAGGACACAAAGCATTGACGGTCAACTGCGTCATCGCCAACAGAAGACGCGGCGAATTTGCCAGTGACCACCACGCATCAGAAAAAATGATGATCGAGTGGGTTCTTGAAAGAATCATTAAATAGAAGTTGGAAATTGTTTTACCCCCGCCGTAAAGGGAGACGAATTGCAATAATGAAAATTTCCACCCTTTAGGGTTGGGGAAAGAAATTTTCTAATTAATATTAATAAGCAACATTCACAATTGAATGTTGCTTTTTTTGTTTGGTTTTATTTATAATTAAATTAACATTCATTAAGATTTTGCGGCATTTTAATTGAATAATAAAACACATCAAATCAAATTTTCAATTAACTCACAAAATAAATAATTATGAGCACGCAAGATCAAAACTACAACGACGCAGAAAGAGCTGTTAACAAAACAGAGAACTCATTAGAAAACGCGGCTGATAAAGCAAAAAACACCGTGAATGAATATGCCGACAAAGCAAGAAATTACATTGACGAGCAAAAGAACAAAAATGAAGAACCCACCCGAGAAGGCTTCTTTGAAAACCTGAAAGCAAACGCCAATGACGCTTGGGAAGATACGAAAGACTTCGCAGAAAAAGCGTGGGAAAGCACAAAAGATACAGCATCAGATGCTTGGGAAAAAACCAAGGATGCCTCTGAGGACGTGAAAGCGGAAATCAGAAAAGCAACGAATTAGTTTTTAAGTTAGTATAGTTTTTTTTTAAACGAAAGGAGAAGACCATTATCAAGTCTTCTCCTTTTTTATTTATATTTGCACATTATGATATATGCAATGAGAAACTTACTTTTTTCAGTTATTTTTTTAGGAATTTTTGCGAATTCTCAAACCTTCAATCAGGATTACGCCAATGTCAGCAATCTGGTTTCTCAGGCAAACATCAATGCCACTCTACAGGAATTCGAAGCTTTAGGCGTGAAAACAACAGGTTCTGCCAGCAACAACAACGCTTACACTTGGCTGAAAAACAAATATTTATCTTTCGGATATTCAGAAGCTGATATCACAAAAGATACTTTCACCTATAATGGCAGCGCGACATCCAATCTGATCGTCACCAAAACAGGAACCAAATATCCCAACATCTACATCATCGTCTGTGGACATTATGATACCATCACCGGAACTGGAACCAATGATAACGGCAGCGGTGTTTCCGTCATTCTGGAAGTTGCCAGACTTTTGAAAAATGTCACCACAGAATACTCGATCAAATTCATCAATTTTACTGGTGAAGAACAAGGTTTACTCGGATCTGCACATTACGTTTCCAACGTGGTGAACGCCACCAATCCTAAAATGAATATCCGCTTGGTACTGAATATAGACGAAGTGGGCGGCATCAAAGGCCAAACCAATGATACCATTACCTGTGAAAGAGACGAGTCTAATTCACCAAGCGCAAACAATGCCTCCTCAAATATATTGACGCAGCAATTGATGAATTGTGTGAAGCTTTATTCACCTTTAAAGACTCATCTCAATTACGCATATGCCTCAGACTATATGCCTTTCCAGTCCAATGGTGAAGTCATCACAGGCCTTTTCGAATACAATGAAACACCTTATGCACACACTGCAAATGACAAATATATCTATCTAGATCCAGTCTATATTTACAACATTGCAAAAGCAACAACAGGCGCTGTCCAGCATTTTGCGATGGCAGGCCAGACTTTAAGCACCCATACAGTACAGAGCCCATCTACAGACTTCAGATCCTACCCCAACCCGGCAAAAGACTACCTTCAGCTCGAGTTTTCTAACAGCAAAAATCAGGATTTCAGTTTTACGATCACTTCGCTTGACGGCAAACTGATTGCCAAAACAGAAAACCAAACCAGAATCGATATTTCTTCCCTCCAAAAAGGCAACTATCTAGGGACTTTCAAAATAGGAGATCAAATCATCACCAAGAAAATGATTGTAGAATAAGTGAATATCGGCAATTGCATCATTTCATTATTATCACCTATTTAGTGGTTAAAGTCTGTTGTTTCTTTTCTAAATGAAATGCCATTGTTTATCTAAAAAATCACAAAACCATCTCTCTCCTGGCAGGAAATAGTTCATACGGAGCCAAACAAAACTGTTGCACTTATTTTCGAAAAACTATAATCCAAATACATACCAGTCGCAGTCATATTTTATCATTGATCAACTATAAAAAGTTGGGCAATCCCCTTGCCTGCACTTTCACCAGCACCTTGGGTCGCGCTATCCGCTATTATCTTTTATTTTTTTCAGGAGTTTCGGCCGGGAACCAGCCAGGTAAGACAAAAAAAAATAAAAGGATAGCCGCTACTATCGCTATTGCAAAGGCGATTTGTCATGCAAAAAGCATCCTTCAAGTTGATGAGAATACGTTTGTATTTTATTTTTCACAATAAACAATCATAATTATTTAGTATTACGAAATCAAAAAAGTCGTATCTTTGCACCTATGCAAAAAATATTAATCGTAGAGGACGAAAAAACAATATCTGGCGTTCTACACAGTATTTTATCGGACGAACTCCCTGATTACCAATTCGAAATAGCAGAAGATGGTCTGGAAGGTTACAAATTCATAGAGAAAGAAGATTTTGCTTTGGTCATTTCTGACATCAAAATGCCAAAAATATCAGGAACGGAACTTTTGAAACAAAGTCTCGATTTAAAACCCGAGAGCACTTTCATCATGATCTCCGGACACGCTGATATAGATACCGCAGTAGGTTGTTTGAGAGAAGGCGCTTATGACTTTATCTCAAAACCGATTGATATCAACAGATTGATCACCAGCGTCAAAAATGCATTAGACAAAGGCAATCTTCAAAAAGCAAACTCGCATCTGAAGCAGGAGAATTCTCAGCTGAAGAAAAAAGTCAATAAAAAATACCAAATGATTGGGCAATCGCCTGCGCTGAAGAAGATTCAGGAAATCATAGACAAAGTAGCTGTTTCTGACGCAAGAGTTCTGATCACCGGGCCAAACGGTGCCGGTAAAGAATTGGTAGCCCACGCGATCCATTCTCAAAGCGAAAGATCTCGCGGTCCAATGATAGAGGTTAACTGCGCTGCAATCCCGTCTGAACTGATAGAAAGTGAATTGTTCGGACACGTGAAAGGATCTTTTACAGGCGCAATCAAAGACAAATCAGGAAAATTTGAACAGGCAACTGGCGGAACTATTTTCTTGGACGAAATTGGTGATATGAGCCTTGTTGCTCAGGCCAAAGTGCTTAGAGCTTTGCAGGAAAGCAAAGTTTCCCCTGTAGGAAGCGACAAAGAAATCAAAGTGGATGTCCGCGTGATTGCTGCAACCAACAAGAATCTGGCTAAGGAAATTGAGCAAGGAAAATTCCGTGAGGATCTTTACCACAGGCTTTCTGTGATAGAAATCAGCGTTCCTTCACTTAATGACAGAGCAGAAGACATTCCATTATTAGTCCATCATTTCACCAACCTGATTGCTTCAGAAAATGGTTCTGCGCCTAAGAAATTTGATGATAAATCCATCAAATCTTTGCAGCAGTATGACTGGACAGGAAACATCCGTGAGCTAAGAAACGTTGTAGAAAGGTTGATCATTTTAGGTGCTGATCCTGTGACTGCTGACGATGTTTCCAATTTTGTAAAGAAGTAAACTTAATTAAATATTATATTTGACCGCAGTTTCTTCTGCGGTTTTTTTTTGAAGTTTTTTGAACACAAAGTCCACTAAGAATTTCAAATAATACTTATCATCATTTAAGTTCACAAAGGCGCAAAACTTATCAAAGGTTACAAAATCTTGTTTGAGCAACGCGCCTTTGTGAACCAAAAAAAATAAAAACTTTGTAGACTTTATGTTCAAAAAAAAACAGACTTAAAATATAAAAAAATGAGATTTTTAGATAAACAATACACACAGCAAGGACTGAAATTGGCGCTTCCTGTGATGTTGACACAAGTCGGGCAAGTGTCCGTGAATCTCTTCGATAATATCATCGTTGGGAAACTTTTGGGCGCGCAGGCTTTGGCTTCTGTGTCTTTGGGAAACGCTTTGTTCTTTTCCATTTTTGTATTGGCATTGGGATTTTCTTTTGCCATTCCGCCATTGGTTTCCGAGGCCAGTGCGCAAGGCAAACACGGCACGATCAATTCTGTTTTCAGACACGGATTTGTTATTAATCTTGGCGTTGGAATATTATTGATGATTTTGTTATTGGCAGGACTTCCAATCATTAAACATATGGATCAGCCAGCAGAAATTATCCCGGATACGATTAGCTTTTTGAGCATTATGGCGTTTACAATGATTCCGTTTATGATGTTCCAGACTTTGAGAGAAGTTTCGGAAGGATTATCATTCACTATTGGTGTTACCAAAGCAACCATCATTGCCAATGTCATTAATATTGCATTGAACTACGTCTTCATCAAAGGGCTTTTTGGCTTGCCGGCAATGGGCGTTCAGGGTTCTGCTTTGGCAACGTTGATTGCGAGAATATTCATGGTGGTGTTCCTCTATTTTGTCTTGGTTAAGGAGCCAAAAACCAGACGATACATCAAAGATTTCTCTTTAAAGATTGCAGAATTCAGTAAAGAAATGTTTACCAAAATGTTCAAGCTGGGATTGCCAACTGCTTTACAAATGTTCTTTGAAGTGACAGCGTTTGCGGCGGCGGCTTTCATCTGTGGATTGGTAAGTAGTCAGGATATTGCGTCGCATCAGATTGCTTTGTCGATGGCGTCTTTTACCTTCAATCTTTGTATTGGTTTCAGTGTGGCTTCTACGGTGATGATTGGGAACAAAATGGGTGTAGGCGATTATGTGGGCTTGCGGAAAATCGGGATTAATAATTTTAAACTGACTTTACTTTATATGGGATTCTGCGGGATTATGTTTATTATTTTCAGGAATGTTCTGCCGCATTTTTTCACCAAAGAAAGTGATGTTTTGGTCATTGAATTGGCCTCGAAACTAATGATCATCGCCGCACTATTCCAATTGTCTGACGGAATCCAAGTGACGGCATTGGGTTGTCTGAGAGGAATACAAGATGTGAAGATCCCGAGCGTGATTACATTTTTGGCGTACTGGGTTTTCACGATTCCGATTGGCTATTTCCTTTGTGTGACGATGAAAATGGGTGCTTTTGGGATGTGGATTGCTTTGGGAATTGGGTTGACAATTTCTGCAATTCTTTTAGTTATCAGATTTTTGAGGCTGAGTAAGAGGAGAGCTTTGGCTGTAATTAATTAACTTTTTATCGCAAAGGCGCATTAGCTTAACAGCCAAAAAGCTTAAAAGTCGCCAAGTTGAAATCTGGGAAAAGTCTTCGACTCCGCTCAGACTGACATTGATATCAAATTTTGGAGACAAAACGATATTAAGAATGCGAATCTGTAGCCCGACTTATCTCAATTTTTTATTTTTTTATTTGAATCGATGAACCACTTCGGTAGGTTTGAGTGGAGCTCTTTTTTGTCATTGCAATTATATAAAAGTTCAACTTAATGCTTTAGTTCGTTTGCAATGACAAAAAAGCGGAAACGGAAGGCCGATAAAGCTGCCCAAATTATCTCACAATTATAATTTGCGACTTTGCTTCAAAAAGCTATTTTAAATTTTTAAATTTGCAACACAAAATTCTGACATGAATATCATACAACATATACAATCAAAAATAGCCGAGATCATCCCAAAACTTTATGACGTGGAAGGCGTGAATCTGGATGTTCAAAAAAATAAAACCGAGTTCGAAGGTGATTTCACGATCGTTATTTTTCCATTGGTAAAACTGGCGAAGAAAAGTCCGGACGCTATTGGAAACGAACTTGGAGAAGCCATCAAAAATGAGATCGATTTTATTGAAAGCTTCAACATCGTAAAAGGTTTTCTTAATCTTACATTGAAAGCCGAGGTTTTTGCGAAGCAATTGTCTGAACTTCAGGACGATTTTGACAATGTAACGCCGAAAAACGCAACGGTGATGGTCGAATATTCTTCGCCAAACACCAACAAACCTTTGCACCTGGGACACGTTAGAAATAATCTTTTGGGATACTCTGTTGCCGAGATTTTGAAAGCTGACGGTTACAAGGTCATCAAATCTCAAATCATCAACGACCGTGGGATTCACATCTGCAAATCGATGCTGGCCTGGGAGAAATTTGGGAACGGCGAAACGCCTGATTCTACAGGTTTGAAAGGTGACAAATTGGTCGGTAATTATTATGTAGAATTCGATAAGTTATATAAGTCTGAGATCAAAGCGATGGTTGCGGACGGCATAGACGAGGAAACGGCGAAAAAGCAAGCGCCGAGCATCATCCAGGCTCAGGAAATGCTTTTGAAATGGGAACAAAATGATCCTGAAGTTCGTCAGCTTTGGGCGATGATGAATGAGTGGGTTTATGCAGGTTTTAATGAAACGTATTCCCGACTGGGCGTTAATTTTGACCAGGTTCAATATGAAAGTAATACTTATATTCTTGGAAAAGATCTGATTCAAAAAGGTCTGGACAATGGCATTTTGTATAAAAAAGAAGATGGTTCTGTCTGGTGCGATCTCACGGATGAAGGTTTGGATCAGAAACTGCTTTTGCGTTCGGACGGGACTTCGGTTTATATGACGCAGGATCTTGGAACAGCTGTGCAGCGTTTTGAAGAAAATGACATTCAGAAACTGATCTATACGGTTGGAAATGAGCAGGATTATCACTTCCAGGTTTTATTTAAAATCCTGAAAAAATTGGGCTACCAATGGGCAGATCAGCTTTACCACTTGTCTTACGGTATGGTAGAATTGCCGGAAGGAAAAATGAAATCCCGTGAAGGAACCGTGGTTGACGCAGACGAATTAGTCGAGGAAATGATCGCCACTGCGAAAGAAAAATCTGAGGAATTGGGGAAATTGGAAACGCTTTCTGACGAAGACAAAGTGAAATCTTACGAAACAGTGGGACTAGGTGCTTTGAAATATTTCATTCTGAAAGTAGATCCTAGAAAGAAAATGCTCTTTAATCCTGCAGAAAGTATTGATTTTAATGGGAATACGGGACCGTTCATTCAATATACTTATGCGAGAATCCAGTCGCTTTTGGCTAAGGCAGAATATGCCGGAAAAGGCAATTTCGGTGCTTATGTTCCGAACGAAGATGAGAAAGAAGTGATTATGCTTTTGGCTGAATTTAAAGAAGTGATTGCACGTTCTGCGGAATCTCTAAGTCCTGCTTTGGTAGCGAATTACGCATATGAATTGGTAAAATCCTACAACTCTTTCTACCAAAATAATCCGATTGTAAAACAGGAAGATCTGGATGCGAAACAGTGCCGTCTTCAGGTTTCTGATCTGGTTGCGAAAACGATTAAGAAAGCTTTATCAATGCTCGGAATTAATGTGGTGAATAGAATGTAATTCACTTTGAAAATCAATGTAAAACTCTGCTTTTGGGCGGAGTTTTTTGTTTTTGAAAATTATGGTTGTTAAATTTGAATCTAATACGAAAATAGAAAACGCCACCAATTCCTTCAACGAAAAAATACTAGAGCAACATTGCAATGCCCACAAAAACCTCTCCCAAAGCAGCGGAAGATGGAAGATCTCGTTGATCTTTATCTTAAAAACTGACCACATTAAATAGTCAGAATTCAAATTGATGTTGCCCAATGTGACCAACAGAACATTGACGAAGCAACTGAAAGTACTTACAACATTTTTCGTACAGCCTATTTTGATAAGATATGCGTTTCCAACATATGTTTTGTGAGATGCTTCAACTCTTTTCCATTTTCAGGATTTTCGCCATCTGCAGTGAAAAATTCCACAATATTTTTGTGTTTTGAATACCAGACTTTGCTGAGCGATTTCTCTGTAATTGTATCCGGCCTTGTGATTTTTCTGAAAAACCTCAGCTTCTCATCGTCCATTGGAATTACTTCGCGGTAAGAACCAAGAGAGGCTTCATCAGTTGCGACAAAATGTTCTCCGTTCCAATACATATAATTTTCCTTTTTTTCTTCAGCATCGTTTTTCTTTACACTGATCACTTCCTCAACCGGAATAATCCTGATGTCAGAAGAAGTCACATTTTCTTGTAACGTCATTCTGTCCTTTGAAACAGAATCCGTCATCTGTGCCAATTTCGCAACCGGACTTTCTTCTTTCTTCAAATAATGATCGGCTATCAATCCACCGAAGATCAACAATCCAACCCACCCAAAACCACTTTGTTTTGCGAAAAACTCCTGCAGTTTCAGAATTGGATTGGTTGTGATATTGACTGTAATATTCGGATATTTTTTATCAGAATCATCGTCATCATCAATCCTCACCTTCACGCTCGTACGCGAAGAATCTCTATTCATCTTTGTAAAAGTTTCTGTTTTGCAAAAGTCCTTATAATGCTTGAACTCTAGATACTGACTCATTTTATCAAGAACCTGGGTATCAATATTCTTATCCTCATGATCTATCAAAAAGGCGTCATAATATCTCACAAAAGTTCTTTCTGATATTTCGAATTTCCATTCGTCATAAAAATACAAGCTAAGAAATAGCGCCACTCCACTTTTGCTCTCTCGTCCCGATTCTTTCTTTCCTTTTTCGAAAACTTCACGAATTAGTAGTTTTTTGGACATAGTTGGTTTTTAGTCATTACAAAGTACATGATTTTTTGACACTTTCTTTTACGGATATCCGTATTTCATCATTTCATTATGTCCGTTGGTGTCCAAACATTGTCTAACACCCACTTCTGTTTCCGCTGCATCTTTGCCTCGGAAATCAGTGATAAACAAAACATTACAAAAACAAAGTTACAAAACTGATCTCAAAAAACAACCAGCTAAAACGCAGGAAAATCTCTGACTTGGGAAGCAGATGTTTCTCTTTCGTTTTTCAAGGTTCTCTTCCCAAAATTTAAGAAGCGCTTCTTTTTTTTTCAAAAACTGTGTCTATCTGCTCGTGATCTGTTTCGCGGGAAAGAGCACGACTGCTAATTTTTAAATTTTTAAAATAATGACTCAACTACTTTTAATATTACTAGGATTATTTTCAAATCCTTCAAGTTCAAACACCTCAAACAGTGGAAGTGATGGCTCTGCCTCCACCCTTGCACAGCCCACAGACCCAGGAGATACAGGTGGCGATGATGGACATCCTGTTCCGCCCAAAATCATTGAAATTTAAGGTATTTGGTATGGATATCCGCTCTTGTTCAACTTGTTTCATTTAAGGAAAGGTCGAAGAAAGAATTTTACGACCTTATTATTTTTAAGCGATACAGAGGCGTCAACCTAAGCAAGAACTACAAAGTCTTTACAGCGGATGATCAATGGCGGAGTATCACCTATCTTGACTCTGATTGTAAAAAGTGATTAGCGAAAGCATGTTCTTTCGCTAATTTTCTTTAAATTCGGTGAAAACTAAAAAATTGAGAATTTTTACATTTTTCTTACTCATATTCATTTATTCTTGTTCAGACAAAACGCCACAGGACCAAAAAAAAACCAATAAATTTTACGACAAAGCTTTTGATTACCGCGATAAGGGCGAAATAGACAGTTCTTTCTCGAATTTCTATAAGGCAAAAGACCTTTTCATCCAACAAAAGGATAGTTTGGGTGTAGCCAAAAGCCTTGTGAATATGGCCATCATTCAGGAAAAATACGGTGACAACTTTGGTAGCCAAGAAACAGGGCTAGAGGCGATCCATTTTCTAAATAAAAAAGACAGCACCCACAAAATCTACATTTCTATCAATTATAATACTTTGGGGATCATTTCCAGCAAGCTGAAGAATTATAAGCAATCGATCGTTTTTTACAAACAAGCTCTTTTTTTTGCAGATAATGCAACAGACAAAATTATTTATCAGAATAACTTAGCCACCAATTACAGGAGAAACAGTAATTACAAAGAAGCTGTGTCAATTTACAAGTCTATCCTTAAAGAAAACCCAAACAGCCAAACCGAATATGCAAGAACCACCAACAATCTTGCTTATGCGAAGTGGCTTCAGAATCCGAAGTACGATCCAAATCCTGAATTCCAGAAAGCTTTACAGATAAGACTGAAAGAAAAAGACCAATGGGGCCTCAACTCCAGCTACGCTCACATCGCCGACTACTATAGTGAAAAACAACAGGATTCTGCATTGATCTACGCAAAAAAAATGTACCGCATTGCCCAAGAAATCAAAAGTCCAGATGACCAGACTGAAGCACTTCAGAAGTTAATTTCGTTGGAAGAGCCAGAAAAGTCTAAACACTACTTTAAGATCTACCAGAAACTTGATGACAGTTTGCAAACCGCCAGAAACAAAGCAAAGAATCAATTTGCGCTCATCCGCTATGAAACCGAAAAGAACAAAGCTGACTTTTTAAAAGCAAAAAATGAAAGCAAACAAAGACAAAACCACATCATCAAACAATATTTTGGGCTTGGAAGCCTTATTATCGCTCTGATTCTAAGCTATCTTTGGTTCAGAAAAAGACAAAAAACGATGCAACAGGAGAAGCTGCTGGAAGTAAAACAAACCGAGCTGAAATATTCCAAAAAAGTTCACGACAGAGTAGCAAACAAAGTCTATCAGGTCATGTCGGAAGTAGAAAACATCAAAGATCTGGACCGGACTACTCTTCTGGACCGGCTGGAGGAGATCTATGAAATATCCAGAAATATTTCTTACGAAAAAGAAGCAACAGAACCACTTAATTTCCGGGAACAGCTGGCTCAGATGCTGAAATCTTACGCCTCCGATTCTGTCAAAATTTTCATCACAGGTAATGAAGAAGAGATTTGGAAAAAAACACACCAGAATCAACAAAATGAGGTCTATTGCATCCTTCAGGAACTGATGACCAATATGAAAAAACACAGCCAGGCCGATAAAGTTTTTCTGAAATTTTCAGAACAAGACGCTTGCGTAAACATCTCATACATAGATAACGGCATCGGAATAAAAATATATTCACCGAAAAATGGTTTGCAAAATACGGAAACCCGTACAAAAGCTATTCACGGAACGATTAGTTTTGACACAGAAACAGACCGGCTGCTAAAGATCAACCTTTCATTTCCGGTTTAAAATCAAATGTATGTTCAAAAAAGTCCTCATTGCGGAAGATTACGAAAGCTTCAATATATCTGTTCAAAAAGTCGTAAACGATCTGAAAATACCGAATCCTAAATTTGACAATTATTGTGATGAAGCATTTAGCAGACTGAAAATGGCCATCCGCGAAAATGATCCTTTCGAATTACTGATCACAGACATCTCCTTCGATGCTGATCACAGAAAACAAACCCTGACAAGTGGTCAAGAACTCGTAAGCGCTGCAAAAGAAATACAGCCAGACCTAAAAGTCATCGTATTTTCTGTAGAAAAACGGCAGGAGATCATCGATAAGCTTTTTAATGAGCAAAGTATCAACGGCTATGTAAAGAAAGGCAGAGAAGATGTAAAAGACCTAAAGAAAGCTATAAAAGCAGTGTACAAAAACGAAAGATTTATCTCGTATGACTTAAAAAAACCGATAAAGGATAGAAACTCTTTTGAGTTTTCTACACTAGATACATTACTGGTTTCACTTCTAGCAAAAGGAATTCTCGTGAAGGAAATCCCCGAATACCTGAAAAACAACAACATTAAACCTGCAAGTATGAGTTATGTTGAAAAGAAACTAGGCAACATCCGCGAATCTTTGGATGTCAAGAGCAACGAGCATCTGATTGCCGTCTGTAAGGATTTCGGGATCATCTAGCATTTCTAGGATCAATTCCAAAACTTGGGGAGAAAGATAAAAATTAATAATTTTGAAGGATGTTAAATGATGTCGAACTCCTTAAATTATTTTTACCGGAACTTCTCATTGAGTATTTTGAGATTGTAAAATTTGAAGAAGAAAACCAAATCCTGCACATCTATTTTGAAGAGAAAAATACTGCTCCGAAAGAGTTTTCTTCTCTGCTATTACAGTCAAAAGGTTTTGTTCCGGAAATAACCGTTGATGATTTTCCTCTGCGTGGAAAA
>NZ_AUAA01000020.1 GCF_000428485.1 Epilithonimonas tenax DSM 16811 | reverse complement strand
TCAGATAATTTTGGTTTAATTGGTTTGAAATAAAAATTTTCTTTGATGGTTAATTTTCTTAATTCCTTTAAAATAAAATCGTAAATTGCATCTAGGTTATTCATAACGTATTAGATTGATAGTCAATACAATATACGAAATTTTCGTATTATGAGTAACCTTTTTTATAATGCACTACGGGTTAATCTAATCATTGGCCTCATCAGTCGAAAAATAACCAGCAATCATCGAAATTACTTAACAAACTTTAACCGAAATATATTTTTGCAATTCATTATTAATTAAGATATTTGCGGATTGAAATTTTAAAGGCCTGTGTCGCCAAAATTCATGTTATAACAACACGAATGTAGAAGCCACGAAAGCATATGACCTTTAAAAAAACAATCAATATCTACATATGAAAAGAATTTTTGTTTTATCATCATTGGTTGCAGGATATTTCCTAAATGCGCAAAGTATAGGAAACTCACCGTACGGCGCTTATGGGATTGGAGATGTGAAATATGATAATACAGTTGACATTAATGCAATGGGAGGTATCTCTACAGCGTATGTTTGGGATTTTAACAACAGTTTTAATTTCCGAAATCCGGCTGCAAATACCAATTTGGAATTGACCACACTGAAGGTAGAAGGCAGCAATGAGAACAATTATTACAGTTCAGATTTTAACAATCTGAAATCTACCAAGCACTCTACATACCTATCTAATATCAGCATCGCCTTTCCTATTTCCAGAAAAGTGAAATTCGGCATGGGATTCCAGCCCTACAGCTCAAAAAGTTACAATATCATCACAACTGAGAAACTAAGCAATGAGAATAATGAACTGATTAATGAGGTTCATAATTTCCGTGGCGAGGGTTCTGTGAACACGATCCAGGCCGCGATTTCTTATCAGATCACACCAGCATTTGCTTTAGGTTTGAGGTCTAATTTCTTTTTTGGCAAACTATCGGATAAAGAAGAAGTAGCATTTACTGGTGCAGAATTAATCAGCGGATACAGCAACAGCTATAGAGTAAAAGCTTTCAACTTTACACTCGGAACCACTTACCAGAAAAAATTGGCCAACGACCACAAACTAACAGTGGGCGCAACATACACTCTTGGTAACAGTGGTAATATGAAAAACACGTACACCAACAGCACCTATTTTTACCTGCTTGGGGAAACCAAAGCCAATGAAACGATTATAGAGGAGCAAACCAATTTTGACAAGAAGTTCCTCCCTCAGGAAGGTTCACTTGGTATTGGTTATGGTAAAGACACCAAATGGTTTGTTGGAACTCAGCTGGATTACAAAAAAGGAGAAAACTTCAATTTCCTTGGTCAAACTTTGGCCTACCAGGATTCTTACAGATACTCCGTGGGAGGTTGGTACCTTCCCAACTTCAACAACTTCCGTTCTTATTTCTCCAGAATCATCTACAGATATGGTGCGTACTACGAAAAAGGCAATCTACAGATCAACGGAACCAATATCAACAAAATGGCAATTACTGCCGGCGTTACACTACCTTTCCAAAAGAGTGTGATCAACCGTATGAGTAGCATAGATCTTGGCTTGGAAGTTGGAAAAAGAGGAACATTGGACAATAATATGATCCGTCAGAATTTTGTCAACTTGAGAATAGGGGTTAACTTTGCAGATAAATGGTTTGCAAAGCGACTTTACAACTAATGAATGAACATTCAAAATAATCTATGAAAGATTATTGTTTCAAAATATTACACTTAAAAACATCACAACAATTCTTTTTGTTGCTGATGTTTTTTCTTATGCAGTCCTGTGAAGAAGATCTTACGAAGATCAATCAAAACAAGAAAACCAATTTTGCATCGCAGGTCATCTACAACGCGGATATTCTGCAGAAGGATTCTGGCAGGGTCAATGTCCGTTTCAAAGCACCGCTTTTGGAAAGTTACGAACTGATAGATTCTCCTTACATAGAAGCAAAAAAGGGCATTTATCTGGAATTTTTCGACAAAAAGAACCCCAAAGTTCCTGGCAAGATCTGGGCAAAATATGGTAAAAACAATATCAAAAGAGATTTTTATTTTGCAAAAGGCAGAGTCAAAATCATTACCACAGAAGGACAGACCTTCGTCACAGAAACCATCAATTGGGACAAAAGAAATAAAAAAATGTACACCAAAGACACAGTTTATGTGTCTGACAAAGATGGCAATATCTTGGTTGGTGCGCAAGGAATGATTGCCAAGGACGATTTTTCAGAATACACATTCTTCAACAATTCCGGAAGTTTCAACTCTACCAATCTGCCCGTCACCAGTAAGTAATTTTCTTTACAGCTTAGAAGTGATAATTTAGATATTTAGTAAAAACTTTTTATGAGATCCACTTTTTATGCGATCGGATTGATGTCGGGAACCAGTCTTGACGGCTTGGATATCTGTTACTCCAAATTTACCAGAAACGGTTCTGACTGGGCATTTGAAATCCTGAAATGCGAAACCGTTGCCTACGCTTCTACTTGGGAAAACGATCTTAAAAATGCCATCCACTTTACCAGCGAAAAATTGTTGGAACTGAATTCTGATTATGGTTTTTACCTTGGCGAAAAAACCCAGGATTTTATTTCCAGACATCACATTACAGAACTCGACCTTATTGCTTCGCACGGTCATACGGTTTTCCATCAGCCCAGAAACAAATTTACATTGCAAATCGGAGACGGACGAGCTATAAAAATCATCACCAACACACCTGTTGTTTACGATTTCAGAAGTCAGGATGTCCTGCTTGGTGGCAATGGTGCGCCACTGGTCCCGATTGGCGATGAACTACTGTTTCCGGCGTTTGATGCTTGTCTCAATCTTGGTGGATTTTCTAATATCTCTTTGACCCGAGACGGAAAAAGAATGGCTTTTGACATTTGTCCTGTCAATATTATTCTAAATGAATTGGCTCTGAAACTTGGAAAAAAATATGATGAAGGCGGTGATCTGGCAAGAACAGGCGTGATAGATCACAATCTTTTAAAGAAACTTAATCAATTAGAATTCTACAAGGAGAAAGCGCCGAAATCTTTGGGAGTAGAATGGATCAATGAGTCTGTCCTGCCATTCATAAACAACCAAAGAACAGAAGATCTTTTGGCTACTTTCACAGAACATTCTGCGGTTCAGATTGCTGCGATACTCAATGAATTTGACATTAAAAAAGTATTGATAACCGGCGGTGGAACTTACAACAGTTTTCTCATAGAAAAGATAAAAGCAAAGACCAAAACCGACATTCATATTCCAACAAAAGAAATGATGGAATACAAAGAGGCTTTGATTTTTGCTTTTATGGGCGTTTTAAGAGTGTTGAATCTCAATAATGTTTTGTCATCCGCCACCGGAAGCGAGACGGATCATTCGTCCGGATTGCTTTGCTAACTACAGTTGCTCTATCTTATCTGTCAAAGAATTGATAAAATTCTGAAGTGGCTTTTCTACCATCATTTTGATAAACGGGTTGAATTTCCCTTCGAATAACAACTGCACCTCTGTCTGATTATCATTCAAAGGATTCATAGAACCGGTTAAAGCAAAGTCCAGGCTGGAACTGGCAGACTTTAGCACCACTTCTTTATCCGATACATTCTCTATTTTAAGGGCTATTTCCGGCATTCCTTTCAATCCGAATTTGAAACCATCCTCTCTCGCTTCGAAACTTTGAAGACCTTCCGGCATCAGATCTTTATAATCCTGGGGATTCTTCAGCATTCCTGCCAATTCAGATGAAGATTTATTTACTATAATTTTTCGTCCTTCTAAATTCATTTTTTATATTTTTGTATTAATATCAAAAGCCTTACAAATGTATAAAGTTTTTATCAATGAAAAAAAAATAGTTTTGAGTCGGGAGCCTCAGGACAGCCCGAAAACATTGAATTACGATGGGACGCATAGTTTTGAATTTGCAATCGACCTGCTTACAAATACACCATCGCAAGGCCTTAATATTTATCACGAGGATATTGATCAACTGTGGGCAGATTTCAAGGGGTTTTTCAGAAATATCGAAGCTGCTGGCGGAATTGTTCTTAATTCTGAGGACAAAATTCTCTTCATCCACCGTCTTGGAAAATGGGATCTTCCGAAAGGAAAAATTGAAAAGGGAGAATCCAAAGAGCTTGCAGCAATAAGGGAAGTGGAAGAAGAATGTGGGATTTTTGATCTGGAACTAAAGGATTTTATCAATTCCACTTACCACATCTACACAGAAAGAGACGGACAAAAAGTCCTAAAAATAACCTACTGGTTTGAAATGATGTACGCTGGAACAGGCACTCCAAAACCACAGATAGAAGAAGGCATTAGCGAAGTGGGTTGGAAAAACGAGAAAGAAATCGACAGCGAAATCCTACCTTCCACATTCAACAATATCAAATTGATCCTCAACGATTTCAAAAGTAAAAATCCTCAATCATAATTGAGGATTTCTATGTTCTATAAAAAATCGATGATCTTTTCGAGCGCTATGCCACGGGAGGCTTTCAGCAGTATATGATTTCCGTGAACTGGAGTTTCTTTCAGCCGCTCGACTAAATCTGATGTATTTTCAAAGGCGTTTTCTGACGGATAAACCGACTTAAAATACGGACCAACGGTGATGACTTCATCAAATTCACAAGATTTTGCAAAATCCAGAATGCTCTGATGTTCTTTATGGCTATCTTCGCCTAGCTCTAGCATATCACCAATGATAATGGTTTTTGTTCCCTCAAACGATTTGAAGTTTTCCAGAGAGACCAACATACTGCTCGGATTGGCATTGTAAGTATCCAAAACCAGTGTTGTATCCCCTTTCATCTGGATCTGAGATCGCATATTGGATGGTGAATAACCTTCGATGGCGCTTTTTATGGTCTCAATATTCAAATTAAAATACAATCCTAAGGCTATGGCTGCAGAAATATTATCGTAGTTATACTGGCCTGTAAGATTGGAGAAGATCTGAGCATTCTGATAGTTGACCCCAACAAAATGGTCTTTCAACACAGGTTGGAATTGGTAATCAGACTCAGCCGTTCCAAACGTTATTTTTGAAAAATAACCACTTGTTTTATCGTTTTGAATTGTATCGTTTTCATTCACTAACACCTTTTGATGATGCTTGATCAGATACTCATACAGTTCAGATTTTCCCTTGATGACGCCTTCGTAACCACCAAATCCTTCGAGATGGGCTTTCCCAAAATTGGTAATATAACCGATATTTGGTTTTGCGATCTCACACAGCATTTCGATCTCTTTCTGATGATTGGCTCCCATTTCTATGACTGCAATCTCGTGCTCTTTTCTGATGGAAAGCAATGTCAGCGGAACGCCAATATGATTGTTAAGATTCCCCTGAGTAAATTGGGTGTTGTATTGACGTGATAAAACCGCACTGATCAATTCTTTGGTGGTTGTTTTCCCATTACTTCCAGTAAGTCCAATGATAGGAATCGTTAATTGATCTCTATGGAAAACCGCCAACTCCTGTAAGAATTCAAGTGTAGAAGGTACATAGAAAATATGTCTTTCCGCGTCTTCAAACTCCTTATCCTCCACAATTACGGCTAGTGCACCATTGTCAACTGCGGTAGATGCTTTTTCTGCAGCGTTAAAAGTTTCGCCGGAGAATGCAAAGAAAAGACTTCCGTGTTCAACTTTACGGCTATCAATGGTAATATTTTTACTTTGTAAATAAATGGGATAAAACTGATCAATATTCATAAATCAAAAATAAACAAATGTGGTGATTTGAAATAAAAAAAACAGCAGAAAATTCTGCTGTTTTGATATTATTAAAAGATAAGATTATCTTTTTGTACGTTTTGTTTTGTTGTTTTTCGCATCTTGTGCTACACGGAACCCGATCCATCCAAAACCTTTCGTTTGATCTTTGAATCGTCTTTGACCCGGATCCAACCAATAGGCTGAGTCTAACCAAGAACCACCTTTTACCACTCTGCTGTAATCAGAAACTTGAGTAGTGATTTTGGATTTTTCTTTTTGTACAACTACGTTTCCGCTTTTATCAACAATGAATTTTGGTTTTGCGGAATTATACATATTGAATTCTGTACTATCGCTTGGTGCTGTGCCACCAGCGTCTAATGAAGATTGATAATCACCATCTCTGTAGTTGCTATTATCATCTAGTACCTTTCTTTCGTACTCACCAGGAAGTCCTTTGTAAACCAGACGTCCATCTGCTAATGTATCGTATTTTACATTTTCATTCGTGATTTTCTTATAAGTTCCGTCTTCATTTTTAACAGTCTGCTTTACCACATTACCTCTAAAATAATTGAAGTCGCTAAATTCTTCATCGATCATCGGTCTGTAGATGTCAGCTACCCATTCTGCAACGTTACCATACATCCCATATATTCCCAGATCATTGGAAGGATATTGTTTCACGTCGGCCGTTGTAGGTGAACCATCGTTTTTCCAACCCGCAACGCCAGAGTAATCTCCTCTACCCATCTTGAAATTCTCAAGATACATCCCTCTGTTCTTACCTTTTTTACCTTTAAGGTCGTCAATTTTCGTATTCTTACCTAGATAGTTGTTGTAATCTCTTTCTTTTTGCAGGCCAAGCGCCGCGAATTCCCATTCAACTTCTGTTGGAAGTCTGAATTTTTCAACCACTCCAGAGCTGGATCCTCTGTTTGCAGCAGCAATTCTTTCGTTCGCTGTTTTGATACCATTTCTTTTCTGAAGTTTGTCTTTGTCAATGTACGCATCCATCTCTGGATCATTTGACTTGAATTTGTCCATATTGAACGTAGCTCCCGCTGTAGCACCTTTATCACCAGAATAGAGGTCTTTTGCTATGACGCCTTGTTTCATAAGCACTTTTTCGTTCGCTCTTTCTGTAAGCCAGTCGCAATATTTCGTAGCTTGGAGCCAAGAAACACCCACCACTGGATAGTAATCATATTCTGGAGATCTGAAATAAGTCTCCGCATAGTCATTACGGGAAAGTTTGTTATTCCAAACCAAAGTATCTGGTAATGCACCTGAGTAGATATGTTTGAAACTTGGATCTGAAGATGGGAAAACAAATTTGAGCCAAGTAGTATACGCTCTATATTCGGAGTTGGTTGTTTCTGTATCGCCAATGAAGAAAGAACTTACCTGCATTCTTCTAGGGGTATTGTTCCAGTCATGCATCACATTGTCTTCTACCAGTCCCATGGTGAAAGTACCGCCTTCTACATAAACCATCCCTACGGATCCTTTTTGTTTTTGTTGCTTACCAGAAAAGAACCATCCGTCTTTTTCGTTTGGTTTCCAACCGGTTTTACTTACAAAACCACTGCCGCCAGGTTTTGCGCCCTTGGTGTTCCCACCTCCACCACAACTTACCAGAAGCAATGTTGCGCTTAGCGAAATTATCGAAAACAGCTTGATTTTTTTCATAATAGTTTATAGAAATTTTCAAAGTACAAAGAAAATAGAAATTCTTTAATTAATCAAATAATGTTTGTCTTTTTTTGATAAAACGCAGATAATTTAATTTTATTATATACCATTTTTTTAAAAAAATCGTTTATTTTGTATTATTAAATAAAATAACATTGATGAAATTCAAATTTTATATTCTGATTTTTTGTACTATTTCCTTTTTTGGATACTCTCAAAAGATCGTCCTTGCTTGGGATAGCTATAAAGAAGTGGACTATGGAACGGAGAAAGTAACTTTTCCTTCTTTCAGCAATTATCATTTTCAGGTGGAGTCCAATTCTGTTTCTGCAAATTTTAACATAAAATCTGAAAATCAGGTCAAATTGGATCAGTTTGTTTGGGAAATAATTCCTCAAAAAGACATCAAGGATCTAAAAATTAATTCTATTACCTCGACACCAAAGACAGGTATTAATTATTTTTACAATGAAACTGAAAAAGCTGCAAACGCCAATATTACTGTAGATGCCATCAAGGCTGAGAATAATAACATCTACCGGCTAGTCTCTTTTAGTATCAACCAGACGAATGTTAAAGCATCTTCCCTCCATAAAAATGGCAACAACAAACTTGGCACGACAGATAATCCTCTAAAATCCGGTACTTTTTATAAAATAAAAGTGGACAAGTCTGGGATTTTCAAAATAACTAAACAGTTTTTACAGCAAAATGGCATCAACCCGGCCAACGTTAATCCAAAAAATTTCAGAATTTACGGCAATGGCGGATTAATGCTACCTGAGTTCAACCAGGACAACCGCTACAGCGCATTGCAGGAAGATGCCATCCAGGTCATTGGGGAAGAGGATGGCGTATGGAATAATGATGATTACGCGCTTTTTTATGCGCAAGGTCCTCATGGGTATAATCTTTACGATTTCAACAATGGGAATGGAAACAAAAGAACAGACACTAGGGACTATCCCACTGATCATTTTGTAAATATTTACGAAGATTTTTCCTACTACTTTATCAACTTTGATATTGGTGCTGGGAAAAGGGTTCAGACAACAGATAATCCTTTACCACAAGATCTTATTACCAGATATGACGATTATCAATTTATCAATGAAGAAAAATTCAATCTGGTAAAACTAGGAAGACTCTGGACTGGCGATGTCATTTCTGGGAATCGAGAAATCATCTTTAATACCAGAAGTCCTATACAGACGGATGATGTGATTCGTTTCAAAACGCAGGTGATTGGCTTTGATGCCCAGTCTGCTAAAATTACGACCGATCTCAATGGGGAAAAAAGAGAAGATCCAGTTAGATCTGATGCTAAAAGTTTTGTACAATTGCCCCGTTATGGAACCTTGACCAATCAAAGTGGAACTAGTTTTAAGTTTACTTACACTACGAATATCAGTGCCAATCCCAATGCTAAATTTTACTTTGATTTTGCAGAAGTACAGTATAAGGAGGATCTGAATTTCAACAATACCCAAATGAATTTTAGAGCGTTTGATATTATTGAAGGTACTGGAGATTTATACGGCTTTTCTATCACGAATGCAGCTGGCATTGATCAGGTTTGGGATGTATCAGATATCACAAATGCAAAAAAAGTAGTTAATAAAAACCCACAAAACAGCACGTTCAACTTCGGATACATAGCCAACAATACTTTTTTCAATAATGAATTTGCTGCATTTAAAAATACTGCTGCTTTCGAACCCAATTTTGTAGGCAGAATCGATAATCAGGATCTCTCAAGCCTTAAGAATGTAGATTACTTGATTGTCACACAACCTTCATATATCACTCAGGCACAGAGACTTGCCGCATACCATCAGTCAGTAAGTGGTTTTAATGTTCAGGTTGTAGATGTGAATAAGATATATAACGAGTTCAGTAGCGGCAGCAAGGATATTACAGCTATCAGAGACTTTGTCACAAAGCTGAATACCCCATCGAAGTCTCTTAAGTATGTGTTCTTATTAGGCGATACCTCTTACGATTTTAAAAACAGGATTGCCCGCAATACTGATGTCATCCCAAGTTATCAAAGTGAGTTCAGTGCAGATCTGGAAGGCTCTTTTGTAACAGATGATTATTTTGTGATGACCTCACCACAAAGCAGTCCAAAGATTACTCAAATATTACCAGATCTACCCATAGGAAGGATGCCTGCAAGTAATCTAGCAGAAGCTAAAACTATGCTGGACAAAACATTAGCTTACTACAATGCTTTGCCAGGACAATCTAATCCATTTGGTGAATGGAGGATGAAGCTGGATTTTGTAGCAGATGACGACTCTCATGGCAGTGGACCCTATAGCATCCCTGCTCCATTTCATAATCTTGTAGATTATACTGTAAAGCAGAATTTTGAAGGAAACACAGACAAACCAGAATATAACGTGAAGAAACTTTATCTTGACGCATTCCCGGCAGTCACCAATGCGGGCGGGCAAAGATATCCACAAGTAAACCAAGCAATTTCCAATGATATTGGCAATAGTTTGTATTTATTTTATTTCGGACACGGAGGTATCAACAGTTGGGCTCAGGAAAGAGTGATATCGTCTACAGAAGTTCAGAGTTTTAATAATTTCACTGGTGTCTATAGCAGATTTCCTTTGGTTTCTACTATTACATGTGAATTTACTTTGTGGGACGAGCCCAATACAAATTCCGTGGGCGAGCAGGTGATGAAGCTGGAAACCGGTGGTGCCGCAACGATGATTACTTCCAGCCGGAAAATAAGTGTAGACTACGGAAGAAAATTCACTTTACCTTTTACAGATAATCTATTCAAATTATATAATGACGACTTCCTACCTCTAGGCGATGCGTACCTACTCACGAAAAACCGGTATTTTAATCTATATAACTCAACCCCTGAGCATCTGAAAGTTAATTATCTTGGTGATCCTGCTATGAAAATGAGCAGACCCAAAAGGCTGTTAAAAATTGACAATATCGAAACACCCGTTGCTGGTAAAATACGTGCATTAGATTTTGTAACCATCAAAGGCCAAGTTACAAAGCCAAATGGAACCTTGGACACCACCTTCAATGGGCGAATTGCTATCAATATTTTTGATAAAAAAATCACAAAAACAACTTTGAATAATGACAAGTTAGACAAAACAAAACCACCATATGTGGATATGATCTACTCTTTTGTAGAAGAACCTAGTGCTATCGTAAAAGCGTCAGGAAAAGTTGAAAATGGTAATTATACTGTAGAATTCTACGTCCCAAAAGACATTAATTACGAAATACCTACCGACCCAACTACTGGACAGCCAGTAAAAGGAAGGATTTTGGCTTACGCGGATAACTTCATCGATGCAAAAGTAAATGCGCACGATGTATTTGCAAATCAGGCACAGATCGTAGGGGATATCAACCCGGATGGAATCAACGATTCTGAAGCGCCTGGAGTCCACCTTTATATGAACAATACCAACTTTGCAAACGGCGGTATCACAGATCAAAACCCAATGCTTTTAGCCTGTGTGAAAGATAATTTTGGAATCAATTCTACGGGAGCGGGGATTGGTCATGATATCACATTTATTCTGGATGGAGATATTATCAACACGACCTCTGTGAATGATTACTTCTCTGCTGGAGACGGTAATGGCTGTAGTTTTACAGATTTAAAAGATTATCAGAAAGGGTCTGTAACCTTCCCCTTGAAAGGCTTGACACCAGGCGAACATCAGTTGGTGTTTAAAGTTTGGGATATCAACAATAATTCCACGTCCTCTACGTTAAACTTTGTAGTAAAAGACGAGACCGAGAAAAAACTGACAGTAAACAGACTTCTCAACTGGCCAAATCCCTTCACCAACAAAACCTATGTACAGTTTGAGCATAATTGTGATGACATCCTGGACGTCAATGTGCAGATCTATACGATCACAGGAAAAATTGTAAGAACACTGTCCACAAGTATCACTGCAGAACCATTTCTGGAAGGTTTCAGAACACCAAGACAGGCCATAGAATGGGATGGAAAAGATGATTTTGGAGACACGGTTGGAAAAGGTACTTATATTTTTAAGATATTTGCACGCAGCCAAAATCAGGAGAAATGCTCCGGAAGCGCAACGGCAATTGAAAAAATGGTTTTATTAAAATAACAAATACTTAGTATATCGGTAAACTTTACCTTAAAAGAACAACAATGAATTTAACAAAAAGATTATTTTTAGGATTAGGAATTAGCGTTAGTGCTTTTGCTTTTTCTCAAAACATTCAGCCGGTTCTTACCGGTGCTCCATTCCTGAGGATCTCTCCAGATGCAAGAGCAGGTGGTATGGGTGATCAGGGTGTGGTAACATCTACAGATGCATTCTCTCAATTTTGGAATGCTGCAAAATATCCATTTGCCAAAGTATCCTCTGGTTTTGGAGTCAACTACACACCATATATGAGTAAATTGACCAGTGATGTATTCTTGCTTTATGGCTCTTTCTACACATTCGTCGGAGATGACGAACGTTCTACCTTAAGTGCCAGTATCTATTACTTCAACATGGGAGATGTAGATTTGACAGACTTTGTAGGAAATGAAGTCATACAAGGTGGTACTGCCAAACCAAACGAATTCTCTGTAGACTTAGCCTACGCCTTGAAACTGACAGACAACTACTCTATGGCGGTTACCGGTAGATTTATCCGATCCGACCTTGGAGGAAGCTTCGGTTCCAACAGCACTTTGAAACCAGCCAACACATTTGCAGTAGACGTTTCCGGATACTATATGTCTCCGAAACACGAGAGTATTAGTGGTTACGAAGGTCGTGTGAAAGCTGGTTGGACAGTTCAGAATTTAGGACCTAGATTGGATTATACAGGTGATGAAGAATCCAGATCTTACCTTCCAACAATGGCCAGATTAGGTTTGGGTTATGACTTATTAATTGACGACATGAACCGTTTCAGTTTGAGTGGTGAAGCTTCCAAAATATTAGCTCCCGGTCCGGATGAGGTGACAGGAGACATTCCAAATGTGGGTCCTATTGCAGGAATTGGAAAATCTTTCAAAAATAAAAAAAGCATCATGTTCAGCGGTGCAGCAGAGTATTCTTATGATGAGACCTTTGCACTTAGAGCTGGTTATTTTGCAGAAGCACCGGAACAAGGAGCAAGACAATATGCAACCGTGGGCGTTGGTTTCAAATACGCGTCTTTTGGATTGGATCTTTCTTACCTGATCAATACCTCAAAAATCAATTCTGCTTTGGACAATACACTGAGATTTGGTCTAACCTGGAATATCGGTAGCGAAACTTACAACGCACAGGATTACTAATCAAATTTGATTTGATATTCTTTTGTGATATATATTGCCAGAGCAATTCGCTTTGGCATTTTTTTTATTTCGATACCAAGAGACTTTTTACTTTTTACAATATACATTTTACCAGACACTTTCTGTAAATTTGCAATATGAACTACAGTTCCGAACTCAAAAAATTCTTAACCAGCCAGTACATCTATTCCGGAGCAAGAATCGCTTTGGCAATAGTAATTCCAAGTATCATATTGGCACATTTTGGTTTGCTGAAGGAATTTTTCCTGTTTCCACTCGGAACGAGTTTCGTAGGATTGACGGATCAACAAGGACCGTTTATCAGAAGAAGGAACACTTTAGTATTATCCATCTTTTCTTTCTTTTTCATTGCGCTTTTTGCAAGTCTCGTTAAAGAATTTCCGATTGCTGTTTATCTGGAAATCCTTATTTTCGGATTTTTCTTCTCAATGATTGGGGTTTACGGACTTAGATTGGCAACTTTCGGATCCATTGCGCTCGTTGTTCTCAGTATCTTCATTGATGGACACCTCACCGGAGATGATATTCTCAAAAGCTCTTTTATATTTTTTCTCGGCTGCCTTTGGTTTTTTGTGATTTTTATGATCGTTTCTAAACTTCAACCTTACAAATTAGCAAGTCAGGTTGTTGGCGAAAACTATCTGGAATTAGCCGATTATCTAAGAATTAAAGCCAGATACTATTCAAAAAATCCTGATTTTGACGCGTTGCTGAATCAATTGATTTCTCAGCAGATCAAGATCAAAAATCATCAGGAAGACACACGGGAAATCGTCTTCAAAACAAGACAGATCGTGAATGAATCTACCACCCAAAGTAGAATTCTGATGCTGATGTTTCTTAATTCTTTTGACCTTTTCGATAAACTTCTCACTTCAGAAAATGATTACAAAAGAATCAATCAAGTTTTTGGAGACACCACCCTGATTCAAAAGATTCACGACTACCTTGTAGCGATGGCAGATGAAATTACCAATCTCGGAATTTCCCTTCAAAGCGGATTAGCCTTCAGACAGATCACAAATTTCGACAATGAATTGAAGAAAATTTATGATGATTTCTTTGACCATCGATCTCAAAGATTTTCATCAGAAACGCTGGAAGATTTTATGATGATCCGTCAGGTTCTGATGAGAATTACCGAAATTACAGACGAGGTCAAAACAATTCTGACCGTTCATTCTCAGGATAAAAAACTGGCGAAAAGTTTATCTTCCGGATTAGATTATTCCAAGTTTTTACCAAAAGAAGAAAAGATGAATCTCAAGGTTTTCTTTTCTAATTTCTCTCTCAACTCGGGACATTTCCGGCACGCCATAAGGGTTACGATTGCCTTACTGATAGGTTACATTGTTTCCAGATTCGAGATCCTTGGCATTGGGCATTCCTACTGGATTCTCATCACAATCATTGCCATCCTGAAACCAGCCTACTCTACCACAAAACACCGGAATCTCCTGCGCTTATTCGGAACTATTGCAGGTGGAATCATCGCTTATATTATTTTATATTTTGTAAAAGATCCGGGTGCAATTCTAGTCATTCTTTTATTAAGTATGATCCTGTGTTTCAGTTTATTAAAATCAAAATATTTCTGGGCAGTTTTGTTTATGACCATCTATATCTTTTTGTCTTTCAATTTTTTACGACCAGGAAATGTCAATGTCATTTTTAAAGACAGAATTCTTGATACTCTGATTGGTGGCGCCGTAACATTTTTAGTCGCCTACTTTATCTTGCCGGTTTGGGAACATACGCAGAATCTGGATCTGATGAAAAAATCGTCCAAAAGCAATCTGGATTATTTCCGGGCAATCATGGATCATTTCCTGAAAAAACACATGCAGGATCAAGACTTCCGAATGCACAGAAAAAATGCAATCATCGATCTGGCCAATCTTTCGGATAACTTTCAAAGGATGATTTCTGACCCCAAAAATCAGCAAAGAAAGCTGGAAACCGTTCATCAGTTTGTCACCACAACGCACCTCATCACCGCTTACACTGCATCATTATCGCAATACGCAAAATCCGGTCACGACTTCCCGGAAATTGATTTTCAGAATTGGAAGATTAAGATCTCTGCAGAATTATTAAGAACATCGTCCTTACTCTTTCAAAAAGATCTGGACGAACAAACAAGGATTGAAAGTCACATCAAACCGGAAGATCACGTTTCCGATTTATTGGAAAAAAGAAAAGCAGAGCTGGAAAATCAGGCGATTTCTGACGACAGAATTTTCACAGTCAGTCATTTAACTGAAATCAAAAATATCAAGGAACTTTTGGAATTAATTTATGACGTCGCAAAAGATCAAAGAAAAATCATAGAAGAATATCTCATCTATCAATCTACGACTGCAAAACAGTAATGATCAAAGAAGCTGATCTTCGCATTGAAGAAATCTTCATTCTCATCATCGTAAACTCTGCATTTCACAGATAGTTCTTCTTTCAGACTGAAAGGCAAAACGTCATAATGCTTTTTCAGTGACCAATGTTTGCTGTGATGGATTTTGTAGAGCGCTTCTTTCACGCACCAGATTGCAGTCAGAAAATCAACTTCCTCAGCATCATCAATGAAATGATTCTCGTGAAGAATGAATTTGTGACGTATATTTTTGATCTTATCTTTGCGTTTTTCAATGTCAATTCCAATTTTATTTTTTGAAATTGCCAAACCTGCCAGCGGAAAAGAATGACTCACAGAGATCTGCAGATCATTCGGAAAAAGATAAGGTTCGCCGTCTTCTTTATATAAAATCTTATAATTGGGCATGATCGATTTCAGCATTTTTCTGACCATCAGCACTTCCGCTATTTTGTTGGGATGATAACCCAAAATCTTGTTCTGATTTTCCGGCTCCAACAGAAGTTCAGGATTCAGATCTTCATCCCTATCGTACTCCCAGATAAGAATGGTGGCAACATCGTCGGAAAGATCTTTGTAAAGTGGCATCACATAGTATTGTTCTGCTAATGTAATAAAAACAAAGCGATTTCGAAAAATTAAAGAAAATAAGTGTGAACTTAAAAATTCCTTAAATTTTCATATTTAAGATCTTGTTAACAGATAACAAAGTAAATTTGCAGTACCAAAATGAAAAAAGGAATTGTATATTTATTGATGGGTATTTTTCTGCTGTTTACAGTAGAGAACAGGCAGACTCTTGATTTTCAGCAAGATTTCGGAAGTCAGAATATATCTTTTCAATTCTTTTCATTTGCCAAAAAGCACCACCGCAATCATGCTTTGGAGAGAAATTCTTTGCAGCAGATCAGCGATTCTCTGGATGCTCCGGAAGAATTTGACCTTGGCCTTTCCAACGCCTTCAGTGCTATTGCAGTTCTCGCTGTTTTCGGCTTTGGTTATCTTTTGCATTGGTATTTCAGACGCACAAAACAGAAATTCCACGAGCCGGCAACGATTATATACGCGATAAAAAGGTTCATTCTGCTGCGTTCTATACGTATTTAAATTTCACTTTTTCAAAAACAAAATTTACCCTTATTCCAAAGTGGTAACATCCCTTCTTGTTTTTGAAATTTTCCCGTATTCAATGTTTTACTGTACTGATGGTCTTTTTGGTCATTAATTCAATCCTCAATTAAAAAAATAAAAATTATTCAAAATGAAAATTATGAACAATAGAGTCACAATTTCTGTTGCTCTCAGCGCACTGCTGACGATCTTGAGCTGTAAAGATAAAAAAGAAGAGAAAGAAGAAAAAGTCGTTTATCCTGTTACCACAGTTGTACAAATGGACACCGTCATCACAAAAGATTATGTGGCGCAGATCCAATCCCTGAAAAACATAGAGATCCGTGCTCAGGAAAAAGGTTTCCTGGAAAAAATAGATGTTGATGAAGGCCAATTTGTACAAGCAGGACAAACGCTTTTCAGAATTATGCCTCAGATCTACCAAGCCGAACTTCTGAAAGCGCAGGCCGAAGTAGAACAGGCAAAGATAGAATTGCAGAACTCCAGCACATTGGCCAGCAACAACATTGTTTCCAAAAACGAAAGAGCGATGTCAAAAGCAAAACTGGACGCAGCCAACGCAGAAATGAAACTGGCTCAGATCCACCTCAACTTTACGAATGTGAAAGCGCCTTTTTCAGGATTTATTAATAGGATTCCGTTGAAAGTGGGAAGTTTGGTTGACGAAGGTGATCTGTTGACAAGCCTTTCCGACAACACCGGAATCTATGCATACTTCAACGTTTCCGAACCGGAATATCTCAATTATCAGACGCATTCTGCAGAAAGAGGAAATGACCAGGTTTCTCTCCTGATGGCCAATGGCGAACTGCTTCCAAACAAGGGAACGATTGCCAACATCGAAGGTGAGTTTGATAATGAAACCGGAAACATCGCTTTCCGAGCCAAATTCCCTAATCCACACCAATTACTGAGAAATGGCGAGACCGGAAAAGTACAGATGACTGTCCCACTGAAAAATGCGCTCATCATTCCTCAAAAAGCAACTTACGAAATCCAAGATCAGATCTATGTTTTCCTGGTTGATAAGACTGGAAAAGTGCATTCTAAAAACATAAAAGTAGCTTACAATCTTCCAGATCTCTACGTGGTTTCTGAAGGATTGACGGCCAATGACCAATTCCTACTGGAAGGTGTTCAAAAAGTGAAAGACGATCAGAAAGTGGAAACCAAATTACAAGATCCGAAGAAAGTCTTACAATCATTAAAATTAAAAGCAGACTAAATGCATTAATGATAAGCGATGATTGATAAATGATTTCAGCTTAATGTCTATAATCTTTTTGTCTCCCATCTATGATCTCAAAAAATAATTCTTTATGTTTAAGAAATTCATACGCAGACCAGTTCTGTCCATCGTGATCTCTTTGATCATCGTATTTCTGGGGATTTTATCTTTGGTAAAATTACCCGTCACCCAGTTCCCATCGATCTCTCCGCCAAAAGTAAACATCACGGCAGAATATCCGGGAGCAAACAACGAATTGCTCATCAAATCCGTGGTAATCCCAATGGAAAGAGCACTCAACGGAATTCCCGGAATGAAGTATATGACGTCCGACGCAGGCAATGACGGTGAAGCTTCCATCCAAGTGGTTTTCGATTTGGGAACAGACCCGAATGTTGCGGCAATCAACGTTCAGAATCACATCTCTTCTGCCATCAACAAATTACCGCCTTTGGTAGTTCGTGAAGGTGTGAAAATCACCCGCGAAGAACCGAATATGCTAATGTACATCAACCTTTACAGTGATGATCCGAAAGCGAATCAGAAATTCCTTTTCAACTTTGCAGATATCAATCTACTTTCTGAACTCAAAAGAGTTAAAGGTGTAGGAGAAGCTGATATCCTCGGAACCCGTGAATACGCCATGCGTGTTTGGCTAAAACCCGATAGAATGACGGCTTACAACATCTCAGCCGATGAAGTAATGGAGGCTTTGAACTCTCAAAGTTTGGAAGCTTCGCCGGGAAAAACAGGTGAAAGTTCCGGAAAACGTTCCCAGTCTTTTGAGTATATTCTCAAATATCCAGGCCGTTACAGCAACGAAAAAGATTACGGAAATATCATTTTAAAATCAAGTTCTAATGGCGAATTTGTAAGACTGAAAGACGTTGCTGATGTAGAATTCGGAAGTTCAATGTACGACATCTACTCTACGTTGAACGGAAAACCATCGGCCGCTGTTACCATAAAACAATCTTATGGCTCCAATGCCAGCGACGTTATCAAAAACGTGAAAGCATTGATGGCTGACCTCGAAAAAAATAACTTCCCAAAAGGAATGCATTACGAGATCAGTTATGACGTTTCCAGATTCTTGGATGCTTCGATAGAAAAGGTAATCCATACCTTATTTGAAGCCTTTATCCTGGTGGCGATTGTGGTTTTCCTATTCTTGGGCGACTGGCGCTCAACATTGATTCCCACCATTGCCGTTCCGGTATCTTTGATAGGAACCTTTGCCATCATGTCCGCTTTCGGAATTACATTAAATTTAATTTCACTCTTTGCTTTGGTCATGGCTATAGGGATTGTCGTGGATGATGCGATTGTTGTGATAGAAGCTGTCCACGCCAAGATGGAAGAGAAACATCTCTCGCCGCTCAAGGCAACAGAGGAAGCGATGCACGAGATCAGCGGTGCAATTATCGCAATCACTTTGGTAATGGCTTCGGTCTTTATTCCGGTGGCATTCATGTCTGGTCCAGTCGGTGTTTTCTACCGTCAATTCTCTATTACGATGGTTTCATCTATTATTTTGTCAGGTGTTGTGGCTTTGACTTTAACGCCGGCTTTATGTGCATTGATCCTGAAAAACAACCACGGAAAAGAGAAAAAGAAAACACCGGTTACGAGATTCCTGGATGGATTCAATAACATTTTTACTGTGGGCGCAGGCAAATACCACCACCTCCTGAATAAAGTTGTAACGAAAAAAATGATCACGCTTCCTTTGCTGCTTCTTTTCTGTCTTGGAACGTTCTTTTTGAGTAACAAACTACCGACAGGATTTATCCCAAGTGAAGATCAGGGAATGATTTACGCCATTATCCAAACACCTCCGGGATCAACGCTTGAGCGAACCAATCAAATTGCATTACAATTACAAAAAGCTTCTGAGGATATTGATGGCGTTTCATCTGTTTCGTCTTTGGCTGGTTATGAGATTTTGACGGAAGGAACAGGCTCTAATGCAGGAACTTGTCTAATTAATCTAAAAAGCTGGGACGAAAGAAAAGAATCTGCTAGCGAAATTATCGAACAATTAGAACAAAAAGCGAAAGAAATCCCCGGAGCAAACATCGAGTTCTTCCAACCACCATCAATTCCTGGTTATGGGGCAGCCGGTGGTTTTGAATTAAGACTTTTGGACAAAGCCGGAAGTGGCGATTATCACAAAATGGAAACCGTAAGTAATGACTTTGTGAAAGAATTGAAAAAACGTCCGGAACTTGGTTCTGCGTTCAGTTTCTACTCCGCGAGTTTCCCTCAGTATATGCTGAAAATAGATAATGATCTGGCTGAGCAAAAAGGCGTGACTATTGAAAAAGCAATGGATAATCTTTCCACCTTGATCGGTTCCAATTATGAAACCAGTTTTATCCGATTCGATAGACCTTACAAAGTGATCGTGCAGGCAAGTCCGCAATACCGTGCACTGCCAAGTGACATTCTGAAACTTTATGTCAAAAATAACAAAGACCAAATGGTGCCTTACTCGGACTTTATGCATCTGGAAAAAGTATACGGATTGTCTGAAATCACAAGACACAATATGTACAACTCTTCTGAGGTCAGCGGAACGCCGGCGCTTGGTTACAGTTCGGGAGATGCAATCAAAGCAATTCAGGAAGTGGCAGACAAAACCTTGCCCAGAGGTTTCGGAATCGATTGGGCAGGAATTTCTAAGGATGAAGTTTCCAGAGGAAATGAAGCCATCTATATTTTCCTGGTTTGTCTTGGATTTGTTTACCTGATTCTTTCCGCACAATACGAAAGTTTTATTTTGCCGTTACCTATTATTTTGTCTTTGCCAACGGGAATCTTCGGAGCATTTTTATGTTTAAGTCTCTTCGGATTGGAGAATAATATTTATGCGCAGGTGGCGATGGTAATGCTCATCGGACTACTAGGTAAGAATGCCGTTTTGATTGTGGAATTTGCGGTTCAGAAAAAAGCGGAAGAAGGACTTTCTACAAAAGAAGCGGCTTTGCAAGGTGCATCTCTCAGATTCCGTCCGATTTTGATGACGTCATTTGCGTTCATCGCAGGATTGATTCCATTGGCTTTGGCAACTGGACCGGGAGCCGTTGGAAACAGAACAATCGGAACAGCTGCAGCTGGCGGAATGCTGATCGGGACCATTTTCGGATTGATGATTATTCCTGGATTGTACTACATCTTCGCCAACATTGCTGCGAAATCCAAACTGACTTATTATGAAGAGGAAAATCCTCTCACAGAAAACACAGAACCTTACCAACACGATGGAAAATTTGAAGACAAATAAAAATATAATAGCTGCTGCATTCATTTCATTAGCATTGATTGGATGTAAAGCACCAATAGCAACCCAAATCCAGGATCAGGTGAAAGAAACGATTCCTGAAAATTTTAGCAATCAGACAACTGCTGGAAACAATTCCGGGATCACACCCTGGAAACAGTTTTTTACAGATCCTAATCTTGTCAATTTAATAGATGAAGCGCTGAAAAACAATCAGGAATTGATGATCACATTGCAGGAAATCGAAATTGCGAAAAGCAATGTGCTTTACAAAAACGGAAAACGGAGTCCCACAGTTGCTGCAAGATTAGGAGCTGGCATGGAAAAAGTTGGAAGATATACAAGTACCGGAGCAGGAGACGCTTCCACAGAGATCACCGACGGAAAAGAAGTTCCCGAGAATTTGGAGAACTTTGAAGGTGGATTGGTCGCGCATTGGGAAATCGATATCTGGCATAAATTGAGAACCGAAAAGAAAGCGGCCGTCGCCCATTATCTCTCCACGGTGGAAGGCAAAAACTTTGTTCTTTCTAGTTTGATCGCTGAAGTTGCCAATCATTATTATGAATTACTATCACTTGATAATCAGCTCGATATCATCCACCAATATATGGATCTACAGAAAAAAGCTCTCGAAGTGGCAAAGATCCAAAAGCAAGCAATGGCTGCAACGGAATTGGCGGTTAAGAAATTCGAGGCCGAACTAGCAAAATCCAACGCTACGGAATATGACTTGAAACAACAAATCACAGAAAAGGAAAACGAGATCAATGCTTTGCTAGGACGTTATCCACAACCTATCGTAAGAGCGAAAGAGAGCTTTATGTCCATCATTCCTCAAACGGTTTACACGGGAATTCCGTCCCAATTGTTGGCCAATCGTCCGGACATCAAACAAGCCGAACTGGAACTGGAAGCGGCAAAACTGGATGTGGAAGCGGCAAGAAAAGAATTCTATCCAAATCTTGAGATCAATGCGGCTCTTGGTTTGGACGCTTTCAATCCTTCCTATTTGGTAAAATTGCCAGAATCTATTGCCTATAATCTAGTTGGAGAATTGGCTGGTCCGCTGATTAACAAAACTGCAATCCAGGCGCAATTCAAATCCGCAGATGCGAAACAGATCCAGGCTTTGTATGAATATGACAAAACCATCCTGAGCGCCTATATCGATGTCGCCAACCAAATGTCTAAAATCAAAAACCTGGATCAATATTACGAGATGAAAGCCCAGGAATCGAAAGCTTTGGATGACGGTATTGGGATCGCCAATCAATTATTCCGAAACTCCAGAGCAGATTATCTGGAAGTTCTGATGAATCAGCGTGACGCACTGGACGCCAAAATGGAACTCCTTGAAGCTAAGGAAAGACAGCTGAGCACGGTGGTGAACATTTACAAAAGCTTAGGTGGCGGTTGGAAATAAGAAGCTAATGGCAGCTAGATCAGCTTTTTTAAAATCCATTTTACACCATTTATTTATAGTTGCAATGCTCTCAGAATTGTTTAGGGAGCATTTTTTCATTTGTTGTGGCCTTGATAAGAGTACTTCACAAAGCATGAAAAAGAACATCCAACCGATTTAAAACTGAAATTAGAAAATCAAATTCTTAAATTTGGAAATTATTATTCCTTACATAACTTTAGGAATAAAGAATACAGCAGGATCTACGAAGATGATTATTCTTCAATTAAAACCTGCTTCAAATATTTTAAAAATTAAAAATAGCTAAATGAAACGAGTTGTAATAACCGGAATGGGAGCCGTAACACCATTGGGAAATGATGTTGATACTTTTTGGAACAATTGTATTGCAGGAGAAAGTGGCGCTGCAACCATCACGCATTTTGATCCGGAAAAATTCAAAGTGAAGTTTGCCTGTGAGGTCAAAGATTTTGCTCCGGAAAAGCATCTGGACAGAAACGAGATCAAACGCAGTGACCTTTTCACCCAGTTCGCCATCTATGCTTCTGCAGAAGCGATGGAAGATTCAGGTTTGGATCTTAGCAGCATCGATCCGTTCGACATCGGTGTCATCTGGGGAACAGGACAAGGTGGCATGCAAACTTTTGAAGATGAGGTGACGAACTATGTTTCGGGCGACGGAACGCCTAGATTCAGTCCCTTTTTCGTTCCGAAATTGATTGCCAATATGGCTTCCGGAATGATCTCTATGAAATATGGACTTCGTGGGATCAATTACACAACGGTTTCCGCCTGTGCCACGGCAAACACAGCCTTTATGGATGCTTTTAATTACATCCGTTGGGGGAAAGCCAAGATCATCGTAAGCGGAGGATCAGAAGCGCCAATTACACCAGCTTCGGTCGGCGGATTTTCATCTATGAAAGCTATGTCCACCAGAAATGATGATCCCAAAGCAGCCAGCCGACCTTACGATACAGGACGCGATGGATTCATCATGGGAGAAGGCGCAGGCGCACTGATCCTGGAAGAATACGAACACGCCAAAGCCAGAGGTGCCAAGATCTATGCAGAATTGGCAGGTGCCGCAATGACCGCCGACGCTTATCACATGACAGCGCCACACCCAGAAGGCATTGGTGCGGCAAAATCTATGGAATTGGCTCTCCAAGATGCAGAAATCAATCCCGAAGATGTGGATTACCTGAATCCTCATGCGACCTCTACACCACTTGGAGACTTAGCAGAGCTAAATGCCATTACTAAGGTTTTCAGAGGCAGTAAAAATCTCGATATCAGCGCAACCAAATCTATGACGGGACATCTGTTGGGAGCCGCAGGAGCTGTTGAAGCGATATTATGCATCAAGGCAATGCAAAACAATATCATCCCGCCAACGATCAATATTTCAAATCTTGATACAAACATCCCGGAAGGCATCAATATCGTGACTGGCGCCAAAGAAAAAATGATTAATATCACAATGAGCAATGCCTTCGGTTTTGGCGGTCATAATGCCACACTGGTTTTTAGGAAAATAGAGGGTTTTAAAAACCAAAATTAAGGCCTTCCTCAAGTTTTGATCTCATCATCATATTTTTATATCTTAATTATATATCGTAATTTTGCACTTTAGTTTTAAAGAACTGATTTTTAAATTTATTTAATTATAAATATGAGTACAACAACACAATACGTTCCTTATCAAGTTAAGGATATTTCCTTGGCAGAATGGGGAAGAAAAGAAATCACTTTGGCTGAAGCTGAGATGCCAGGTTTGATGTCTATCCGTGAAGAATTCGGACCATCGCAACCTCTTAAAGGCGCAAGAATCGCAGGATGTCTTCACATGACAATCCAGACTGCCGTTTTGATCGAAACTTTGGTAGCGCTAGGCGCTGAGGTGACTTGGTCCTCTTGTAATATCTTCTCTACTCAGGATCATGCTGCTGCTGCGATTGCTGCTGCAGGCATCCAAGTTTATGCGTGGAAAGGCCTTAACGAAGAAGATTTTGACTGGTGTATCGAGCAAACCCTATTCTTTGGTGAAGACAGAAAACCATTGAATATGATCCTGGATGACGGTGGCGATTTGACCAACATGGTTTTTGACAGATATCCGGAATTAACAAAGGACATCAAAGGACTTTCTGAAGAAACCACCACCGGTGTTCACAGATTGTACGAAAGAATGAAAAACGGAACTTTGGTAATGCCTGCAATCAACGTTAATGATTCGGTTACCAAGTCTAAATTCGATAACAAATACGGCTGTAAAGAATCTGCAGTAGATGCTGTAAGAAGAGCGACAGACCTTATGTTGGCTGGAAAAAGAGTGGTTGTTTGCGGATACGGAGACGTTGGAAAAGGAACTGCTGCTTCTTTCAGAGGTGCTGGTTCTATCGTTACGGTAACGGAGATTGACCCAATCTGTGCGCTTCAGGCTGCAATGGACGGTTATGAAGTAAAAAGACTGGACACTGTTGTTGACAATGCAGATATCATCATCACGACGACTGGAAACTTCAACATCGTGAAAGGAAACCACTTCCTTAAAATGAAAGATAAAGCAGTCGTTTGTAACATCGGTCACTTCGATAACGAAATCGATATGGCTTGGCTGAACGAAAACTACGGTCACACAAAATCTGAAGTGAAGCCTCAGGTGGACATCTACACCATTGAAGGTAAAGAAGTCATTATCCTTGCAGAAGGCAGATTGGTAAACCTTGGTTGCGCAACTGGTCACCCAAGTTTTGTAATGTCTAACTCATTCTCCAACCAGACTTTGGCTCAGATCGAACTTTGGACCAACTCTGCAGCTTACGGAAACGAAGTTTATATGTTGCCTAAACATTTGGACGAGAAAGTAGCTGAATTGCACCTTAAGAAATTAAGCGTGGAATTGGAAATCCTTACACCAGAACAGGCAGATTACATCGGCGTTGACGTGAAAGGACCTTTCAAACCAGAATACTACCGTTACTAGCCAATGGCTTTTAACTTATAGCATATTTGAACGCTTCAGAATTTTTCTGGAGCGTTTTTTATTAATATTTAGGAGCTATTTCCCGCTATCCGCTATTACTCCTCGCAAACCCGCCTGCCCTGAGCCCGCCGCAGGGCTTGCTGTGGGGTAACCGCTACTATCGGGGCTATTCAGAAGTTTTGACATTGATAACCACATTCAACACAAAACCTCAATAACCCCTACCCATTTGCCAAAAAACGAATATGTTTGATCCAGGTAAACATCAAAAAACATTAAGCAATCACCAAACAAAGAGCTTCCCTGCCTTCCTAGCAGCATCGGACGTGGCTCTGGGAGCAGGTGTGATCAGCTTCATCACAGGACTTGCAAGAGCATAAATGGGAACTCAATGAAAAACGATACTACTTCACCATCCTACTCTACGGTTTGTTTACAGTAATATCTCTTCGGAAAGCCGCTTGTGACAAATTGGAAAACATCAAAGTCACCGGTATCTATTATGGACTTTGCTGGTGTGTGATTTTATCCTCCATTGTTTTGCTCGTGATCGGACTTTGGAACGCTATGATCCTGCCAAGTGAAAAAGGTTTTTATACATTTGCATTTCTTCTCCAACTTTTCGGAGCCATTGCCTTTCAGAAAAATGCGCGTGATAATATGATGGAAGAATCATTTAACATCCATATAAAAATACCGACCTCTCAATATTTGATAGGTTTTGCTTTTTAGAGTCACCAGATTACACTAAATTGCCGATTCAAAAATTTCAAAAAAAATGGAATATTCTCAACTGGAACCCCAAGTGATCTGGAAGAACTTCGCAGCACTTAATTCTGTTCCAAGACCTTCAAAAAAAGAAGAAAAAGTCATCAAATTCATAAAAGAATTCGGAGAAAATCTGGGATTACCAACAACAGTTGATGAAGCAGGAAATGTCATCATCACAAAACCGGCAACGCCAGGAATGGAAAACAGACAGCCGATTGTGATGCAATCCCATTTGGATATGGTGTGCCAAAAAAACAACGATGTCGATTTTGATTTCGAAACACAAGGAATCCAGATGTTTGTAGATGGTGATTGGGTAAAAGCAAAAGGAACAACATTGGGCGCAGACAACGGTTTGGGCGTGGCCACAATCATGTCTATCCTAGAAAACAATGACATTGCCCACCCGGATCTGGAAGCACTCTTCACCATCGATGAAGAAACCGGAATGACTGGTGCTTTGGCCTTGAAACCAGGACAGTTGAAAGGCGAAATATTATTAAATCTTGACACAGAAGAAGATGATGAGATCGACATCGGCTGTGCCGGCGGTGTGGATGTCACTGCTAGCGCCAAATTTAACTTAGCAGAAGCGCAAGGCGACATTTTCAAGATCGAGATCAAAGGTCTGCAAGGCGGACATTCCGGAATGGACATTATAAAAGGACTCGGTAATTCTAATAAATTGTTGGGAAGAATGCTGTTCCCCGGTTTAGAACATCAGATTCAGCTCATATCTATTGACGGCGGAAGTCTTAGAAATGCCATCCCGAGAGAAGCGATTGCTACCTTTTCCGTAGAAAATGCAGCTGAGTTTTTGAAAAATGCAGAACAGTTGAAATCCGATATTTTGGAAGAATTTGCTTCCTTAGAAAAAGACCTCGTGATCAACATCGAGACAACTACTTCTTCCGAAAAAGGAATTTCGAATAATGATTCAAAGAAAATCATTTTTGCAATCACCGCCGCACACAATGGCGTTTCCCGAATGAGTCCAGATGTGGAAGGTTTGGTAGAAGCCAGTAACAACCTGGCAAGAGTCGAACTGAAACACGGCGAAATCAAAATCCTTAATCTTACGAGATCCTCGGTAGAATCTACCAAATGGGAAGTGGCCAATCAGCTGAAATCTGCCTTTGATAGCAACGGTTTGAAAACAGAATTTGGCGGCTCATATCCAGGCTGGAAACCAAAACCAGATGCGGAGATCATCCAAGTAATGATAGATCTATATGAAGACAACTTTGGTGAAAAACCAATGGTTGTGGCTTGCCACGCGGGCCTAGAGTGTGGGATCATTGGCGCCAACTATCCCAAAATGGAGATGGTGAGTTTTGGACCAACCATCAAAGGTGCACATTCGCCAGACGAAAGAGCCCATATCGCATCGGTGCAAAAGTTCTGGAAATACACGCAGGATATCTTAAAGAACATTCCGATCAGAAAATAGTGATACAACCTGTTAAACTATCATAGTGATTTCCCAGATACCAAAGTGGGTAATTTTGACGAAATTCGCAAGGCATTTTTCCGCCCCTTAGGGTTGGGAATAAGAAAAATGTCCAGAACATTTTATTATTTAGACTCTAATAACAACAGCAATCAGCCAATTTACTGATTGTTGTTTTTTTTTGATATTTTAGCACAAAATACAACCAAAACACATTTATCTTTAAGATATATTTAAAACATCAAATACTTTAGCATATCATTTAATCAATTTAAATAAAATAAAACAATTACTCTGTATTGGGATACTGGGTTTGTTATTAAGATCTACGGCTGATTACACGGCTTAGAACTACATTTTAAAAAAAAATTAGAGATGATTGGGGAAAATCTGAGTTTGGTCACCTTCAACCCCAACAGCAATCTGACGTCATCTTCTGCAAAATCTATCTTTTCTGAAGACGGAAAATTCTCTGATGAAAAATACAAAATGTTTTTCAATCCTATTCCTGTAGAATTTGGCGGTTATTTTATTTTAAAACCGGTATTTTATTATTGATTTCGCTTCTCAGAAAGAAAATAAAAATAAATTGCATCAATCCTACGCTGGTCGTGACAGGCTCAAATTCAATAAAAAAAGTACCCAAATAATTGAGTACTTTTTATACTTTTCAACAATAAATATGATTAATGTCCAGAATGACCATCTTCTCCGTGAGCGTGACCGTGCGCCAGTTCTTCCTCTGTTGCAGGACGCGCGTTCAGGATTTCCACATCAAAAAACAGACTTTTGCCTGCCATTGGATGATTAAGATCTACCACAACAGCTTCTGTTGTTACTTCTACAACCATTGCCTGAAAATTATTGCCGTGATTATCAGAAAGTGGCAAAACAGCGCCTACTGGAGGCATCTCCTGACCTTCAAACATATCCAGAGGCAACTGGGTAACCGCTTCCGGATCTCTTTCTCCATAACCTTCGCTCGGCGCAATTTCAAAGGAGGCTTTCTCTCCAATAGCCAGATTTTTGATTTCTTCTTCAAATTTCGGAATCATCATTCCCACGCCATAAAGAAATGTTAAAGCATTTTCAGCAGAAGTTTCTTCTACAAACACTTTCTCTCCATTTTCATCATTAGTATGCAGAACGTATTTTACGGTTACTACATGATTTTTGTCTAATGCCATTTTTAATTATTTAATATTACAATTTTTTGAAGATAACATTCTTGATGTATCCTTAAGCAAAATTAAGCTTTTGAAACTGAAGTGCAGAAAATTTCGAAAATAAAACTTCTTTTGATTTTTTTTCTTTTCCGAAATTTTTCTTGAACTTAGCAGAATGGCAAAACTCAAAACCCTCTATTTCTGTCAGAACTGTGGCGCACAGTACTCGCAATGGCACGGGCAATGCAAAACCTGTGGCGAATGGAACACCCTGGTGGAAGAAATCGTTGAAAAAACCACCAAATCAATGGCTGTAAAATCAAAGTCGTCTATCATTAATATTATTGAGGTAGAAGCCATTGAGGAACCAAGAATCATCACACCTTCCGAAGAACTCAACCGCGTTTTGGGCGGAGGCATCGTGCTCGGATCCGTTACTTTGATTGGTGGCGAACCAGGCATTGGAAAATCCACACTGCTTCTTCAATTGGCTTTGAAGATGAAGAAAAAAATCCTGTATGTGTCCGGCGAAGAAAGTGCTTCCCAGATCAAGATGCGTGCAGACCGTTTGGCTGAAGCCAAAAATCCAAATTGCTTTCTCTTTACAGAAACTTCTTTGGAAAAAATCATTCATGAAGCTACGAAACTCCTGCCGGATTTTATGATTATCGACTCTATCCAGACTTTGCAATCCCAGTTGATAGAAAGTTCGCCGGGAACCGTTTCCCAGATCCGGGAATGTTCTAACGAGATCATCAAATTTGCGAAAGAAAACAACATTCCGGTTTTTCTAGTAGGCCACATTACCAAGGACGGCCAGATTGCCGGACCTAAGGTTCTGGAACATATGGTAGATGTTGTTCTTAATTTTGATGGCGACAGAAACCACCTTTTCAGATTACTGCGAGCCAACAAAAACCGTTTTGGCTCTACATCGGAAATTGGCATCTATGAGATGATATCGAGTGGCCTTAAAGAAATTAAAAATCCATCAGAAATCCTGATTACTAAAAAATTTGAAGAACTCTCCGGAAATTCTGTAGCGGTGACTTTGGAAGGCAATCGCCCGATGCTTTTGGAAATCCAGGCTTTGGTTTCCACCGCGGTTTACGGAACGCCACAGAGGAGTTCTACGGGATTCGATTCCAAAAGACTGAATATGCTGTTGGCTGTTTTGGAAAAAAGAGCAGGTTTCCAACTCGGGTCCAAAGATGTCTTTCTTAATATCACAGGCGGAATCAAAACCGATGATCCGGCTTTGGATCTGGCAGTTGTTGCCTCCATCCTATCCAGTAATGAAGATATTGCAATCTCAGAACATTATTGTTTTGCAGGAGAAATTGGTTTGAGTGGTGAGATACGGCCTATTGCGCAAGTGGAACAACGTATTACTGAAGCCGAAAAATTGGGTTATGAAAAAATCTTCATTTCCAACCTCAACAAGCTTCCAAAGAAAAAATTCGGGATCAAAGTGGAAGAAATTAGCAAGATTGAGGATTTTGTGGAATCATTATTCTAAATTAATTCTGTAAATTTAATTTAGATCTAAATTAAAAACATGAAAAAAAACATTAATATTATAATGTCGATCATTGCGGCTGGAGGTCTTATTTATGATTCTTATTTGGGGATCACAACACATTTCACTAATGGATTTATTGGAATTATAAGTTTTTTCTTATTCAGTATTTTATTCCTGAGCAAATTTACGAAGTATCCTTTATAAAAAATGAACTATCTGGCCCATTCTATACTCTCATTTACTGACGGACAACTCGTTGGCAATATGATTGCGGATTTCATAAAAAACAATGAGCGGGAAAAATTCCCTTTAAAAATTCAGGAAGGGATCAAATTGCACCGTGCCATTGATACTTTTACCGACTCGCACCCGGCAGTATCGGAAGCCAAAAAGATATTCAGTCCTTTGGTAAGGCTGTATTCCGGTGCTTTTATAGATGTGGCCTTCGATTATTTTGTGGCGCAACTGTATACAGCATCCGAATTAAAAATACATTCTTCCAAGGTCTATAAGATCTTGTGGGAAAATGAACAATGGCTTCCCGAAAACTACAAAAAAATACTTGTAAGAATGGAACAAGATGACTGGCTTTCCAATTACAAAAAGGATCAGGGCATCCAATTCAGTATGCATAATGTTCTGCATAAAGCAAAATATCTGGAAAAAGATCTACCTGTTTTTGACTTATTTCTTCAGAATAAAGACAAACTTCAATTTTATTTTGACCAATTCTTCCCAGATATCCTGTCGGATTGTGAAAGCACATACACACGGATTGGGTAAGCATTGTTAAATCGATAAATAATCATTATTAATACCCGATTATCTTTGATTTTTTAATAGTTTTGCAATGACTTAAAAGCCGTGGGACTACAACATAAATTATTACTACTCATTCTATTCATTTCGTGTATAACCAAAACGAAATCTCAGGCATACACTCCTGAAAAAATAGACCAAATGATTGCTGGCACCTTCCAACTTGCCGACAGAAATCAGGCTTTAAAAACAGGATTAGACACCTATAAGATCTCTGACAATGAGAGCTATTATCTTGGTAAAGCCAAATCACTGAAGGTGATCATCAATGCTTATCTTGGACTTGGGGAACAGCAAAAAGCTTTAGAAGCTGCAGACAAACTGCTAGAATTGGCTACCAATGAAAATGACGAATACCACTCTGTTCAGGCTCTAATAGCCAAAGCTTTGGCCTATTCTTACCTTGGTTTTTTTGACAAAGCATCCGAAACGAGTAAAAATGCAGAACAACTTTGCAAAAAAGTCAAAGACAATGACGACTATTACAGCTCTATGGGTCAAATCTATGCTGGAAGAGCAGAAATCCTGAACCTTCAGTACATTACGCCACAAAAGACCATCATTTATGACCTCAAAAGTGTGGACTATTACAAAAAAATAAAAGATCAGACAAAAAGGAACGGTTGGCTGGCCATCCAGTATTCCAGCGTTGGTTCTACTTACATAGATCTGGACCAGCATCAAGAAGCACTGTTCTACAGTCGCAAAGCATACCAGTTAGCCAAGGCTGAAAACGACTCTATCAATCAAGCTTTTGGGATGTACGGTATTGGCAATACGTATTTGCAAATGAACAAGACGGACAGTTCTTCCTATTACTATAAAAAAGCACTTCCTATTTTTGAAAAAGCCCAGGACATTTACAGATTACAGTATATTTATAATGATCTGGCAACCATTTATGAGAAAATGGGTGAAGACAAACTGTATAATTACTACTCAAAAAAATCTAAGGAACTCTACGATATCATCAGGAAAAAAGAAAAGATAGAGACCGATAAAATTTCCACCAATATCATCCACGACGAAAAAACAATCTGGTACAAAAACCTGTATTTTATCATCATAGGGCTTGTCATCTTTTTCGTTGTTAAAATGTATTTTACAGTGAAGTATTTCAAAAGATACCAGAGAGAAAAGAGAAAAAGAGAAAAGACGAAAATCCATCTTCTTGAAAAAGAAAAGGTCCTTAATCAATTGGAATCAAAAGTAAATGACTCTTTTGCAGAATTAGTAGAATTAGCAAAGTCCAATGACTCTTCTTTCCTTAGTCGTTTCCAGGAAATCTATCCTAATTTTTACAATAAATTAACTTCCTATTATCCAGAAATGACGAGTGGACAAGTAAAATTCTGCGCACTTCTAAAGCTGAATTTTTCCACAAAAGAAATCGCACAATTCAGTAATATCTCCGTAAGGAGTGTAGAAATGAAAAAAAGCAGACTGAGGAAACAGCTCAGTATCCCTTCCGATATAGATCTTAATAATTGGATGATGAATTTTTAACAAGACCGATGTTCTTTTTAACACCTAAAAATCAACACCTTACCTATTTGTAGTATATTTGTAGTAGCCGTTTTGTTGTTTGGTATGCAATAAAATAGCAATATTTACATCAGATTGAAAAACAGTACTGAGTACTGAGAAATTGATTTGTTAAGAACAATTCAAAAAGATTCTAAAAACACAAGAAACGTAAGATGAACAGATTAACTTGATTAATTTGTTCGTGATGAAAAGCGGCTCATTTTAATGAACTAATCTTCAAGAAAATAGCTTACACAAAAAAGTTTCGGATTACTTAATCTGAAGCTTTTTTAAATTAAAAACAAAAACCAATCGCACCATAGGTGTTTCTGCAAGGACAGATTCTATATTACAGATCGATGGTGTCACATTTTTTTATCCGAATTAGAATTGCTGATAAAGGTAACGATCCGGATAAGCCAGTCTTTCACTTTTCCTTTCGCCACTGATGACAATATGAATGATATTCATCTGATCATCGAACAAGTTGTAGAGCAGGCTGACTGCGGTTTCGACTTTTTTCGGCATAGCAAGAGGATCGGACTCCAGGTAGACATTCACGCTTTCGTGGTCTTCCTCGTATCCCACATAATTCATCTTGATCAACTTGTTATCTGATTTGAGTTTGAGATATTCTGCTGCGTACAGCTCCAATTCTTGATTGATCTCAGCTTTGTATTTCGGATCAAGAAAATGGACAGACTTTCTATACTTCTTATTGAGCGCATTCTCCAGATCGTCCATAAAAAAACGGCCTGTAACCTCGAATGTCTTTGATTTTGTATTGTAATTAAACTCGACAGACCCAACGTGGTAAGGATGCCAACGAAAAGAAACAAGAGAAAAGAACAAAGAACAAAGAATTAGCACTACGAGCGATTTTTTCATCATCAAAACTTAATTGGAAATCAAAATTAATGATTATTTTCGTACAGTTTTCAGAAATTAAACAATGAAGGATTTTCTATTTTATTTGCAGCTGGGTTGGGATCATATTATTTCTCTGGATGCACTTGATCATCAGCTTTTTATTTTGGCGTTGATTGCAGCTTACAGTTTCAAAGATTTTAAACGATTGTTGATTCTGATCACGGCTTTTACTATTGGGCATTGTATTACGCTGGCTTTAGCAAGTTTTGATATGATGCGTGTCAAAAGCAGCTGGATAGAGTTTCTCATTCCCTGTACCATTGTCATTACAGCTTTGGATAACATTTTGTTTAGAGGGAAACGTCCTTACCAATATTACTTTGCCTTATTTTTCGGATTGATACACGGGATGGGATTTGCGAATACGGCGCGGATGATGCTGGCCAAAGAGCAGAGTATTACGGTTCCGTTATTGGGATTCAATGTGGGATTGGAATTGGGACAAATTGTGATGGTTTTGCTCATCCTGGTGATCTTGACGCTAGTCACAAAATTCACGAAACTGAACGAAAGAGATTGGCTTCTGATCACCTCATCTGCTGCAGGAGCATTGGCGTTGCAAATGGCGCTGGAAAGAGTGCCGTTTTAATTAATAACTGATTGTTGATAAACGATAATTGATCTAAAAATTACCGATTGATCATAGAATCATCTTTTTCAGTAAAAACTTGACCTGTCTATCATCTGTGCAGCCCGACTTGAACGGAGCTCATTTTTTCGGCGTTGGCAAAAGACTGGGCAAAAAATAGCGGGAGTGGAAGGCGGAAAAGCTGCCCAAATTGAAACCGTTATTTACTTCAATACCTTCCAACGTGGGATGATGGCCAATAATCCAAGTCCGATGTACAGAAACAGAACTGTAACGTCCGAATATAAGAAGGTGCTGAGAAAATAGTTGTGAAGCGCGAAATGGATGGCTACAAACAGCGGAAAAAGAATGACGCCTGCCTTTCTGTAAAGCAAGATCAAAATCCAGCTCACCACCACCAAAATATCTACACCAAAAGTATAGTAGAAAAAATGACCCGGAATATTGATCTTCTCATGAAGTGTATATTCTGCGTAATCCGTATTGATACTGAGGAAATACACCAAGATAATCAATCCGAAAAACAGGTAATAATCTTTGTTGGTTTTGAAACTTTTGTCCACTGAATTCATCTGATAAAAATATAAAAAAAGAGCTTAATAAATAAGCCCTTTCTATAGAAATTTCTATTACTAACTATATACTAACCGCGTTGATCAAACGGTTCTTATCACTGATGTACTCTTCCATAGAGATCATACTTTCTGTTCTCATAACATCCTGGATATCATCTATCTGATAGATGATTTTTTTAGCATCTTCTGTATTTTTCGCTTTCATTTTGCAGAAGATATTGTATTTTCCTGAGGTGACACTCGCTTCTACCACATTAGGAATGAGCGCCAACTGCTTCAACACCTCTTGTGTGTGGTTTGATTTTGTAAGCAAAATACCGATGAATGCAGTGAAGTTGTAATCCAACTTGCTGTAATCTATGCTAAGAGAAGATCCTAGGATGATGCCTGCGTCTTCCATTTTTTTTACTCTTACGTGGATCGTTCCTGCAGAAACATCCATTTGCTTAGCAATTTCTGTAAAAGGCATTCTGGTATTTTCTACTAAGAAATCAAGGATTTTTTTATCGATATCGTCTAATTGATAGTTCATTATAATATTGTTATTTATTTAAAATATATCTAATTTTTTTGCAAATTTAGAAAAAATTAATTTAACTAAAAACAAATATTAAAACATTAACAGCTTTTAACAAAAGCATCAAAAATGCTGATAATTATCATTTTATTGCCTTCTTTTTTAAAGAATCTTCTTTATTTACCTCCGTCTCTGCAGAGTCTCTTTTTATCCTTTCGCGTCTTTTAAAGATATATTTGAGAGAATTAAAACTTTTACTGTACACAACCCCAATGCCATAACTCTGGTTAAGTCCATTGCCTGTTCCCAAACCTAGATTGGATGGTTTGGAGTAAGCCCTTAGCAATCTGCTGCCATTATTAAGGCGGCTCCAGTCATACTCAATCGTTCCTTCTGCCGACAACAAATTGTTACCTGTATTATCTACCCTTGTGACCGGAACTCCCAGTCCTGTTTTCAATTTGATCCGTGGCGACAATGCCAGACTGACGCTTGTATTGGCACGATCGGCCGTATTAGAGTTGATGTCGCCGCTGATATAATCCAGATTAACCTGGAATGCACTACTGATCGTATTAAGAACAGAGCCCAATTGTTTGAACAACATATTGTAACCGGTGTTGATCGCAGTATTCTGCAAATTAAAATCCAATCCACCGTTATTCACCACATTGAAGCTGTTAAGAACCAGCACAGATCCAAACTGAATGGTTCGCTCGTCCTGATTACTCATTTTTGTAGCCAGCGTTTCCCTTACCTCCGATGAGCTATCTGGAGCAGACACCCCAAATTCTATTTCGGGTTTTGTAAGTGTATTGGTAATCTTGGTGGTCAGCACCACATTTATTGGTTGCGTAAGAGACATTCCGAGGTACTCACCGGCATTTGTAATAGGTCTTGCATAGTTTGCGGTAATATCTAGATCAGGAGTCATTGGGCTTCCACTCCACCGTATAATACTGTTTTTTGCAATTTGAAAGGTCCTGTCCAGGATGGCTTTGGAGACAAACGTTCCGTTATCAACAGTGTAAGTACCGTTCATTGAAATGTTTCCACTTCTTTCCATTCTGAATTTCAAATGATTCGCATCACCTTTTACAGCAATACTTCCAACATCATCTCCTACCAGAACATTCACCAATGTTCCTTTATCTACTGATATATCAAAGTCCATCAACATATTAGCGCCGGATTTTTTCTTTTTCTCCACAGAAATACCGCCTTCACCATCTCGTTTCAAAAATCTAAGAATTTTAAACTCGTCCACATTCGCCTTGGATGCACTATTGAATGTAAATGTGCTGTTGTTAAGAACTTTGAGCCCGTCATTCGGTGTACTGATCTCCAGTCCTGAAACTGGTCCACTCACATAGACATCGCCCTGACCGTATACCCGGCCCCAAAAGAGATCATTGTCATCCTGGCTATTATTGATCACCAACAGATTATCTGCACGCATAATTAAGTTGATGCCTAAGGATGCCAGGGTTTCGAACTGTATAGATCCGGAGATATTCCCTTTAGAATTAGCTCTCCCGTCTTTTATTCCAATATTATTAAGCAAAGCCAGGCCTCTCGACAGATTGATCACCGTATCATCAAACGAATAATCTACACCTGTGAATAATAATTTGAGCCCAAATCCCTTCAAGGCGATATCACCACTGTAATCTATATCATTCAAAGCACCAGAAATCTTCAGGTCGCCTGTTGCTTTTCCACGGAAATTGCCAAAGATCTCTTTCACAAATTGCTGGGCAAAGGCAAGATCAAATTCATTCATTTTAGCATCCACGTCCAGCACTGGCGACGATGGATTATTATCAATCGTTCCTGTGACATCCAATGTGTTCTGACCCAAAAATTCTGAAGACAAAGCTTTGATACTGACATCAAAAACATTAGGCTTTTCACTTTTAGTGATATTGGCGTCCAAATTCCCCATCGCTTTGCCATTCATAAAAATATCATTTACCGTCAGCGCGACCAAGGGCTCCAGGTTATTTTCAGATTTTTTGATTTGGATGGTTCCGTTGGCAGTTCCTTTTATATCTAATGCATTCTTGTTGTTTCCAAGAGCAAGCAGTTTGGAAATATCAAGATTTTTGACTTCGGCATCCGCTGTGAAATCCTTTGCGGATTTGAAATCTGCATTCTTGACAAGAAGTTCACTTTCGTCAGAATAAACCCGGAGATTCTGGATCACAAAATCCTTTTCTTTTTTACGATACGTAACAGAGTGATTCAGCTCCGGACTGGTATCAATACTCCATGCCACATTGTTTAAGTTAACAGTAGTCGGCTCAAACCGCAATACATAATCTCCCGCCACATTAGTAGTTTGATTGATATTGACTGCATATGCTTTCATTTGTTTTGCAGCCTCGTCCTCCAAGCTTCCTAATTTGAAAACCGTTCCGATATGAAGAACCTGAGAATTTTCATTATTGGCAGTCAGCGTTACATCCTGCAGTACATTTTTTCCGTATTGTGCTCTCTTGACGCTGGCGAGCAATTGTTGTGTCAGATCTCCGGTATTGACCCTCAAACTGATACTATCCACCATTGCACTGTCTTTTACCTTATCAAGGTCCGGCTGGTAAGTCGCATCGGTCTCTGCAAGAAACTTTTCAGCTTCGCTAAGTTCTTTCTTGTTTGTGATGACATATTTGATTTGAGAAGCATCTGCATTCAGCACCAAATCATTCGTATTTCCCACATAACTTCCTGCAACTCTGGCACCGTCTTTCAGTTCCAGATCTGGCACGAAGAAAGAAACCAAACCTTGCTTCACATCAAAATCAAAATCAAAACTCTGGCCGTTGTAAGTTTTCTTCGGCGGATTGCCTACAAGGATTTTATTAAGACTATTGGTGATCATATTCCCGATATCCTCCAGATCAAATCTTCCGGAAATCTTGCCTGTAACAGCTCCCGGCGCATCTACAGAAACAATCCGGTTTCTGTTTTCAAAAAATGCTTTCAGTTTGGAATCAGGAATATGAAGTTTTTGCTTGCTTGAGTTGAGTGTCAGTCCTCTTATATCTGCGTCAAGATTGAGATCATTTAGATTCGTCATAGACCATTTTCCGTTCACAAGTCCGCTTACCGAATTGGTATCGCCTGCATTGATCCCGAAATATTTTAGATTGACATACTTGATGTCCGCTGCAAAATCTGCAAACAGTCTTTTGGTAGAGAAATCTACAATACCCTTGAAGGTTCCTTTTGCATTAGGATCATTGGCATCCAGATTCCCCGTAAATCGTTTTTTATTAAGAACACCATCTATGGCGATATTATTGAGGTTTTTTCCCATCAATTCGATATGTGCAACGTCAGATTTGGTTTTGACATACATCGTATTGACATCGAAACCCTCACCCTGCATATTGAATTTTCCGGAGATCAATCCTACTTGTTTATTCTTGGTCAATGCCGTTACATTGAGATCTTTCACATCTACATAACCTCTGTACTTAGGACGTTTTGTGCTGTAATCTGCCAGATTGAAATCCTTCATCTTCGCCTGACCAATTCCTGTAATGACCTGTCCGCTGGCATAGATCTGTTTTGGATTCACCTTTACAGAACCGTTGTATTTCATTCTTCCGAAGTCATCCGCAATATTCCCAAGTTTTGCAGCAATGAATTTTGGTAAAGAAGCCTTCAGCGCTTTGTAGGTAAAATCAGCAGAAACATTCTTACTTTCGATAAAGAATTTCTTATCAATAACGCCTGTCAATTTCAGATTCTTGGTATTAAGATTCACATCCTGCGAACGGATCAGAAAATGATTCAGGGCAAAATCATTCAATGGCCCAACCATCGTCCCGGAAATATTGATGGGCGTGTAATTATCCCAATCTGTCATAAAATAACTGAGGTCATAACCACTGATCTGACTCCCGGGATTTATGGTCATATCCCAACTCACTTTTCTACCGAAATCGGCAAATCTCGTTTTTGGATCCAGGTTCATCACAGCTTCACCTTGCAACAAAGAATGGTTTGTATTGATGGTCAGATTCCCGAATTTCAAATGTTTGTTTGTAATCTCAAAATTGGTAGAAAATGTATCCACGAGGTGCTCTTTGCCGTAACGTTTTGTAATGAGACTGAAGTTTCTGATATCAGCAAAAACATCTGCGCCTTCTACTTTAAGAGAACTGACGTGCATATTGATCTTTTTTGCATCCAGCCATCTTCCTGCTTCCCCGGGACTGTTTTCGTTGACGATTGTGGAGACGCCGTTGATCAGATCAATCTTCATCCCCATTTTGAAAGGCTTTTTTTTCGGATCACGCGGTTGACCGTCATTGAAGTTATCCACGTACCTTATAAAATTACTGATGCTGTCTCCTTTATAAGTAATCACGCGAATCACAGGATCAATAATCGTTGCCTGATTGAATTTGATATCTCTCGTATTGAAAGCCAACGCAAACCAATCAGAATCAACACGCAATTCTCTGGCTTTTACGAATTCATAGTTTTTGTAATCTTTCAGTGTCAGACCTTTGATCGTGACATCGCCAAAGAAATTAACGTCTATATCATGCAAAGACATTCTCATTTTCAAATCTTTATTGAGAAAACCAATGGCCTGATCAGCAATGTAACGTTTGGTAACAGGAAGATTGATGGCAATGAAAAGAACAACCACCAGTCCGATGATTCCGAAAAATATAAAGTTGAGGATTCTCCAGAAAAGCGGTGTTCTTTTCTTCTTGACGGGCTGGTCAAGAGTTGGATCTTCGTTTGTTGTGTTTTTATTTTCTAAATTTGCCATCTATTATGAGTGCATCTATTATTTTAGGTATCGAGTCTTCTTGTGACGACACTTCTGCGGCCATCATCAGCGGTAGCAAAATCCTGTCCAACATTGCTGCCAATCAGGCTATCCATAACGAGTATGGCGGTGTGGTACCCGAGTTGGCGTCCAGAGCGCATCAGCAAAACATCATCCCTGTTGTGGAAAAAGCATTTTCCAAAGCAAATATACAACAAAATGACATTTGCGCGATTGGTTTCACGCGCGGCCCTGGACTTTTGGGATCTCTTCTGGTTGGAACTTCATTTGCCAAATCTCTGGCGATGAGCCTGGACGTTCCTTTGATAGAAGTCAACCATTTGCAGGCCCACATTCTCGCTCATTTTATTGATGATGCCAATCCAAAGCCACCCACTTTTCCTTTCCTTTGCCTGACGGTTTCCGGCGGCCATACAATGATTGTTTTGGTTAAAGATTATTTCGAAATGGAAATCATCGGCAAAACGATAGATGATGCAGCGGGCGAAGCTTTTGACAAAATTGGAAAGATCTTCGACCTCGATTATCCTGCCGGCCCCATCATCGATAAGTTGGCTAAGGAAGGAAATCCCGATGCTTTCCAGTTCAACAAACCGAGGATGGAGAATTATGATTACTCATTTAGTGGGATCAAGACTTCGGTGTTGTATTTTATTCAGAAGGAAGTGCGGAAGAATCCGGATTTCATCAAGGAAAATCTGAATGATCTTTGTGCATCTGTCCAAAGATCCATCATTGAGATATTAATGAATAAATTAGAAAAAGCTTCCGTTGACCTTCATATCAAAGATGTTGCAATTGCCGGCGGTGTTTCTGCCAACTCAGCGTTGAGAAAAGCAATGGAACTTAATCAAGAAAAATTGGGCTGGAATATCTTCATCCCAAAATTTGAATATACAACAGACAATGCAGCGATGATTGCCATCGTTGCCAAACTGAAATATGAGCGTGGCGAGTTTACGGATATCAGGACTACGGCGACTGCGAAGTATGATTTGTAGGAAAGTTGGAAGCTGGAAGTCAGAAGATTTCAATTCAATATTTTAACAAAGTTAATATGATGAAAAAGATTTTTGTTTTAATTCTATTCCTTCAATTTGTCACATTGTTTTCGCAGAAAGTTGAAATTAATAATTGTAACCTCAAATACGAAATTGATACGATTGGACTTTCGAAAACTGGTATATTAAAACTAAACATTACAAATAAAGAATCTCAAAAATTAAAAATCTCCGACGTCTTTCACGAAGTATATATACAGCCAATCGAAGTGGAAAAATTTGAAGCTAGCTTAAATAATTTTGATAAAATTCAAAAATCAATTATAGATGTAAATTGTTTGGATTGTTTTGGTAAATTCAAGAATTTAAAACCAAATAATTCAATCTCTTATTCTATTAACATCAATGAATCCAAATTTTTCAAAAAAGTTTTGAAACAATCAAAAACTACTTATCGATTTAATATTTGGTTTGATACAATTGATCTGATAAAATATTCCAAGTCTCAAAAATGCTTTGCTCAAAATTTTACCTCTGAAAAAATCATTTACACAACAAAATAGACACAACGTTACAGTAGAAATAGCTTTGGCTAAATATAACTTATGAAAATATTACTAGAAGAAAAACAACTCGGAACACATTCCAAAAAGAATTCAAAATATTACTGGATTTTAGAAACGATTACGGGAAAAAATGAAAATGCAGAAGAATCTGACGATTATGAACTGACAAGCTCTGAGACCGGTTATATTCAAAATATCAAAGAAGAAATTCTGGAAACCATCAATTCCGAAAATGTTTTCAGCTTTCCTTACGAACCAAAAGAAGGCGACTTTTTATCCATTAAAAACAACTTGAGAAAATTTGAATACTTGAATCTCATTTTCATCAATGGCAGCTGGAAAGAAGAGGTTTATAGGTGTTCTCTGCGGGAGTGTGATATCGATATTTATACGACTATGAAAACAGGTGTTGCATTTCTGAGTGAAAATGAAATCTCGTTTTAAAAACTTCAATTACAAAATCTTCGCTACCATAATTTTTCGCATTGAATTTTAAACTTTAAAACTTATTTTTGTATCAAAATAAAAAGTTATGGCTTCAGGATTCTTCGCAATCTTAGATGATATTGGCGCATTGATGGATGACATCGCAGTCACCAGTAAACTCGCAACAAAAAAAACAGCCGGAATCCTCGGCGATGATCTTGCGGTAAATGCAGAGAAAGCAACCGGTTTCCTATCCTCCCGTGAACTTCCCGTGCTGTGGGCAATCACCAAGGGTTCTTTCATCAACAAAGTGATTATCCTTCCTGTGATCTTCCTGCTCAATTATTTCTTCCCGGAAGCCATCAAAGTAATTTTGGTTCTTGGCGGGATTTATCTGGCTTACGAAGGAATGGAGAAGATTGTAGAATTCCTTTTCCACAGGAACAAAACAAGCGAGGAAGTGATGGCAGAAAGCACTCTGGAAGAGGAAGAAGTCAATTCCGAGAAGTCGAAGATCAGCTCTGCGATCAAAACAGATTTTATCCTTTCTCTGGAGATCGTCATCATCGCATTAGGAACGGTGATTGAAAAAAAGCATCCGCTTCTGACGCAGATCCTCAGCGTATCTTTTGTTGCTATCATCGCAACAGTAGGCGTTTACGGGATCGTAGCACTGATTGTAAGGATGGATGACGCGGGATTTTTCCTGATGAAAAAGTCCAACAACAAAGGGTTTATCTCAGGTCTTGGACATTTTTTGGTAAAAGCCTTACCTATTGTAATCAAGGTTTTGGGCGTAGTGGGAACCATCGCTTTACTTTTGGTTTCAGGTGGGATCTTCCATCATAATATTGAATACATCCACCATTTGATACTAAACTATATTCCGGAAAACTTCCCATCCACCGTTACAGAATTTGGCTTGGGCGTTGTGTTTGGGTTGGCAGCAGTTCTGGTGATGACCGTTGGGAAGAAAATATTGCAACTGGTAAAACCGATGAATCGTTGATTCGTGAAACGGTTTATAAAAGGTAGAATATGTATCAATTTTATTTTGAGAAATTAGAAGTCTGGCAAAATTCAAGAAAATTGGTAAAAGAAATTTACCTGATCATATCTCACTTTCCTGAAAATGAAAAATTTGGAATTACCAATCAAATAAGACGAGCGTCCACAAGTATTTCAGCGAATATTGCAGAAGGCTTTTCGAGACAATCCACTAAAGAAAAATCCAGATTTTTAAACATCGCATTTGGATCAACAATGGAAGTTATCAATTTTTTAATTCTATCAAAAGATTTAGATTTTATAACAAGTGAAAGTTATGATCAATTACGGGAAAGAGCAGAATTTATTACCAATCAAATTAATTCTTTGCATAAATCCATCAGTAAATAGTAAAGTGATTGACATCTTAAATTAATTTTTGATTGAAATACTTTACAAATAACAATTTTACAAATTAACGATTTAACGATTTAGCGACTTAACGATATAACGATTTAGCGATTTTACCAATAAATAATTTAACTATACAACGACAAACCACATGAAACTTTTCTTTGGACAGGTCTTTCCCGAAATTTTAATCGATATTGATGAGCAACAGCACATCGTAAAAGTCCTGAGAATGCGTGAAGGTGAAGAGATTTTCTTAACTGACGGAAAAGGCAATCTTGCCAAAGGAACTTTAATTTTCGAAGGGAAAAAAGTAACGCTCAATGTGTCCCAAGTTCTGGAACATCTTCCTGATTTCTCACCAAAACTGCACATCGCGATTGCACCCACAAAAAACATCGACAGGATAGAATTCTTTCTGGAAAAAGCCGTAGAAATGGGAATTTCTGAAGTCAGTTTCATCCTCACAGAGCAAACCGAGCGTAAAAATATCAGCATCGATAAACTGAGAAAACAAGCCATCGGTGCTTCCAAACAAAGTCTGCGTTCGCATTTTCCTAAAATCAACGACCTTCAGAAATTTTCTGAGTTTATGAAAACGCTTGACCCGAAAACGACTTTTGTAGCACATTGCAATGAGAATTTGGAAAGAATTAATTTGAATCATATACCGAATCTTGATCACTACACTTTTCTGATTGGCCCGGAAGGCGACTTTTCTGACAGGGAAATCCAGCTTCTGGCAGAGAAAGGCATCAAAGCAGTTTCATTAGGAAATCAAAGGTTGAGAACAGAAACAGCAGGCATCTTTGTCGCAGCTTGGAATTACGATAAAATGTTTTAAATTTTACTAAATTTCCCCAATGAAAAACCTAGCAACAAGCATTTGGGAAGTCGAAACTTTTTACAGAAAACGGGATGTCATCATCATTGGTTCGGGATTCACCGGACTTTGGACCGCTATTGCTATCAAGGAAAAGCATCCTAAAAAATCGGTATTGATGATTGAGAGACATCCGATTGCAGCGGGCGCTTCCACACGAAATGCTGGTTTTGCGTGCTTTGGAAGTTTGACAGAAATCACCGCTGACTCCAAGAAAATGGGTTGGAAGAAGACCTTGGAATTGGTAAAAATGCGATATGAAGGCTTGCAGAAAATCCAACACTATTTTTCTTCTGACGAAATTGATTTTGAGCTTTGCGGTGGTTATGAAATCTTAAATGATAAATCTACTTTGGAAAAATTAGTTGAAGTCAACCAACATCTTTTTCCGATTACAAAAACGGAAAACACTTTTAGCATCGCCAATGAAAAGATTAAAGAATTTGGATTGAGAAAATCCGAATTTTTGGTTGAGAATCTTTGTGAAGGAAGTCTGCATTCCGGAAAATTACTGAGCAAATTGGTAGAAAAATGCCACCAACTGAAGGTGGAATTTCTCTGCGGAACCGAAGTAGAATCCGTTTCAGAAAATGAGAATGAACTTGAAATTAAAATGGATGAAAATCTTAGTCTCAAATCTGATAAAGTCATTTTCTGCACAAATGCTTTCAGTTCGAAATTTCTTAAATCTGAAGAAATCATTCCTGCAAGAGGACAAATCATCTTAACAGAACCGATTGAAAATCTGAAACTAAAAGGAACATTCCATTACGACGAAGGCTATTACTATTTCAGAAACTTAGGAAACCGAATTCTTCTTGGTGGCGCAAGAAATCAGGATTTCGAAAAGGAAGAAACAACCGATTTTGAAACGACAGAATTTCTACAAAACCATCTGGAACAATTTCTAAAAGAAGTGATTTTACCCAATCAGGACTTCAAAATTGCAATGCGATGGTCGGGAATTATGGCAATGGGAAATGAGAAAACGCCGATTGTAAAACAGCTTTCCGAGAGACAATTCTGTGCTGTTAGACTTTCCGGAATGGGTGTTGCGCTGGCGCCGAAGATTGGAGAGATGGTTTGTGAGTTGGTTTTTTAAAACTCATTTTCTCTTTCAAACTTTTCCAAAATCTCTTTTCCGCTTTTGATAGAATTGACTGCCCAACGAATCCTTAATTGAAGTAATTTTTCTTCTGATAATTTATAGTCGATGTTTGAGCTTAGGAGTTTTTGCTTGAGCTCGTACATACAGATGGCGGCCGCTACAGAAACGTTGAAGCTTCTCGTGAATCCGAACATTGGGATGGCCAAGGTTTCATCTGCAAAGTCCAGCAATTCATCTGTAGTTCCTTCCCACTCTGTCCCGAAGACCAGTGCCAATGGTTGATCCACTTGATAATCCGGAAGCATTTTCGCATTGTTTTCTGCGGAAACTGCGACAATCTTGTAACCTCGATTTTTGATATTCTGTAAGGATTCTATCGTTCTTGGCATTTTCTCTACCTCCACCCAAGTGTCTGCGCCTTTAGTGACTTTGAGATTGGGTTCAAAGAAGTTTTCTTTTTCCATTGCCACGACTTTATGAAATCCGCAAGCTTCTACCGAACGGACGATGGCTGCTGCATTCCGGAACTGGTAAATGTCTTCCATCACAGGCAACACGAAGTCTGAGCTTTCCTGAGCAAAGTGCTCGATTTTCTGAAGACGTTCTGGTGTGAGGAATTGCTGGAGATATTCGTAGGTGGAATTTGGGTTCAAGGTTTTGGGTTTAAAGTTCAAAGTTGAGTGGGTAAATTTCGGGAATTTTATTTTTATAAATTGTAAATTTTAAATGCAAAGTTCGCAAAGATTTTTTGACAATATTGAAAATATTTTCAAGGCTAGCAAAGGTACTTCGACAGGCTCAGTATCAACTTCAAACTCAGCAAAGAATCAAAAGTACATTTATAAGATAAGTAACATTTGGATAACGAAACGCCTAGCCCCGATGGGAACGGCATCCTTTTTTGGCTTGCAGAAATTTGTTTTGGTGATCAAACTTCGAAGCCAAAAAAGATATAGTGGACAGCGGGAAGCAGCTCCAAATAAAAATATTAAGTAACTGTTCGACGTAGTCAATAAGCTCCTAAAAAACTTTCAATATTTAAGTAAATTCCATAAAAAAAAGCGGTAAAAAATTACCGCTTTCAAAAATTATTTCTTTTTGTTGGATTGCTGCACTTTCTGTTGTTCCTGCGCTTTCTCCATCATCTCTCTCATTCTCTGTTGGAATTTACCTTCTTTCTTCGGTTCCTTCTGTTTGTTGGCTTGGATCTGTGCGTGGATCTTTTTCTCATCCAGGATAAAATATTTGATGACCAAAATAATCACGATATTAATCGCATTGGAAACAAAATAATACCAAGACAGACCAGAAGCTGAGCTGTTTAGGAAGAACAGGAATGTGATTGGGAAGATGTACATCAACACTTTCATATTCGGCATCCCTTCCTGCTGTGGTTGTTGGATATTTCCGGAAGTCATTACGGTATAGATCAGGATCACCACGGTACAGGCCAAAGCGAAAATACTCAAATGCTCGCCCAGTAACGGTACGTTGAAACCAAATTTGATTACATCATCGTAAGCCGTCAGATCCGGTGCGAACCAGAAGCTCTTGCCACGAAGGTCTATCATATTCGGGAAGAATCGGAATAGTGCATAGAACAATGGGATCTGAACCAATGCCGGCAAACAACCTGCCATTTGATTCACGCCGGCTTTTCTGTAAACGGCCATTGTTTCCTGCTGTTTTTTCATTGGATCTGCATCCTTGAATTTGGCATTCACCTCATCGATTTCCGGACGGATTACCTTCATCATTGCACTTAGTTTGTGCTGTTTGAACATCACCGGTGATAAGATCAATTTGATAATAATTGTCATCCAGAAAATTGCCCAACCTGCAGCGATGCCCCAGCCGGAAAGCAAATTGTACATCGGCATAAACACGTGACGGTTCAGCGATCCGATGAAAGACCAGCCTAATGGAAGAATCTCGTCGAAGTTTTTGTCATAAGATTTCAGCAAATCCATATCCAACGGCATAAAATACCAAGTGAATTCCTGATTCAACTCATTTCCGGCAAGGTTCACCTGACCGTCAAAATTGAATTTCTTAAGAAAATCGCCTTCCGCAATAGCTTCCTGACTTCCTTTTGATTTTGTAAATCCGTTCTTGGCCTCAATCACGGCTGAGAAAAACTGCTGTTTTACACCAATCCAGTTAAGGGTTTCGTCCGGCTCGTCCATCTCAGAACGCGCGTCGTAATCGTAGTCTTTATAATTGTTGAAAGAGTAGGCAAACTCTGTGTGAGTCTCCTCCTGCGATCTTCCTTTTTCTGCACCTTTCACCGTGTAATCCCAAACAAAATCGGCTTTGCCATCGTTTACCAATGTAGCCAAACCTTGTGTTTTCACCTGGAAATCTACCGTGTATTTTGCTTTGAGTGTATAAACAAACTGGATCACGGCCGTTCCTATTTTTGAACTTAAGGTGACTGAATTGCCCGCCACCGTGGGTACAAATACCAAATCTTTGGTATTGAAAACCTTGTTGGTTTTGTCTTTGAACTGGAAACCATAGCTTGCATTGTTGTTATTGAAAAGATACAACGGTTTTCCGCCAAATGCTTCATATTTATTCAGTTTTACAGAACTCAACTGTCCGCCAATGCTGGAGAATTCAAGCGATAGCTCATCATTCTGAAGATTAACTTTCTGAACTGATGCCGGCGTAACCGTTGCTGCGTTCAGATTGGTCGCAACCGGTTTTGCTTTGGTTGTCTGTTCTGTTTTTTTGGCATCAACTGCCAGTTTTTCCTGTTCGGCCTGTGCGTTTCTGTTTTGGAAGTAAAACATAAAACCGATAAGAATCATAGAAAAAACACCGAAGCTAATGAGCTGGCTTTTATCTAATCCGTTGTTTTGCTGCATTATAGAATTTAGTTTAAAGTTTAAGATCTGAAGTTTGATGTGATCCTTCGACTCCGCTCAGGATGACATTTCATCAATTCAAAATCTACATCATTTTGGTCTGCAAAAATAGGATTTATTTTTCAGATTCTGTTATAAAGACGGTTAAGGAACGGAATTACTTTTGTGATCTTTCATTATTAAAATGATAAACTGATTTATTTTATTTAAATTAGAATCTTAATCATAAAAAAAACTAACCATTAAAAGAACTCAATGAAAAACATCACTTTACTATTATTCCTAATTAGCGGACTATTTTACAGTCAAAAAACACATCGTTTTTTTTATGAAGTCCATTTTAAAAGAGATGCTTTAGGAGCTTATCCTGCAAAAGATGTTGTGGTTTTGGAAGTAAATAAGGATTCGAATATTTTTCTCAGCAATTCTTATCTCGTAACAGATTCTATTAATAAAATTCATAAGGACACTATGGAATTTGCTGATCCTGATTTCACACAAGTTATTAAATATAACAAAAACGACAACAGTTTTGACCTTCTTTATGTTCTTTCTATGGCTTGTTATCAGATCAATAGCAAACGGAAAATAAACTGGTTAATTTCTAATGAAAAGAAGAAAATTGGCAATTTTGAAGTCACGAAAGCAACTGCAGAATATGGCGGAAGAAATTGGACTGCTTGGTTTTCACCGGACATTCCTTTTCCATATGGACCTTATGTATTCTACGGTTTGCCAGGACTGATTCTCGATATTTCGGATGATAAATACAATTACCATTTTGCCTTTATTCAAAACAAAAAATACGAATCCGAACTTAATTCCGAACAAATCATAAAGGACTTATTTGGAAATTCGATAATTAATATTAAAGAAAAAGACTGGGGAAAAGTTCAGGTAAATTACTATAACAATCCGCTTGCTGAATACAAAAACGGTACTGCTTTTATTACAAAAGAATCCGGGGAAAAGTTTACTGCTAATGATTATCGGGATTATGAAAAGCAACTTCAAAAACAAATCAGGCAATTAAATAATCCGATAGAATTGAACGAAAAAATTATTTACAAATAATTAAAAAAACAGCTGCGAAAATTAATTCACAGCTGTTTTATTTTTATTAAAAAAGTATTATTTTCCTTTTACTGCGGCGCTGATAAACGCTTTGAACAAAGGATGCGGCGTCGCCACCGTACTTTTATATTCCGGGTGATACTGGACTCCAATATAAAATGGATGATCTTTCATTTCCAAAGTCTCAACCAATTCTGTTTCCGGATTGAAGCCTGTTGGCACCAATCCTTTTTCCTCAAAATCTTTTTTGTAATCACTGTTGAACTCGTATCTGTGACGGTGACGTTCCGAGATGGTTTTTGCACCGTAGATTTCTGCCAATTTGGAACCAGTTTTCAATGTACATTTCCAAGCGCCAAGACGCATCGTTCCACCTTTATCCACTACATTTTTCTGTTCTTCCATCAAAGAAATCACTGGATCTGGCGTGGAAGTATCGAATTCCATACTATTGGCTTTGCTGAGTTCCAAGACATTTCTAGCGAATTCTATGGTCATAATTTGCATTCCCAGACAAATTCCCAACAATGGAACTTTGTTCTCTCTTGCATATTTGGCTGCTTGAATTTTACCTTCGATTCCTCTGTCTCCAAAACCTGGTGCAATGAGGATTCCGTCTACGCCAGATAATAATTGTTCAGCACCTTCTTGCTCGATATCACCACTGTAAACCCATTTGATCTTGACTTCGGTTTCCATATCGGATCCTGCGTGAATAAAGGCTTCGGCAATCGATTTGTAAGAATCCTGAAGAGAAACATATTTTCCAACCAACGCAATTTCGACGGTTTTTTTTGGGTTTTTATATTTCTTAAGGAAGGTTTTCCAGTCTTTCAGGTTGGGTTCTTTTCCCACAGGAAGATTTAACTCATTTAAAACAACCTCGTCGAAATTTTGTTTCTGAAGATACAATGGCACTTCGTAGATCGTATCCATATCGATACACTCGATCACGTTTCCTAAGCCGACGTTACAAAATTGCGCCAGTTTTGCTTTCTGCTCTTTTGGAATGGTGTGCTCTGTTCTGCAAACCAAAACGTCTGCCTGGATGCCACTTTCCATTAATTGACGAACGGAATGTTGGGAAGGTTTTGTTTTCAACTCTCCACTTGAAGCCAAATAAGGCAACAATGTCAAATGGATCACCATCGAATTGTTCTTACCTAATTCCCACTGCAACTGGCGAACACTTTCTATGTAAGGAAGAGACTCTATATCACCCACGGTTCCGCCGATCTCTGTGATGATGATGTCATAATCCTTTTTGGAAAGCATCTTGATCCTGCGTTTGATCTCATTGGTAATGTGAGGAATGACCTGAACGGTTTTTCCCAGAAAATCACCTTTACGTTCTTTTTCGATAACGGTTTGGTAGATCTTACCTGTTGTTACGTTGTTGTTTTGGGAAGTTGGACTGTCTAGGAATCGCTCGTAATGTCCAAGATCAAGATCTGTCTCTGCGCCGTCTTCGGTCACATAACATTCGCCGTGTTCATAAGGATTAAGTGTTCCCGGATCGATATTGATATAAGGGTCAAGTTTTTGGATAGTCACTTTAAAACCTCTCGATTTTAATAAAAGTCCCAAAGAAGCGGAGACTATTCCTTTACCCAGTGACGATGTCACACCTCCTGTCACAAAGATGTATTTCGTTTCTTTTTTACTCATTAGATTAGGTTTGTGCAAAGTTAAACTATCTGAGGTGAAAAAGCAATTCTGAGCCAAAAAAATAACATCTGCGGGTCGACGTCTAACCGCTCACGCCTTACAAATAGATGAAAAATAAGGACTATTCTTTCACAAATTGGAAAAATTTGATCAAACCATTCAAAATCCTTTATTTTGAATGAATTCTGACATAAGGAATTTCTGAATTTTCTAAAAAATACAGGAGAACCACGCATGGACATTAGAAGAATTCCTAACCGCTTTGGATGACATCAAAAAAGTCAGTCATTACGAACACTGCTAAGCATTCTAGCGTTTGAAAAATCTGTCAATCTGTCCAAAAAAGTCGGCGACCTTGTCCCGAGTGAAGAAATTTAGTCAAGTTTTTCGGACAATTATATCGCACTTCAAGATTGGAACAATTATGAAGCGAACAACCAAATGGACACCGAGACCAGATTTGCAAGAGAACAAAGCGAACTCGAGAAACGCAACCAATTATTAATTGAAAATCTGAATCCAATAAACAAAATCACCAATTAAGAAATGAAGAATATTTTCGACCAAAACGACACAAGCCATTTCATCAAGCGGATCAATGCACTTACGGAAGACTCTTTTCCAAAATGGGGATTGATGTCTGTTGACAAAATGCTTGCCCACTGCAACGTGACCTATGAACTGATCTACGAATCAGAAAAACACAAGAAACCCACTTTTATCACAAAATGGATTCTGAAGAACTTTGTAAAACCAAAGGTAACAAACGAGATTGCCTACAAACAAAATCTTCCTACCGCAGCAATGTTTGTGATTACAGACAGTAAAAACTTCGAGGACGAGCGCAAACGCATCATTGGTTTTATTCAGAAAACACAACAGTTGGGAGCAGATGCTTTTGAGGGCAAAGAAAGTTTCAGCTTCGGAAAACTGACTGCCAAAGAATGGAATAATATGATGGCAAAACACCTGGATCACCACCTGAATCAGTTTGGGGTTTAAAATCACTAGACTTCCCCAGACTACTTTGCCTGATTTGGGCAGCTTATCCGCCTTCCACTCCCGCTTTTTCTTTTCCGTCACCTTCGACTTCGCTCAGGCAACGGAAAAGAAAAGAGCTCCGTTCAAGTCGGGCTGCGGATTCCACATCAAAACAAGATTGGTCAACCATTTCAACGTTTGTTGTCATTAGAAAATTAATGCAACAAAGACAAAGCCAGTCATCAACCTTATTATAAATTCATCAAAAAAAAAATGAAACTTTTCACACCCATCACATTCAGAAATATAGAACTGAAAAACCGAATCGTAATGTCGCCAATGTGTATGTACTCTGCGGAAGACGGTCTGGCAAATGACTTCCATTTTGTACATTATGGCAGCCGTGCACAGGGCGGCGCCGGATTAATCATCACAGAAGCCACCGCAGTAGAACCACGCGGCAGGATCACCAACCAATGTCTCGGCATCTGGAATGACGAGCAAGCTTTGGCTTTGAAAAAAATAGTAGATTTTGTCCACCAGAATTCAGAAAGCAAAATCGGTATCCAGCTGGCTCACGCTGGCAGAAAAGGCTCTACTTGGGAAAACCGACAAATCAGTATAGAAGAAGGCTGGGAAACCATCGCCCCAAGTCCGATTCCTTTCCATCATTCCGAAAGAATCCCGCATGTCTTGACTATCGAAGAAATTAAAGAACTTGTAGAAAATTTCCGAAAAGCAGCTAGAAGATCTGTTGAAGCAGGTTTTGATGTCATAGAGATTCACGGCGCACACGGTTATCTGATCCATCAATTCCTTTCACCACTTTCCAACACCAGAACGGATGAATACGGTGGAAATCCTGAAAACAGGGCGCGATTCTTAATGGAAATTGTAGACGCTGTGAATGCTGAAATCACAGAAGACGTTGCACTTTTCGTCAGAATCTCCGGAACAGAATATGCAGAAAATGGTTGGGACATCAAAGACAGCGCAGAACTTGCAAAAGTTTTGAAAACCAAAAATGTAGATTTGATAGACGTTTCCAGCGGCGGCAATATCAACGGTGTCATCATTCCTTTGAGTCCTGGTTATCAGGTTCCATTAGCAGAAGATGTCAAAAAAATGGCCGAAATAGATACCGCAGCAGTTGGCCTTATTACCACAGCAGCGCAAGCAGAAGACATTTTGGAAAGTGGAAAGGCAGATCTTATTTTCGTAGCAAGAGAGATTTTGAGAAATCCTTATTTTGCTGTTCAGGCAGCTTGGGAAAACAATGAAGACAATTTCTATCCGCATCAGTACCTGAGAGCGAAACCTGTGAAGTAATTATTGCTTCAAAAGTTTTATAAACAAGCCTCAAAAGGTAAATAAAAAAAACGGCTTAACATATTTTGTGAAGCCGTTTTTGATATCGTTAATACTGAAAATTCCTAAAAGCTTCCAGCGTTTTGTCAATCTCTGTATCCCCAATTGCTGACGAGATAAACCAAGTCTCATAGCCACTTGGCGGAAGATAGATCCCTTGTTGCAAAACCTGATGGAACAGGTTATTGAACAAACCAATATTGGAATTATTAACTTCAGTAAAATTGCTTGCAGAAGTTACATCAAAGAAAATAGACATCATACTTCCTTTTCTATTGATCCTGTGTTTTATCCCTTTTTCATTCAGGATTTTACCAATTTCGAAATCTAAGGTTTCTGTTGTTTTATCTAATTTTTTATAGAAATCTGGATCCTGTTTGATCAATTGCAAAGTTTTGAGTCCAGCTCTCATTGCTAATGGATTTCCGCTCAAAGTTCCTGCCTGATAAACGTTTCCTCTTGGTGAGAGACAATTCATAATCTCATTAGGTCCCGCAAAAGCACCTACCGGCAATCCGCCGCCTATCACTTTTCCGAAAGTCACCAGATCGGCTTTTACATTCAATGCTTCCTGAGCACCGCCAAAAGCCAATCGGAAACCCGTCATCACCTCATCAAAGATCAAAACAGTTCCGTTCGCATCGCAAATTTTTCTAAGGTTTTGCAGGAATTGATTTTCTGGCAAGATGCAACCCATATTTCCGGCAATTGGTTCTACGATGATGGCCGCAATTTCACCTGGATTATTTTTAAAAAGATCTTCTACTTGTTCGAAATTATTATATTCGGCCAGCAATGTATCTTTCGCTGTACCTTGCGTGACGCCAGGAGAATTCGGGCTTCCAAAAGTTGCCATTCCACTTCCCGCCTGAATCAAAAATGAATCCGAATGCCCGTGATAACAACCTTCGAATTTGATAATCTTTTCTCTATTTGTATAACCTCTGGCCAATCGTACTGCGCTCATACAGGCTTCGGTTCCGGAAGAGACCATTCTGACCTGGTCTATATTCGGGACATTTTCCACAATGTATTTCGCAATCTCGGTTTCCAGTTCTGTTGGCGCTCCAAAGGAGAACCCTTTCTCAGCCTGCAGTTTCAAGGCTTCCAAAACTTCAGGATGCGTGTGACCCAAAATCGCAGGTCCCCAGGAATTGATGTAATCGATATAAGTGCTGTCGTCTTCGTCTGTAAGATAAGCGCCTTTCGCAGACTTCATAAAAAGTGGAACACCGCCCACAGATTTGAAGGCACGAACTGGCGAATTCACGCCGCCTGGAATATATTTGTACGCTTCTTCAAAAAGCGCTGAACTTCTTTGGTATAACATTTTGTTGAAAGTTTTTGGTTGATAGTTGTCAGTTTTACATCTCATTTCTGACATCTAAAGTCGAATTTCTATTTAGTTTCTCGGTTTTTTACTTTGCAGATAGATCAGTTGCCCGGATCTTGGTTCTTGTCCTTCATCCATTCTGTTTTTCGAATATAATTTTTTCAGTTTGATCCCAAATTTCTGAGCAATATCGTGCATCGTTTCACCAGTTCCGGCTTTGTACGTTTGTTTGTTTCCGGATGAATTTTTACTTTCTAAGAAAACAATATCATTTTTCGCCAACTTAGAACTTTCCAGCTCATTGTACTTCATCAGGCGTTTTTCGCTGATCCCGAATTTTTTAGAAATTTCGGAAACATCTGCATCTACAGGCATTACGAAAAATTTCAGTCCATCATTCGGATGATTCTTCACCAGGATATTTTTAAGAAGCGCTGCTCTTGTTTTGGAATCTACAATATCAGAAACTTTCGATTGTTGATTCGCATAAGAACCCTGCGTATAATCCACTTTAATAGTTGGCGGCGTCACTCTATCATTTTGCTTTTCCTGACTTAGCTGAGCCATAAAAACCGCATCATTGTTGAGAGACGGATACAATTTCAGGATCGCATAATAGACCTCATCTTTGCTCGTATTATCGAATTCATACAGCTTATAACGCTCGATCTTATCAATTAAAATATATGCATATCTAGGATTGGTAGCGTAACCTGCTTTTTTCAGGCCGTGCGCCCAAGCTTTGTAATCTTTCGGATTCAGGTCAAAGAGTTTGGTGTAATACTTTCTGGTCGCCAAAAACACCGAGTGGTCTTCGTAAGACTGCTTAGGATCTTCGTACACACGAAAACATTCGTTTGGTGCATCATCCGTATGGCTCATGGTTTTGCCGGTCCAGTCTTCCTTACATTTGATCCCGAAATGGTTTTTTCCCAACTGTGCCAATCGGCTTTGTCCGCCTCCTGTTTCCAAAAGCCCCTGCGCCAAAGTGATGCTTGCCGGGATTTTGTATTTTTCCATTTCTTCTACCGCGTACGGTGCAAATTTCTGGATGTACTGGTCTTCCGTTTTCCAGGTTTGCGCTTTCACCAAGCCTAAAACACTCACAAAACCAATCACTAATAACTTTCTCATATTTATTTTTTACAAAATACTTTTATTTTTCAGGAGCTTAATCCCGCTTGCAGTTTATCCTGAGCTTGTCGAAGGGCTATATCTTTTTTGTCTTCGAGGTTTTGTCAATCATACAGCCTTTACAGAAAGACAAAAAAGGATGCCACTGCAATCGGGGCTATGGGATTCTACCAATTTTGAACTTTTTATCAGAATTGAAACTTTCCAAAATCTATTAAATTTCTTCCTTTACTTTTTAATAATTGATTTACTCCTTTAATTCCTTGCAATCCGCCGGTATGAAAAGCCAGAATTTTTGAACCTTTCGGGAAAAATCCTTTTTCTGCCAATTCAAAGATGGTTTGCATCATCTTTCCTGTATAAATTGGATCCAAAGGAATCTGATATTCTTTATAAAACCAATTGATAAAACGGACATTCTCATCTGATATTTTACCGTAGCGGTTTTCATCGGCATCTTTCAACTCAAAGTTTTCTTTTCCGCTCCATGGGAAAATAGTTGTCTCTAAAGAATCATCTCTTACCACCTTGATGCCTAAAACCTTCTGATGCGCTTCCGCAAATTTGGAAATCCCGGCAATTGTTCCGCCAGTTCCAACAGCAGTGCAAAGATAATCAAAATCTTTGGTGTCATTTCCCAATATATATTGCATACCTTGTACGGCCGATCCATTGCTTCCACCTTCTGGAATAATCAGTGCATTTGGATATCGATTTGAAAATTTTCCCGTGACTTTTTCTTTATTTTGATAATCTGCTCTTGAGACAAAATAAAATTGCATTCCGTTTTTGGAAGCTTCGGAAAGTGTTGGGTTTTCTTGCCAGTTATTTTTTAACTCGTCTCCTCGGATGATTCCGATTGTTGAGATTGCAAACTCTTTTCCGAAAGCAGAGACTGAGGCAATGTGATTGGAATAGGCGCCTCCAAAGGTGATTAACAAAGGATTGACCGGATGTGTTTCCAGATATTGATTGACATTAAAAAAGAGTTTCCAGAATTTGTTTCCGGAAATTTTGGGATGGATAAGGTCTTCTCTTTTGATGAAAATCCGGACATCAAAATTGGTTTTCAATTCTGTGATGGGGATTTTATGTTCCGGGATCTTAAGCATCTTCAAAATTACTTAAGTTTTTGTTTAGAACCCTTATTACCCAATAAAAAATAAAAATTCATTGACAGGCCGCTCCTAATGTAGCTATATTAAATCCTATCGGGATCTAATGTTAACAAAAAAGTAAATAGGCCGCTCCTCTGGAGCTCCACTTCTAATAACAACTAATTTCCTATTAACAATCCGCTCCCAATGGAGCTGTAATTAATCCTATCAGGATTTACTGTTAATAGAAAAAATGGATTTAATAAGCGTAAAGCTCCAGAGGAGTGGCCTGTCTATTCATCTCATCAGCATTGAGTTCTTTTTGATTAGACAACAAGGGTTGAGAAAGAAAGATTTGAAGTAGAGTAAGATCTAGTTAATTCTAGTTTCTTTAAGGTCAAAAAATGGGTTTTTATAAATTCACTAAATTATAAAAATCTAATACCTAATCATTTAACAGTTTATTTTTCTTTCCTAAGGAATCTCAAACTCTTAAAATCAAATAGTTTATTTCTACGGAATGACAAAAAAATCGCTGATTCTAGCGTTGTGATTAAAAATGAATTTTCATAATTGATTGTTTTATCTCTCGCAGATTTTTTAGAATTTGAAAATGAACTGAAAAACTTGAGATAAAACCCATAGCCCCGATTGCAGTGGAAATCCTTTTTTGCGTGGACTTCGCTGAATCGTGATTACAGAACGTGATGCAAAAAAGATTGCAGCGGAAAGCGGGATCAAGCTTCTAAAAATTTTGCAAACAAAAAATCCACCGATAATGGTGGACTTTGTGCGATATAGTTGCTGAGAATTATTTTGTTCTCTCGATGATTTTTTTCACTGCTTTTACGACAGCTTCTGCATCAATTTGATATTTTTTCATTAGTTCTGCAGGTGTTCCTGACTCGCCGAAAGTGTCGTGAACTGCCACAAATTCCTGAGGTGTAGGCCGTCTTCTGGCCAAAACGCCAGCGATAGATTCGCCCAATCCGCCAAGGAAATTATGTTCTTCCGCAGAAACCAGTTTTCCGGTTTTTTCTACAGACTTGAGGATGATTTCCTCGTCCAAAGGTTTGATTGTGTGGATATTGATGATCTCACAAGAGATGCCTTCTTTCTCCAACTCTTCTGCTGCTAGCAATGATTCCCAAACCAAATGTCCTGTTGCAACGATGGTCACGTCTGTTCCTTCCTGAAGCAAAATTCCTTTTCCGATCTCGAAAGGCATATCTTCCGGAATGAAAACGGGCACTACTGGACGTCCGAATCTCAAATAAACCGGGCCTTCGTGTGCTGCTGCGGCCAGAGTTGCTGCTTTGGTCTGGTTGTAATCGCAAGGATTGATCACGGTCATCCCAGGGAGCATTTTCATCATTCCGATGTCTTCTAAAACCTGGTGTGTTGCGCCATCTTCTCCCAAAGTAACGCCGGCGTGGGAAGCGGCAATTTTCACATTCTTGTTGGAATAAGCGATGGACTGACGGATCTGATCGTACACTCTGGATGTTGCAAAATTGGCAAAGGTCCCAGCAAAAGGAATCTTGCCATTGATCGTCAATCCAGCTGCCAAGCCCATCATATTAGCCTCGGCAATACCAGTCTGGAAAAATCTTTCCGGTGCTTTTTCTATGAATTTCTCCATCTTCAGAGAGCCGATCAAATCTGCGCAGAGCGCGACAACATTGGGGTTGGTGTCAGCCAATTCTGCCAAGCCAGCTCCGAAGCCTGAACGTGTATCTTTTTTTTCTGTGTATGTATATTTCATTTGATTGTAGGAATAATAGATTAATAATCAGCTGGTGCTTCAAGGTATAATTGTTTGAAAGCGGTGTCCAACTGCTCGTCGTTCGGTGCTTTTCCGTGCCAAGCGTGACTTCCCACCATATAATCTACACCACTTCCCATTTCTGTATGAAGTAAAATAACGACAGGTTTTCCGTTTCCGGTTTCTGATTTTGCTTTGTTCAAAATAGCAATCACAGCTTCCAGATCGTTACCGTTTTTCTCTTCTAAAACCAACCAACCAAATGCTTCCAACTTGGCATGCAAATCTCCTAGTGACAGTACATCATCTGTATCACCATCAATTTGTCTCCCGTTATAATCTATGGTTGCAATCACGTTATCCACTTTTTTTGCAGCGGCATACATCAATGCTTCCCAGTTCTGTCCTTCCTGTAATTCACCATCGCCGTGAAGTGTGTAAACTAAAGAGTTGTCGCCATCCAGTTTTTTACCCTGAGCAGCGCCTAAGGCCACAGAAAGGCCTTGTCCCAAAGAGCCAGAAGCGACCCTGATTCCTGGTAATCCCTCGTGTGTTGTTGGGTGACCTTGTAGTCTGGAATTCAGTTTTCTGAAAGTTGCCAATTCTGCAACCGGGAAAAATCCGAATCTTGCCAAAGTACTGTAAAATACGGGCGAAATATGACCATTGGAAAGGAAAAACAAATCCTCATCCTTGCCTGCCATTGTGAACGGCAGTTTGTAGTCCAAAATTTCCCCATAAAGTGCTACGAAATATTCTGTACAGCCAAGAGAACCTCCTGGGTGACCGCTGTTTACAGCATGAACCATTCTAAGAATGTCTCTTCTGATCTGCGTTGAAAGGCTTTTCAACTCTTCAATAGATTTACTCATTATATAAGATTTACTTTGATTGCGAAAATACATTTTTTTTACGAGTAAAACCAATTTGAAAACAACTTATGCCGTGAGAATGATTCATAAATAACAGATTTTAATCTTTAAATTTTAGACAAAAAAAACTCCAATGCGAACATTGGAGTTGGGATATTTTTTGATAGCAATTATTTCAAATTGAAATTAAAACCTACAATTACAGCGCCTACTGATTCTTTTCCAATAACAGGTCTGTCATTGTAATATCTTCTGTTATCTCCTGAAATACTTTGGTACCCTACATACAATTCACCAGCCGGCATATTATACATAAATTTTGGCACCGCATACAAACCTCCATCGACGTTATCAGCAGTAGATATGGCATACCCTAAATCTAAGCCAACCGCTATTGGCGCTCCAGAGAAAGAGTATTTACCAGACACCGCAACAGGAATGAATCCAAAATCATCAGTTTTTACTGATCCTCCTGGATAATCATAACTTTTACCTATGTAATGAGAATAGCCAGTTGCTACACCCAAATCAAAACCTTTGGCAAGATTCCATCTGTATGCGGCATCCAAACCTAAAGTAAATGGAGAGTTACCAGTTGTTGGAGCGCCCATATGAGCGCCTAATTTAAAACCTTCCTGTGCTTGGGTAAATCCAAAAACAGCGGTTGCAGCAGCTAAAAAAATCTTTTTCATAGTTTAAAAATTTAATTTACACACAGACATTACCAACATCCGTACCAAAAACTAAATTTTTATTTTCTTTCGATACTGTTATAGGCCATGATGATCTTTTTCACCACTGGATGCCTTACCACATCTTCTTCTGTAAGATGTACAAATCCAATTTCTTCCACATCTTTTAGAATGGTCATGGATTCTTTGAGACCGGACTGCTGATTTTTTGGTAGATCGATCTGGCTGGGATCACCTGTGATAATAAATTTTGCATTCATCCCCATTCTTGTCAGAAACATTTTCATCTGGGAATGCGTAGTATTTTGCGCTTCATCGAGGATAACAAAGGCCTCATCCAGTGTTCTGCCTCTCATAAAGGCCAAAGGCGCTACTTCTATGATTCTTTTCTCCATATAACCTTCCAGTTTTTCGTGTGGGATCATATCACGAAGTGCATCGTACAAAGGTTGCATGTAAGGATCAAGTTTCTCTTTAAGATCGCCGGGAAGAAAACCAAGACTCTCTCCCGCTTCTACCGCTGGTCTGGTTAAAATAATCCTTTTCACCTCTTTATCACGAAGTGCTCTGACCGCCAGTGCTACACTGGTGTAGGTCTTGCCCGTTCCGGCGGGTCCAATCGCAAATACCATATCTTTTTTCTCAGATACCTTCACTAGTTTTTTGAGATTGGTGGTTTTGGCTTTGATGACTTTTCCATTGACACCTTTTACAATGATATCCTGGTCAAAGACCAATTGTTTTTCGGAATCGTCTTTCAGCTTGAGAAGTGATTCTAATTGTTTTATCTCTAAAGAATTGTGTTTGGAAATATAATCCGCAACATCATCTAATTTTTTCTTCAGCAGATCCAAAGTTTCACGATTTCCCATTGCAAATACAAAGTTGTCTCTGCCGGTGATTTTGAGCGTTGGAAAGCTAGATTTTATCAAATTAAAATTTTGATTCTGAACACCATAAAATGTTTTGGTGTTTATGCCTTCAAGTTCATAATTTATTTCAAACATAAATAAAATTAGTGGTTAGTCTAACAAATATATGAATAGATTTGACATCTTTTGAGGCTTTAAAAATTGAATTATATTAAATTTGCAATAAATATTAAAAGATGTCAGTTATCACCCTCACTTCAGATTACGGACTTGTGGACCACCGCGTCGCAAGCATGAAAGGCAAAATCCTAAGCTGGAGCGAAGTTGTCAAAATAGTGGATATAACACATAACATTGCGGCATACAACCTTTTACAGACAGCCTACATCGTCCGCAATGCCTATCAATTTTTCCCGGAAGGTAGTATTCATATTATTGCTGTTGACAGTTTTTACCACAAATCGAGAAAGAATATCATTACCAAAATCAATGGTCACTACTTTATCTCTGCCGACAATGGGATTATAAACCTGATGTTTTTTGATATAAAACCGGAAGTGATTTATGAAATCACTTTGAACAATCGTTTTGATGACAAAGTCATTTTCCCTGCGACGGAGATTTTTGTTCCTGCGGCGATGCACCTGTACAACGGTGGCTTACCCGAAGTTATCGGAAGAAAGATCAATGCCATAAAAGAGGTTTCTTTCCCACGAGCAATCTACAATGAGTCGGAGAAAATGATCATTGGAGAAGTGATGTATATTGATAATTTTGGCAATGTGGTTTCAAATATCAACAGAAAGTTTTTTGAGAAATATGCATCGATCTCGGACAATTTTACGGTCAAATTCCGGAATATTGTGTTATCAAAAATATTAGATCAATACACAGATGTGGTGACCGATTGGGAAAGGGAACAGGAATTCCATGGGAAATCGTCTGTTCTTTTTAATGATACTGATCTTTTGGAAATCGCCATTTACAAAGGCAGTGTTTTGAATGGTGCATCTTCTCTTTTCGGGATGAGCACTGGTGAAAAAATCTTTGTAGAATTTCGATAAAAAAAAACCGACACTGCTGCCGGTTTTTGTATTGATTGATTTTGAATCAGCATTACTGCTTGATCATGTTTTTTCTGAAACTATCTTTTTCAGTTTTGATCTTCACCACGTAGTTTCCAGTTTTAAGTCTGGATACATCGAATGTATTGTTTGACAAACTTTCGCCATCAAACTCTTTTACCAATTTCGCAGACATATCATAAATCTCTACGGCAGCTATTTTTGCAATGCCAGTTAGCTTGAATTGGTTTTTAACCGGATTTGGAGATAATGAGATATCTTTGGAATTTGTCACATCGTCTATCGCAAGAACAGTACAGCTGAAGTTAGCTTTGAAACCTGGTTTAGTCATTCCAGTTGACGATTTGAAAGTGATCGTGATTGCCCCTGAAGCATGTGTTGATGCAAACGCTGGCGGCAAAGTACTACCGCTGATGGTTCCTTGGAAAGGAACGCCGGTTGACAATCCGTCTCTTACGATGATGTAATCGCCTTCGCTCATATCAAATTCAGTAAATGTAATGGTCAGCTTCTGAGAAGGATCGTTTGGATAAAACGTTTTTGTCCAGCTTTCGTTGTTGGAATAATTACCATTGTCACCACCAGTATCAGTCACTGTTTTACCACACCAGTTGTCGCCGGTTAAAATCACCACAGCTCTTTGATATAAAGGAGAACAGTCTGTACCAACTTCTACTTTGTAAAATATATTGGCTGCCAGACCTGTAACACCAAACACTTTTGCAGCCGTTGTTCCGGATTTTACAATTGTACCGTCCATTGTTGAAACCCTGTATTTCCAGGAAGTGGATGTATTATCTGTAATGGTAACTGTAGCTGCTGTTTCAGTAACATTCGTCACTGTCATGTTGCTCAAAGTCACAGCACAAGACTTGGAACAGTCACCACTCATACAAGCTTTAGAATCTATAGTTTGTCTGATAAGATCACCAGGCTGTGGCCCGAATCCATTCGCAAAGCTGATACCTACGGAGTTCACCAAATGGCAATAACTCATGATAGAACCTTTTGTAGTAGTAGGCAACGGACCATCACAGCCTTCATTATTACCCGAAGCAGGGCCGCAACCATCAATTGCCGTATCATTGCCATTCCAGGCGCAGGCATGGGTGTGTGGAGAACCTAGGTTGTGGCCCAACTCGTGTGTCATCGCTTCTATATTCCAAGAATAAGTAGGAACTGCAATATTCTGATTATTAACACCACAGTAAGAATATTTATAAGTTCCGCACAACGCATTGACATAAGCCACACTGGTTGTAGCAGGATTTCTGATCAGCTGTGCCAAATCTCCATTAAATGTCGTTCTTGTCGTACGGAACTGACTAAGAATGGTTCCTGGCGCACCAGAATAAGGATCAGTAGTTGTCCAGACAAAAATAGAGCTCATCGCTACATTCACGCTTTCATTATCATATAATGTTTTGATATTATTAAATAAAGCCGTCACCCAATTGGTTGTAGTTGTAACATTGGAACCATTTTGCGTGTAAGGACCATAACCTACTTCAAAATAAATCCTAACGCAGTTGGCGGTAAGTTTAGATGTTTTCTTACGAGGATCATAAGATATTTTTTGGCTGCCATTTTCCGGGAGTTCATCGGCACTGCACGAGAAAGGATTTTTTGGTTTTAGCTTCTGATCATTGTAAGAAACAAAATCCTGAGAGTTTTTGGTTTTTCCCACAACAACATTTCCTATTTCTAAGGAAGATGCAACACCTACCACATCGTTATCAAAGAAACTAAAAGCTACCACAGATGTGTTGTCGCCCTTCACAATACCCTGGTAGTATACTCCTGGCGTATAAGCTTTGATCCCTTTGTCCGTATCTACCTGGAAATCATTTGTAAGAATGTTATTCTTAACCAATTCTACAGTAAGTTCTCCATTTTCAAATGGAAAAGTAAGCTCCATCGCCTCCGGTCTTTCGGTTACGATAGTCTCCAGTTCAGAAGGCTTTAATTGCATCACTGCTACATCTGAGGCTTCTCTTTGATACACCAAAGCATTTTTGGAAGCAACATCTTTTGTAAAGGGGCTCAACTTCACAAAACTTTTCTTTTTCGATTTTTGATCTGCTACTTTCTGAGCTATTGGTTTCAAATTTTGTGAAAGTACAGAACCAACCAAAAAGACTGAAAATAACATTTGTAAAAGTCTCTTCATAATCTTATCATTAAATTTATTGCACAAAAAAAGCATTTTTTTTTCAAAATTGATCTCAAAAATACAATTTTAACTATTTTATAATAATTAAAACACCATCGAAAAAACAATTTAAATCCTTAAAAAAAAGAAAAATATTTTAAAAAAATCATCCAAATTGGATTTTAATTCAAAAAAAAGACAGCCACAAACCCAATCTGGTTATTTAAAATTTGTTCTTAAAGCTTTACCGCGCTAATTATTTTTACATCAAAAGTTTCTTTTCAGTTTTCCTTATTTTATATATTTAATTTCTAAGCTTCAATTATTTTTTTCGTATTTTATCTTCTACCAATAAAAAGTATCTTTGCAAAAAAATTCTAATGCTGTATTCCGTTATCAAAGCGATTCACATTATTTTTATGGTAAGTTACTTTGCCGGGGTTTTCTATTTGATCAGACTTTTTGTGTACTACAAAGACACAGACGAGTTTGATGAAGTAAAGCAGCAGATCCTCAGAAATCAATACATTTTTATGGCAGTCAGGCTTTGGAACATCATTACCGTTCCTGCCGGAATCATCATGCTGACTAGCGGCATCACTATGATTTTGCTAAATTCCGGATTGATGAAAACGCCTTGGTTCCATTTGAAACTCACCTTTTTACTTGGATTAGGAATCTATCATTTCTGGTGCTGGAAAAAAGTAAAGGAAATCAAAAAACTAAACGGTGCTGTTTTACCGACAAGCAATATCAAGCTGCGTCAGTTCAACGAGATTGCCACCTTTATATTATTTGCAGTCGTTTTCACAGTCATCCTAAAATATAACGTTATAGAATATGGGTGGCAGCTGCTTTTAGGATTTTTCGGGATCATTATTCTGATCACTTCCCTCGTGAAACTCGTGAACAAGAACAAAGAGTCAAGAAGCCAGAAAAAAGACCAAAATTAAAAACCATCCACTAACAACTGACAACCATTCATTATGATTGCAATATTCAAAAAAGAACTTTGGAATTTCTTCGGAAACTGGAGCGCATGGATCATCATCGCAGCTTTCAGTATCATCTCGGCACTTTTCCTTTTCTTCTTCGAGAATGATTTTAATATTTTCGATATCGGAAGCGCAACGATACAGAGTTTTTTCGTGCTTTCGCCGTGGCTTTTGATGTTCATCATTCCGGCAATCAGTATGAGAACTTTGGCAGAGGAGCAGCAATCCGGAACTTTGTTTTGGCTTTTCTCGCAACCGGTAAAGATTACTGAGATTGTGGGCGGAAAATTCCTTTCTGTTTGGCTGGTCGGTGTTTTGTGTCTCTTGCCATCCTTGGTCTATTATTACACGGTTTACGTTTTGGGCGTTCCGGAAGGTAATATCGACGGCAGTATGACTTTCGGAAGTTATATCGGATTGATTATTCTGATTGCTGCTTTTTCAGCGGTTGGGATTTTGGCATCATCACTTTCACCCAATCAGATTACGGCCTATCTTCTGGGCGTTTTCATCTGTTTCATTTCTTATTTCGGGATAGAGCAACTGGCGAGTTACAAATTGTTGGGAAGCGCAGATTACGTGTTGCAGAACATTGGATTTTACCAGCATTTTCTGGCGTTCACGAGAGGACAGATTGATACGAGAGATGTATTTTATTTTCTGTTTGTGATCTTCTTGGGATTAGGATTGGCAAGTTGGTTTGTCTGGAGAAAGAAGTAAAATTAAGAGACAAGAAAGAAGTAAAAAAATTCAAAACTTCTGATTGGAACGTTGAAAATGCAGCCCGACTTGAGTGAGAACGGAAGGCGGAAATAGCTGCCCAAACCTAAGGAAAGTGTTCGACGTAGTCCAATCATAAACAGTAAAACATTGAACGTCAAAAGACAATGAATAAAAAAAATAAAATTACACTTATCATTATAGCGGTTCTTCTGATCATCGGGATGAGCGGACTGGTTTACAAACGTTTCGATCTCACGGCAGAAAAACGTTATACACTTTCGGATTCCACCATCAGCGTTTTGGAAAATGTGAGCAAACCGATGACCATCGAAGTTTATCTGGATGGCGATTTTCCGGCTTCTTTCAAACAGCTTCAGAATGAAACTAAGTTTATGCTGGACGAGTTCCGAAAGATCAATCCAAAGATCGATTACAAATTCCGCGACCCAATTGCAGAGAAAATCCCTCAGGATACTTTGGCAGCAATGGGAATGCAACCTTCCATACTTCCAGATATGAAAGACGGCAAAGTGTCGGAGATCGTGATGTTTCCTTACGCCGCAATCAAATACAATGGCTACGGAACAGCAGTTCCACTCATTGTACAGCAATCTGGAATTGATGCAGCTACGCAGCTCAGTAAATCGATTGAAAATCTGGAATACAATTTTGCCTCAACCATCAAAGGATTATCCGAAGAAACAGCGAAGAACGTTGGCTTTTTGGTCAATCAACAAGAATTGAGTCCCGATGAATTCCGTGGTTTTATGGATGTTGCGATGGAAAACTACAACATTGGCCCAATCATTCCTGAAAACAAAACCGAACTATCCTTGGCCGATGTTCCGAAGCTGAAACAAATGGATGCTATCGTGATCGCCAAACCAAGAAAGGCTTTTACCGATAATGAAAAAGTCATTCTGGACCAGTATATAATGAATGGTGGAAAAACACTTTGGATGATAGACGCCGTGAATGCTGAGATGGACACACTTTTCCAGGCAAAAAAAATCATGGCTTACCCGATGGATCTTAATCTGACAGATTTTATGTTCAATTATGGTTTGAGGATCAATCCTGCTTTGACAAAGGATATGAAAAAGTCTGCGCTCATCAGAATCGTATCGGGTGAAGTGGCTGGAAATCCGCAATACAGCAGTTTTCTCTGGCCTTATTTCCCTTTAGGCATTGCCGACACTTCTACGCCGCTCAGTGTACATCCTGTTACTAAGAACATCAATCCTGTCAAATTCGAGTTCCCGACTTCTATTGATACTTTGGGAAGACCAAACATCAAAACGAAAGTTCTTTTTGAATCTAGTGAAAGAACCATCAGCAAAACAGTTCCGAATTATGTGGCACTTTCTGAGATCGTGCGTGCAGACAGCATCGGCGAGATGGAACGCCCTGCTCCACCAAAAATTTTCGCTGTTGCCTTGGAAGGCAAATTCACTTCCGCCTATTCTACAAGGAGTGAAAAAAATGCCTATCCAGGCTTCAAATCACAAAGCCCGGAGAACAAAATGCTGGTGATTGCCGATGGTGATATTGCCAGAAACCAGATATGGAAAGGAAAACCGCTGCCTTTGGGCGAAGATTTGCTTACAAAAGAACATTATGGCAATGCGCAGTTCCTCAGAAATGCTCTGGATTATCTTTTGGATGACAGCAATATGATGGCACTCCGCAACCGAACGATCGAAATCCGCTTATTGGACAGAGAACGCGTGGACGCCGAACGATCAAAATGGCAGTGGATCAACCTGCTTTTACCTTTAGGAATTTTGGGACTTCTAGGTGCTGTATTTTATTTTATCAGAAAGAAAAGATTCTCATAATCGAAATTAATTTATTCCCTCAACCCTAAAGGGCATAAATTGTTTTGCTTCGCTCCCTTCAGGGTTGGGGAGACAACGGAATTTAATTTACAATCATTAAAAATAATTGAATTTAATAATTATGAAAAACCTTCTATTAGCTTTAATTTCCGGTGTTTTGCTCGCCATTTCTTGGCCAACTTACGGCATTCCGTTTTTTATATTTTTTGCATTTGTGCCTTTGTTGATGATGGAGCACAACATTGCGAAATTCAGCACTATCAAAAGGAAAAGTTTAGCGATATTTGGTTTGTCTTATCTCACGTTTGTCATTTGGAACACCGTTACGACTGGCTGGCTTTACAATTCCAAACTTCCTGATGGCAGCAATTCTCTTTTGGCAGTTCTGTTCCCGGTTCTTACTAATGCTTTTTTTATGTCGATCATTTTCCACTTTTATCGGCTTTACAAAAGAAGTCAGGGAACTTATTTCGGGCTGGTATTTTTCGTGGTGATTTGGATGACTTTTGAGAAACTTCACTTGGTTTGGGAATTCACTTGGCCTTGGCTTAATCTTGGCAATGCATTCGCAGACTACCATCAGTTTATCCAATGGTATGACACTTTGGGCGCAACTGGCGGCAGTTTCTGGATTCTGATTTGTAATGTCTTGGCATTTTATACTTTTAGAATTTGGGAAGCGGGAAGAATCAGGAAATCATTGATAAAAAATGTATCGATGTTGGCAGGATTTATCATTTTACCAATGTTGATTTCTTTGGTTAAATACTACAATTACACACCAAAAACTATCGGAACTTTGAATGTGACAATGCTCCAGCCGGCTTTGGATCCTTACAATGAAAAATATCAGAAAGACAGCTTGACAATTGAAAGCGATCTTTTAAAACTGGCAACTGAAAATTCTATTCTAAAAGATAAAGCAGGAAATCAAAACATCGACCTTTATCTTTCTCCAGAAACATCTTTGCCAGGACCCGGTTCTATCAGTGAACGAGGATTTAATAATAGTTTGCTCATCAATAATATAAAAGTATTTCTTAATCAACATCCAAAATCCGTTTTTACAGGCGGCATTTCCAGTTATTATGTGTACAGAGAAGATGAGGAAAGGCCCGTCACAGCAAGTTATCTTGACCGACAAGGCATTTGGGTGGATGAATATAACTCTGCCATTCAAATCATCCCAAATCAGCAGCCGGAAGTCTATCACAAAGCAATGCTGGTTCCCGGCGTAGAGATTTTCCCTTACATCAATTTCTTTAAACCGATTTTAGGAGATGTGATGCTGAATCTTGGCGGAACCACACGTTCACTCGGTGTTTCCAAAGAACGAAAAGTCTTCGCAAATCCTTACAACAAATCCGTCATTGCACCGATTATTTGCTACGAAAGTGTTTACGGCGAATACGTGACAGATTATGTGAAAAAAGGTGCCAATCTTCTGACGATTGTAACAAACGATTCCTGGTGGGGCTATTCTCAAGGACATAAGCAATTGCTTGATTATGCAAAACTCCGCGCCATAGAAACCCGACGGGAAATTGCTAGAGCAGCGAATAGCGGAACAAGTGCTCACATCAATTCCCGAGGCGATATTTTGGATGATTTGCCTTACGGTGCAAAAGGTGCTTTGATAGCGAAAGTGAACCTGATAGACCACGAAACTTTCTATACTAAAAGTGGCGATTTCCTTTCCAGATTATCGATGTTTGTGATTGGTGCATTGCTTTTGTTTATTCCGGGGAGAAAGTATTTGACGAGGAAGAAGTAAATCAAGTGTAACAATTTAACAAACTATCAATGTAACAATTAGAGAATTGTTAAATTGGTACATTAGATGTTCGGCAAATATCTTTCCTTAATAATATTCAAATGGTGAAGATTGTGACCAACGGTCAATTTCCCAATTGTCTCCACTTTTATCTCATTTCCATTCACGATTCCAATCAGCTGCAAAGCTTCTGCGGGAAGGGTTTTAAAGAAAATAGACGACTGCTTTCTTGTCACTTTGAACTCTTTGATCAGACTTTTCAAAGTCCGGGTTTCAGCGTAAGAATTATCCGCCCAGCTTTCTTCATCAAAACCTGAAACCAGAGATTGGTCTTTTCTGGAAAATCTCATAGATCGATAAGCAAAGACTTTTTCCGTATCAATCAAATGTTGCAAAAGTGTTTTCAAACTCCATTTCCCTTCTGCGTAAGCAAAGTTTCCTTGTTCTTCGGAAAGTGATTCATAGATTTCCAATGTCTGTTTCCGTGATATTTTCAATTCCTCAATCCAATTTTCTGATGGAACAAGGTCAAGATAGCGCTGGATATATTTTTCAAAATCGGTCATAAGTGGCTTGATGGTTTTGGTTGATGGAATTTATTGTTTATGTCCTTCGAGAGCCTCAGGATGACAAGTGTTGTCAGGCTGAGGCGAAGTTTATCCTGAGCTTGACGAAGGGAAGCCTTTTTAATTTTGATGAAATCATTTATCATTTATCATTCATCGTTTATGATTCCACTTCCCACTCATAGAAATTGACCTCATCGTATTTTTTGAAACCTGCGCTTGGATATAATCGATTTCCAATCATATTTTCTTTGCTGGTTTCCAGGTACATGCCACAAGAATTAGATGTTCGACAAAGTTGTTTCGCTTCATCAATCAACGCTTTGGAGTAAGCTTTTCCACGAAATTCGGGATTCACGTAAAGATCATTCAAAAGCCAATAACGTTTCATTCTCGTAGACGAAAACAATGGATAAAGCTGTACAAAACCACCTAACTTTCCTTCTTCATCAACCACAAAAATCTCAGAATCTTTACTTTCCAATCTTTCAGAAATGAATTGTTCTGCGCCGGAAATATCCGAAGTTTTGTGATAGAACATTCTGTATTCATCAAACAATTGAGCCAATTGGGAAAGATCGTCAATCGTCGCTTTTCGTGTATTATTCTTCATTTTCATCTAAATTTTCATCATCTTCGTATTGTTCAAGGTAATAACTGAAGGTAAAATCTTCCACTTCTTCTTCCACATCTTCCAGCGTTGTCAAAAGGTCTTCAAAAGTTTCCAATTGGTCCACGCTCATATTCACAAATTCGATGTGAAGAGGCAATTCCAAACTACCCGAAATCACATCCGAAAGTGCATCCAGATTGTCTCCGAAATATTCCGGCAATTCCAATTTGGACTTCAATTCCGTGTAAAAATCCTCATCATCGCCGATGTTTGAAAAATCGATTAATATTTCTTTCATTTAGTTGTTTGTTGGTCATTAACAGTTATCAGTCCGAGGCTCTCGAAGCCTTCTGTACTTTTAAATTGGTCTTGATTTTTGTATCTTATTTTTATTTCTTTTCAAAACTTTTATAGTGGTTCTTTGTCAGCCAAACATCACCATCTTCATTGAAAACAATTCGGTCCGCACCACGGTTTCCACAATTGTAATTCACGTCGGCTTCGTAATAGTGTTCGCCTTTTGGCAAAGATTTTTCACGGTTACTGAATGGGTCACCACCAATCGCTTTTCCTGGCAGAACATCACAGAGATTTCCTTTTGATGCAATCCAACCTTGGCTTTTAGCTTCAGACTTTGTGATGTAGTATTCCGGAAGTTTATGGTTTGATTTGACGTAAGAAATAACTTTAGTTTCATTCGTCAACTCTTCTATTGAATTTCCTTCAGAAGGCTTTTCTGTAACAGAATCAACATCAGTTTTCTTCTGACTTTGATTTTCTCTAAGTTCTTCAGCATATTGATTTCGCTTTTCGATTTTATAATTCGTGATGAGGAACATTACCGATATTCCTGCAAAAGCACCAACCAGGAAGAACAAAAGGGTTTTCAGTTTTGGATTCATTGTAAAAAATTTCTAAGCTAAAATAATGAAAACCTTGATTTATAAAGAATAAAAAACAAATATTAAGAGCCTGTTTAAATTTTATTCAATAAATTTTTTAAAGCGGATAATTTGACCATGTTTTCTGAATTTTCCATCAGGAGTTCATAATTCCGACACAATCTTCTATCATTATCAAACCAAGCGAAAGTTCTCTCAATAATCCATCTTTTGGAAATAGGCTTAAAATCTTTTTTCTTTCCATCGTTTCTCATCACCACATTTATTAGATAACCAAACTTATTTTTTACCTGTTCTATGACTTCTCCTCTGTAACCTCCATC
>NZ_AUAA01000019.1 GCF_000428485.1 Epilithonimonas tenax DSM 16811 | reverse complement strand
AAGCTGGATACACCCATGAGAAACAACCAAAAAAATTATCAAAAACAAAAATATATTTTCAGAAAATCGAGAAAAAGAATAGAGACATTATTCTCTCAGCTTTGTGACCAATTTAAAATCAGAAACAACTACGCAAAATCATTTGAAGGTTTTAAAACAAGGATATTGAGCAAAATAACAGCATTAACTTTCATTCAATTTGTAAATGTTTTTGTATTTAATAGAAAAATGAATAATATTAAAATTGCATTAGTTTGATAATGCACTACGAGTATTTTTATAAATTTACATCATAAAAAATAAATATTAAATTATGAAAAATATATTATTTGCATTCGTATTGATAGGATTGTCCGTTTCAGCATTCGCGCAATCTGGTCCGCCAGCAGGCGATGCCAAAGTAGGTGAATTCTATGGCCAGGATGTTTCCGCAAAAGCAGTGAAAAAAGCCATTTCTCCAGACGAACTTAATAAAGAACTGAAATCACATCCCAAGATTGCCAAAACTTCTGTAAAAGGAAAAGTAACTTCTGTTTGCCCAAAAAAAGGATGCTGGGTAAGCCTGGCAACAGATTCTGGCGAGACTTTCTTTGTTAAGATGAAAGATTATGCATTCTTTGTTCCGACCGCTTTAGAAGGCAAAACCGTGATCTTGGAAGGCAGCGCAGAAAGCAAAATAACCTCTGTAAAAGAGCTTCAGCATTATGCAGAAGACGCAAAAAAACCGCAGGCAGAAATAGACGCCATCACAGAACCAAAAACCGAAACCAGATTTTTAGCAAGCGCCATCAAAGTGGTAGAATAATGATTTCAACATATAAGTTACAAGCTTCAGATCTTTCTGAGGCTTTTTTCTTTGGGCGTATCTCTTTGTTTTGCTTTCACATTTAGTTGATTGAAAGACATTTTCTGCAAAGCAAAACAAAGAGACCGGGCTATCCGCTACTATCTTTTGTTTTTTATCACATTTCTAATTTTGATAGAGATTGCAACAAAAAAAACAAAAGGATATCCGCTTCTATCCCTTACGCGCTGGCGCAAGATCCACGATTTGTTATCATTTTATTTTCTTTGCTGAGTCTACACCTTTGCGAACCGTAAAACGTGCGCAATCATGAGTATAAATCTTTGTGAACATGGCGTTAATTTTTTATTTGCCAGCCATATCCATAATCCTATAATTTTTTTAGAAATTGTTGTTTCTTCATTTTCCTAATTCCTTTGAAACACCATCAATTCTGCTTATATTTACACTCTAAATTTTCAAAAAATGGCAGACTGGAAAACCGTCAAAGAATACCAAGATATTACCTATAAAAAATCAAATGGCGTTGCAAGAATCGCCATCAACAGACCAGAAGTCAGAAACGCCTTCCGGCCAAAAACAACCTCAGAACTTTATGATGCTTTTTACGACGCTTACGAAGATTCTTCCATCGGCGTTGTCTTGCTGACAGGCGAAGGGCCTAGTCCAAAAGACGGCGGACACGCATTCTGCAGTGGAGGCGACCAGAAAGCACGTGGACATCAAGGTTACGTGGGTGAAGATGGAAGACATCGTCTTAATATTCTGGAAGTTCAGCGTTTGATTCGTTTTATGCCAAAAGCTGTGATTGCTGTGGTAAACGGTTGGGCAGTGGGCGGTGGACATTCGCTTCATGTGGTTTGTGATTTGACTTTGGCCAGTGAAGAACACGCGATTTTCAAACAAACCGATGCTGATGTCACAAGCTTCGACGGTGGTTATGGTTCTGCTTATTTGGCCAAAATGGTTGGTCAGAAAAAGGCCAGAGAGATTTTCTTTTTAGGAAGAAATTATTCAGCAAAAGAAGCGGAAGAAATGGGAATGGTAAACGCTGTAATTCCTCACGCAGAATTGGAAAACACCGCTTACGAATGGGCGCAGGAAATTCTTGCTAAATCGCCAACATCCATCAGAATGCTAAAATTCGCTATGAATCTTACAGACGACGGAATGGTTGGCCAACAGATTTTTGCAGGCGAAGCAACGCGTTTAGCTTATATGACAGAAGAAGCAAAAGAGGGCAGAAATGCTTTCTTAGAAAAACGTAAGCCGAATTTTGGGGACGACCAGTGGATATCTTAGTAGGAATTAGTCTTTAGAGGTTAGAAATTAGAATTAATAATTCACTTGTCTAACATCTAATATCTAGCATCTAACATCTGAAAAATTATGAAACATTGGATACAGGCCGCAAGGCTTAGAACTTTACCACTTTCTATGAGTGGGATCATTATGGGCGCTTTCATTGCAAAATGGAGGATTTCTCAGGAAGGGGGATTTTGGGATTGGCGGATTTTTGCTTTGGCACTTCTGGTAACTTTATTATATCAAGTCCTTTCTAACTTTGCCAACGATTACGGCGACGGTGTCAAAGGAACGGACAAAAATAGGATAGGAGAAGCGGAGCAAAGAGCAGTAGCTTCAGGAAAAATCACAGCAACTCAAATGAGAAACGCCGTGATTCTACTTTCGATTTTATCTTTTGCAGCAACGGTTGCCTTATTGTATGTCGCTTTCTATCCAGCTTATACCAGAGAATTCTGGATTTTCATCGGAATGGGAGTTGCCTCAATTTTGGCAGCAATTGGATATACAGTTGGTAAAAAACCCTACGGCTATTTAGGTTTAGGCGATATTTTCGTGTTCATCTTTTTCGGATTGGTTTCGGTTTGTGGAAGTTATTTTCTGTTTACCAAATCATTAAGTTGGGATGTTTTATTTCCTGCAATTGCAGTCGGAATGTTGAGTATGGCAGTTCTTAACCTTAACAATATGAGAGATATCGTCAACGACGAACTTTCAGGTAAAAAAACATTTGCACTGAAGCTTGGTTTCAAAAATGCTATGATTTACGAAATCATCTTATTACAATTACCAATTCTTTTGATGCTGGCTTTTCTAATGTTTAATAAATTTCAGGAACAAGGTAAATATTACGCATTTATTGTGATGATTTTGATTTTTCCTTTCATCAAACTGAGGAGAAGCGTCATGGCTGTCAACGAACCAAAATTACTGGACCCTTTCTTAAAACAAGTCGGAATATTAACTTTCCTGATGGCGGTTTTGACAGCTTTCGGACTTAATTATTTTAATTAATAAATCTAAAAAAAAATGAAAATAAAATTCTTAGGACAAAACTGTTTTTTGTTCACATACAACGGAAAAACCATTCTCGCAGATCCTTTCTACAACTATCAGAAAGCGCAATCTGGCTTTGATATCACCGCTCAGAAAATCGATTATGTGTTGATTACACACGCGCACGGCGACCATATCGCGGACGTGAAAGAAGTGCTTGAAAATCATCCTGACGCGACCGTAATTGGTCAGCCTGAGATTTGTGGCTATTTCAAACACACCAATAATATCGATATCAACTTCGGAGGTTCAGCGAAAATTGAAGATTTGAAGATTTCTATGGTTCCTGCATTGCATACGAGCTCGTTTCCGGACGGTTCTTACGGTGGATTGGCTTCTGGATATATTTTTAGATTTGCCGACGGAAGAAACCTTTATTTGGCTGGAGATACTGGCGTGACGGCTGAAATGAGTTTGTTTCCACAAGTTTTCGGGAAATTAGGTTTGTCGATTTTGCCAGTTGGAAAACATTACACGATGTGTCCTAGAAAAGCGGCTTTTGCAGCATCAGAATTACTGAAAACACCAAAAGTAATTGGTTGTCATTTCGATACTTTCCCACCAATTGAAATCAATCACGAGGAAGCTAAGAAGCATTTTTCTGACAAGAATATCGAATTTACATTACCAGAATTAGGGCAGGAATTTAATTTCTAAACAAAAAAATTAAGAGATTAAGTATTTCAAATTTGAAACTGTCTTAATCTCTTAACTTAAAAAAAATAAAAAATGGCAAGCTACCTAAATCACACCGCTACGACCAATTACCTTTGCTGCGTTCCCACCCTGGAGGGTTCTCAGGAGCTGGTTGTTTAGGACTTGCCGTTGCAAATATAGGAAAATTAAGAAAACAGAAAAAAGAAATGAGAGAAAAGAAATCGGGTAGGCTGTAGATTGTTGATAGTCAGTTTGAAATATTTATCTCTTTTATCAAAAATTAAAAAATTATGACAAAAAACCCTGTAACAATAGGTTTTATTTTATACGCCGTTACGATGATGGTATTCTTCATCGTGTATTATTTCTTCGCCAATGCCAACTATTTTGAGACCAGCATGCAAGTCAACGCTTTTGGGATGACTTTCTTATACGTCTTGGCTGGCTTCGCTTCAACCTATTGGTTAAGAGTCGGTACATTGATTACTTATCCTCAGGCATTTAAACAAAATTTTCTAACACTTTTCACGGGCGGCGTTTTATCAATGTTTTCCATTTTTGCATTCCTGAATTATGCAGATACAGATGCACGGGATTTGTTGAATCATCAATATATCCAAACAGAATTGGATAATCTGGACGAATCTTACGCCAAATTGAAAGTCGAGGCAGCGAATCAAAAAGACCGTACAAAAGTGAAAGATCTGGAAGACAACTACAACGGAGCAAAGCAGGCGAGGGAAATGGCACAGAAAGAAAACAGAAATTATTTTTCTTTCAAATTTATGTCCGCTGTTTTTGGTGGTTTTTTACTATTTTATCTACTTTTGTCTATTATCATCGCAGGGTTTTTGAAAAACAAAAAACGCTACGAGTAACAAGTTTTCAGTTTTTGGAAAAATCGTTTATCAAATTATAATTCTTCATTTATAATTAATACGTATCTTTACTAAAATAACACGTAATGACAACGAAACTTACTTTAACTGTAGAAAAATCGGTTATCGAAAAAGCTAAAAAATATGCGAAAGGTACACAGAGAAGTCTTTCTGAGATGGTGCAGAAGTATTTGGAATCTCTGGTAGAAAGTCCAAACGAAGATACTGAACTTTCTCCGAAAATAAAAAAATTAGCAGGAAGTTTAAAAATGCCAGAGGATTTTGATTACGATAAAGCTCTTGATGACTATTACAAAGAAAAATACAAACTGTAATGAAGTTCTTTATCGACACCAATTTGATTCTCGATTTTTTATCTGGGCGACAACCTTTTGCCGAAAATGCTAATCTTATTTTCAATTTAGCTTACAATAATCAAATCATACTTTTTGCATCTTCTCAATCCATTTTAACTTCACATTACATTTTTAAGAAAGCGTTTGCGGAAGATAAAGTTAGGACGAGTTTGTCTGAGATTCTAAACATAATAGAAGTCGTTTCTGTCACGAAACCCATTTTGCAGAAAGCTCTTAAATCTAAGCATAAAGATTATGAAGATGCAGTGCAAATATTTTGCGCTCATCATATTGAAAACTTAGAAGGCATTATAACAAGAGATTTGAAAGATTTTTCCACTTCCGAAATTCCTGTTTTTGCACCAGACGAAGCCTTAAATGTCATGCAAAAGAAATATCTTTGACCTTTTAAAATCTATTAGCATTATATCAATGAATCTTTCTATAATAATCCCACTATTAAACGAGCAGGACTCTCTGGAAGAGCTGTTCACTAGGATTGACAACGTTTGTCAGACCAACAAGCTGTCTTACGAAGTTTGGTTCATAGATGACGGAAGTACCGACCTTTCCTGGTCCATCATTGAAAATCTGAAAATCCAACATCCGCAGATCCACGGTATCAAATTCTCCAAAAATTACGGAAAATCACAGGCACTCCACGCTGCTTTCGAAAAGGTAAATGGTGATGTCATCATTACGATGGATGCTGACTTACAAGACTTTCCGGAAGAGATTCCCGAACTTTATGAAATGGTAAAAGTGGGGAATTACGACATCGTTTCCGGTTGGAAAAAGAAACGTTTTGATAATGTGATGACCAAAAATATTCCATCAAAATTATTCAATTCTGCAGCTAGAAAAGTATCCGGCGTTTCGCTTCACGATTTCAACTGCGGACTGAAAGCTTACAAAAAACAAGTCGTAAAATCTATTGATGTTTACGGCGATATGCACCGTTATATTCCGGTTTTGGCAGCCAACGCAGGTTTCAGAAACATTACGGAAAAACCGGTTCAACATCAGGCAAGGCCTTACGGAACTTCGAAGTTTGGGACAGAAAGATTCGTTCGTGGATTTTTGGATTTGGTGACGCTTTGGTTTGTCAGTAGATTTGGTGGAAGACCAATGCATTTCTTTGGTGCAGCAGGAACTTTGATGTTCATCATTGGTTTTTTGTCAGCCATTTGGTTGGGACTTTCAAAAATGATAGACGTCTATATCTTCAAAGTTTATGGGAATCTGATTGCGAACAATCCTTGGTTTTTTATTGCTTTGACAATGATGATTATGGGAAGTTTGCTTTTTGTGGCTGGATTTTTAGGAGAATTGATCATCCGAACGAACCGCGAGCATAAGAATTATCATATCGAGGAATTGATTTAAACAGGAAAATTTTTCTAACTTGGTAAATCAATATGCTTATGAAAAATCTATTGTATACATTACTCATCATTACAGTCGTTTCCTGCGGAAAAGTAACACCTAAAGGCGAAATTCAATCGAAAGATGTAGAATTGGCTGAGTTTTCAAAACTTAATCTGAAAGGGAAATTCCGGGTGTTTTATATCCAAAGTCCACACAATTTTGTGAATGTGGAAACGTATCCAAACGTGTTCGACAATCTGACAATTGAAGTCAATGATCAACACCTTTCCATTACAGAGAAAAGCACAACAGATAAAGTGGATTTCTACAACATCACCATTTATGGGAAAAATCCGTTTGATGATATTAAAATAGCTGATTCTGTGGAACTTAATATCTCAAGCCAAATGAAAGTGGAAAATTTTTCCCTTCATTTGAAAGATAATGCTAAATTTATCGGTTCAGTGATTTCAGAAAAGTCGACTATCGAAATGCTAAATAAAAGCCGCGCTAACCTTTTAGGGAAAACAACATTAGCAAAGCTGAGCATCAGAGATACAGCGAGTATTATTTCGCCATATTGGTACATCAAAGACTTGGAAATTGATTCCGAAAATGGTAATTATGCTGAACTGAATGTGAATGAAGAGATCAAAGGAAAGGTCAAAAACACAGCGAAGCTGGTGTATTACGGAGATCCTTCCAAAAAAGTGAATCTCACAGAAAAAGGAACCATCGAAAAAAGAAAAATAAATTAAAAATACAACTTTTACATAATGTCAGACACAACATCAACTTTAGATAAAGCAAAACTTTGGCTTACGGAAACATTTGACGAGGAAACCAGAAATAAAGTTCAGGCCTTAATCGATTCCAACTCACCTGATCTGGAAGATTCTTTTTACAGAGAATTAGAATTCGGAACTGGTGGAATGCGAGGCGTAATGGGCGTTGGAACCAATCGTCTTAATCAATATACATTAGGTCAAGCGACTCAAGGATTAGCCAATTATCTTCATCAGCAATTTGCTGGGGAAGAGATCAAAGTGGCAATTGCGTATGATGTAAGACATAATTCGAGAGAATTCGGGAAAGTTGTTGCAGATGTTCTGACGGCTAACGGAATCAAGGTTTTGTTGTTCAAAGATCATCGCCCAACGCCGGAATTGTCTTTCACTGTTCGTGATAAAAAATGCAATGCAGGAATCGTTCTGACGGCTTCCCACAATCCACCAGAATATAATGGTTACAAGGTTTATTGGAATGACGGCGCACAGATCGTTCCGCCAAATGACGAAAATATCATCAGAGAAGTTTATTCTACCAAATTTGAGGATATCAAATTCAATGGAAATGATGATTTGATAGAATGGGTAGGCGAAGACCAGGATGATGTTTACATTGATGCTTGTATGGCCAACTCTCTTTATCAGGATGTTGGTAGAGATAATCTGAACATTGTTTTCACATCTATCCACGGAACAACTTACACAACGGTTCCGAAAGCACTTAAAAAAGCTGGATTTACGAAAGTTGATCTGGTAACAGAGCAAATGATTCCGAGCGGGAATTTCCCAACCGTAAAATCTCCAAATCCGGAAGAGCCGGCTGCTTTGGAAATGGCTACAGATCTAGCAAGAATTACCAATGCGGATATCGTGATCGGGACAGATCCGGACGGTGACAGATTGGGAATAGCCGTCAGAAATCTTGAAGGCGAAATACAGTTATTGAACGGAAATCAATGCAATACAATCCTTACTTATTATATTCTTGATCAATGGAAAAAAGCCGGTAAAATCACCGGAAAAGAATTCATTGGTTCTACTATTGTGACGTCTGATATCTTCTTTGACGTTGCAGAAAAATTCGGTGTGGACTGCAAAGTTGGACTGACTGGCTTCAAATGGATCGGGAAAATGATCCGTGATTTTGAAGGTCAGGAAAAATTTATCTGCGGTGGCGAAGAGAGTTTCGGGTTTATGACAGGAGATTTCGTAAGAGACAAGGATTCTTGTGGTTCTATCTTGACAGCTTGTGAAATTGCAGCTTGGTGTAAAGCTAATGGAACGACTGTTTATCAATATATGATCGATATCTACAAAGAAATCGGGTTATATTACGAAGGTTTGATCAATGTGGTAAAAAAGGGTAGAACTGGTGCTGAAGAGATCCAGAATATGATGAGGAACTTCCGCGAAAATCCTCCTAAAGAAATCGCAGGATCTCTTGTTGAAGAAGTGAAGGATTTCAATGAACAAACTTGTTTTGTGGTTTCCAAGAACGAGAAAAAAGTAATGGACGATATTCCAAAATCTAACGTTTTGATCTATTATACCCAAGATGGAACCAAAGTTTGCGTGCGCCCTTCCGGAACAGAACCGAAGATCAAATTCTATGTTTCTGTAAAAGATTCAATCTCTTCCGAGCAGGAATTTGTTGAAAAACTGCCTAAACTGGAAGAAAAAATTCAGAATGTCAAAAAAGATCTGAATTTGTAATTGAAAATTTTTATCTGTCTTCGACTGGCTCAGACTGACAGCTATTAAAATATGAAACCTCATATTTTTAATATAAAGTTCTCAAGTATTAAAGTCATTTAATTTTGGGAACTTTTTTTTTGATGTAAGTTGAATTACTCGGCTACATTTAAGACATTTGTACATTCTATCAAGAATAAAATCAGATCCAAAGTCTGAATAACATCTAAAATCAATAAAGTGAAAGTATCAAAACTAGCATCTAACCTCGTTGGTTCAGAGATCATCAAAATCGGAAATGAAGTGAATGACCTGAAGGCTAAAGGTGCACAGATCTCCAATCTAACCATAGGCGACCTAAATTCCAACATCTATCCAATTCCACAAGAGTTGAAAGACGGTATCCAGAAAGCCTATACCAACAATCTGACAAATTATCCACCTGCAAACGGTTTGCAGTCCCTTAGGACTTCCGTGAGCAATGATCTTAAAAAACGTTGGGGTCTTGATTATTCCGCAAACGATATTTTGATCACTGCAGGTTCCAGACCTTTGATATATGCGATTTTCAAAACGATTGTGGACGAAGGTGATGAAGTGATTTATCCAATCCCATCTTGGAATAACAACCATTATGCGTATTTGACAACCGCAAACGCTGTAGAAGTACAAACTCAGGAATCCAATAATTTCCTGCCAACAGCTGATGATCTAAGACCACATCTGGATGGAGCAGTTTTGCTTTGCCTTTGTTCTCCGCTGAATCCTACAGGAACAATGTTCTCAAAAGAGCAGTTGTCTGATATTTGCGAATTGGTCTTAGAAGAAAATAAAAGGAGAGGTGCGGAAGAGAAACCACTTTATCTGATGTATGATCAGATCTACGCCATGCTGACTTTCGGTTCAGAACATTACAATCCGGTAAGCCTTTTCCCAGAAATGAAAGATTACACAATCTATGTTGACGGAACATCCAAATGTTTTGCGGCGACAGGTGTCAGAGTAGGTTGGGGATTCGGACCCAGTTTGGTTATTGACAAGATGAAAGCGCTCTTGACACACGTTGGCGCGTGGGCCCCAAAACCTGAGCAGGAAGCAGTTGCTGAGTTTTTGGCTGATAATGTGGCAGTTGATCATTTCTTGGCTGACTACAAAGGGAAGCTGAATGCCAGTCTAAAAGAACTTCATACAGGAATTCAGAATCTGAAAGCCAAGGGTATGGCCGTTGAAAGTATCTCGCCAATGGGCGCGCTTTACCTGACTATCAAATTGGATTATCTAGGAAGAACGACACCAGAGGGAAAAGTGATTGAGAATTCTACAGACCTTGTTTTTTATCTGATCAATAACGCAGGAATGGCCTTGGTTCCTTTCTCTGCATTTGGCAATGACAAGTCCGTGCCTTGGTTCAGAGCTTCTATTGGAGGTTGTTCTCTGGATGATATTAAGGATTGTCTTCCTAAATTAGAAAAAGCACTACAAGACTTGAAATAAGTTGAAAAAATTCACTATTGCAATGGAAAAAATTCTACCTTTGTGTAAAAGAATCTGAAGATGGAAAATTACAAGCAAAAAGGAAATCAACAAAAATCGAAAGTAGAAGAACCTGTAGCTTTATATGGGGCAAACACTTCTGTATTCCATAGATTTGCCATAAAAGATGACTACAAACTTTTGATAAAAGCAAGAGAAGGTTTGAAAACAGACGTATTCTATTCACTTGCTGATGCGATCAAGATGCCAGAGAAAACGTTGGCATCTGTGATCAATCTTTCCCCCAGGACCATTAGCAATTATCGAGATCAGGAAAAAGGTTTGGATCCTATCTACAGTGAACATTTATTAAAATTGATCAATCTTTATAGCTTTGGGAAAGAGATTTTTGGAAATTTGGATGAGTTTACACTTTGGATGAATCGTCCTTTTTGGAATTCCGATGACAAGCCTATAGATTTTATTTCAACTTCTGGAGGTGTAGATCTGATTTACGAAGAAATAGAAAAACTAGCCCAAGGTTATCCCGTGTGATGCTGGTTTACAGAATTGTTCATCAACGATATGCTGAGTCTCTTTTTGCAAGTGGTCTGGAAGGAAGATGGAACTCCGAAGGAAAAAAAGTACTTTATACAGCGGAGAGTATTTCTCTTGCGTACTTGGAAACATTAGCGCATCGGAAAGGATTGGGATTTAACAAAGACTTTAAAATAATGGTGATCAAAATCCCGGATCATACCGAATTTCAAGCTGTTGAATCCAGAGATTTGTCAAAAAACTGGAGAGATTTTAGGAATTATTCTGATTGCCAAAAGATGGGAGATGCTTGGTTTGATGCTGATGAAAAGCTTTGTTTAAAAGTTCCTTCTGCTGTAGTTCCTGAAAATTGTAATGTTGTAATCAATACCTTTCACAAAGATTTCAAAAAAGTAAAGCTGATTGATGTTTTTGATTTTGAACCCGATGATCGATTGGAACAGATTATAAAACAAAATAAATAAAAATTAAAATTTTTTAAATTCCTTTTTTAACAATAAAAAACATTGATGAACAAAGTTATTGCAGTCATTCCGGCCCGGTATAATTCTACTAGATTTCCTGGGAAACTGATGGAAGTTTTGGGCCACAAAACCGTTATCATGACCACTTATCAGAATGTCTTGGAAACTGGTTTGTTCGACGAAGTGTTTGTGGCGACAGATTCTGACATTATCTTTACCGAAATTTCCAAAAATGGTGGAAAAGCTGTGATGACAGGCGAACACGAGACTGGTAGTGACAGGATTGCAGAGGCTGTAAAAGATATCGATTGTGATATCGTCATCAATGTACAGGGTGATGAGCCTTTCCTCAAAAAAGAACCTTTGAAACAGCTAATCAATGTCTTTTCTGAGGATAACCGAAAGGAAATTTCTTTGGCTTCACTGAAGATAGAATTGAAAGATTCCGAGGAGATCCAGAATCCGAATCATGTGAAAGTGATCACAGACAATCACGGGTTTGCACTGTATTTTAGCCGTTCTGTGATTCCTTTTCACAGAGAATTGGCGTATAAAGTCAAGTATTACAAACACATCGGTGTTTATGCGTTCAGAAAAGAAGCTTTGATCAAATTTTCTTCTCTGGAGATGACCCCTTTGGAAATCTCTGAGAAAATTGAATGTATCCGATATCTCGAAAATGGAATGAGAATCAAGCTCATAGAAACAGATTTTATTGGTGTTGGGATTGATACACCTGAAGACTTGGAAAAAGCAAAACGACTGATCTAAATGATTAAAATCTTTTTTACCAATATTAATACTACCGCAAAGTTGATAAACTTAGAAAAAACCTATCTTTGAAATCCTAAAATTTTTGAATGAAAAGAATTATTGTCCTTTTTGCTATTATATTTTCTTACTTTATAACTGCACAGACAGCTAAAGATATCATCGATAAAAACATCGATCATTCCGGAGGTCTTACCAATTGGAAACTTCTCAATACAGTACAGATCCAAGGCCGAGTCACATTGGGCATCAATGATGAATATCCGATCAAAATCTATCAGCAGCGCCCCAATCTCAGTAAAACAGCAATGGTTGTAGCTGGAAAAGAAACGCCTGTAGAAGGTTATGATGGAAAGAATGGTTACGCCATGAATTATGCTCAGAACAAGCTTCAGCAGTACAATGATTACATTCCGGAAAACTTTGATAACGATTTTATCGATTGGGAAAATAAAGGTTTTGAAGCCAAGTTTCTTGGTAAAGAGAAAATAGGAGAACAATATTATTTCAAGGTCGAATTGATGAAAAATGTGAACAAGACCATCTATTACTTTGATGTTAAAAATTATATGCTGTTTCGTGAGATCAAAAAAGACGAGATCTTAACGTATTCTGATTACAGAAAAGTAGGAAATCTACTGATGTCTTACAGAATCGAATCGTCTTCGCCTAAAAAAGACAGTGATTATGTAATGACTATCAATAAGATAGAAATAAACAAAGAATTGCCAAAAAATACTTTTAAGTTTTAGTTTCTTAATATATGGAAGTAGAAGAGATCCGCGAATATTGTTTGAGAAAAAAAGCAGTGACGGAGGCTTTTCCTTTCGATCAGGAAACTTTGGTCTTCAAGGTTGGCGGGAAAATATTTGTTTTTCTTCCCATAGAAAGGCATCCAGCTACTTTCTCTGCAAAAGCCGATCCTGAGTGGAGTGAGGAGCTGCGTGAGAAGTACCATCAGATCAATGGTGCTTTTCACCTTAATAAAACCCACTGGAATTCAGTCGTTTGTGAAGGCCTGAAACAGGATTTGATCTTCAAATTGATCGATCATTCATATGACTTGGTTTTCAAATCTTTGACCAAGAAAATTAGAGAAGAAATTTTGAATAGTTAAAACTGAAATTCCTCAGTCAATCTCTTATCCAAATCCAGCTTTTCAATCAGCTTTTCCAAACCTTCGAATTTGATCTCATCGTGAAGGTAATCTCTGAATCTCACAGTGATCTCTGTACCATAAATATCCTGATCAAAATCCAAGATGTAAACTTCTGTATGCAGAGTCTCATTTTCGTTATCGACAGTAGGATTGGTTCCGATGCTCAACATTCCTTTGTAGAAGGCGTTTTCTATCCAAACTTCTACGATGTATGCACCACTTTTTGGAAGCAGCTTGTTTACCGGAACATCAATATTCGCTGTCGGATAACCTATTGTTCTTCCTAATTTTTTCCCGTGGATCACTTTTCCGGTCAAAGGATAACTGTAACCCAACATTTTATTAGCATCAGCAACTCGTCCATCCAAAAGCGCCAGACGGATCTTTGTGGAGCTTATATTAAGGTCCTCAGATTGCACGGCTTCCAATTGATTCACCTTAAAGTCCAACTCGGTTGAAAGTGATTTCAGCAAATCAAAATTTCCACTTTTATTTTTCCCAAAAGTATGATCGTGGCCAATTATTATATGTTTTACATTCAGTTTGTCAACCAAAACCTGTTCACAGAATTCTGATCCTGTAAGATTTCTAAAATCCTCATCAAAAGTTTTAAGAAATATGTTCTGAATTCCACTTTTTTCCAGCAATTCCAACTTTTCTTCAAGCGTGTTGAGCATTTTTACATTATCGTCAGGATTCAGGAATTTTCTTGGATGTGGCCAGAAACTTAAAATTGCAGATTCCAAATCTTCACTTCTTGCAATTTCATTTAAGGTATTAATAATAGATAAATGTCCAAGATGAACACCGTCAAACATTCCTAATGATAATGCCAGTGGTGTTTTGGAGTGGTAATCGTTAAAATCGCTGATGATTTTCAATTGCTGAAATTTTGCTTTTGCAAAAGTATCTTTTTTTTAACAAAGTTTAAATTATCTATATGTTGTTAAATTTAAACAATTATTTATATAATTGTTAATAATTTATAGGTAATTTTTGGAATTTTGTTATATTTACGCTAAACTAATTAAAACTTATAGCCTATGAAAAAAGTTGCTTCTTTATTATTGTTATTTGCAATTGTTAATTTATCAAATGCACAAAGTAATTACTACTACTACTACTACTACTACAAGGGAGAAAAGAAATATCTTACTCCTCACAAAAAATCATTTAATATTTTTACGAATGAAAATTTTCAAAAATCTTCTACTGCAAACATTGGTGTTGAAGATTATATTTTGGTTGAAGATGGAAGTTCTGAAAACAAAAAATTTGCTCAACTGGAATTAAGCACTGAGCCTAATAATACTTTAGCTTATAATCAAAAGCTCGGTGAGTTAAAGCAACTTCCTAACGTAGAATACGTAGGTTTGTTTTTTGAAAACGGAGATGCAGAACCTGTTGGGATTTCTAAACATTTTTATGTAAAACTTAAAAACACAAATGACTTTAATGTTTTGCAACAAATAGCATTACAAAAAAATGTAGAAATTATTAAACAAGTTCCTCATATGCCACAATGGTATATAATGGCAGTATCGAATGGAAACACGAATACTTCGTTAGAACTAGGAAATCAATTTTACGAAACCGGATTATTTCAAGCTGTCGATCCTGCTTTTATGCTAAATTTTTCTACAGATCCTAGTATTGAAAGTACAGAAGTTGGAAATAAAATTCCAGTGGATGACGGTAGTAATAATGATGCAAGAATATGTGCAAATGATCCCAATTTTAGTTTACAATGGGGTTGAAAAATACTTCAAATCCTGCTATTGATATTAATGCTTGTGAAGCTTGGCGGATTTCTCAGGGTAAGAACATTAGTGTTGCGGTTGTAGATAACGGTATTTATTTCCCTCATTTAGATTTGAATCCAAATATTGGTAGTGCAGGATATGATGCAAAATCAGGCACAGCTGGAAGTGTTTATATCGTAGAAAGACCCCACGGAACACGTGTGGCAGGCATAATAAGTGCTGTTAGAAACAATAACAACTAGTTGGAGTTGCTCCAAAATCCAAGATTATCCCAATTAGCCATGATTTAAAAAATGACATTATTGAGGGTATTGTGGCAAGTACATTTTCTGCACAACTTGCTTCTGGTATTACTTGGGCTTGGGAAATGGAAAATGCTGACATAATCAATTGTTTTTGGTTCTCAAATGCTGGATGGTTAGATAGTGAATTATTAGAAGAAGCAATTATGAATGCTATTGAAAACGGTCGTGATGGAAAAGGATCTTTGGTTGTATTTGCAGCTGGAAATTTTGGAAATAATGGTCCTTCTATGATTTATCCGGGTAATTTTGATAATCGAATTTTAACGGTGGGAGGTGTAACACAAACTGGTAGTAGATGGTTTAAGTCTGGATATGGAGATAAATTAGATGTCGTCGCTCCAGGTGTTGGAATTTGGACAACAAGTCCAGAACAAAACATTATAGAAGAGGAGGGAACTTCTTTTGCAGCACCACATGTTTCCGGAATTGCTGCTTTGATTTTATCTGTTAATCCATGTTTATCAGGGCAACAAGTAAGAGACATTATCGAGCAAACGTCTCAAAAAATTAGAAGTGATACTTACAATTATACGATTTCTTCAAATAGACCAAATGGAACTTGGAATAACCAAATGGGTTATGGATTGGTAGATGCTCATGCAGCAGTTTTGATGTCAAGAAGTTTACTTTCTGCTTATCCTTGCGAACAAGGTTTCCAAGAACCACTCCAAAGGAGCACTTTAGAAATTATTGCTCCAAATCCTGTAATTAGCTTTGTTAATGTTCATTACAATTTAGTTCAAGCCAATTCTGCATCATTAGCAATTGCAAGCCAGACAGGAAATGGTTCAGTAAATACTTTTCATTTAGACCTACATACAAAGGAAACTACTATCAACCTTAGCAACTATTTGCCTGGCATTTACACCATTGCATTGGTTGTAAATGGTAACGTCGTAGATTCAAAAACCTTAATCAAACAATAAATACTATTATTATGAAAAACATACTTTTAATTTTTATAATAATTTTCACTACTGGAAAATTATCTGCGGAACAATATTTCTTTATTTCTGGATTAAACATTACACAAATAAATGAAAGCCAAATAAAAGTAAATGTAAAAATCGATGGTGGAGGTTTTACAGATTATAATTCTTATACAACTGAAACAATCGGAAATGTCGTTACACTTAAAGTTTGCTATGATCATTATCTTTTTGATGGAGGTCAAGCGCCTAATAATGATTTTTATATAGATATTTCGTCTGCGTCCGGTAATTACACCCTTAAAGTAGAAATTTATCGAAGTACTTTCCAAGGTTGTCTTTATCAGGCTTCGTTAATGCAAGATTCAGCAACTTTAGATTTCACAACACCCTTTACTGGAACAATATCACTAAGCACAAATGATCTCGAACAAAAAAATAAAAACATAGATATCTTTCCTAATCCTGTAAAAGATATCCTTCATTTTTCAGAAGAAGTTTCAAGTTTAAAAATAACAGATCTTTCCGGGAAAATAGAAAGACAATGTAGTGCTTCGGTGAAATCTATAGATGTTTCAAAGCTTTCAAAAGGGAATTATTTTATCACGTTTACGATGAAAAGTGGAGCTGTAATTTCTAAGAAATTAGTTAAGGAATAGTAAAGTTTTATGTTCAATAATAATTATAATGTCAAGATTTTATGTCTTGACATTTTTTAATTTTAAATATGATAAAAATCTTTTTTTCTGACAATGCAGATATACAAACTTTTATTATCTTTGCGCACAAGTAAAAATTTAGTAATGGCAAACCAAATTAAAGGAAAAATTTCACAAATTATTGGACCAGTTATCGATGTGGTCTTTAATGAAGTTGAACAATTACCAAACATATATGACGCTCTGGAAATCATCAAAACCAACGGAGAAAAAGTTGTTTTGGAGATTGAGCAGCACATTGGCGAAGACGTTGTAAGATGTATCGCAATGGATGCTACAGACGGTCTACAAAGAGGACAAGAAGTTCTTGGGACAGGTCAGCAGATCACAATGCCCGTTGGAGAAGGCGTAAACGGACGTCTGTTCAACGTTGTTGGTGATGCGATCGACGGGCTTCAGAACTTGTCAAAAGAAGGAGGTTTGCCAATCCACAGACCAGCACCAAAATTTGACCAGTTGACGACTTCAGCAGAAGTTCTTTTCACTGGTATCAAAGTAATCGACCTTATTGAGCCTTATGCAAAGGGAGGTAAAATTGGATTGTTTGGTGGAGCAGGTGTTGGAAAAACAGTATTGATCCAGGAATTGATCAACAATATCGCGAAAGGTCACGGTGGCCTTTCCGTATTCGCAGGAGTAGGAGAAAGAACAAGGGAAGGAAATGACCTTTTGAGAGAGATGCTAGAGTCAGGTATTATCAAATACGGAGACGAGTTTATGCACTCTATGGAAAATGGAGGTTGGGATCTTTCCAAAGTTGATCTTGAAGAAATGAAAGATTCAAAGGCTGCTTTTGTTTTCGGACAGATGAATGAGCCGCCAGGAGCAAGAGCTAGAGTAGCACTTTCTGGTTTGACATTGGCAGAGTATTACAGAGATGGAGGCGAAAGCGGACAAGGTAGAGATGTATTGTTCTTCGTAGATAACATCTTCCGTTTTACACAGGCTGGTTCTGAGGTGTCTGCACTTCTTGGACGTATGCCTTCTGCGGTAGGTTATCAGCCGACATTGGCATCCGAAATGGGTGCAATGCAGGAGAGAATTACTTCTACTAAAAACGGTTCTATTACTTCAGTACAGGCGGTTTACGTACCGGCGGATGATTTAACAGATCCAGCTCCGGCAACAACGTTTGCTCACTTGGATGCAACCACTGTATTGGATAGAAAAATTGCTTCATTAGGTATTTACCCAGCGGTAGATCCATTGGCTTCTACGTCAAGAATCTTGGCTCCGGAAATCATTGGTGAAGAACATTATAACTGTGCTCAAAGAGTGAAAGAAATTCTTCAGAGATACAAGGCATTGCAGGATATTATTGCGATTCTTGGTATGGAAGAACTTTCTGAAGAAGATAAATTGGTAGTTTATAGAGCTAGAAAAGTTCAGAGATTCTTGTCTCAGCCTTTCCACGTTGCTGAGCAGTTTACAGGTCTTAAAGGATCATTGGTAGATATCAAAGATACTATCAAAGGTTTCAATATGATCATTGATGGAGAATTGGATCAGTATCCAGAATCTGCTTTCAACTTGAAAGGAACTATCGAAGAAGCAATCGCAGCAGGACAAAAATTGTTAGCAGAGAACGTTTAATTTGCTGATTGCTGATAGCCAATAGCTATTTGCCAAAAGCTAAAAGCCAATTAAAATGAATATAAAAATTTTAACTCCGGAATTTGTGATCTTTGAAGGCGAAGTAGAATCTGTTCTTCTTCCAGGAAAAAGCGGGCAGTTCCAAATCTATAAAAATCACGCAGCTATCGTATCTGCTTTGGTTGGTGGAAAAGTGAAGATCTATACTGATAAAGTCAATGGTTCTTTTGAGAAATACCTGACCAAAGAAACAGAAACTAAAAGTGCTTACTCGTACGAGATCAAAAGTGGTGTTTTAGAATTCAACAATGATAAAGGAATTATTCTTTGCGAATAAATTTCCAACTCATATACATCAAAAATCCTGAAAAGCAATTTTCAGGATTTTTTGTTTTTAAGATCTATTTCTTGTAATCAAAATATTTTTTTATAGCTTCCGTGCGATTTCTTACTTGTAACTTTTGATAGATACTTTGCGTATTTTTTTTGATCGCATCTACGGATAAAAATAATTTATCTGCGATTTCTTTATTTAGAAGGCCATTTGAAATATGGTTGAGAACTTCTAACTCTCTTTCGCTCAATGTTTCAATTTCTGAAGTGTTGCTGTTAACAACTCTAAAATAATCGACGATCTTTTTCGCAATAGATGGTGCGATAGCAGCTCCGCCAGATTGTATCACCATGATATTTTCGGTCAATTTTTCTAAAGAATCTCTTTTAAGTAGATAGCCATCAGCGCCGGCTTTCAAAGCATTAAAAATATTTTCATCATCTTCCAAGACCGTCAGAACGATTAATTTTGTGTTTGGATAATCTTTTTTTATGATAGAAACAGCTTCCAAACCGTGCATTCCCGGAAGACTGATGTCCATTAAAACTATCTCCGGATGAATGTACGGAAAATCTTTAATACACGATTCTGCATTAGAAAACATCCCTACAATGTCAAATTGTTCACTGTCGAACAGCAGCAGCTTTAGCGCTTGATAGAAAAGGTGATTATCTTCTACAAAGGCAATTTTAATTTTGTTATCTTTCATTCTTTTGTGTTTATAAGTAGTTGGAATGTAGTTCCTGAATTATTGCTTTCTCCTAAAAAAAACTGTGCACCAATCAGTTCAGCTATTTTTTTCGCTTTTAATAAACCGATACCGGTTCCGTGTACATGCTCTGTCTTATTGATCCTGACATAGGGTTTAAAAATATTCTCACTGTATGATTGATTAATCCCAATGCCATTATCTTTAAAATGAATGCCAAGACTGTCTTTGTCCAGATGATAAGTGATAGCCAACAATCTGGTCTCATTTTCATTATAATAGTAAGCATTTTCAGCAATAATATGGACAAGTTTAGTCAATAATCCACCATCTATTTTTAGCTCTACTGGATCTTGTGGGATCGTATAAGCAAAGTTGGCTTTTGGTTTTTTGAAAACCTCTAAACTTTCTTCAATGATTTGGCTGATATTGATACTCTTTTTTTGGGGAATCGTGAGAATGATTTTATTATAATCAAACATATTATTAATGAATTTTTCTTCTTCCTCGATACTTTTTTTGATCACTGTAAAATAGGGTTTTAGGTCTTCATAAGATTTTTTTTCATACAAGCCTTGCTCAATTTTCCCTATAAACGTATTGAAAATATAAATCGGTGATTTTAAAAAATTACTGGACGCCTCGGCAAATTGAAAATAGTCATTGCTTTGGTTTTTCAATTTCAACTTTGCATCCTTCAGTGTTTTGTTGAATTTTATCAATCTTTTGATCTTCAGATGCATATAATAGGCGTACACAAAAAGGAGCCCTATAATAAAATTAATGTGAACAATTAAGATAATGACTGTTGTTTCTCCATTCGTCGTATCTTGATAATAAAGTGGAAGATATTGTTTTAATCCTGTGTTTGCTATGAGCATTAATGAGAAGGATACAAAGTTAATCAGGAGTAAGTATTTGAGCTCTTTTTTTTCGAAAACAATTGCAGAACTTATAATTGCAGGGATAAAGTAGTAAGATAGGTAAGGATGCGAAAAGTAGCAAAAAGTGATAAAAATGATCACATTATAATATAAGAAAATTAAAAATTTTGATAAAAGATACTGCCTTTTATAGTTGAAATAGTATACCAAAAATGGGGTAGGCATCAATATCAAAGAATAGATCGCACTATTATAAACGCCTATCAACAAATAGAGTATCGTCGCAACAAATTGATTTGCAATGTAACTTAGATTAAGGATATTTACGAAAATGACCTTTCCATTGGTCTCCTCAGAATTGTCTTTATGAAAACCAATATACATAATTCTCACAATCCTCAGTAGAAGCAGGTATTTGTATCTTTTAATTTTCATTTGGAATATGGAGCTTAAAAATTGAACCAGTATCTTTTGTACTATAAAACAGATCAAGCGAAGCATTCATTTTAAATGCCGCGAGTTTTGAGATCGTCAAGCCAAGTCCGCTACCTGCAGAAGTTTCTATCTCATTGATCCTGTTGAACGGATCGAATATTTTTTCTGCATAATCGTTCCCGATTCCTATGCCGTTGTCAGCAAAAAATATCGAAATATGGTCCTTTGCCAGCTTCTTGTAGATTCTGATGGTGGGAATCTCAGAAGTGTTGTATTTCAGTGCGTTATCGACCATGTTTTGGATGATTATTTCCAAAAGTGAAGGATTGCAATGGATGATAAGATGCTCAATATCATTAAGGATTCTGGCTTCCTTGTATTTGATTTGATAGATTTCTGTGCTTTGATTTACCAATTGCCGCAAATCAAAAAACATCAAATCACTGGTAACATTATAGATCGATAAATAGGAAATAAGATCGTTGGAGTACTTTTCATTGAGGCTGTTACTTTCTTTTAAGAGTTTAAAATAGTAACCGTTCAGATGGCTGTCCTCGTGATGAGTCAGATTATTTTCAATTTTATTAAGGAAACTGTTGATAATGAATAAAGGTGTTTTCAAAGAATGGGTGGCCGCCAATCCAAAAGTCTGCATCTCATTGTTTTGGACTCTGAGCGATTTTTTTACTAAAAATAATCTGTTTTTTACTTTTTTCAGTTTTTGCTCTTGGGTCTGTAAAATCAGGACAATAAAAAACACAAGACAAAACAAATAGCTGTTCAATGTCAAAAGTAATATCACATTGAACAGATCTTGTCTTTCCTGGCTGAGAATATTTAAGTTTATATGAAACAAATCAGCACTGTAAATGGACTGAACAAAGAATAACCCTATGAGTTGTACTATAAAAAAAATCATAAAATGAATCTCTTTCACAGAAAAAATAAACAAGCACGCAACCACCGGGATTAGGTAAAAATGTGTGAGGGTAATAGGGTAGTTATAAAATAAACCGCTTAAAAATAGAAATACAATGATACTCTGTAAACCAAGAAATTTCGCTAGCAGAAAACGACCCTTTTTTATGAAATCATTATTGATATAATACACTGAAAAAATGATACAGTCCAAAAAAGCCTGCCAGTAAAAACCATATAATAAATACACAGACGTGACAATCAATGTAAGATTAAAAATAGAGATTGAAATAGCGTTCAGAACCTGAATTTTATTTTTCTCCGCAACATTCTTATGTTGAAGAACTCCATTATTAACGATACGTAGTATTTTTATTTTTAATATATTTTTACTTATTTTCAATTTTTTCTGATAAATATAAATCAATTATCATATTTATCAAAAAAAATAATACATTTTCAAGAAAATAAAAGCAAAAAAATTGACTTCGGTTCAAAATAATCAAGCACTAAAATACTTTTTGATATTCGCCGTCACATCATTAGAATTATCATTGGAAAATTGTGGTAACACGAAAGTCTAAAAAAGATGCCATAAAAAATTCGGGAAACAACGGTCATAAGCCAGTTCCCCGAAAAACACAATGATGAATTGTTTATCTTTTTGCAAATCTAAGGCGTTTTTCAGATCAAAATATTACACTTTAGTAGATTAATACCAGCACTTTGGTGATAAAAATACAGAGAATCTAGTAGAATATTTAGAGGCAAAAGTATGAGCCCACACAACTTTTCTTATAAGGAAAGAATCACCCCGTTTTCCTTCAACTGCTGTATCGGTTTTGAAAACCAGAACAATTCAAAATCTTCAAAACATTCTTCGAAGTTATTTTTAAGCTGTAACAGACTTAATTTTTTGGCACTGTCAATAGAATTTTCGTTCAGCATTTTGATTAGCCATTGCGCCTGTTCTTTATCCAATTCAATTTTCAGAATGTTGGTTTTCAAATGAAAAGTAAGCTGACTCAATTCCCAGGAATTTCCTTTTTTAGTTTTGATATAATTGTCAACGATCACATTTTTGTCTAAGAAAATCACTTTTGCATTGGGTTTAAAACTAAAATGATCATCTTCCAAAAGTGCATCGTGAATGTAATCCGGATCTATCGTCGTTCTCGGAATTTTAAATTCAAACCAACTTTGCAAAGGCATTTCAAAATTGATCCCGTGCATATAATTGAACAGAGATTTCTTCAACCCAAAACTGAATTTACTGTGATCGATTCCGGTTTTATCCGTAAAATCAATATCATTATTAGCAAATAATATCTCTTGCTTCACAGGAATTACGCCATATTCCTCAGGATTGATCCCAACAGGTGAGTGCGCTGTCATCGCAAACTGATGCCAAAATCCACTTTGCAAAATGCCCATTTCGAAAAGCTGACGCACCATTTCCAAAGAATCCACTGTTTCCTGAACTGTCTGTGTCGGGTAGCCGTACATCAGATAAGCGTGAACCATAATCCCGGATTCGGTGAAATTTCTTGTCACTCTCGCCACCTGATCTACGGAAACGCCTTTGTCAATTAATTTTAATAACCGGTTGCTAGCCACTTCCAAACCGCCAGAAACCGCCACGCAACCAGAAATCTTGAGTAGAAAACACAGATCCTGGGTAAAACTTTTTTCAAATCTGATATTTGTCCACCATGTTACAACCAGGTTTCTTCTGAGAATTTCCAAAGCCACTTCGCGCATCAAAGCAGGTGGTGCCGCTTCATCCACAAAATGGAATCCTGTTTCGCCCGTTGTTGCGATCAATTCTTCCATCCTGTCAACCAGGATTTTGGCAGAAACAGGTTCGTACAGTCTGATGTAATCCAGAGAAATATCACAGAAAGTACATTTTCCCCAGTAGCAGCCGTGCGCCATTGTGAGCTTGTTCCATCTGCCATCGCTCCACAAACTGTGCATTGGATTGGCAATTTCTATGACAGAAATATACTTGTCTAGTTGCAAATCGGAATAATCCGGCGTTCCTACTTGCGCTTGTTTGTAATCGTGTTTGGTGGCGTTGTTTTTGTAAGTTACTTGTTCGTTTTCAATTAAAAAAGTCCTTTTTAGTTCGGGATTTTCAGTCTTATGATTGACGGTTTCATAAACCAGTTCCAAAGGCAATTCGCCATCATCCAAAGTAATAAAATCGAAAAACTCAAAAACCCTTTTGTCCTTGATTTCACGAAGTTCCGTATTTGGAAAACCGCCACCCATCGCAGTTTTGATGTGGGGATAATGTTCTTTGATGAATTTTGCACAGCGGAAAGCGGCATATAAATTACCCGGAAACGGAACGGAGAAGCAAACTAATTTCGGCTGAACCAACTCCAATTTTTCTCGAAGAATCTTCAGAGCCATATCATCTATAAAAGTCTGATGATCATTCAGTTTAAAGTATAATTCATCAAAAGAATTGGCACTTTTACCCAAACGTTCTGCATACCTGCTGAATCCAAAATCCGAATCCACATTTTCAACGATATAGTCTGAAAGATCTTCGAGATACAAGGTGGCGAGATGTTTCGCTTTGTCCTGCAATCCCATATTGCCGAAAGCAAATTCCATATCATCCAACTGATTGAATCGCGACGCTTCCGGAAGGAAATTCATTGAACAAATCTGTCGTGCTAAAGTTGGATTTTTGTTCTGTAAAAAAAGAATGACCTGATCAATGGTTTTGATATACGCGTCCTGTAAAGCAAAAATACGCTGGGCATTTTCAGAGGTCGTTTTCAGATCAATATCTATGGAAAATATCTGTCGAATGCCTTTTTTTGAAAACAACTGCAAAATCACTTCAATACCCAAATCGATCTGATAGCTTGATACATTTTTGGTATTTAGAAAACCTTTGATGTACGCGGTCGCTGGATAAGGCGTGTTGAGTTGCGTGAAAGGCGGCGTGATAAGAAGAATATCTTTCAAAAGAAATTTTTTGCAAAGATAAGGTTTAAAAGTTTTTCATGTGGTGACCTTACCAAGAATCGAACTTGGATCTAAAGTTTAGGAAACTTCTATTCTATCCGTTGAACTATAAGGCCAAATAATCTATCAAAAATAATACAATTAATTCTCATAGGTCTCAAATGTTCCGTCCTGATAGAAGAAAACAATTCTTTTGACTTTTTTGGTCTTTGATTCCTGTTTTTGATCGGATTTTTCTAATGGCTGAGAATTGGATAAAATATTTCTTTCTGATGTTGGTTCAGAAATATCGGGTTCTCGCAATTTTGTTTTTTCTACCTTATCTTCACTTTCTGTGCGGCCAAAATTCTCATCATTGATTAAGGAAAACAAATCTGGTAATGACGGTTTTTTCTTTTCGACAATTTCGAGTTCTTCCTCTACAGGATCAGGCAGTTTGTCAGAAGCCAGCATTTCACCTTCTCCAGTTATAAGCCAATCCCATTCTAATTTGGGAAAAGCAGATTTTACTTTGGTTATAAAATCTAAGGAAGGTTTGTTTCTACCAGAAACGATATGAGAAATACTGGACCGCTGCACACCAATTTCTTCAGCAAATTCTGCCGGCGTGAGACCTGAGTACTCGATTACTTTTGTAAATCTATCTGTCCATTCCATAATACAAATGTAATTAAATTAAAATGAATATAAATTACAGTTGTAAAAACAATTGTTTACTTTTGTAAATAGTTTAATTTTAGTATAATATGTTAATTATCAATCTATTACAATTATGATTGTGTATAAGTTAATTTGCAGATGCTCCATTGTGGACAATGTGGAAAACAGATTTTTTTTCTTCCCATGATATTCCATAAAAACAACATTTTAAAATTATAATACAAATAACTATTTTATATTTTACTTTAATTGAAACCTATAATGTACTATCAATCAAATGATTTATTAAAATAATACGATTTATTTTTTAATTGAGAAAAGCATATGAGGGAAGAGTTGTGGAATGTGGATAAAATAGCGCTTGTGATGGCTTTCAGGTTGTAAATATGGTATGTTACCGCTTTAATTTATTGTTCGATACGATGATCTTTCTGTAATGTTGCTACCATGGATATCGTATGCAACATTATTAGAATCATCAAATCCTATCATTTCCCGGCTGTCGGTTTTCTTTTTGTTGTAGATAGGACTAGCTCAGTATTTTTAATTCAGCTGACTCAGATATGGCAAAAAATCGCGCTTTATGATACTCATTAGTGCTCATAAAAGCAGTGTCAGGACCAAACTAATCAAAGGTCCAATACCGGTTTTTTGGTGTTAAAAATAAAACTCTACGAGCTCATTTAAGAATCAAACTGTGTTACTTGATTGGTGCAAAAAACCATTTTAAACATCGTTTTATTGGATCTTATTTATGCTGGCTTTACTCAGATAATTATCCAGTGTTTTATAGATACTAGGCGTCTTCCTGAGCTTATCTGTATTTCCGATACAGGCGAAATCAGCACTTTCAAAACAACGCTTCGAACTGCTATTTTCGCTTTTACACGCAAAAACATTGACCAATAAAATAGCGCATAAGTGCTACGTCGGAAGACTTACGGCTTTACTTTACGAGCCTTCTTCTCTGGAAACAAGAGAGAAGTGATGATGCTGAGAAATAATATGGAGACAATAACAATCAGAGAATGGGAAGTCCCAAAGCCTATGTCTTCCAGATAATGGTGGAAAATCATTTTCAGGCCGATAAATGCCAAAAGTGCAGCAAGGCCAATTTTTAAGAATCGGAACTTACTCACAATCCCAGCAAGCAAAAAGAACATAGATCTAAGACCTATAATGGCAAAAATATTGGAAAAGAAAACGATGTAAGGATCTTTGGTGATCGAGAAAATCGCAGGAATACTGTCCACTGCAAAGATAAGATCTGTAAATTCTACAATGACCAGAACCAGTAGTAGAGGTGTTATTTTCTTTACACCATCGATGACCACAAAAAATTTGTTGCCAACGAATTGGTTGTGAACTTTGAAATGTTTCTGAGCAAACTTGACAACTGGATGGTGTTGAGGATCTATTTCTTCGTCCTTATTGCGGTCAACAAACATTTTGATACCCGTGTACACCAGGAAGGCTCCGAAGACATACATGATCCACTCGAATTTCTGAATCAACGCTGCTCCTATAAATATAAATAAGAACCTCATCACGATAGCGCCAAAAATTCCCCAGAAGAGGACACGGTGATAATTTCTGGGTGCTACACCAAAACCACTAAAAACTAAAAGGATCACGAAGATATTATCTATAGAGAGGGCGTATTCTACTAGGTATCCTGTCAGAAATTCCAATCCCAGGTTTTTATCATACAGCATAATACTGTGCTCCAAATGATCAGGAATGATTTTGACCGGATGTTTGTGTTTGGCAACAACCTCCTGCAACCTCTCGATACTGTCGATCCCATGAATAAGATGACCATAATAGGTGAGTAGTATGTAAAAACCCAAAGAGAGTAGGAGGATAAGGACACTCATTAGCCCGGCCTGTTTCAAAGACACGGCTGAGTCTTTTTTATTAAAAATTCCTAAGTCCAATAAAAGTATAGTAAGGATAAAGACTAAAAATCCTGAAAGAAATAAAACTTCGTTGCTCATTGATTAAAAATAAGCACAAAAATAGGGAAAATTATTATAAATAAAGACTTTATACAATTGTAAAAACAAGCAATTAGGCACCGAATCTGCGTTTAGTCTTTTGATGAACAAATGAAACAACTGCACCAAATTGCAGCTTAAAGTAAACTTAAAAAAATACTTTATTTAAAATATGTAAAATACTGATATGATTAATTTTACATAAAAAAAATATCAATACATCAATCCACAAAATAATTAACAGACAAAGTGACATTATGTAATGTTTAATTCTTTTACAAATGTAATAAGGTTTTTATTCAGATTAAATCTTATTTTTGTGAAAATCTAAATCAGTACTCATGACAAACAGTTTTCCTTATTCAAAAAATCAAAGCTTCCCAGAACGCTATATTTCTCCTGAAAAATTATTTTCTTACCTACAGCACCATTACAGCGATTTGATAAAAGAGATCGGAAAGTCGAGTTTGGGGAAACCGATTTATATGCTGACCTTAGGAAGCGGCCCTGTCAAAGTTGCAGCATGGTCACAAATGCACGGTAACGAGTCTACAGCGACATTGGCAATGTTGGACCTTCTTTCGATATTTGAAAAGCATCCTCAGCTGCATGAAAAATTATTCGCACTGATCCAGTTGGATTTTATACTGATGCTGAATCCTGATGGCTCCGAAGCATGGAGCAGGAGAAATGCATATGATATTGATATCAACAGAGATTTTATCCGGAACTCTAGCAATGAAATGCGTGTTTTGAAATCCATTGTTCTAAACGGAAATTACAGCTACCTGCTTAACCTGCACGACCAAAGGACCATCTTCACGACGGACGGTTTACATCCTGCCACACTTTCGTTTCTGTCGCCATCCGAAAACGCTGAGAGAGACATCACGGAAAACAGAAAGAAAAGTATGGCCGTTATCGCAGCAGTTTATATGCAGATGAAACAGATCCTGCCAAACAGAATTGCTACATACACAGATGAATTCTATCCAACGTCCAGCGGTGATAATTTTATGAAATGCGGCATTCCGTCTATATTATTTGAAGGTGGTTTTTATGAGAATGATCTTGAGAGAACTAAAACGAGAGAATACTACACGCACGCTTTATATTTCGCTTTAAAAGCGATGTCTGTTCTGAAAGGTGATACGTTGAGTTATGAAACATATTTTGATATTCCTCAGAATAGAGAATCCCATTTTGATCTGATTTACAGAAATGTAAAACTCAATACAGAATTTGAATGCATTATGGACATTGGAATCCAATATAGAGAAATTTTGGACGATGATAAAAATCTAACATATCAGCCGTACGTGATTGAAGTTGGTGATCTGAACCATAAAAAAGGATGGAAAGAAATCGACTGTACTGATAAAAAATTCGTTTCTGTCAAAAAGTTTCCAAAATTGGATTCGCTGGTAGATTTCAGTATAGAATAATGCAATCTGATATATCCTGATTTTTAAAAAATTAACACGCTGATTAGATTATTGTTATATACCCGATTTAACATAATATAAATTATAGGACTTTTTGGAATCGTTAAAATCGTGCTGTTTACAACTGCCGTGCTCATTTGATAAGTTACTATGGTATCATATTTTCTTAGCTACTTTCATATCTATTTTATTAATGATGAGAAAAGCTATTATTATTTTGTCAGGAACATTTCTAATCATCTGTTCGTGCGAAAAAAACATTGAAAAACAGATCAATGTCGAAAACAGAAAACCTGATACACTAGCCGTTTCCGAAGATCCTAACTTAATCTCAGAAAAAGAAAATGTTGATTTTTGTTATATGAACGTGATCGGAAAAGATTCAATGTTTTTGTCCTACAAAATCACAAACAGTAACGTTACAGGAAAACTGATCTACAAAAACTTTGAGAAAGATTCCAATGCTGGCGATATCACCGGAAAAGTGGCCGGCGATACTTTGCGGGTCAATTATAGGTTTGCTTCTGAAGGCTCTGTGAGCGAAAGAGAAATTTATTTTCTACAAAACAGCGGCGTGTTGTTGGAAGGCATTGGTGTGTATGCTGATCCAGGTGCATCAAGATTGGTTTACTCATCTCCAAAAGCCATCAATTATTCTAAAGGTCGAAGACTCGCGCCGGCAGATTGTAAAATGATTGAAACGAAATTAAAATAAAACAGCAGCTAAAAAATGAGCTGCTGTTCCTTTGAAAATAATATATCACTATAAATTGAAACGCAGTTAAAATAAAATAAAACAGCAGCTAAAAAATGAGCTGCTGTTCCTTTGAAAATAATATATCACTATAAGATGATAGTCTGGATCGAATGTGCTGGTGCAGAAAGTTTTGTAGATTTTCCCTCGATCCAAAGATTGAAGTCTGTATCCACGTCACCTTCGTTCATCACCACCACTACCAATTCCCCACTCTCGTTCAGGAAGCTGGTAGATAAGAGAAAATCCTTATTGGTAGACGTCCCAACACGTTGCGCATTGGGTTTCACAAATTTGGAAATGTGCCCAATATAGTAGTATTCATAGGTGTAATGTAGTTCCTTTGTTTTTGAATCGTAAATGACCGGTGCAAAACAGAAATTCCCCACGTGATTTGGTCCACCTTTTTCGTCCAAAAGAATGTTCCAATCTGTCCATGCAGACGTTCCTTTGTTGAAATCATTGATCATATTTCGTCCGTATAATTCTCCTAAACTAACGTCATAGATTTTTGAAAAATCAAACTGCTCTTTGCAACCTTCTGTAAAAATCAAAAATTTGTCTGGGAATGCTTTGTGTGTTTCCGACAGATTATCAAATAGTTGGGATTTGTTATTCCAAGTTTCGTACCAGTGGTAACCAATTCCGGAAGCATATTTGGACGTCTCTGGATCTTGCAAGGTGGTCGTCGCACGTTGGTACATCAAGTCTCTGTTATGATCCCAAATGATGACCTTCTTATCTTTATAATTATTTTTCCAAAGAGTTGGTCCCAGGTTTTCTTTCAGAAATTTTGCTTCCTCGTCTGCCGTATAAATGCAAGATTCCCAAGTTTGCTTGGCCATTGGTTCATTTTGGATGGTCAGGCCCCAAATAGGAATATTTCTTTTTTCGTATTCCTGAATGAATTTGACATAATAATTAGCCCAAACCTGATAATATTGATCCAATAGTCGTCCGCCTTGCAGCATGTTATTGGTTGATTTCATCCACGCTGGCGGACTCCACGGGCTGAAATAAAATCTGAAATCCTTTGGGTCTATTGCTTTTTGGGCAGCTTTTATCAATGGGATTTTATACTGTTCATCGTGCTTGATGTCAAATGAAGTCAAAGATTCATCATTGTCTTTCACATAAGTATAAGAATCGCTGGAGAAATCACAGGAGTTCATATTGGTTCGGATCACGTTGTACCCTATCCCCGATTTTCCGTAATATGCCTCGATCAGTTCTTTCTGCTTGTTTTTTGGAATCTTTGCAAAAACTTCAGCGGAGGCATCTGTAATCGCACCACCAATTCCGATCAGTTTTTGATATTTGAAATCAGGATCTACGAAGACACAGATGTCTGTTTCCTTTGGCTGCGGAAAATCTGCAAAAACAGCATTGGCTTTCTTGGCAAATTTCTCATTATTTTTTTTCGATGTGATGATCACTTTCCCTTGCTTCATTCCGTTTTTCCAGTAATTCTGGGCATTCATATTTGCTGAAAGTGATAAGGCAGCAAACAAAATCATTGTCTTTTTCATTGTTATTTAGAATCTTCGATGCCGAAATTCGACATCTTTTTATGAGTTATTTCTTGTAAATTCTGACATAATCTATCAGGAATTTCTGCGGATATATGCTTTCGTCAATTCCTTCTTTTCCGCCCCAGAACCCTCCAACTGCCTGATTGAGAATCAAATAAAAAGGCTGGTCAAACGGCCACGCTTCATACTCCTTTTCGGTTTTGATGTAAGTAAAATACTTTTCATCATCCACAAACATTTCTATTTTTTCTGGCGACCAATCTGCTCTGTAAACGTGGAAATTCTCCGTTGCATCCTTAATGACAATCGTATCTGTTTTTTGAGTGCCGATGATGTGATTGTACTTTTTGGTATGTACCGATCCGTGAACAAAACCTTCGTTATAGCCCACGTGTTCCATAATGTCTATCTCGCCGTCATCCGGCCATTGTTTTATATTTTTGCTCAGCATCCATATCGCAGGCCAGGTGCCTTTCCCTTTTGGTAATTTTGCGCGTACTTCTACAGTTCCGTATTGAAATGGAAATGTGTTTTTTGTAATTAATTTTGCTGATGTATAGTCATTTTTTTGCCATTTTTCTTTCTTGGCTTCAATGATAAGATGGCCATCTTCTACTCTAGCATTTTCGGTTCTGTTCTTGGTATAAAACTGAAGTTCATTATTTCCGAAACCGTCGCCGCCCACTTCAAATTCCCATTTGGAGGCGTCTGGTAAACCTTTGCTACTGAATTCGTCCTGAAAAACCAATTGACCTTTCTCTGTGTTTTTTTGGTTGAGGCAAGATGTACTCATCAATGAGATCAATGAAAAAACCGTTAAAATTTGAATTTTGTTCAACTTCATAATTGATATTTTAGAATTAATTTTGATAAAAAAATTAAAAAACATACGTTGCTACAGCTCTTGCTGGTAAAGACGTTGCGGCAGATTTTCCATTCATTTTGATATTGAAATTCTCTGTTGTATTTCCTTCATTCAGAACGATTAAAGTGGTCTTCCCATTAGGCGTCGTGAAAGCCACAGAACTCAGATTTCCTGGTTGTGTAGAGGCAATTCTTTGGGAGTTTTGAGGAACAAATTTGGATGCGTGAGCAATGATATAGTAAGCCACATTTTTGGTAAAAGTTTCGCTTGTGCTCACTGTGATTGCCCCTTTACATTGGGTACAACCGCCGTCTGTATGCGGATTAAAACCAGGATCATTCGCAAGATTCCATTCTAGTGCAATTTTGCTCCAGTTTCTCATAGAACCAATGATGACGTTTTTGAAATGCCACATCAGGTCATCAGAAAAAGAAGATGTAGAACCAGTCCACTGTTCTGTAAAATAAAGATTCTTTGCAGGATAGGCCAAATGCACATTACTCAACACAGAAATGTTTCCTGCATAAAGGTGAAAAGCCGATCCGTCAACATATTTTGCAGCTTCTGCGTCTGCGAGGATTTCCAATGGATACTCCGGTTTGTCGCAATTGTGATCGTAAAGAACAATTTTGGTTGTGATATTAGCCACCTGAAAAGCCGGCCCAAGACTGTTTTTGATAAAAGCTGCCTGTTGAGGAGCGGTCATCAATAGACTTGGATTGTTTCCCGGATGCAGCGGTTCATTCTGAGGTGTTATGGCGTCAATGGTAATTCCTTGGGCTTTCATGCCTTGGATATATTTGACAAAATATTGGGCATAAGCATTATAATATTGTGGCTGCAGACTACCGCCGATAGGACTTCCATTGTCCTTCATCCAAACTGGTGGCGACCAAGGTGTGGCCATGAATTTGATTTTTGGATTGATGGTCAGAATCTTTTTCAACATATCGATCAAAGCCTGATCTTTTGATAAAGAAAAGTTTGTAAGAGAAACATCTGTTTGTCCTGCTGGCATATCATCATAAGAGAAAACACTGCTGTTAAGATCTGAAGCGCCGATACTCAGTCTGATGTAACTCACTCCGATAGAATTTTCCTTTTCAGAGAACAGATCCTGTAACAATTCTTCTTTCTTGGAAGCTGATAACTGATTGATCACCTCCACACTTCCTCCAGTTAATGTATAACCAAAACCATCAATCGTTTGATATTTCTGCGAAGCATCTACATCCAGCGTCTGGTAATTATTGGATGGATTACTGAACAAGATATCGGGTTGTTTTTGCAGTTTTGTAGATTCATCGGCTTTGGTAAGCCAGAAGCTTGCAGAACCAAAATTTTCGTTCCCGCCACCGTTTGCTGGCGGATTGGGAGTTTGCTCATCCACGGTGCTACTTTGGCAAAACAGAAGTGAAAAGATCGTTAATCCCAAGAAAAATGCTTTGTTGGGAAAAATACGTTTTGATTTGTTATACATTTTTAATTTAAGTTTTAGGAATCAGTCTTGATTTTAAGTGAGGAAAATTGTAATGGAAATATTTTCTTTCCCAGTACAGCTTTCTTTTGGTTAAAGAGTATCGACTGACGATATGTTAGAAAAAATGAAAGAGGTTTTTGAGGACCTCTTTCACCTAAGAAAATATGATAAGAAAAATTATTTAATGCCTCGGAATTCTATATTCTTGATAGAGATACCTTCCTTCATATCATTACCACCAGATCTGATGGCAAAATATACGGTACCATCTTTTGTTGCCGTGAAAGTTCCATTGGGATTATTAGAATTCACAGAACCTTTACTTGATATTTTACCATCAAAAAAAGATGTTCCGCTTCCAGCCCAGGTATTAATTCCCCGCAACCATGTAGAGTCATTGCCATCTCCTGTATAGTCAGTATTAGCAGTAGGTTTTGTATAGCCAACGTAGATCTCAAACCAAGAGTCAGAAACGCCTTTGGAAGTTACCACTGCATCAGCCATATATTTTCGGCCTTTAACCACCTGAACTGCCTGATACAATACGTTTCTATCCCAATTTTTGGCAGTGAAGGTTGCCAATCCGCCACCAAATGACCATAGGGCTGTATTAGAAGGATTTGGAAAAGCCATGGTCCATTTTGCAACATCTGCAGCGTCTAAAAATTTACCTCCCTGGATCAGATTTCCGGAGAGTGGATCAGACTTTTCCACTTTTACAGTCTGGCTTGCAGTACCCGCAACAACGCCACCCTGACCAATAATCTGGTGCTGAATTTTATAAGTTCCTTCATCCGGAATAAAAACATCATTGATATTCGCTCCCCTTCCGAAGCCACCGCCGTCACCTAGATCCCAATTGGAATAAAGATAATTTTGGTTTGAAGAAGTTAGCTTATAATGGTTTTCTGAAGTTTTGGTAACTGTAAAAGAGGCGTCTGTATTGGTTGGTGTAATACCGTTTCCGTCTCCGTCAACACTTTCCGGAACACAAGAAATCGCTAGTAATGAAACGCCTAAAAAGATTGTATGTTTTAGATATTTGTTCATGATAATGGTATTAGTATTGAGGATTTTGTTTTAATGCGGTATTTAGTAACTCTTTATAAGGAATTGGCAACACTTCATTTTTACCTGCAACAAATCCTTTTGAGGCTAATTTTGCTGGCGCTTCTCCCCATCTTACGAGATCAAACCAACGGTGTCCTTCTCCTGCCAATTCTCTTCTTCTTTCATCTTTTACAGCTTGTAATGTAACCTGAACTGAAGCCAAACCTACTCTAGAGCGAACGGCATCTAGCAAAGCCTGTGCTCTGCTTCCAGATCCTCCTAGAGCTTCCGCCTCCATCAGGTAACTGTCAGCTAAACGAATGACCATGTAATTCTGACGGAAGTTTAGTTCCATAGAACCCGGCAAAGGAGATACACCAGATCTGTAAGGTGCAAATTTTTTCAAAAAGTAACCTGTATCAGCATACGCCGGAGAGTATGATACCTTACCTTCCTCTTTTAGTTTTTTGACGTTGAGAATCGTAGCATCTGCCCTCGGATCATTTTGCATGAAGTTAAATAAATCATCTGTAACTGTATTAAATGCCCATCCAGAAACAATATCTGGAGCATTACTTCCTGCTAATAAATTATAAGATCTAGGTCCTGTCATGATACAGATAGAGTTCCCTTCATCTTTTCCCCATCCCCAAAAACTCCAATCCGACATACCTGCATTGGTATGAACTGCTTCAAGAATTGATTCCGAGGTGAATTTGTTATCCGTAGTCCACAAGCTGCTGTAGTTTCCTACCAACTTATAGCCATATTGACTTGTTTGGCCTGGTGTTCCATTAACATCTGCAAATTGTGCTGCAGCTTCTGCCTTTTTGTTATCATACAGATATATCTTTCCTAAAATTGCTTTCGCAGCACCTTGGGTTATTCTTCCTCTTTCGCCTCCAGAAACAGAAGTTGGCAAATCTGCCCAAACACGTGCAATATCTCCTTCTATCTGATTATAAACCTCTTGCTTTGGCGTTTGTGGTATATTCCAATAATCATCATCAGAATTGATTTGTTTCAGGATCAAAGGCACATTTCCAAATAATCTCACTAATTCGAAATAGTAGAGCGATCTAAGAACTGTTACTTCTGCTAATATTCTTTTTTTCAAAACATCACTGACTGGTGCTGTAGGAATTCTAGCTATGACCCAATTTGCTCTAGCGATACCTTGGTAATAATCTCGCCAATAACTTCCGGGTACTGTAACCGGCGTGATACTATAATTGTTAAACCCCTGAATCCCTGCGCCATCGGTAGCACTACCACCCCCGGAAAAGAAATCATCAGATCCTGCATTTAGGAAAGTCACGGTGTTTTCAAAACCACCCGCATATTTCTTCATGATATCGTACACAGAGGCCGTTGCGCTTAGACATTGTTCTTCACTTTTGAAGTAGTTTGCATCATCGAATGCTCCAATGTTTTCAACATCTCCGATGTAGTCACCGTTGCAGCTTACAGTACCGAAACTAAGACCGGCTAGCATTATAACTGCAACACTTTTATTTATAAAATTTAAATTTTTCATTGTCGTTAATAATTAAAATTGAATGTTTGCTCCAAATAAGAAAGTTCTTGCTTGTGGATAGTATGCTCTATCGATTCCATATTCATTTCCTCCAGCAATTTCTGGATCATAGCCTGTGTATTTTGTGAAAGTAAATAAGTTTTCTCCTGTAACATACAGTCTCACTTTGCTTGATCCAAATCTTGATGTTACCTCTTTTGGTAATGTATATCCTAATTGTACTAATTTAATTCTCATATAATCACCTTTTTGAAGATAATAGGCAGACATTTTTCTGTAGTTTCCATTAGGATCATCTCTTGTCAAACGTGGATTGTCATTGGTTGAGCCTTCACCAGTCCATCTATTAAGTATGGAGGTTTGATAATTGGCATCTAACATATCTAATCTTCTAAGTCCCTGCAGTATTTTGTTTCCTCCCTGACCTTGTGCGAAGACCATGAAATCAAAGTTTTTATAATTTAAATTAACTGTAAAACCATAGGTAAATTTAGGAACTGCACTTCCAAGGTCTACCATGTCTTCTGTTGAGTTCAAATCAACTTTGCCGTCTCCGTTGTTGTCTATCCAGATAAAATCTCCAGGTTTAGCGTTTGGAAGCAACATTTGACCATTACTATTCACATAAGAATTGATCTGTGCTTGATTTTGAAATACACCGCTGTAAGAATATCCATAAAATGTACCTATCGGTTTTCCAACCTGAAGTCTGTTAACGGTTCCTAGTGAATGTAGTCCAGACAATTCTCTCCATTCTACATCGTCTTCCAATCGTAGAACTTTGTTATTATTTGTAGAGAAGTTACCAGTGACTGAGATATTAAAATCCTCCCAGTTTTTCTTGTATCCAAGCTCAAATTCCATCCCTTTATTCTCCATGTCACCCACATTAGCAAAAGGATCCGTAGGAACCCCTACATAGCCAGGAACTGCTACTCTTCTAAGGATATCTGTCGTTTTTTTATGATACCAGTCAAAGCCAAGTGTAAAATTTCTTAGAAAACGAATATCAGCGCCTACGTTTGTTTGTGCAGTTTCCTCCCATTTAAGATTTGGATTTCCAAGAGTATTGGGGCTATAACCGATAATGATATTAGGATTAAGTTCTCCGTTTGGATAATTACTTCCTGCTACCAAAGAACTTCTGAACATAAAATCATCTATTGCATCATTTCCTAAGACGCCATATCCACCTCTAATTTTAAAAGTATTGATGATTTCATTATCTTTCCAGAAGCCTTCTTTATGAACATTCCATCCGAGTGAGAATGACGGGAAATTACCCCAATATTTCAAAAATTTTGAAGAGCCATCTCTTCGGAATGTTCCTGTAAAAAGATATCTGTCCTGATAATCATAGATTACGCGTCCGAAATAGGATGTTCTTCTTGTTTGAGTAGTATCCCAAGCGTTAGCAGTTATATTTTTTGGATCAACAGAGTAAAACGCGGCATCTTGCCAGTTTTCGATAGGTAAGTTCGTGTATGTTACACTTTCACCAGAGCCAATGTTGTTTCTATAAACTCCTTGTCCTAGTAAGACACTGAAGTTGTGATCACCTAATCTTTTCTGGAATGTCAGGGTATTTTCAAAACTCCATTCAAATTTGGTCTGAGTTGTTCTATTCAAACTATTAAAAGATAAATTACTTAAGGATGGACTCAAGTAAAATTTAGGATTAAAGCCTTGACTTCCCCAATAAGCTTTCTTTCCATTTAATGTTGTTTTGAAATTAAGTCCGGGAATAATTCTTAAATCGGCAAAGACATTTCCTACAAAATCATCAGACCACCCATTTCTGCCTTGTTGTGTATATCTGTAAGCCAAAGGATTTGACATTTCTTGATTGACATACTTAGAAATACCGTACGGATTACCATTGGGATCTCTGATAAGATACGGATTAACATAATCATCCGGATTGACCTGTGACCAATCTGTAACCACAGCCGGTGTCGTTGGATCCAAATTGATGGCAGAGCTTAGCGGTCCTCCAAATAATTCATTAGTTCCAATGCCCTGGCTTTTTTGGTGCGTATATAAGAAAGTTTGACCAATCGTCAAAAAGTCTAAGACTTTATGTGTAGAATTTAACCTTGCATTGATTCTTTTATAGTTCGATATATCACCCATTACAGTTCCAATCTGATCAAAGTATCCGAAGGATGCGTAATATGTCGATTTATCATTGCCTCCATTGATGCTGAACTCGTGCGATTGTCTCTCTCCAGTATTAAAAATAGTATCCTGCCAATCTGTACCCTTACCAAAAATTGACGGATTGGAATATCTAACTGGTTTACCATCATTTGCAAAACCTTCGTTAATAATTGTTGCATATTGGGTAGCATTCAAAAGGTCTAATTTTCTTGCGACATTGGATACGCCGTAGCTCCCATTGTAAGCTAAATTAAGAGTCCCTTTTTTGCCTTTTTTAGTCGTAACAAGTATGACACCTCTCGCAGCCGAAACACCATAGATTGCAGAGGAAGCCCCATCTTTTAAAACTTCTATACTTTCTATGTCTGATTGGTTTAACCAGCCAATTCCATCTACAATGATTCCGTCTACAACCCACATTGGCTCATTACCTCCTGCTCCAAAACTGGTAAGTCCTCTGATTCTGACTGTAGCACCAGATCCGGGCTGTCCAGAATTTGTAACCACGGAAACACCAGCTGCTCTACCTTGTAGCACTTGCTCCGGTTTACCCGCTGGGATATCCTCTATATCAGAAGCTTTTATACTGGCAATTGCGCCGGTCACATTGCTCTTTTTCTGTGTACCATAACCGATAACCACTACTTCTTCAATCGTTTTTTCCTTAGAAGCTGTGTCTTTTACCTGCTGCGCTGAATAGTTCGCTGTAAAATAAAGAACAGCTGCTAATCCGAGACATTTTGAATACTTTAAGTTCATACTTTAATTAATTTTTTGTTAATCTCAAACTGAGACAATAAAAGTAATTTTTTTTTTTACACTACAAAATAAATTTTTAATTTTTTTGTTTTCCGTTTATTGATGGTAATTTAACAATCATACTTATCATAAATTATATTAATTTATGTAGATTTGAAATCCCCAAAAACAGGTCCTATTGTTAAAAAAAGTTAATGACTCATTAAATGAATGTTAATAGCACAAAAATAAAGCTGCCATTGATGATGAGCTTTTTGATCTTCTCCATGCTGCTAAATAGTATGGGCGTTATCATTCTGCAACTGTCAGAGGAAGTGTCTTACAAAGGTCTAGGGGTTTTGGAATCTTTCAAGGATATTCCGATGGCCATTATGTCCATCTATTGTGTCAATCTCATCGCCAAAACGGGCAATAAAAATGCACTTCTCTTCTCTCTTCTTTTTATACTGGTCAGTTGTATCGCTTTGCCATTGGTAGATACATTTTGGTTTTTCAAAATATGGCTTAGTATTGTGGGCGTGAGTTTTGCTTTGGCAAAAATTGCAGTGTTCAGTATTATCAAGAATAATTTTAAAGATGCGCAACTTTCCAGCGCCATCAGCAGCGTGGATGCTTCCTTTATGTTTGGGATATTTTTTGTTAATATTGGTTTTGGAACTTTGTTGACGAGTTCTTATGCAGATTACTGGAAATTCGGATTTTGGGTGATCGCTTTGATAAGCACCATCACGCTGGTGATGTTAAAGTATGCGAAAATAGATGAAGAACCAGCATCAGAAAACGAAAAAAGACCTGGAGAATGGAGATTCTTCCTAACACCGAAGATTATTTATTTCTTCATCATTGTTTTCTTTATGGTCTTTGTGGAGCAGAGTTTTAACTCTTGGCTTCCCAGTTTTTTCAGAAATAATCTGAAGATCAATTCCTATTTCGCTTTGCAGGCTTCTGCATTTTTGGCCTTATTCTCATTTTTTGGACGGCTGATCACCAGTCGATTGATATTGCGGTTTCATTGGTTCAAATTTGTACTGATTTGCCTCTGCATTGTTTTTGTGATATTGGGACTTTGTCAGACCATTATCTCTTATTTTTACCAGGATTTCAAATTCTATCTGATATTCATTGTACCGCTCATCGGTTTATTTTTGGCGCCACTTTTTCCGCTTTATAATTCTGAAGTCCTCAACAAAGTTCCGAAGGAAAAAACACACCTGCTGGTATCAATCGTTGTTATATTTTCGTCCTTGGGAAGCTCGGTAGGTTCTTTGTATATGGCCGTGATTTTTTACAAAAATCTGAGTAATTTCTATCCTTTATTTATTTTATTACCTTTATTAATTATATTTGGACTTACTTTCCTTTTAAATAAAACGCCCATAACCTATGACCGAAAACAATAAAATTAAACAGAATCTTCAGGAACTTATAGAGACAAAGGATTTTGTAGAGCATGTATCCGTGGATTGTGTGATATTCGGGTTTCACAAAGACACGCTTAAAGTTTTATTACTAAAATACCACGATCTGGATCTATGGTCCGTTCCGGGTGGTTTTATCTTTAACGATGAAAATCTAAATGACGCTGCCGCCAGAACACTTTATGAAAGAACTCACCTTTCCAATGTTTTCCTGGAACAATTTTACACTTTTGGAGATATCAAAAGAACCGAAAACAATACCCATCAAAAACTTTTGGAGAATAAAAATATTGACGTGGATCAAAATCACTGGATCTATCAACGTTTCATATCCGTAGGGTACTGTGCATTAATAGATTATACCTTAACCTATACCTTTCCGGATTCTTTTAACGAAACAGACCGATGGTTTGACGTGAATGAATTGCCTAATATGGCTTTTGATCATCAGGAAATGATTGAAAAAGGACTACTCTATCTCAGAAAAAATATAGATTATCAGGTGATGGGTAGCAATCTTCTTCCGGACAAATTCACGATGAAAGAGTTGCAGCACTTGTATGAGGCTATTCTGGGAGAACCACTTAGACGCAACAATTTCCAAAGAAAGATCCTCAGCATGAACATCTTGGAGAGACTGGAAAAACACTACAGCGGCTCTGCGAACAAAGCCCCATACCTGTACAGGTTTTTAGAAAATTCGGAGATAAAACAGTCAGATTTTGACATATAAATTCTGAATTGGAACATAAAAAAAGACGGCAAAATTTGTCGTCTTTTCTATGAATCAATTGTTGAAGCCGTTTTAAAATCTAATATCTAGTTTCTAACCTATAACTTCTATTTTATCTGTTATTTTTGCCATCCACCTTGATTCTTTCTGCCCTGTTTGCCAGTTCCCAAGCTGTAGCAAAAACCAATTGCGTTCTTTTCTGCAATAGTGGATAATCAATTTTCTCAGGCCTATCCGTTGGTTTGTGATAATCCTCGTGGATACCATCAAAGAAAAACGCTACCGGAATATTATGCTTCGCAAAGTTATAATGGTCTGATCTGTAGTACAGTCTTTGCGGATCTTTCGGATCATCATATTTATAATTAAGCTCCAGCTTGACGCTTTTTTCATTCGCCGCAACATTGATTTTCTTCAGTTCAGAACTCAACATTTCAGAACCAATGACGTACACATATTGCTTACCTCTGTTTTCGGGATCGTCGCGCCCAATCATGTCAATATTAAGATCTGCCACTGTATTGGCCAATGGGAAAACCGGGTGATCAGAGTAATATTCGGAACCGAAAAGTCCGTGCTCCTCACCAGTCACGTGGAGAAAAAGAATCGATCTCTTCGGCCCATAACCTTTTTTCTTAGCTTCTTGAAAAGCCTGTGCAATTTCCATCACCGCTACAGTGCCACTTCCGTCATCATCCGCACCATTGTAAACTTCGCCTTTCTTTGTTCCTACGTGATCGTAGTGCGCAGAGATGACAATGACTTCATGGGGTTTTTCGCTGCCTTCGATGTACGCCATAATATTTTCAGAATCCGGCAATGCTTCACCATATTTTTTCATCGCTTCAGCCGGAACGTTTTGGTAGTAAGAACCCAAAGCCGCTGGAAAACCGATGCCATTCTTTTTGTACTGCTCTATGATATAAACGCCGGCTTTTTTCTGACCTGCGCTTCCCGTATCACGTCCTTCCATATCGTCAGCGGCGATCACATAAAGGTTTGTTTTCAGTTCCGCAGATGTGATCCCGTTGTAGGCCTCTTTGAAACCTTTACCTTCGTAGGTGAAATTCTTGGCGGTCGAGCAGCTCTGCAACAATGCAAAACCTACAAAAAAACCGTACAGTTTTATATTTTTCATAAAGTAAATTTAATATTAAGTCGGCGTTACAAAAGGATTGTTACAACATTTTTCCAAATTTTTTCTTTAAATCAAATTCAGTTTTTACAAATAAAAAGATGGCCAGTAATATTGTTTCTACTATTCCAATCGTATTGATCAAATTTTGATCTGAAAAGAAAAATAAGCCTGTAATTCCTGTTATTAGAAGTAGAACTCCAAAGATCATCAATAATTTTGAAGACAACTTTTGAGCAAAATTCCATCGCTCTAAGTTTTTCATAGAACTTGTTGTCCTGTAACCATAGAGGTAATTGATCTTTTTTGGAGGAAACACAAACATCAGAATTCCTGCAAACAGAAATACGGAACCGACGAGAAATGGTACAGATGTGGAATTTTCTATCATAATTGATGATTTATAATTAATTTTTCTCTCCGAAAGTCAATAACGTTCCGCTTGGATCGATTAGCGAAAACTCTTTCATATGCCAAGGTTTTGTTTCCAAATTCCCGTTGGGATGGATTTCAATGCCTTGATCCTGAATTTTTTGATAAAATTCTTCAATCTCATTATCGATTCTCAGATAGATCATAAAATCTGACTTCTCCGGATCCATCGTTTCAAAATTAAAAAAATGAATCTCCAGATCCTGATATGCTGTGATCAGATAATCGCCGTGATCCGCAACCAGTTCAAAACCTAATTTAGAATAATAATCAAGCGTTTTTTGCTTATTAATAAAGGGAAGCTTCGGAATTACCAATGACATCATAATGCGAAAATTTTAAGCTAATTCGTCATTCCATTCTCTGATGGTCACTTTTGCGATCAAACCTTCCTGCACAAAAGGATCGCCATTCACGAACTCTTCAGCCGCTTCCTTGTTGATAAAAATCGCCATAGCACCTTCACCTTGATTTGCAAAAGCACCTGTTCCCAAAACTTTTCCAGACTTGATAAATTCCTCTTCCAACATCTCATGACGTGGAAAAACGGCCATAAACTCATCCATTGTTTTCTCCGGGTTGTGCTCGTAAAATACGACTGCTTTCATATTATATGTTTTTATTAAAGATAAAAATTAATACTATAATTAATGCGCTTCCAACCAATTATTCCCAACGCCCACTTCCACCAAAAGCGGAACAGTCGTCACAAAAGCAGATTCCATTTCTTTTTTGATTAGTGACATTGCGACATCCACTTCATCCACCGGCGCTTCAAAAAGCAATTCATCGTGCACCTGTAAAAGCATTTTGGTTTGAAGTTTTTGGGTTTCTAATTCTTCATCAATTTTTATCATCGCCAACTTAATAATATCAGCTGCACTTCCTTGGATTGGTGCATTCACAGCGTTTCTTTCGGCGTGGGCTTTCACTACAAAATTGCTGGAATTGATATCTTTCAAATGGCGTTTTCTGCCAAGAATCGTTTGGACATATCCCAGATCCTGCGCTTTCTTAACTTGCTCTGCCATATATTCTTTCAGACGCGGATAGGTTGCATAATAAGAGTCGATCATCTTCTTCGCCTCGGTTCTGGAAAGTCCGGTCTGTTCGGCTAAAGCAAAGGCGCCCTGTCCATAAATAATCCCGAAATTCACGGTTTTCGCCTGACCTCTCTGGGTTTTCGTCACTTCTTCTAATGGAATATCAAATAATTTCGCTGCGGTAGAAGCGTGGATATCTTCTCCGTTTTGGAAAGCAGCAATCATATTTTGCTCGCCGGAGATTTCTGCAATCAACCTTAACTCAATTTGAGAATAATCGGCAGAGATGATCTTTTTCCCTTCTTCTGCGACAAAAGCACCACGGATTTGCTGACCTCGCAAAGTTCGGATCGGGATATTCTGTAAGTTAGGATTCACACTTGCCAAACGTCCTGTTGCTGCGACAGTTTGCGCAAAAGTCGTATGAACGCGCTCATCTTTTTTATCGATCTGACTTGGTAAAGCATCCACATAAGTTGACTTTAATTTCTGCAAAGTTCTGTATTCCAGAATGGAAGCAATGATCTCGTGCTTTGAAGACAGTTTTTGTAGGACATCTTCGGACGTTGCGTATTGTCCGGTTTTGGTTTTTTTCGCTTTCGGATCCAACTGCATTTTATCAAAAAGAATCTCGCCCAGCTGTTTTGGAGAATTCATATTGAAATTCTCTCCAGACAGTTCGAAGATCTTGGCTTCTAAAACCCGAAGATCATTTTCCAGATCGATGCTTTCCTGCGCAAGCCAGTTGTTATCAAGTTTAACGCCCGTCAATTCGATTTTCGCAAGCACTTTCATCAATGGCATCTCGACGGTGTAGAACAATTCTTCCAGATTTTCTTTGGCTAATTGTGGCGCAAACAATTCATATAATTGAAACGTCACATCTGCATCTTCTGCGGCGTAAGCCGTTTGCGTTTCCAGATCAACTTCACGCAGCGTCAATTGATTTTTCCCTTTTTTACCAATCAGAGATTCTATGGAAACGGGTCTGTAATCCAGATACATTTCGGACAGATAATCCATCCCATGTCGTCCATCAGGATTTAGCAGGTAATGTGCAATCATCGTGTCAAAAATTTGGCCTTTGACATCAATATGGTAATTCTGAAGAACTTTCGTATCGTATTTCAGATTATGAGCAACTTTTAAAACATTTTCAGCTTCGAAAAATGGCCGGAAAAGCTCAACCGTTTCTTGCGCTACTTCCCTATTTTCAGAAATGGGAATATAATAAGCCAAACCTTTTTTGTAGGAGAAACTCATCCCGATCAGTTCTGCTTCCAGCTCATTAAGCGAAGTGGTTTCTGTATCAAAACAGACTGCATTCTGTTTCAATAGATTGTTTAAAAGAATCTTCTGGGCTTTTGGTGTATCAATAAACTGATAAAGATGATCATTGCCATCGATATTTGATTTGGTCGTGGTGGACTGATCCAGCTGCTCGAACGTGGCAAACATATCCATCATTCCGTTTTTATTGGCAGACGGTGAAACTTCTGCTTTTTCGACTGTGGGATTTTCAACTTCCTGAAGTTCCTCCACATATTCTTTATTGGAAAATGCGCGGTACAGATTCTCGTACAGTCTTCGGAATTCCAACTCGTCGAAGATCTCTTTGACTTTTTCGAAATCAGGCATATCAAGATCATATTGCTCTTCGACAAATTCGATTGGTGCATCGCAAATGATGGTTGCCAGTTTTTTGGAGAGTATTCCTCTTTCCGCGCTGGCTTCTACTTTCTCCTTCATTTTTCCTTTCAGCGTGTGTGTGTTGGCCAAAAGATTTTCCATCGACCCAAATTCCTGAATGAATTTTCTCGCTGTCTTATCACCAACACCATCCAATCCCGGAATATTATCCACAGCATCGCCCATCATTCCGAGATAATCAATGATTTGCTTTGGATCGCTGATCTCATATTTGGCTTTAATTTCTTCAACACCAAGGATCTCGATATCGCTGCCTTTCATACTTGGTTTGTAGATCTTGATTTTGTCTGTGACCAGCTGTGCAAAATCCTTGTCGGGCGTTACCATAAAGACATTGTAACCCTGTTTCTCTGCTTTGCACGCAATAGTTCCGATGACATCATCTGCCTCATAACCTTCCACGCCCAAGATGGGAATGTGCATGGCATTCAGAATATCATTAATGAAAGGTTTTGCCAGGAGAATGGGTTCTGGCGTTTCCAGACGGTTGGCTTTGTATTCTGCATAATCATCGTGGCGGACATTGGTTCTTCCCACATCGAAAACCACTGCCAAATGCGTTGGACGGTCTCTTTTTATCAGTTCAATCAAAGAGTTTGTAAAACCGAAAATAGCGGATGTATTGATGCCTTTCGTCGTAATTCTCGGGTTTTTTATGAATGCAAAATAACCACGGAAAATCATTGCGTAAGCGTCTATGAGATATAATCTTTTGTCTGTTGAAGTCATAAAAACAAAAGTAAGAATTTTGTGTTGATTAATGCCGGAAAGCAATAAAAATAGAGAAGTTTAGATCTGTTAAAAAAATCTTAAAATTTTGATTGAAATGTTGAAATTTGATTGTAATTTTGCAAAAAACAAATGAAAAAATATCTACGCTCTTTTTGTCTAACATTCTATCTGTCAAGCCTCATTATTTCCTGTGCAAATTATGGAGATGCTTTGTTGTATAAGAATAAAGACATCACTGTTTCTAAGATCAAAACTGTTCTCTACTTCAACCCGGAGATTTTTCCGGATATTTCTGAAATCAAAGAACCAACTTATACTGCATTTTACAGCGCAACTTCTGACAAAATGAAATCTCTTGGCAATATCAAATACCTGCAAGTGGATACACCGATTTCTTTTGACGACGTGGATACCAAAACCGTGAAAGAAATCTGTGAAAACAACAATGCCGATGTGGCAGTAGTTCCGAAAGTGAAATATTTCAAGGTGGGTTTTGGTAAGTATGTGTTCTCTAACCAAGTGATCGTTAGTATGAAACTGTACGATTCTAAAGGTCATTTTATTATGGAAACTTCTTATGATACCTACAAAGGTAATGGCAGATTACTGGGTACCGCTTCCAATTCTGTGATCATAGGAACCAAAGGCGCTATCAGAAAAATGAACAAAGAACTTAGAAACTAATTTAATTCTGTTTTATTCACATTATATTAATGTATTTCTAAAGGATTTCTTTCAGATTTTAATACTTTTGCAATGCAAAAATCCAAAAGATCGAGAATCCAGAAATCATATTAAATCCAGCCGACGTCGCAGAAACACTGAGCAAATTGCCAGTGAAAGAACGTCTGCTGCAGTTTCTGAAATTGCCGAAATCTGAAAAGGCAGAAGTATTCTCACACTTGGATCCTGATTTCCAAGAAGAAACAATCAGAAGTATTGCCAGCCACGAAGTTTCTGACATCCTAAACGAGATGTCTCCTGATGACAGAACGCAACTATTTGAAGATTTTCCGGATGAACTGATCAAATCTTCCATCAATCTACTGAATCCTCAGGAACGACGGGTTGCTTTGAAACTGTTAGGTTATGAAGCCGATTCTATTGCGCGTCTGATGACGCCTTACTACGTCCAGATCAGAAAAGAATGGACTGTAAAACGTTGTCTGCAACAGATCAAAAAAGTAGGAAAAAAAGTAGAGACATTGAACTTCTTGTATGTTGTAGACGAGAAAAATATTTTGATCGATGACATTACGATCGGTTCTCTCCTGTTGGCTGATGAAGACCAACTGATTTCTGAACTTTCCGATGATCATTTTGTGGCCATCACCACCACCACTTCCAAAGAAGACGCCGTTCCTTATTTTGAAAAATATGACCGAAGTGCGTTGCCAATCATCACGGAAAATGGTGTTTTGGTAGGTATTGTAACCATTGATGATATCTTGGATCAGATTGAATCTCAAAATACAGAAGATATTCAGAAATTTGGAGGTTTGGATGCTTTGGATATGCCGTACACACAGACTTCTATTTTTGAAATGGTGAAGAAGCGGGGATTCTGGCTGATTGTTCTTTTCTTTTCCGAAATGCTGACGGCATCTGCAATGGGTTATTTTGAAGATGAGATCCAAAAAGCGGTTGTTTTAGCGCTATTTGTTCCGTTGATCATCTCGAGTGGTGGAAATACAGGTTCGCAGGCTGCCACGTTGATTATCCGGGCAATGGCATTACAGGAAATTGGTGTGAAGGACTGGTGGTACGTGATGAAAAAGGAAATCTTTACAGGTATTTTCCTGGGCAGCATCTTGGGAATTATCGGATTTATGAGGATTGCATTTTGGCAGAAAGTTGGACTCTTTGATTACGGTGAACATTGGGCTTTTGTAGGACTGAGTATTGGGATTTCTCTCATGCTGATCGTACTTTGGGGAACTATTTCCGGATCTATGGTTCCATTTGTTCTTAAGAAACTGAAGCTGGATCCAGCGACTTCTTCCGCACCGTTTGTTGCAACGCTGGTGGATGTTACGGGATTGATTATTTATTTCTCTGTTGCAGGACTGTTTCTCACAGGAAAACTTCTTTAGTTTTAGCGATTCAACATTTTAACGCAAAGAGTCCGCAAAGTTTTTAATTTTTCACTGAAAATATGTTAAGATTCACAAGGGCGTAAAACTCAGCAAAGTTGGAATAGCAAAAGATTTCAACTTGGCGAAGCGCGCCCCGGCTTGAGTGGAGCTCTTTTTTGTGATTGCGGTTGTAGAAAATTTCTTTTGAAATACTTGACGTAGCTCGCAATGACAAAAAAAGCGGGAACGGAAGACGGATAAAGGCGCCCAAATAAAAAATGCCACCTTTGAAAAGATGGCATTTGGTATTTTGAATCTGATTTTTACTTCAATTTGTCAACGAAATTGTCTGTGTAATCTTTTTGTGATGCTAGGATCACTTTTTTGGCCTGTTCTGCACCGTAGATCAAATCGATCTTCACTTTTGCAGGCTCTGTAGGCAGGTTTTTGTAGCTTAAGAAATAGTGCAAGAGACGGTTAACTTCTGCTGCTGGCAATTCTGAAATGTCTCTGATATGGCCATAAACCTGATCTTCTACCAATACAGCGATGATCTTGTCATCTGCTTCACCTTTGTCTATCATTTGGAAACCTCCGATAGGAATGGCTTGTAACAGAATATTACCTGAAGTAAAATTATGTGAGCTGAGAACACAGATATCCAAAGGATCGTGATCACCTTCTGTCACTTCTGTTGCGCCTGTTGCTACGGCAAGATTCTTCACTTCTTCTTCACAGTAAGTTCTTGGAACAAAACCGTACATTGCCGGGATGATGTTGGAGAATTTCTGTGGACGATCTACTTTCAGATAGCCACTTTCTTTGTCAACTTCGTATTTTATAGTATCTGTAGGGACGATTTCTACAAAAACGTTGACGACTTCTGGAGCGTTGTCTCCAGCTGAAATCCCGTGCCACGGATGGGCTTTAAAATTTGGAATCATGTATCTAATGAGTGTTTATATTATGTTGTTTAGTTCTTTTCTAAGATTTTCGATCGTATCAGCAATGTAATCTTCGGAATTAAGATAACTCATCAGGAAAACGGTCTTGAAGTCTTCCAGTTTTGAATTCTCATTCAGTTCCTCGTATGTTTTTCGGAGGCTTTGAAGCATGTTGTTTTTACACGTCATAATATCCTGCCAGGACGATTTTGAAATGTAGAGTTGCTGAGAGGCGTTGTACTCAAATTCTTCTGTAATGTTCTTTTCTGTAAGGTAAACAAACTCGTGTGGCTGTAGGTTTTTATCAAATTTCATCACGAGGTTTGAGGGTTTCAAACGCTCCAGAAACAAGGTCATTCTTTCCAAAGCCTGGAGTTTGATCTCGCTGTTGGATTTGCTTGCCAGGAAGTTGATTTCTTGTTTTTTGAGCTTGATAAAGCCATTCACAAATTGTTTCGCAAAAACCAAAAAAGGCAATGCGATGATAACTGCAACGGTGTAAGGAAAATATTCTGAATCAAACATATCTCAAATCGGATTGCAAAATTAAGACTTTTTGATCAAAAAATGAGACTTTTAGTCAATGCTAAAAAGAATTTTGTATTAAAGTTTGTTTAAAAATGATTCAAATCTTCATTTTTAATTAATTTTTTGTTCTCGCCAAACGCGAAAGGGAGCAAAAATCTATTAATCATTTTATAAATATTACGCCGTTTAAGGTTGGTGCAATATTTTTTCGTGGAATTTATCACGGGCTTTTCATTTTTTATTTCAGAAAAAATATGGTTTTGATCATCTCTTTCACCACTTCTTTTTTACTTTTCTGAAGGCAAGGATAAGGCCTCGATTCTGGACGGAAACCACGGAAAAATTCTTCAACAGCAGGGATTTCGCTTCCTTCAAAGTCAAATATTTTCTCTTCAATATTTTCTGAAATCACTTGATCTATCAGGTATGAAGATCCACTCAGCTTCACAAAATCCCTTTCATTATAAGTTCCCAAGAGCGTCAAAGTATAAGGTTCTCTGTAGATGGCAATGAGATTGATGAGTTTTTTGTGGTAAAAAAAACCGTAGAAATCTAATTGATCGTGATGGTAAAAATCTGTAAGAAGCGCAATAAAATCCTGTAAGTCACTCTCTCCTGCACCAAGGCCGGTTTTTTTTATGAAATGTTTGACCAGATCCAAATCAGGATTTTTGATCATTTCTGAATGATCAATCACTTCCTGATCCAAGCGTAATTTTCTTTTTCTTTTGGGTGAGTATTTTTGTCTGACAGTCTCATAGCGGTCCGGAAAAATCAGAAAGTTTTGTCTTAGTTTCAAGGATTCCGAAAATGTATTACAATCATTGAAAGCGTAGTACCAAACGATATAATTTGATTCTAGAAACTTGTGAAAAAGATCATTAATCTCCTTAGATTCAATATTTGAATAGATGCCTAACTGCTGACAAAGCTTGGGATTGATAACGATTTTGAAACCTAATTTCCAAACAAAAGGAACAGGCATAACGGCTTTATAATCCTTATAAACCAAAAGTTCCCAATTCTTTTTTGTGCTGATGTCCAGAAATATTCTTTCTGCATAGCATTTTTTCTGAACAGAATTTTGAATACAGGTGTTATACTTATCAAAATCAATGTCCTGGTATTTAATACGTTTTATCATTACAAAATGCCCTCGTCTTTAAAACTATAATATTTGTTCTGCGTTAGAATCAGATGATCAAGCAGTTCAATGTCTAATAATTGGCCACCTTCCTTAACTTTTTGAGTGATACCGATATCTTCTTTGCTCGGTTTCAGACTTCCCGCAGGATGATTGTGTGCGACAATGATTTGGGTTGAGAAATGTTCCAAAGCTGTTTTGAAGATCACGCGGACATCAGCAACAGAACTCGCTATTCCGCCTCGGAAAAGGCAGGTTTTGTACAATATTTTGTTTTGGTGATTGAGGAAAATTGCCCAAAACTCTTCCGTAGGAAGGTCTGACAAGTGAGGCTGCAAAATATCAAAAGCATCCTTGCTCGAACCAATTTGCTGTCTTTCTATCACTTCCTGCTGCGATCTTCTGTTGCCAATCTCCAAAGCCGTCACAATAGAAATAGCCTTGGCCTCTCCTATTCCTTTGTATTTCATCAAATCCTGCAAAGAAAGCTGACTGAGTCTGTGCCAATTGTTTTCGACTGAATTTAAAATCCTTCTTGCCAGTTCCACTGCAGACTCATCCCGATTTCCGCTTCCCATAATGATGGCCAACAGCTCCGAATCCGAAACTGCCGATTTCCCTTTCAATAGGAATTTTTCTCTTGGGCGGTCATCTTCCGCAAGGGATTTTAGGTTCAAAATTTTTGGTTCTGAGTTTGAAAATTAATTGTAGGCGTAAATTATCAATTTTTTATCAGATTTGTCGATATGTTGTTCCAAAATTTTAAAGAAATTATTAGAAACCATCGGGCAACCGAAACTTAAACAAATCTCTTCTGTCTGCTCCACGTCCGGAACGCAACTTAATCTGTGTAAAACAATGGCTCTACTTCTCGCATTGCTGTTAGTTTCATCAAGTCCAGTCAACCGATAAGACATTCCGAATTTTCCACTATATTTTTCATCCATCACATATTTTCCCAAAGATGAACAATGGGAACCATCTGTATTACTGAACTTTAAAAGCCCGTCTGCCTTTCCATCTTCCGAACCGTCACCGTGCGCTACTAAACCTTTCTGGATAATTTTTCCCGAATTCAAATCCACCACAAAAAATCTGAATTTGGAAGATGAAATTGAGAAATCTATTAAGAAGGCTTTATCCGAATTGTAATCTGATTCTTTCAAAAACGCTTTTAAATCGGCTATTTTCTGAGAGATTTTCGCTTCATGGCTAACATAATGAATGGATTGATTTTCCTGAGATTTGACTTCGCAGGACATTATTAGAAACGAGAGAAGATATAGTAAAAATGGTTTCAAGAAATTGTGTTTATCAACTTAAACGAATAATTAGAAAAAATAATATTGAAACAAATTCAAATTTCATCAAATTAATTTCCCCAACCCTAAAGGGAGTTAATTTGATGAAATTTGAGATGAATTTTGCTCCCTTTAGGGTTGGGGCAAACAAAATTCATAAAAATTACAAAACAATCTGCCCATCCTTCATCACCAGCTTTCTATCCGTACTTTCTGCCAATACGGAATTGTGCGTTACGATCACAAATGTCTGATGGTATTTGTCCCTCAAATCAAAAAACAATTGATGAAGTGCATCTGCATTTTTGGAATCGAGGTTTCCTGTTGGTTCATCGGCATAGATGATTTTGGGAGAATTGATTAATGCTCTCGCCACCGCAACTCTCTGAGATTCACCACCGGAAAGTTGAGATGGCTTGTGATGCAATCTGCTAGCGATGTTCAAATCTTCGAACAGTGAATGGGCTTTTTCCAAAACTTCTTTTTCAGGAATTCCGCCGATTCTCGATGGTAAAAGTACATTTTCCAAAGCGGTAAACTCCGGCAACAACTGGTGATTCTGGAACACAAAACCAATATTTTTATTTCTGAATTTTGACAGTTCACGGTCTTTCATTTTCAGAAAACTGCTGCCATCCAGAGCGATATCGGTTCCGTATTTATCGGGGTCAGATGGATTATCCAACGTTCCCAAGATCTGAAGAAGCGTAGATTTTCCGGCGCCGGATTCTCCAACGATGGAAACGACTTCTCCCGCTTTTATCGTGATGTCAACACCTTTCAGAACTTCCAGAGTTCCGTAGAATTTATGTATATTTTTTGCTCGAATCATAGTATTGCTTTTGGCTTCTGGCATATTGCTTTTAGCTTTTTTTAATTAAATCTATATTAAAAGTCTAACTTCTAACATCTAAAAATCTAACTTCTATATTTTTGTCAATTTAGCAAATTTCAGGATCAGATTTTTCTCGCCTTCATTTTTGAAAATCACTTTTGCTTTGATGTTTTGAGGATCGGTACCGTCCAGGAATTTCACTTCTCCGACCCCAAAACGGTCGTGTCTCACCATATCTCCTACCTCTATATCTTGGGAAGATTGCCCGGCAGGATTGATAATCTTTGCTGTTGCAACAGGTTTTAATTGTTTTGGAATTGGTGCATTGATATTTCTTTCCAGCGTTTTCTTCTCTTCTTTCTTTTTGAAGAATCGGGGTTCCGAAGGCTCGTCACCAAAGATGTTGGAGTCAAGTCCGGAGCGGTTGATGAATTTCAATTCTGTCACAGGATTGATCATTTCCAGATATTTCGAATCGATTTCACTTAAAAATCGAGACGGTTCTGCATCGGTAATTTTTCCCCATTGGAATCTGGAAACGGCGTAAGTGAAGAATACTTCTTTCTCGGCTCTCGTCAGTGCAACGTAAAACAAACGTCTCTCTTCCTCTAATTCCTCTCTTGTGGACGAACTCATGAAACTCGGAAAAAGATTTTCTTCCAATCCTACCAAGTGAACGACAGGGAATTCCAAACCTTTGGACAAGTGAATGGTCATTAATGATACTTTATTTGTATCGTCGTCCTTATCATTTTGAGTATCAGAAGAGAGCGCAATGTTTTCCATAAAATTGGATAGACTTGGATCACCGCCTTCTACTTGGATTTGTTCCTCGATAAAACCCTGCATCGAGTTCAGCAACTCCTGAATATTCTCGACTCTCGAAATCCCTTCCGGCGTTTGGTCTTCTTTCAGTAATTTGATGAGGCCGCTTCGTTTTGCGACTTCCATCGCAACATCGTAAACGTTATCTGTTTTCAACATCACCTGGAACGCTTTTATCATTGCCCAAAAATCGCCAAGTTTTGTAAGGATTCCGTTATTGAGGCCTAATTGTGGCGCATAGAATCCGAGATTATCCAAAACCTGAGTTGTAGGGACATTCTGAGAATCTGCAAAAACAATCAGTTTGTTTTGAGTGGTTTCACCAATTCCTCTTGCCGGAAAATTGATGATTCTGGCCAGAGCTTCAGAGTCATTTTCATTAACCAAAAGTCGGAGATAAGCCAGTAGATCCTTCACTTCTTTCCTTTGGTAGAAAGACAGACCGCCGTAAACACGGTACGGAATATTCTTTTTCCTCAGTGCATCTTCAAACGCTCTGGTTTGCGAATTGGTTCTGTAAAGAATTGCAAAATCTGAGAAATGACGCTGTTGGGTGTTGTGTTTTTCGAAAATATTGGCAGAGACAAAGTTGGCTTCGTCTGCATCAGAAAGACTTCGGTACACTTTTATCTTTTCGCCGACTTCATTTTCACTGAAAACATTTTTCTTGAATTGTTGTAAATTTTTAGAAATCACAACATTTGCTGCATCTACGATATTTTGTGTCGAGCGGTAATTCTGTTCTAAGGAAACCGTTACTGCATCGGGATAATCTTTTTTGAAATTAAGAATGTTGTAAATATTCGCACCACGGAAAGAGTAAATAGACTGCGCATCATCTCCAACCACACAGATATTTTCAAATTTGGAAGCTAAAGCTTTGACAATCAAATACTGAGAATGATTCGTATCCTGGTACTCATCCACCAAAATGTATCGAAATCTGTCTTGGTACTTTGCCAAAACTTCCGGAAATCTCGTCAACAACTCGTTGGTTTTCAATAACAAATCATCAAAATCCATCGCACCATTTCGGAAACAAGCTTCGACATATTTTTTATAAATCTCGCCAATCAGCTTCATATTTGCTTTTTCATCTGCTTCCATCAATTCCGGATTGTTGAAATAGGCGTTGACGGTGATAAGATTGTTTTTATACTGCGAAATTCTCGAAAGTACCTTCTTCGCTTTGTAAACATCCGAGTCAATGTTCAGGTCTTTGATGACCTTCTTCATCACATTCAGCGCGTCCTGCATATCGTAAATCGTGAAGTTGGAAGGATAACCGAGATGATGACCTTCGCTTCTCAAAATCCTTGCAAAAACCGAGTGAAAAGTTCCCATCCAAAGCGCCCTTGCATCACTTGGACCAGCAACTTTTGCAATACGCTCTTTCATTTCCTTCGCCGCTTTGTTGGTAAAGGTCAACGACAAAATATTAAAAGGATCTACGCCATTTTTTATCAGATGGGCAATCCGCATTGTGAGAACCCGAGTCTTGCCAGAACCTGCGCCTGCCAAAACCATCAGTGGCCCTTGTAATGTGGTAACTGCCTCTAGTTGAGGCTCATTCAGTCCTTTCAGATAATCCATTCTATTCTCAAAATTTTAAGATAACAAAAATAGCGTTTTTTATGCAATTTTCCAGTCCATTGTCATTTGATTTTGGTAGGTTATAGCTAATTTTGCACTTGTAAAAAATGAAATCCTTATCTGCCAAAAATCTTATAAAATCAAAATTTGAAATCCGACTATATTAAAAGTGAACTCCTCTCCTTCTTCAAACTAAAACCTTCGCCTAGAAGCTGGCACATCCCTTTTTTGGCAGGACTTGCAGTTGGGATTCCGTTGATGTTTGGTTACTTTTTGGGCGACGTAAAGTCCGCTCTCACGGCCAGTCTTGCAGGATTGGTTATCATCTACATTCCCAGTAACAGTGGCCTTATAGAGACGATGATGAAGATGTTCGTCTGTTCTTTTGGGATGATCATCTCGTACAGTCTGGGATTGGCCTTTAGTTTTAATCTTTGGATGGCTTCTTTGGTTTTCGGGATTTTATCGACGGTAGCGTATTATGTTGCAAGATATTTTAATCTGAAACCACCAGGAAGTTTTTTCTTTATAATGATGGCTTCTATAGCAATCGGACTGCCGCACGCGCCCGAATTGATTCCGAAACGAGTAGGTGTTTTCACGATTGGAACTTTGAGTGCTTGTCTTATCTGTCTTATTTACAGTGTGTTATTTTCAAAAAAAGATGCTAAGAACGGCATTGCAAGAATTGATATCAATCCTTATGTCAACCTGGTAGAATCTTTTATCGTCGGAATTTGTATGTTGGTTTCGGTTTTTGTGGGTAAGTTTTTTCATCTTGATTATCCTTATTGGATTCCTATTTCCAGTTTGGCAGTTTTGCAGGGCGTGAATCAATATCACATCTGGAAACGCGGTCTGCACAGGATTATTGGGACACTGGTAGGACTGGGCATTGCTTGGCTGATATTCTCTTTTGTGAGATCTCCATTTTGGATCTGCGTGTGTATCATCAGTTTACAGATCATCGTAGAAATGTTGATCACCAGACATTATGCTTTGGCTGTCGTGTTTCTGACGCCGATGGGAATTCTTTTGGCCGAAACCGGAAGTTCTACTTCACTAGAGCCGGATTACCTGTTGCAAATGAGGTTTTTAGAAATTCTAATTGGAAGTGCTATTGGCTGTGTTGGCGGTTGGTTTTTGTATAATGAAAGAATCAGATTCAATTCTGTCAAACATTTGAGACGATCAAAAATGGTCTTAAAAAAGCGTTTTCTTAGCGCAAAAATTTAAAGACTTTCCAGAAGTGATTTTAACCGTGCAGACACTCTCCTTTTCGAATAATGACTAAAATCAAACTCATCATCTTTGACATCTTCAAATTGCGTTTGCAGATCCTTTCTTTCTTCGATAATGAATTCTAAATCAGACGTATAAGTTGATGGGAAAACAGCAGGTTTGCAGTACTTTATAGCATCGCCAATGTTGCCGCTTATCTTTGTGTTTCCGTAGATCTCTTGCGTTGAAAAGAATTCGGTTTTGGTTTGAATTGGACAATATAAAACATCCGCCTTCAACATCCATTGGTCAAATACTTCTTGTTGTATTTTTTCTTTAAAAAACTGAATATGAATAAATGGAGGCAAAAACGCCGTCATAGACTGTAAATTCTCCAGCTCTTTCCCGGAAGCTTTTCCCAGAAAAACAATCTCATAGTTCTGATTCAGATCTTTAAAATCTTTCAGCTTTTCAAAGAAAGAATTATAATCTCTTCTGCTTTGCGAAACTTCGCCAGGAATGACCACTCTAATTAAATCTTTTTCCGAATTGTCAGAACTAAATTGATTAAAATAAATCGGTAAAAATTGCAGCTTATTTTTCTTTGACATCAGCTCATCAATTCCCAGAAGATATTTTGCTTTCCTGTAAACTTGTGGTGCTTCCAGAAGTCCTTCTTTCAGGAATAATTTGAGTCTGTACTGTTGGTCTTTTTTGAAGATACTTTTGAAAAGATCCAATCTTGAAGTTCTTGTAAAGTTCAGATTATGAACCAGTATTGCTGTTTTAAAATTCTCGGCAATCGCTTTGTAGAAAATGAAGTGACGGTGAACCGTACCGATAATCACGAGGTCATATTTTTTCTTAGCGAGAACTTCCAAAAGTTCTGAGTAGTCTGTCAGAAAAACACGATCGTCACTGATTTTTAAGAATTTGTAGATCTTTTCTGAGAAGTAGAAATCCACAGAAATACCGGTCAGATCTTTTGTAAGCTCAAAGAAATTATTGGCCAGTTCTGCATGTGTGTCGAGTTCTATGTAAGCGATCTTCTTCATTTTTTAAAGGTACTCATTTTAATCACCAGATCGAAAATAGCCCCGATTATAGCGGAAATCCTTTTGCTTTTTTTTCACCTGTGAAAAAGCAAAAGATTGCAGTGGAAAGCGGGAAAAAGCTCCTGAATATATCATTATCCGAAGTTCTTAAAAAACTGTTTCCAGCGCAGGTTTCTGATGAATTTGATTTCTTCCTTGCTCAGATCTCTTTTGTCTTTTTGTTTGAGAAAAGAGTTGAGCGTGATCCAAAACTCCTTTGCAGAGCGGTTTTTGAAAGAAGATTTTGCAGATGAGATCATTGCCAAAGGCAGACTGAGACCAATGTTGTAAAAATATTGTCCCAATTTTTCGGCCTTTTGATCTCTATATTTGTACGCGGTCGGGCGGAGATGTTTTACCCAAAGATCTTTGATGGTAAACACTTCCCAACCGTTTTTTTTGGCCAGCAAAACGTCCAGATTATCCCAGCCCAGAAGGGGGCGTAAGCCTTGCATATCCTGAAAACACGCTTTGCGGTAGGCTTTTACAGGACCGCGAACATGATCTTTGGATGAGAGGTTTTCAAAAATCCAGTCGTGGTTTTTATTGGTAAAGTCAAACAGATTTTCGCTCGGTAATTTTAGATTTTTGATCTCTGGATTCTGTTTGTAATTCCTGACATACACTAAGCCGGAGACCAAGCCTGCTTTGGGATTGCACTCAAAAATCTTGTTGACTTTTTCCAGGTAATTGATAGGAAAAATGATGTCCGCATCAAATTTACAAACCACATCAAAATCTTTGATATCAACAGATTGCAAACCTTTCTCAAATGTCCTGACGACCTTTGCGCCAGGCTGATGCTCAGAAGTTTGAAGATTTGTAAGTTGAAAGTTGGAATTTCTAAGTCCAAAATCTTGAACGATCTCTTTGGTTGCGTCTGTAGATCCATCGTTTACCACCACACAGACAAATTCTCTGAAACTCTGTTTTTGCAAAGATCCGAGACAGGAAGAAATACTGCTTTCCTCGTTATGGGCGGGAATAATGATCAGGAATTTCAAACTAAAATTGATTTGATTTTAACTTCACTTCAAATAGAACTTCTGGCGTTTTTGGACTTTCAAAAGCGCTCGTGTTATATTTTTTTCTGCTGAAAACGGCACACATCGTGTTCTGCGGATGGTACAGATTCTGATGCATTTCTTTTGGTAAAGCATCCAGAATAGCTCTGAAAACCTCGTAGCGGATCTTCTCCGGATTATAGGCATAATCGTGCCATACTACCACCGTTTCATCGTGGACCAAATGCTGAAAAACCTTTGCTGTGTCGTGTTTTACCATCTCGTAGGAATGGTCACCATCTATGAAAATCAAATCATAATTTTTACCAAGTCCTGCAAAATCGTAGGTTTTTGTATGGCCTTCCAAGTGGAGAATTTTGGGATTCTTTTTAGACAAAACCCCGTGTAGATCGGCATATCTTTTGTTCCAGCCCAGCGCTTGCATTTCTTGTTTTGAAAGGTTGAGCGTTGTGCAGTCATCTATTTCTGTCGCCACGTTCCAGACACTTTCGCCGCGCCATGTTCCGATTTCAAAGTAAGATTTTTTTCCTTTAGCTAATGTTTTCAACAATGCCAGATCCGTTGGCAGAGAGCCGCCGTCCAGAATACACAGATCAACATCAGTTTCAAATGGCCCACCAGAAATCTCATTTAAAGATACTTCCGGAAGGGACAAGAAGTTTGGATATTGTTTTCTGAATTCTTCTTTCTTAATATCATTCAGATCTAAGATAAGATTGAGAAGACTGGGTTGTTTTATGATGTGCTGAATGGCGTTTTTTAACTTCTGAAGTTTCGTCATTGATGAAAGAGATTAGTTTTTAAAATACTCATTGTTCAAATAGAGGCCGAAAGTTACTGATTTTACAGGAAATTTCTCCATTGATGAAAAAAAATGTATTTTTAAAATCTACAAATTACAAGTGATGAACAAGATCATTTTTCTGTTTTTGATATTGGCGATTCAGTCCTCGTTTTGCCAAAAAGTATCTAGTATTGAGATTTTAGCACCTGATTTGAAGATGGATTCTCTTTTCTTAGGTTATCCGTCCGGCGCGAGAAACACGCACCTTTTACACAAATATAACATATCCACTACAGGTGCAAAAAAACTGGATAAACAAGGTGATATGCAATTTCCTCTGAAAGAAAAAGTGACAATCATCACTCACTCTTCTTATCCTCAACCTGCTCATATTTCTTCTTATAACCGTGCGGAAAATACCGGAATGGCTTCTAAAACATTTTTTATTGAGGATAGAAATTTGAAATTACTTCTGAAGGACGACAAACTGAATTTCCAGATTTTATCGTCCACACCAGCCAATATGGAGTATGACAAACTAAAGGTCATCCTTGAAAAATACAATACCGGTCTGAAACCATATGAAAGCAACGAACCTCAAAAGATAGAGGCTAAGGAACTGGAACTTCAGAATTATATCAGGAAAAATCCAGGATCGTACGTTGCTCTATGGGAAATGGTAGATGATTTTTCCAGATACGGTTACCATCCGGTGTATTTTGATAATTTAAAATTATTCCATCCTAAAGTAAAAAAGACCTTCACCTTTGTAGAATTCAGTAAGCTTCTGAAGTTAGAAGCTGACAACATTTTTCCGGAAGTCACTCTTGACAACAATCATCTTTTATCAAGGGACGATTTTAAAAATTACAAATTAACGCTGATCGATTACTGGTCCACTACCTGCAAACCGTGCATAGAAGATATGCCGAAGCTTGTTGAACTTTACGGTCAATATAAAGAGAAAGGGATTAATTTTATCTCTGTTACAGATGAGCAGACACCCGAAAGGATTAAAAAAGCTCACGATATCCTGAAGAATAACAAAATCACTTGGGATAATTATTTTGATAAAAATAAAGAATTTCCGAAAAAACTGAACGCCTCAGGTTATCCATTGCAGATTTTGATAGATTCCAATGGAAATATTGTCAAAAGAACTTACGGCGAGCTGCAGGTGATACAGGAATTCATAAGAGATTACTTGATGCAGTAAGAACAAAATTATCCATTTATTAATATTCAGGAATTCGTCATAATTTATTTCCGAGGTATCTTTGCAAATTATTTCTCAGTTATGGATGCTTCATTAGAAAGATCAGGAGACATTACACTTTCCGTGATCTCCTATGTGTTCTTCACATTTATAGGTTATTTTATCATCGGTCTGTCACTTTCTGTCTTGCCTATTTTCATCCATCAAGGTCTAGGATTCAGTATGTTGGTGGCAGGAATTGTGATCAGTCTGCAGTACATTATGACTTTTGTGATGCGGGCTTACTCCGGAAAAATAATTGACGGCAAAGGTCCCAAACCTGCAGTTCTGGCCAGTATGTTGAGTTTTTCGGCCACTGGTTTTATTCTGATCGCCGCTTTTTATTTTAAATTTTCTCCTATCACAAGTTTAATTTTTCTTGTTTTCACCAGATTACTAACAGGCTGTGCAGAAGGGATGATTGGTGCAAGTCCTATCAATTGGGCCATCATGACGTTTGGCGAAAAACACACCGCAAAAATCATTTCCTACAATGGTGTTGCCTGTTACGGTGCATTGGCTTTGGGAGCATCATTGGGTGTTGTTATCATCAAACATTTTAGCTTTTATGGCTTGGGATCTCTGATTGTGATCTTAGGCTTAGTCGGGTTCTTCATTGCTAAAACCAAAGAAAACCGAACCACAAAAAAGTCCCTCAGTGATGAGCAAAAATCGTTTTGGAATGTGTTGGGAAAAGTGGCACCTTTTGGTTTATGTCTCGCTCTTGGTGGATTGGGCTTTGCAACCATCTCTACGTTTATCACACTTTACTATGATTATCACCATTGGCAAAACGGCGCCCTTTGCTTATCTGTTTTCGGGATTTTGTTTGTTGTTTCCAGATTGGTTTTCAGTAATGCTATTAATAGATTTGGCGGAATCAATGTTGCGATTGCCAGTTTAACGGTTGAAACATTGGGACTGACTGTCATCTGCCTGGCAACACATCCCTACTTTGCTTTGGTTGGCGCAGGCATTACAGGCGTAGGGTTTTCATTGATATTTCCTGCTTTGGGCGTGATGGCGATGAAAACCGTTTCTTCTTCTAATAAAGGTTCGGCGTTGGCTGGTTACGGATTATTTATCGATATTTCTTTGGGAATTACCGGTCCGTTGATTGGTGGCGTTGCCGATTATTTCGGATTGGCTTACATTTTTCCTTTTAGCATTGCGATCGTTTTGATTGGATTGGGATTGGCTTATTATCTTAAATCCAGTCAGGCGGAATAATTTTTACATCGGTCCTAATCAAAAGATGACGTTATTTTGGAATACAAACCCGCAGCCCGACTTGAACGGAGCTCTTTTTTGTCATTGCGATTGCCAACCATTTTTTGAATACTAAACGCCGCTCGCAATAACAAAAAAAGCGGGAGTGGAAGGCGGATAAAGCTGCCCAAAATAAAATCCCAATACTTTCAGAAACTCGATTTTCAGAATTCGATAAAAAACACGATTTTTGCAATCTCAAATTTTATTATGTCTTTAGAACAAGAAATCAGCAGGAGAAAAACTTTCGGGATCATCTCTCACCCCGATGCGGGAAAAACGACGCTTACAGAGAAACTTCTTCTTTTTGGAGGAGCGATCCAGGAAGCGGGCGCGGTGAAATCCAACAAGATCAAAAAAGGAGCAACCTCCGATTTTATGGAAATCGAGCGCCAGAGAGGGATTTCCGTAGCGACCTCGGTGTTGGCTTTTGAATACAAAGGTCATAAGATCAATATCCTGGACACGCCAGGTCACAAGGATTTTGCCGAAGATACTTACAGAACTTTGACGGCTGTAGACTCCGTAATCGTCGTGATAGACGTTGCAAAAGGGGTTGAGGAGCAGACGGAAAAGCTGGTTCAGGTTTGTAGAATGCGAAATATTCCAATGTTGGTTTTCATCAATAAACTGGATCGTGAAGGTAAAGATGCCTTCGATTTGCTGGATGAAGTGGAACAAAAACTGGGTCTTCGTGTGACGCCACTTTCTTTGCCAATTGGTATGGGAGCGGACTTTCAGGGGATTTATAATATTTGGGAAAAGAATATCCAATTGTTTTTGGAAGAGAAAAAACAGAAAGTTGGTGAGGCGATAAAATTTGATGACATCAATGACGCTCAAATCGATGAGTTGGTAGGTGCGAAAGCTGCTGCGACGCTTCGTGAGGAATTGGAATTGGTAGAATCTGTTTATCCGGAATTTGACCGAGATGATTATATGAATGGCGATCTGCAACCGGTTTTCTTCGGTTCTGCTTTGAATAATTTTGGAGTTCGTGAGTTGCTTGATGCTTTCATCGAGATTGCGCCAAAGCCTCAGCCAAAAGAAAGTTCGACAAGAATTGTAAAACCTGAGGAGAAAAATTTTACCGGATTTGTTTTCAAAATCCACGCCAATATGGACCCGAAACACAGAGACCGTCTGGCGTTTGTGAAAATCGTTTCCGGAACTTTCAAAAGAAATGAAAATTACCTGCTTGTAAGAGAAGGCAAAAAAATGAAGTTCTCCTCCCCCAACGCTTTCTTTGCAGACAAAAAGGAAGTTGTGGACGAGAGTTTCCCAGGCGACATTGTTGGACTTCACGACACGGGGAATTTCAGAATTGGTGATACTTTGACGGCTGGCGAGAAAATCAGTTTCAAAGGAATCCCAAATTTTTCTCCGGAGCATTTCCGTTACATCAACAACGATGATCCATTGAAATCTAAACAGTTAGCCAAAGGAATAGACCAGTTGATGGACGAAGGTGTTGCCCAGCTTTTCACGTTGACAATGAACAACAGGAAAATCATCGGAACAGTTGGAGCGCTGCAATACGAAGTTATCCAATACCGTTTGGAGCACGAATATGGCGCAAAATGTAACTACGAACCAATCGGAATCCACAAAGCTTGTTGGGTGGAAGCGGACGAAAGGTCTGAGGAATTCCAAGAGTTTGCACGACTGAAACAGCGATTTTTGGCGAGAGATAAATATGACCAATTGGTTTTCCTTGCAGATTCATCTTTCACGATTGTGATGACGCAGGAGAAGTTTCCGAATGTGAAATTGCATTTCATCAGTGAGTTTGCGACGGCAGAGTAAAATATTCAAATGTAGTTAAACAAAAGCATCCCAAATTAGGATGCTTTTTTCTTTTCCATCTCTTGTAAAATCTTTGTAAATCAATTTTAAAGGGCTTATTTTCAACCCATTAAAACCTTACAAAAACAATTCATTTCATTTACAAATTAATTTTTCACAGCCTTGGTAGTTTTACATCAACAAAATTATCCAAAATGAAAAAATTAATATTGACCGCAGTTATTCTCAGCACATTGACGATGTGTAAAAAATCAGAATTAGAACAAGCCAACAATACGATCGCTAGTGCAGATTCTTTGATTGATAAAGCTTCTGAAAGCGTAGCAAAATTTGATTCGACAGCCAATACGATTGTAGATTCTGTCAACTTGAAAGCTAAAGATCTTATTAAAAATAAAGAAGAAATCGAAAAAGCTTTTGAAAACAGCAAGAATAAAATCGATTCGATTGGTGAGAATGTTGAAAAATTCAAGAAGGAAATCGAGGAGAAAAAAATCAGTTCTAATTTAGATTCGATTCAAAATTCTATCAAAAAAGAAATTCCAAAACCTGTCATCAAAACCGTTAACAAAATTGTTTACAGAGACAAACCACAAGAAAACAGAGATCCAAAACCAGCTTCGATGATGAAGAAAGGCTATGTAGAAATCAATGTAGATGATATTGCCACAGGAAAAGCGATGGTTCAGGATCAGATTAGAAAATATGACGGCGTTGTAAAAACCGAAAATCTCATTAGCAATGACGAATTCCAAACTTATTACATCACGGCGAAAGTTCCGCTTCAGAAATTCGATTATCTGGTTGAGGAATTGGCAGACCTTGGAAGTGTCAAAAATAAAAATGTGGAAATTGTCGGAAATGATTACAATCAAAACAAAATGTCCGACATCGAAATCACTTTGTACGGTAACAGACTACATCCAACGGAAAGTGAAAAAGACAAAAGTTTCGGCTCCAAATCTCTTGACGCAATTTCCTCCGGCTGGGATGTGATCGGAAGTATTCTACTCTTTCTCCTACCCTTTTGGCCTGTTTTCCTTGTGGGTGGAATTGGTTATTATTTCTACAAAAAGAAAAATAACAAAAATCAAAATCCTCCTGATAATCACGATTTACAAGAGAATGTATAAAACAAAAGACGCTTAAATTAAGCGTCTTTTGTTATAATACAGTCTATGAAAATATTAGTTCATCAAACTTTTGCTCAATGCGAGCGCATCTTGATTTGAACCATCATATTGCAGAGATTTTGCGATGTACTGTTTCGCTTTTTCCTTGTCTGTATCCTTGTCTTGAAAGGCTACAAAGAAATAAGCATAAGCTAAGTTCTGTTTATTGGCATCTACTTCCGCAGGTTTTACTTTTGAAATATACTGCTCATACGCTGCTTTTGCACCTTCGTTATTTTTAGAAGATTGCTGGGCGTATCCAATACTGTAATATGCTGGTGCCCAGTCTGGAATTAAAGTTGTAATTTTATTCCAAGTCACAATTGCTGAGTTCCAATCACCCGCATCCTGATAAGCTGTTGCTAAAGTGACGAGAGTCTGCGTGTCATCTGGTTTAGCGGCTACTTGTTTTAGCAATGCATCAATGGTAGGATTGGTCACAGCTGCGCTCTGTGTCGTTTCTGGGGTTGCTGTTGTAATTGTATCGGTGGTCTGTGCGCTTATAAAACCTGTTGTCATTAATGTTAATCCAAAAAACAAGCTTTTAATTTTTATTTCCGTTTTCATAACTTTTTGTTTTAGTGTTATGGTTGTAGAGACAACAACAATTCCATAAAAATCAAAATTTGTCAAACTTTAAAGTTTTTAAGATTTCGTTAACTTAATTTGCTTGCTTATTAAGAAATTTTAAAATAATTGTTTACATTTAATTTAAATTAGAACAATAATGTACCATTGGTATAATATTTAGTATATTTACGTACTAAAATAAACACAAAAATGACTGTTAAAATGATTAAAGATGTGATCCAGTTGTTGGAAGACTTTGAGCTCGAAAACAAGGATCATATCTACCCTTCGGACGTAGAAGGTTTTAAGAAGTGGATTTCTGATCAAAAAGACAGAAAACTGAAAGAAGAACCAATCTGGGAAGGCAAGGAAAATGGAAGGTCTGCGGAAGGTGTCATCAGCACTTTATTGGTGCATATGAACCGTTACGCAAAAACCTATTCCAAATCGGCCATTGCGGATTCGGATTTTCATACGCAAGATGAGTTCAGCTATCTGATCAATCTGAGGGCATTCGCGGGTATGACCAAGATGGAACTTATCAAAAGAAATATTCACGATAAATCCTCCGGGATACTGATCATTAATAGATTAATAAAAAAAGGCTGGATAGAACAAACTGATTCTGATACAGATAAAAGATCAAAAGTTTTAAGAATCACAGATGAAGGTACGATGGCACTGGACCAGCAGATGGAAAAAATCAGAAATGCCTCCAAAATCGTAACAGGAAATTTAAACCAGTCCGAAAAGATGGAATTGATCAGAATTCTGAGTAAATTGGACCAGTTCCACCAACCGATATTTTTACAAAATATTGACAGTTCAAAATTGATAGAAACAGTTTACCAAGAATATACTTTTGGTCAAAATTAAAATATGAAAAAGAAAATAGCCATCATCGGTTCAGGATTCTCGGGTCTTTCAGCGGCAGCTTACGCTTCTAAACTGGGACACGAGGTTCAGGTTTTTGAGAAAAACAGCAGCATAGGCGGCCGTGCAAGGAGTTTCCAGACGGAGAATGGCTACACGTTTGACATGGGACCTAGCTGGTATTGGATGCCAGATATCATCGAGAATTTCTTTTCTGATTTTGGTAAAAAAGCTTCAGATTTTTACCAATTGGTAGCACTCGATCCGCAGTTTGAGATGGTTTTCCAAGACGGATTGATGGGCATTCCTCAGAATTATGAGGCTATGAAAACGCTGTTTGAGGAAACCGAAAAGGGTGCGGGAAAAAGACTAGACGATTTTATGAGAGATGCACAGTTCAAATACGAAGTGGGGATGAAGGATTTTGTGAACAAGCCTTGCCATTCTTGGTTTGAATTTGTATCACTCAAAATTCTTAAAAGTGCTTTGAGTCTTGATCTCTTAACAGATTTCAGCAATTTTGTAAGAACATATTTTTCAAATCCCAAATTGATCACCTTGATGGAGTTTCCGGTGATTTTTCTAGGCGCTGCGCCAAAAGATATTCCGGCTTTGTACAGCTTAATGAATTATGGCGGTTACAAATTGGGAACCTGGTATCCTATGGGCGGCTTTATCAAGATCATTGAAGGGATGCAACAAATTGGATCACAGCAAGGTGTCACCTTTAATCTCAATTCTAATGTTGAGCAGATCATCATTAATAATCAAAAAGCAAGTGCTTTGGTTGTCAATGGGGAAAGGATCGAATTCGATTCCGTCATTGCATCATCGGATTACGAACATACAGAAAGCAAATTACTGGCAAAAGAATACCGGAATTATGATGATAAGTATTGGGAAAAGAAAACTTTTGCGCCTTCTTGTCTGATATTTTATCTCGGAATCAAAGAGAAGATCCCGAACCTGAAACACCATACTTTGTTCTTTGAAAATGATTTGGATCTGCATACGACAGAAATTTATGATGATAAAAAGTGGCCTTCAAAGCCTTTATTTTATGTTTGTTGTCCATCCAAAACAGATCAAAATGTAGCACCTGCAAATAGTGAGAACGTTTTTTTACTCATGCCAATTGCCACAGGAATTGTAGATTCTGAAGAAGAGAGAGAAAAATATTTTCAGGAAATGATAACGAGACTGGAAATCCACACCCAAACATCTCATCTCATCTCAAAAATCGAATATAAGAGAAGTTACTGCATAGATGATTTCAAACAGGATTACAATGCTTACGCTGGAAATGCTTACGGTTTGGCAAATACACTGTCTCAAACTGCGGTTCTGAAACCATCATTACGAAATAAAAAAGTGAAAAATCTTTTCTACACAGGACAATTGACCGTTCCCGGGCCAGGCGTTCCTCCGAGTATTATTTCTGGGAAAATAGCTGCATTAGAAGCCCATAAAAACTAAGTTCATTATGAAAACATTATTTGACGAACTTTCTTACAAAATAAGTAAGCAGACGACCAAGCAGTACAGTACCAGTTTTTCGCTGGGGATTTTGGCTTTGTCTTCCAAGATTAGAAATCCGATCTACGCCATTTACGGTTACGTACGATTGGCGGACGAGATTGTGGACAGCTTTCATGGATTTGACAAACAGAAACTATTATCTCGTTTCCGGGACGAGACTTTTCTGGCTTTGGAAGAAAAAATTGCACTGAATCCCATTTTGCAATCTTTCCAGGAAACAGTCAGCAGATACCAGATTGATCACGAGCTCATCAGACAATTTCTGAGAAGTATGGAAATGGATCTACACAAGATAGATTATAATTCTGAACTGTATAAAGAGTACATTTTGGGATCTGCAGAAGTAGTGGGTTTGATGTGTCTTCATATCTTTGTAGACGGGGACAAAACTGAATTCGAAAGACTGAAGCCGTTTGCCATGATGTTGGGGTCTGCATTCCAAAAGGTCAATTTTCTGCGTGATATGAAGGATGATTATGAGGTATTGGGCAGAACTTACTTTCCAAATGTCGACATCGCCGCGTTTGATAATAAAGTAAAGGCTGAGATCGAAAAAGAAATTACTTTTGAATTTCATGAAGCTTTGGAAGGTATCAAAAAACTGCCGGCATCTTCAAGATTTGGTGTTTATCTGGCATTCAGATATTATCTTTCTCTTTTCAAAAAGATCAAAAAGACTTCGGCGAATGAGATCATAAACCAAAGGATCCGCATCTCAAATAGCAAAAAAATATCCCTGATGATGGGCTGTTATGTAGAGTATAAAATGTTATCGATCTAAAAAATTTCAGATCTGTCTAATGAAAATGAATGCATTAAAAATAAATTGAAAATGGTACACAGACTTTATAGAGAACAACAAATCAACTGCGATATAGAAACCACATGGAAGTTTTTTTCCGCTGCCAGTAATTTGGCCATAATTACGCCTCCTGAAATGAATTTTACCGTGCTTACAAAACTTAAAAATGATGAGATCTATGAAGGAATGATCATAGATTACACCGTTTCTCCTCTTTTGAATATTCCTATGAAATGGCAGACAGAAATTACACAGGTAGATTTCCAAAAAAGTTTTACAGATTTTCAGAAAAAAGGACCATACAAACTCTGGAATCATTTCCACGAATTTGTGCTGAATGAAGACGGCGTACTGATCAAAGACACCGTTACCTACGAGCTTCCCTTTGGGTTTCTAGGAGAATTGGCACACTCTCTTTTTGTTAAGAAAAAACTGGAAGGTATTTTTAAGTTCCGAAACCAAGTTCTGGAAGTGATGTTTAACAGTAATAGAGAAAACTCATGAATTTCCTGATCATCCTCATCACATTTTTCCTGATGGAAGGTTTCACATGGACCGTTCACAAATATGTAATGCACGGCTTTATGTGGTCGCTGCACAGAGATCACCACGATCACAGCACAGATCCGCCTTTGGAAAAAAACGATTATTTTTTTGTTATTTTTGCCATTCCTGCAATTGCCTTGATGTGGATAGGAACAATGAATAATTTTGATGCTTACTTCTACATTGGCATTGGAATCACGCTTTACGGGATGTCGTATTTCTTTGTCCATGATATTTTCATCCATCAACGTGTGAAATTTCTTAAGGATACAAAAAATCCCTATCTATTAGCTATCAGACGCGCGCACAAACAGCATCATAAGCACATCAACAAAGAAGACGGCGAATGTTTCGGATTTCTTTGGGTGCCAGTAAAATATTTCAAAATGTATTTTAATAAAGACAAGGCGAGATGACACAATACACTTATCTGCTAATTAATTTCTTTACGATATTCATCTGTTTCATTTTTTCTTTTCATCCGAAAATTAAATTTTACAGGCATTTCGTAGCGTTTGTAAAAGCCTCATCACTGGTAGGTTTGGTATTTATTCTGTGGGATATTTGGTTTACGAAAAATGGCGTGTGGTGGTTTAATTACCGTTATTTAACAGGTCTGAAAATTTCGGAATTACCGGTGGAAGAAGTTTTGTTCTTCATTTGTATTCCGTTTTCGTGCGTGTTTACTTATTTCTGTCTGGATAAGTTCTTCAAGCTGGACTGGAAACCGCTCCCAGAAAAGATATTGGTAATTGTTTCTATTATTTTTTATACCGGAATGGCGGTTTACTATCATGATAGGATCTATACCTTGGTCACCTTTTCAACAACTGCTGTGAGCTTACTGGTACTGTATTTTGTTTTAAAAGTGAAATGGATTGGAAAGGCTTCTTTCATTTATGTGATATTGATGCCTGGATTTTTAGCGGTCAATGGCGTCCTAACAGGAACGGGTTTGGACTCTCCTGTCGTAAATTATAATGCCGAAAATTTCATCGGTTATCGAATTCTAACAATTCCCATTGAGGATGTGTTTTATGGATATGAGATGATTCTTTGGAATCTTTTTTTCTTTAAAAAATTTAAGGAAAACGAGCTTGATTCGTGATCATCAATTCATTGAATCGTAATGAATTAAACAAGGTTTCTTTAAAAAATAGAAATCCGTCTACACCATTCGGTAGACGGATTTTTTTAATTGTAATTGAGTCTGTTATTTTCAAGTACTCTAGCTTTATTGGTTGCGCATTCGATGTAGTTCTGATCATATATTTCAATATTTCCAGATGAGTTTCTGATTATTGATCATCATATACTGCATTAGAGGGCATCTGAATACCAATAATGGCCACGTGATTATTAGAAATCTGTTATAATAGTATCTAGTATAAAGGGATCGCAATTATATTGTTTTCTGATAAAGATGTACCTCCAAAAGCTTGAAAACTAGTGCATGTCCCAGTTGGCGCTGGCCTATCGGAAATACCGCTATGAACCCAGTAATAGTAAGTTTTATTTGTTGAAGAAGTATTGTTTATGATGACAGAACCTGAAACATTATCGTACTTAAAGCTAATTGACGAAGATTTAGGCCCCGAAAACAAGCCACTAATCAATGTACTACCAATAATATCCGGCGAAGGGGTTGCACTTGTACTAGAATCACTGAAAGTGGTTTTAAGCCAGACCCAATCTGTCGCAGTTAAGGTACAAGTAGTAACTCCAAGACTGAAAATCATTGCTGCAGATACTTGCCATTTACCTGGTGGCAAAACAATGGTACTTCCTGTGTAAGCTGCAGTCGGGTAACTTGCAAAATTTACACTTGCACCAGCACCCAAGGTTCCTACAAGTCTTGTTACTCTGGGATATTGCCAATTTCCAACACCATTGGCATCGGCAGTAATTACTTTTCCTGTAGCCTGTGTACCGTCGTTTAATCTAAATCCTGTGACTGGAGCAGACACAGTACCGCCGGTGTGGATTTCAAATTTCTGCGCAGGACTTCCCGTACCAATTCCTACATTACCCGCACCTGTAATTATCATTCTCTGTTCACTCGTGGTGTTTCCCCCAGGCGTTGTGCTAAATGTTATGGGCGCTGATGCGTTTGTGAAACTGGTTGATAAGGCCAATCCTGTAGCCTCACCGCTTGACGTGATTTTGGTATCACCTTCCGGAAGCGCTTGTATATCCAGACGCGAAACGCTTGCATTGACATTACCATCTGCTGCAATAACAGCTACTGAAGCATTTTTAGATGTAGAGGATGGCAAGCCTATTTGCTGCAAGGATCCATTGCTTGTAAATAATGTTTTTTGATCACTTCCCACAAATTCTAAACTTTTCCCATCAATGGTAAGCGTACGATTAGAGGTTAGGGTTCCATTAATATTATAGATATTGTTGTTAATATTTTTAGATTTTTGCCAAACAGCACCATCAAAATAATAATAGCCTTCTGCATCAATCTGAGCCCTCTGCCCTATGGCGGTTCCAGTAGAGATATCTGTTATATAAATTAAAGCACCTTTTTGATCAAGGGCATAAGTTGCGGTATTTGCGGTAAGTTCTCCTCGTGTTAGACGAGGCGCCTGTAGTCCTATAAGTTGGTTGTTATCAGTTATTGTCCCAGAGGTGTCTCTTTTGGCAGTAATATCCATCGTTGTTTTAGGGGTCTCTGTATTGACTCCTACTTGTCCGTAAGCAATCACTGAAAATAGTGAAGCTGCAATAATATATGTTTTACTCGTAGTGCATTATCAAACTAATGCAATTTTAATATTATTCATTTTTCTATTAAATACAAAAACATTTACAAATTGAATGAAAGTTAATGCT
>NZ_AUAA01000018.1 GCF_000428485.1 Epilithonimonas tenax DSM 16811 | reverse complement strand
ACATTTTTCAGTTGTTGATAGATGTATTCCTGAATCGCAATGATCTGCGTGATTTTATTGTTGATATCATCATACAATTCTTTTTGCTTTTCATAGGAATCCAGAAAAGCCTGTTCGCTTCCTAATCGAACACCGTGGTTTACGGTGATCTGTGACAGAAGTTTGTCGTTAATCACTATTTGCTGGCTTTTTACAGATGCAACAGAGAAGAAAAAAACTCCGGAAAAAAATAGTTTTTTCATTTTAGAAAGATTTGATGTTATCCATGATGCTTTCAACTACTTGCTTATCCCTATTGACATAATATTGAAAGGCTCTTTTGTTACGTTTTACTTTGGCTTTAATATCTCTTATCTTGAGCAGCATATGCGTAGAATTCCTGCTTATTGCCTTTAGTTCCCCTAAAGCATAGTCCAATAATACTTTACGTTCTGATTTTTCCATTTGGTTGATGGCTCCGTAAGACAAAATGATCCCTGTTACTAACCTTGTTACCATTTGCAGATCATCAACAAATTGAACCTGGGAAGGCAATACCGCAATAATTGAATAAGGAGCATCACTTATTTCATTGATAATAGCAGTCTGATTGTTTGTTATTTTGGTTATTTCCCTGCTCATTGCTATTCCTGTCGGTACAGCTTGAATGGCAAATGAAATAATCCGCAATCTGTCCTGAACTTTGGTAATCTTTTCCTTGAATTGGTTCCATTGGGTTCTATTAGCTGTTTCTACGGTAGCATTGGCAATTTGTTTTTGGCGCATTTCCTTTTGCCTGTCGTGTTCTTTCATAGTGGCATTGATTTCTATATCCATCATCGGAAAAGAAACATTTTCCTGTTGCCAGGCAGGTGTAGAACCGCCACCGGAGGATGTCAACACAAAATAAACAGCCGGAATAAATAGGCTAAGAAGAATCTTCTTTAACATTTTGTAATTTTTTAAAAATTCCGTTTGTACCTGTTCATTATGTTTTCAACAATACCTTTGTCGGTATTGATATACCCTGCAAATGGATTAATTGAATTCCAGAATCCTAATCGATTGGCTTTTTCCAATCGTAACTTTATCGCCAAAAGCCAAAGCTTCAGATTTTTCACATTACCGGAAATATTATGCAGGATTTTATATCGATCTCCTGCAGTAGCAAAATTCAGTTCTCCGGATGCGAGAATATCAGATACATCGGTCACGATCTTTAGACTTTGCTCATAGGTTTTTTGTGAAGCTTTCACTCCGAATATTGCATATTCAGGATGTTCTGATGCTAGTTGTACAACCTGCGATGAATAATTGTAGCATTTATTAAGCTCAGAATAGATTTCCTGTGCCTGAATTCCATTTTGTAAAGTGCCGGAAACTTCTTTTAAACCCTTCAAAATTTTATTCTGAATATCATTAGCTGCAACCATCTGGGTTCCCACCCAGGTTTGTGCGTCCTTTAACTTTGAAGTTTCCTCAATGACTTCGTTCTGTTTGGCTTTCAGATTTTCAGAATAGAGAATCATTGCCGCCGTTACGGTTGGGTCGATGTAGGTGTTTTGAGCGAATGCCATTGTCCCATAAAGTGGGAAAAGAAGCATTACTATTTTGAGACTAAATTTTTTCATATAGCTCTTGTTTTTGGTTGATTAATTCTAAAAAACTGAGATTTCGGTCTTCCAATTCCTGCGAGATGACTTTGAAAACATTCTTTCCTTTGTGTTCTTTTTTCATCATTCTGTAAAAGGAATTGATTTTTTGATCCAGAGGATTTTGATATAAGTTCACGAGTGACACTAAGTTTTCGAGACTATCTCCGAAGGTTTTTAAGTCACCAACTATCCTGTGCAATGCTTCGTCATAGTCTCCATATTGATGCACATAGTACTCAACTGCTGACTTTTCGGGCTTTTCCGTGGTATAGGTCAAATACTGTTCAAGGGACACTTCATTTCCATACACTTCTCCTTTTGAACCTCGTTTCAGATAAAATTCCTTGAATCGGCTCCTCCCGAATTTGTTGTTAAGATTGTTGATCGTAAAAATCTTGTTTTGCTCTACTTTATTGAGCGAAAGCAGTGATGCTATTTTATCAAAGTTGTCTTTGAACTTCGTCTGGTCAAGCAATATAAACGTGTCCGAATTATTGATGATGGAATCTTTAACCACTGCATTTCCAATAATATCATCCAACTCCTGCGTTACCACTACTGCTTCTCCCCAAAATTTCCTTACCGTTTTGTATAAATAAAGAATGTAGCCTCCCATCAGTTTACTCGCAATGGCTTTCCAGGCTTCTTCGATAATCAATGCTTTCCTGCGGTCTTTTCTAAGGCGCATTTTCTGAATAAAAGTGTCCATTATAATGAGTGTTACGATCGGAAAGAGTTTGGGATTATCTTTTACATTATCAATTTCAAAAACAATAAAAGATTCGTCAAACAGCGTATTATCTGCATTTTCATTTAACGTAGTGCCGTACCTTCCGCCTTTGTAAAAATCTTTCAGTACAAATAAAAAAGTGCGCAGATTAAATTCCTTTTCTATAATATTGTGTTTTTTGTTATTCAGGTAGATAGGAAGAAATTGATCACAGTAATCATAAAACCCATTGAACGAAAGTTCTGCTACTGTTAGCTTTTCTTCTAATTCTTTGATTTTTCTGATGATGGCTTTTCTAAAGGATTCATTCCATTCATCAGCTGATCTGGGTTGTCTGATGATGTCATTCGACTTGATTAAAATCAACTGCGTTTCATTGTATATTTTCCTTCTTTCTTCATCGTTAAGCGTGTCATACGCTTCATAAACCTTGTAAAAATTTTCGCTTTCATATTCCGGATTATTGATGTTCTTATCAGGATGATAAAATTTCAACAATTTTCTTCCTGCTTCTTTTATTTCATCGGAACTGGCATCGAAAGTAATTCCCAAAATGTCATAGTAAGTATGCTGTCCTTTGGCTTCATTCTCATATTCAGAAAAAAGATCCTCTTCGTGAATGTTGTATTTACCCAAATATAGAATGAGTTCTTCAGATGTTTTATTTTCATACCACTGTGTTCCCGAGTTGAAATACTGATGGTAATACGACATCAACACATTGTCTAAAATGGATTTTTGTGCGGATGACATTGCAGCATCCGGACCTTGCCAGATCAGGAAGATCAGGTTGGTCAAAAATTCGATTTTTTCGATATTAAATTCTTTCTTATTCATCAGAAAAGGATTCATAGTAATCGGTTTTTCTTCAGTGTATTGGATGTATCTTCCTCCCTTATATTTGCAGGTTCCCGAATAGGAATCTCCCGTATCAACAATGACTACATCATAATTGTAGGTCAAATACTGCTCGATAATATTGTTCATTAAAAAACTCTTGCCTGACCCACTAGGTCCGAGAACGAACTTATTTCTGTTATTAATTCTTCCTATTTTCATCGGTAGATCCGAAGGATCTACTTTTAGTGGAACGCCTTGTCTGTCTGTAAACCTCAGATAGAAATTGGATTCTTCATTGACGGGGTAACTTTCTTTAAAAAAAAAACACAAGGCCGCTTCGCTTGTCGTCATAAACAGATCATACTCCCTGAGTTCTGTTCCATTACCAGGAATGGCTGATCGCCAGAGTTCCAATTGGTTGTAGGCATTTTTTGAAACAATGATTCCTTTTGTGAATAATTTGTTTTCTATCATCGATTGGATGTTCTCCATTTTTTCCAGTGTCTGTGCAGAAAAAAGGATGGAAAAATGAGCGTTAACAACTAGCTGTCCGTCAATGGCTATGTTATGAAGCAGGGTCTGAATCTCGTCTGCTATGATCGCATTGGAAGGAGAATTGTTGGCTGCTCCCTCGTGCTTTTTCTTCTTTTTGTCGAGTTCCCTCTGCTGCTGTGCCTGAAGCGGAATCACAATGATCTGATTATAGACAATCGTTTCGTAGTCTTCCAGTTCATTGATAAAACTAAAATTATCAACCGCCGTCTCAGCTGCCGCGCCATTACCGCCGAGAACAGAATAAGGTTCGATTTCTGAAGGTAAATCGATGTTTTCTACATCCACGTAAGAAATGTTCTTCACGAATCGGTTCCCAATCTGCAAAAATTCGTTGGTGCTTTTGATATTATCAAATAGGGGAGATTCGGAAAACTGCATCGACAAAACACCAGAAATGTAATATTCAAAATCTTTCTCAAACAAAAACTGCGGTTCACAGTCATTCTGCTTCAAAAGCATCAATACTTTTTGGCATTTGTCCCGTAGTTCTTTATAGCTTTTTTCAGAGAAATTGTAATGCTTTTTTTTCTTTTTCAGTTTATCATCAATAATATCTGTAAAGAACAGAACCGTTTCAATGGTTTTGAAAAGCCTGCCGTCAAAATGTTCTGAATATTTTTGTTGTAGAAATTGGTTGGATTGCTCTGCAGTATATTTCTTCTTAGAAAAAATATCGAGCTTCTGAACAATTCTTCCCTCTCCAATGATCGATACCACCTGATTTAACACCGTGTGGAAATTAAGATAGCTATCCGGGTCTGCCGAATATTGCTCTACAATATTTTTTATCTTGATCCCGATAATCGGATTACCATATTGTCCGAAAAGGACATCAAAATCCCAATTGAAATCTTTTCCATAATCATAGCCTATAAATGGGATGCTAAATGCTTGTTTTTTTGTTGTTGCCATTCTTTAAAAGTTTATTACTGTCTAACCTTTTTGGAAAAATTAAGATGTGATCGAAGTTTTTGGTCTTGTCATACAAACCATACTTATCCTGTCTTTTGAAAATGAAGTAAACACCTCCCGCAGTGACTGCAAGACCAAGCAAAGAGCCTAAGAGACCAAACTTCGAGAGTACCAATGCGGAAATGATCCCGCCTCCGATGACGCCGACTGCGTAAAAGATGTATTTCCCTTTGAGTCCGAAGAATACAAGAGGCTTTTTCAGCCCCTTGTAGAGATAGAATCCCATATTAGGCAAAGAATGCTGTTACGAATTCCGGAACTACAATCAGGAATATCATTGCTCCACCATAACCAAGGATCTCTTTGTTGACATCCTGATCACCATTCGTCCATTTGTTGTAAACCCGAAGACCTCCGATGAAACCAACCAATCCTCCTACTGCTTTCAAGATCAGTTTGACCGGATCCCAATAATCAGTGATATCACTTGCTGCATTCGAAATTGCTGTTGCACCACCTTGGGCAAATGCGGGGGTTATCGCCATAATTGCCAAGGCCAGGGTTAGAACTTTTTTTGTTGTCACGTTTTTTGTGAAAAAATTTTTCATCATAATTCAAAAAATTTATAAAGGGTTAATAATCAATTGAGTGTTAAATTTTGGGCATAGAAGTCCCGGACAACGGATGGAAATCCGCTGTTAATTCTAATAATCAGTGCGTTAGATTTTGTTTAAGTTGGCTAACTACATGGTGGATTGATAAACTTTGTATCCATCGTAGTTCGCAACCATTTGAACCAAGGTTTCAGAAAGATTGAGCATCGCCTTCCAATCTTTTATTCTGGAAGTTTTCTGGTCTGCACTAACCGTGATCGGGTTTTCGCTAATCACTTCATTAGGTTTCTGATTTTCCTTTTCGGTTGATATTTTTTCCTTTTGTTCAAAATACTCTTCGCTTGATTCAGCATTTTCAGGATGTGATTGGTTTTCAATTTCGGTAAAATCCTTTTTTGATGGATTATCGAATTCATCCAGATCTTGTTCAGATTCAAATTGTTTTCTTAAATACTCCAGATCTTGTCGTTCTTCATTTCCTTCAGTGATATCAGAATGGATTACATTTTTATTAAAGGACTTGGGAGTGTTGAGATTTTCTACATCTTCAATCCCTATAGTTGCAGTAAGATCTTCGTACTGTTCGGAAATTTCGGACAAAGAAAATTCCTCCGTCTCTTCTTTATAGGTTTCTCTTTCTTTTTTCAGAAACAGATCGTATAAGATATTACCTGCATAATACATCAGATAAACAGCCAGAATGGTAAGTGAGATTTTTATCATTTTTTATTGATTTAGTTGTCAGTCGATCGTTGTTTTATGTTGGTATTGAATCTTTTATTTTTTCCTTCTTTTTAATCACTTGTATTTTGATTTTTGAGGTTTCATTGATGTATTTTATAAGTTCATCGAATGTATGTTCTACTGCATATTTTTGTTTGCTTATCAGGCTTCTGGTATTAATAGTTTGTAGGCAGTTTCTTTTGAATACCGGACTTGGCAGCAGCATTCCATATTTTGCGAGCTCAATGTCCATTGCTTCCTGATTCAGATACTTGTAGCCTTTATCATATTTGGAACGGATAAATACTCTTTCAGCCTCACTTTCCAATAGTCCCAGCATATTGATAAAGACCAAAGTCGATTTTACAGAAACATCGGAATACTCAAAAGGTGTTACGATAAAATCACTGTATATGAGCAAATCACTGTATTTTGCATCGAGCGTTCCGGCCAAATCAAAGAGGTTAATCTCATCGCTTTCTTTTAAATTAATGAGAGTTTCAAAGTCTGAAAAAGGCTGCTCTTCTTCCTCGCCAATAATTTCTACATCGTACAATTTTGGAATGTCCAATAGCTCATCATCTTTCCATTTGTAGTAAAATGATTTCTGATAATCAAAATCGAAAACATTGATTTTCCTTTCTGAAATAGCGGTAATGTAATTGGCAAAAGCTATGGCTAATGTCGTTTTTCCGGTTCCTCCTTTTTGGGTAGCAAATGTGATGATCATAGGTTTTAGTTGATTTTTACTGGACTGAAGACGATTTTTCCATCAACTTTATCGTCTCTTTTTTTGTCTTTTTTTGAGTTCATTTTCGGCAGGGTCTTTTGCAGTTCCAGAACTTTTCATCAACTCAAAAAGAAGTTCGTTGACGGCTTTGTTTAATTCTGTTTTTTCATTATTTTCAGTCCGGTTTTCTGTTTGCACTTCATTTACGCTTATGGGATTCAGAAATTTTTGATATTCCTTTTCTCCGATTAATGGCTGAAGTTCACCCACGTAATGGAACTTGGTATGAACAGCATACAGCTTTCCGTCTTCAGCAGTCGTTATAGAAATATCTTTTTTTTCATCATTTGTGTTTTTGTTATTTCTAATAAAGTCCTTTACTTCAAACTGGACTTTTCGATAGGTTTCCAGATCTTTTTTACCCCGGTTTTCAAAAAGCATAAAGTCCTTGATTTCTGCTTCCGGATTATTCTTCTTAAAAAATTCAAGCAGGATCTTTTTTGTTTCCTGGCTGCGAATATTATAATCCTTCAGGATTTCAAAAGTCTTCTTATCCAGCTTTTCAGAAGTAAATTCAAATACTTCATTCATTTTCAGTAGATCACTACCTTTATATACTTTTTGTGTTTTATGGTCGATTACAGTGTAGCCAAAAGGATTTTTTTCTTTATGATGAAAAACCATATCGATCCCGAAAACATCTCTCAACTTTTTTTGAAGTTCACTTTCAAAAGTGATTTTTACTTTTAAATCATTTTCTTCTAATTTTTCTTTTGGGAGCATCGATTTCAGTTGCCTATCATCTTCTACTTTAAAAACCTTGGTGGAATACAATTCTTTGTATTTGCTTAATATACCTTTGATCTGCTTTGCCCTTTTATCATTTTTGCTGTTATCAAAAACAATCTGACTTCCTGAAAGTGTTTGCTGTATTACCCCGTTTTTTAAAATTTTAAAAGAATTTTCATCATTTGTGTTTTTGCCTATCTTATATCCATTTCTATTGAGTAGAGTTTCCAACTGATTAAGCGAACTTATTTTGTAGTTCAGCAGTTTTTCCAGTTCTTCTTCCGGTTTCTGACCATACAATTTTTCCATTGTAACGCTTAATGCTTTTTGGGCTTTAAGCCTTTCATAACTGTCATTGATCTTTTTCCCTGTCTGTTTATCAACTCGGGTAGAAACTATGTGTACGTGATTATTATCTGTATCCTTATGAAACACCACAATGAAAGGCTGTTCGCCATATTTCATTTCATCCATAAAATTCGCCGCGATCTTAGTCAGCTCTTCTTTCGAATGTCCTTGAAATTTCGTAGAGATCATTGCGTGAAATTGAGGTTTCTGCACTTTTTTGTTCCCAATCGAAATAGCTCTCAAATAGTTTCTTACTTCTTCCTTGCTGCTTGATTCGTTAATGAAGGAAGGAAAATTTTTCATCAGCTTTAATTCTCCGGTTCCATTATCAATTTTCTTATCGTTATAATGAACTCCTGGAAAACTCGGACCTGCCGGATCCATGATCTTAACAATCATTTTGATAGCTTTGCATAGATTTTCATAAATATTTCGTTCTGTTCTTTTTTCAGAATTAAGATCTCTGCTAACTTATCCGAAAAATTTCTGAGCTCTTTTTCGCTGATGAACTTTTGACCATTTGCTATTTTTGCTACCTGATTGATGTTGGTTTCAATTTTCCCGAAAATGTTATCCTGTTTTTCAATGAACGCCAATATTTTTCTCCTCTCATCATTTAAAATCCTGTTCTCAACAGAGTCGATGATTAAGCTTGTCAGAGAAATTTGCTTTTTGGAACAAAGATTTTTCCAGTCTTTCTTTTTTTGACCCTTGATCCTGATCAAAATCACCTCATCTTTTGCTTCATCAGTATTCATCTTTCAAATTCAAATTTGATTTTCTAAATGTTGTTTTCTATATTGGAACAAGGATGACCGTTGCAATTGCCATAATGCCTACAACGATAGAACTCACGACCTTTACTTTTTTCACTTCCCTGATTTGTTTTTTATCGATTGAGATAGTCTCTCCTTTTTTGGAAATGCCATAAATACTTTTATTATCAATTAATGTGATTTTTATTTTGTGGATTTTTGCAGTGAAATCCTGAACTTCATATTTCTGATTTATTTCTAGAGAATTATCTTTTAATGGTTTGCCCGGATTCGAAATAATAGCTCTACAAGATGTTAGCGAAACGATAATTATTAGCGATAAAGATTTAAAAAAAATTTTCATAGTTTTATGATTATGGCGTTACCCAACTTGTTACGCCGTTAACACTTTTCAGAATATATGTTCCGGTAGACGGAGGGTTAGGAACCGTTTCTGTTGCGAAACCAAATGATCCATCAGCTTTGGCAACCACTTTTTTTGTATAGGATAAATCTCCGTCTGCATTGGGCATTTGGGAAGGTGTTACGCTGAGCTTGCCATTGATATTTAACCATCTTTCAGAAAAATCCCCCGAAATCAAAGCAAATTTGTAATCCGTATAATTGTTCGTGATACTATCCCAAAAGCTGGTTGAACTTGTTGTGACGGGGGTTGAATGTATAGCCAGTTTATTACTTATGCTTCTGTTTCCTGTGGCTGGGCTGCCTGCACCAATACCAATGAAAATATTGTTAGATCCTGTTCTGTTTCCTGTTCCTGACAGGTAGCCGATAGATATGTTATCGTTTCCTGAAGTGATGTATGACATGGCTCCAGGACCAATTCCGATATTTCTGCTTCCGGAAATCACTCCATTTAAGATTCCGTTCAATGCTGAAACTCCTGCTCCATAATTAAGTTTACCTGTAATTTCGCCTTGAGACATTGCGTAAGCGCTGGCTGAATTTCCCTTTCCGGACGTTATATTTGAATCGGTGGCAAAAATAGAATTGTAATCACCTATGATTGGACTTCTGGAAATGCCCAGTATGTAATTTTCTTTCTCATCAAAATCAAGATGCAGACTGTTCTTGACAATAAGTTCAACCGTAGAAGTGTTGCCCTTGAGCGCAACTGTATCTAGTGGGTCTTCTTGTATAAATGACTTCCATAGATCACCGTCAAAATAATACAACCCGGACTTTGTGATATGAATGACCTGACCGGATAAATTAGTAGCTGGAGATGTTACAAACACGACAGCTCCTTTTTTTGCAGATGAATATGTTTTTGCTGCGAGTTGGTTTCCCGTTATCCGTGGAGGAATTATCCCATCATAATGATTGACATCATTTGGTTTTCCTACCACTTCTAAAGTCGCTTCCGGAGTTTGGGTATTGATACCGACCTGACCTTGGATTGATACTACTGTTAATGTTAGTAGAAGATGACTCAATTTTTTCATTAGTATTTTGATTAAAAATTCTGTGACAAAATTGGGCGTTAAAATCTTTCAAAACAATAGTCTTCAAGGGGGTTGGGCTAAATAAGAATAATCTGGATTAGTCTGGAAAATAGCGAAGATTAAAAAAGACTAAAAAAGATTAATCTGGAATATTCGCTCAAAATAAGAACAATCCAAAAAATATTGATGAAATGTTCTTCCTTTATGATAGTAATTTAATAATTCTTTATAAAACGATAATCTACTTAGGTTTGGAAGGATGGAAATAATAGAAAATGAAATAGTTAAGCAAATTAAATAAAGGATTGCACTATCAATGATTAATACCTAAAGCGAAAGGACGTTAGTTTTTAATCTAACGTCCTTTGTACTTGAAAAAAAATATTTTTGCAACTTACAATTTTACTTGCAGTTACATAATCTCTCTTGATATAATTTCTAAGAAAATATTTACTAAAATTTCATTTTTTGAATTCTGACAGCATTTAATATAGCTAATAAAGCAACTCCTACGTCAGCAAAAACAGCTTCCCACATTGTTGCTAATCCACCAGCTCCCAATACCAGTACAAGCGCTTTTACAGCAAAAGCTAGAAAAATATTTTGCCAAACAATCTTCCGGGTTTGCTTTCCGATATTGATTGCCATCGGTATTTTGCTTGGCTTATCGTCTTGAATGACTACGTCTGCGGTCTCAATGGTTGCATCACTTCCCAATCCGCCCATTGCAATACCTACATCGCTTAAGGCAACAACAGGAGCATCATTGACGCCGTCTCCCACAAAGGCAACTGTTTCATTTTGTGATTTGATCTCTTTTACTTTGTTGACCTTATCTTCCGGTAACAGATCGCCAAAGGCGTTATTAATTCCCAGTTGATCTGCAACAAATTTTACAACAGTGCTCTTGTCTCCGCTTAACATCGTAGTTTTTACACCTAAGGCTTTAAGATTATCAATGCTCAGTTGTGCATCCGCTTTTATACTGTCTGCAATAGTAATGTAGCCTGCAAATTTTTCGTCATATGCGATTGCAATTATTGTATAAACGATCTGCGAGGGGTCAAGATCATATTTGATATTGAACTTATCCATCAATTTAAAATTTCCCACAAGTAGATCTTTTCCGTTGATACTGGCTTTCAATCCGTGCCCAGCAATTTCTTCTGTATTTTCTAATTGTATAGAATGGTCAATTTCGCCGACATATTGATGGATTGCCGTAGCGACCGGATGGGTACTTTTGCTTTCTAAAGCATTTACCATCTTCAGAATTTCATCTTTATTAAATTCAGATTTTAAAGTAACTTCTTGAACTTTAAAGACGCCCTCGGTCATTGTTCCGGTCTTGTCCATCACCACATTTTTAATATTGGCAATAATGTCTAAAAAATTACTTCCTTTAAACAGTATACCATTTTTTGAAGCTGCGCCAATTCCGCCGAAATAGCCTAAAGGAATGCTGATAACCAGGGCGCACGGACAAGAGATAACTAAGAACACTAATGCTCTGTAAAGCCAGTCACGGAAAATATAATTTTCCACGAACAGATATGGTAGTAGGCATATCAGTACTGCGAGTCCGACGACAATGGGTGTATAAATCCTTGCGAATTTTCGGATAAAAAGTTCGGTAGGTGCCTTCTGAGCCGTCGCATTTTGTACCAATTCCAAAATTTTGCTCAACTTACTGTCTTCGTAAGCAGTTGTCACTTTTACCTGAGCAATAGTCTGTAGATTGATCATTCCGGCAAGCACGCTCTCACCTTTGTTTTTAGTATCAGGCTTACTTTCACCAGTTAATGCAGCGGTATTGAACGATGCGGATTCACTTACCAACTCTCCGTCCAGAGCCAGCTTCTCTCCTGATTTTAGCTGTACAATATCCCCAATTTTCGCCTGTTTGGCAGGGATGGTCTTTGGTTGGTTACCTTCAAGAATGGTCACCTCATCAGGACGCTGATCCAACAATGCTTTGATATTATTCTTTGCTCTCGAAACAGCAAGTGTCTGGAAAACCTCTCCTACACTGTAGAATAACATAACAGCAACCCCTTCCGGATATTCTCCGATTGCAAATGCGCCTATAGTAGCAATGCCCATTAGAAAAAATTCCGAAAAAACGTCACCTTTGGCAATGCTTTCATACGCTTCTTTTAGAACGGGTAGACCCACAGGCAAATAAGCCACCGCATACCATACGATTCGTACCCAGCCTTGAAACCACTCCTGCGGAAAAAAGTTATCCAGTACGATGCCTATCAACAGAATAACCAGAGAAACAATTGCTGGTAAAAACATTTGAAATGTATTTTTCTCACCAGTGCTATGGTCGTGGTCGTGCCCGTCGTCCTCGCTGTGCGCTTCCGCTTTGTTATTCTTGGTAGAACAGCATTTGTCATCCTCAAGTAATTTTTTGGCGCCAGTATCATTGTAGATTTTGCCTTCCTGTGCTGTGCAGCAAAGCTGATTTCCTTCCTTGTCGTAAATATGTTTGTGTTCCATTGTCGTAGATTTTAAAATTAATGTTCGTGTTCCCCGGAATTACTCAGTTTAGCATTGACAAAAAATGCACCTTTAATAACAACTTCCGCATTTGCAGAAATTTCATTAACGGTTGTAATTGCAGTATATCCCATATCGGAAGAACCTTTTACAACTTCTATTTTTTCAAAATTTGTCATTTTTTCTTCTTTCTCAGGTATCTTCTTCTCATTTAAATGTTCACCTTCCTCCTCTTCGTGATGTTCTTCAGCTTTTTTCTCTGTTTTCATAAAAATGAAATATTTGCTGTCGGCTTCTACAATGGCTTCATTGGGAACTGCCGGTGTTGTACTCTTATCAAGGCTTACAATTCCTGTGATATTCATTCCGTCGATCAATCCGGATTTGTTTCCGGTTACAGAACAGTGAACCGAAATTGTTTTGCTGTCGTTTTCAAAGGATGAACCAATGCTGTAGATTTTTGCATCGTACTCGGTTTCCGGATTATTTGTTAATTTAAAATGAACAATCTGCCCCACTTTCATTTTTGGCAGATCCTTTTCAAAAATCTGTAAATCGAGATGTAGAGAGCCGTTATCTATTATTTCCGCAACAGGCGAAGAAATATCGACATAACTTCCAATTTGTGAAGAAATATTGCTTACCGTGCCACTTATTGGAGATGTTATAACCAAACCTGACCTCAAATTTCCATTATTAATATTTTCAGGATTGATTCCCATAATCTGAAGCTGTCTCTGCAAAGATGAAAGTTGTGTTCTTAAAGTTTTCAGTTCAGCATCCGAGCTTTGAAGGTTTTTCTTTGCGCCGGCATCATTATCAAACAATTCTTTTTGTCTTCTGTATTCCTGTTCTGCAAATGCAATCCTGCTTTTGACGGTCAAATATTGCTCCTGTAACTGGATATATTCCGGATTTGAAATAGAGGCTATCACCTGCCCTTTTCTCACAAAATCTCCAATCTGAACATTCAAAGTTTTGATAATTCCACCATACATTGAAGTGATTGTTGCTTTGTTATTATTAGGAACACGTAATGCACCATTGGCTTTGATTGTGGAAGTCAGTTCTTTCATTTCGATTTTTCCAAAAGTTATACCGACAGCTTTCATTTGTTCCTCCGTAAGGCTTGCGATGGTTTGTGGAGTTTCCTCTCCGCGTTCTTCGGTTTTTACTTCACTTTCAGATTCTTTTGCAGCTTCCTTTTTTCCACAGTTTAGGAGAAAAACAAAGGCAAAAGCAGTATAGATGATATGTTGTTTCATTTTATTTATTGATTAAAGAATTAATAGTAATCACAGATTGATTGACCTGCTGAATTGATTCCAGATATTTCAGCTGAATATTGGTTGCGGTCTGTAATGCAAAAAGATATTCGACGTAGGAAATTTCTCCGGTTTTGTACCCGAGTTGTCCTGCCTTTACGATTTTTTCTGCGTTGGGTAAAGCCTGATTCACGTAGTAATCATATTGCTGAACGTCTTGCTTGTATTGGCTCAAACTATTTTCTAACTGAGTTGTCAATTGTTTTTGCTGAAGTTTCGCATTGGATTCTGCTATCTGTTTTTGATAATCCAGAGACTGAATTCTCGCTTTGGTCGCTCCAAAACTCAGAGGAATTGAAACACCGATGTTGGCAACATTAAAGCGGTTTCCAGCATTATAATATTTTTCCTGCCCATTCACGGTATGAAAACCAATAATCGATTGATTCGTATAACCTAAACTGAATTCCGGTAAGCCTTGCGACTTCTCAACATTTTTATTTTTCTCGGCAATTTCCATTTCCTGGTAAAATGTTTTTACGGTCGGATGATTGGCAATTGCCGTACTGTCTAGAACATATTCCGCTTTCAGTGGCTGATAATTTTTATTGAGTGGAATCTCAATTTCATCATCTGTATTAAGCAAAGTTCTCAGATTTTTGTAGGCATTTTTCAGATAAATTTTATTCTGATTTAATAAAAGATTAATTTCTCCTCTCTGAGTTTCTGCGGTACTTATTTCGATTTTCTTGATATCACCGGCATTGAATCTTACGGTTGCTATTCTGATAAAATCCTGATACAAACTGTCCAGTTTCATCAATTTTGTCTGACTGTAATGAAGGTATTCAATCTGATAAAAATACGTTCTCACCTGTTTTGCCAGTTCGTTGGCGGTAATTTCTCTGTTAATTTGTTTTCCTTTTATTTCCTGAGCGATAAGTTCCTTTCTTGCTTTGAACAAAGTAGGAAACGGAATACTCTGAGAAATCGAAAACGACTGGTCAAACTTCGGACTGTTGTATTGGCCAAGTTGGGCATTGAAATTCATTTTCGGAATTTCATTGGCTGTTGGTTTTAAAGCTTCTGAAACTTTAATATCCAAATCTTTCGATTTAATTGAATAATTATTGCTCAATGCCATTTCTGTTGCCTGCTCTACCGACAGTGTCTTAGTGGTTTGAGCACTCAATGTTTGTCCAGCTAATAAAAATCCTAAAGCGACAATCGTTGTCAAAGGTTTCATTTTTAAACTATTCTTTACGAATTTTGTATTAAAAATAATATATAGCATTGGTAAAATAAACAACGTCAGGACAGTTGCAGTTATGAGACCACCAATTACTACCGTTGCTAGAGGCTTTTGAACTTCTGCACCTGCACTGCTACTTAATGCCATTGGCAGAAATCCTAAACTGGCAACAGTTGCTGTCATCAATACTGGTCGCAGTCGGATTTTAGTTCCTTCTATTACTCGTTCAACAATGTCCTTTATTCCTTCTTTTTCTAATTGATTGAAAGTGCCTATCAATACAATTCCGTTGAGGACTGCTACACCAAACAAGGCTATAAAGCCAATACCCGCACTGATGCTGAAAGGCATACCACGAAGCAATAAAGCCAATATGCCACCTATGGCACTCATTGGAATAGCTGTAAATATTAAGCCTGCTTGCTTGAAAGAACGGAATGTAAAATAGAGCAGTACAAAAATCAATAATAAGGAAACAGGAACGGCTATCATTAATCGGTTACTGGCTTCCCGTAAGTTTTCAAATTGACCTCCGTAAGTGAAATAGTAGCCAGATGGCAATTTTACATCTGTATTTAGTTTTTGCTGAATTTCTTCTACAACACTTTGTACATCCCGACCTTCAACATTAAAACCGATTACAATTCTACGTTTGCCCGCTTCACGGCTTATCTGTGCCGGTCCTAATTTGTAATCAATATTTGCTACTTCTGAAAGCGGAATTTGATTACCTATTGAAGTTGGTATCATCAGATTATTTACATCTTCTATACTGCTACGATGTGTACTGTCTAAACGTACTACCAAATCAAATCTTCTTTCGTTTTCAAATACTACACCTGCACTTTTTCCTGCAAAAGCGGTACTTAATACATTGTTTACATCTTCTACATTTATTCCGTAATTGGCTAATCTTGTACGGTCGTATTCTACATTAATTTGCGGCAAACCATCAACTTGTTCTATTTGAGGTCTTGAAACCCCGTGTACATTTATTATTGCATTTTCTACTTTTTTTGCATATAATGAAAGACTGTCCAAATTTTCGCCAAATATTTTTACAGCAACATCTTGTTTTATTCCTGTCATCAATTCATTAAATCGCATTTGTATAGGTTGGGTCTTTTCAACAAAAACGCCTGGAATAACTTTTAATTTATCTTCAATTGCCTCTCCCAATTCATCATAGGTTCTATGTGATTTCCATTCACTTTGCGGTTTTAAAATAACCATTAAATCTGTCGCTCCCGGAGGCATTGGGTCAGTAGGTACTTCTCCCGCACCTGTTTTACCAACTACCACTTTTACTTCGTCAAATTGTTTGATAATTCTTGATGCTTGCATTGAAGTTTCAATACTTTGAGAAAGAGAGGCTGAGAGAGGCATTTTAAATTCAAATGTAAAATCTCCTTCCTGTAATTGTGGTATAAATTCGCCACCCATTCTGCTGAACAGGAAAAGACTAAAGGCAAATATGCAAACAGTAATTCCCACTAACCAATATTTTATCTTGATGGCTTTTTCCAATAATGGCTGGTATTTTCTCTGTAGCCAATTCATCATCCTGTCCGAGATAGTTTCTTTTAGCATTGGTTTTTTTGATAGGAATAAAGCACACATCATCGGGATATAGGTCAATGATAATATCAATGCTCCAAATATGGCAAAGCCTACTGTTTGCGCCATAGGCCGGAACATTTTACCTTCTACACCCACCAATGTAAGAATAGGAATATATACGATTAGGATAATGATTTCGCCAAATGCCGCACTGCTACGAATTTTGGAAGCGGAGGCAAATACTTCACTATCCATTTCCTGCTGTGTAAGCTTTTGTTTAGATTTTCTCAAACCTAAATGATGCAATGTAGCTTCTACTATAATTACCGCACCATCTACAATCAATCCAAAATCTATTGCTCCCAAACTCATTAAATTGGCACTTACGCCAAACACATTCATTAAAGCCAAAGCAAACAACATCGCCAAAGGAATAGCAGATGCTACAATCAATCCAGCTCTAAAATTTCCTAAGAAAAGTACCAATACAAAGATGACAATCAATGCTCCTTCTATCAGGTTCTTTTGTACTGTACCCATCGCTCTGTCAACCAAATCTGTACGGTCTAAATAGGGTTCTATAATAATATCTTTAGGTAAAGATTTTTGAATAACTGGCAATTTTTCTTTGATGCGATTTACAACGTCGCTACTGTTTGACCCCTTGAGCATCATCACCACACCACCTACGGCATCTACTTCGCCATTGTAGGTCATTGCTCCATATCTTACCGCATTTCCAAAACGTACATCTGCCACATCTTTAATAAAAATTGGGATACTTCCTACATTATTTTTCACACTGATGTTTTTTACATCATCCAATGAAGTTACCAATCCAATCCCTCTAATGAAATAAGCATTTGGTTTCTTATCAATATAAGCACCACCTGTATTTTGGTTGTTTTTTTCTAATGCAGTAAAAATATCAGTAATGCTTACACCCATAGCTTTTAAGCGATTAGGATTTACAGCTACTTCATATTGTTTCAGTTCGCCACCAAAACTATTTACTTCGGCAATTCCAGGTGTGCCGAAAAGCTGGCGGGCAACAATCCAATCCTGCATCGTCCGCAGTTCTTTAGCATTATATTTTTTCTCACTTCCTTTTTTAGGGTGAATGATATATTGGTAAACTTCGCCCAAACCGGTGCTTACAGGGGCAAGCTCCGGTGTCCCAATTCCTTTTGGTATTTTTTCTTCGGCATCTTTCAGTTTTTCATTAATAAGCTGACGGGCAAAATAAATATCTACTTTATCTTTAAATACTACAGTAATTACCGAAAGCCCAAACCGTGAAATGCTTCGGGTTTCTTCCAAATCGGGAATGTTGGCAATACTTTGCTCAATGGGAAAGGTTACTAATTGTTCTACTTCCTGACCTGCCAACGTAGGGCAAACCGTAATAATCTGTACCTGATTATTGGTAATATCGGGTACAGCATCAATGGATAATTTGGTAATACTCCAACTTCCCCAAATGATAAGTAACAAGGTCATTATTCCAATAACGAGCTTGTTCTTGATACTAAATTTTATAATATTATCTAACACGTATATCTGTTTAAATTTTTGTAATAGAAAACTTGCTTCCCCTTTAGGTAAGCCCGCAGATAATTAAATAACTAACTAATGAGGTATATAATGCCTATAATTATTTGTCTAAATGAATTGTGTATTGTGTCGTACGAGGGGTACTAACAACAATACCGTAAACAGTAAACATATAATTAAATTTAGCTTGCAATATCCTTCAATAGTATTTAAAAACTCTGCAAAAATTAAACAGTAAGCTTAGGGGGTTGCCAAATATTTCCATAGAAATTGGAAATGAAAGATAATTCTCGAACAGGGAATTTGAGTAGAGGATTAATAATAGGTTTCTTTACTTTAAGTGCAAAAACATCAAATGTTAAATGAACGGGTGTATTACAATGGCTACAAGTGCAAAAAGGGCTGCAAATATCATTGCTTTTTGTTTGATTATTAGCACGTCGCACAAACTCATTTTTTTTTGAAGTAGTGTTTGTGTTCATACCACACGCATCAGTACAAGGCATTACGGATAGTGCCAAGAAATAGAATGTCAATATGAGTCTTAAAATTTTCACCTTACAAAAGTATTAAATTTTAATTTATGTTTTACTTTTAAAAGATAAAAGGAAAGAGTGGTTCAATAGAAAATTCATTCCGGCTATTTCACCTATAACATTGTATGCTTTGCTGTTTACCATAGTATCGATGTTTAGTTTGAAGGGAGACAAAATTTTAGAGCTACCAATGGACGTTGTTAAAGTTGCTATACCATTAGTAATTTACTTTGTTCTTACATTCTTCATCAGTTTTTTCATTATTAAAGCATTGAAATTGCCTTACGACAAAAATGCATCTATTGCTTTTACAGCCACTGGAAATAATTTTGAATTAGCTATTGCTGTTGCTATAGCGGTTTTTGGAATCCATTCTTCACAAGCATTTGTTGGGGTCATCGGCCCTCTTGTTGAAGTACCTGTTTTAATTTTATTGGTTAGGGTTAGTTTATGGTTAAAAAGAAAATACTATTCTTAAAAAAATATTAGCTGAAACTCTAAAAAACAAGTTCCGCAGTTTTTTCCCCTTTTTGCAAAAAAGGCAAGATCGTCTTTGGATATCAAACTTGAAAAGTTTGTATATACAAAGACACATCTTGCTCAAAAAAAGCCGCTTATTTTTCGGAGTTCTGAAAAACGATTAATAGTATTGATAATCAGCAGTTTTGATTCTTTTATTGTTTTTATTGGAAATGTGTGGAAGTGAAGTCTGAGCATACGAAAGTAAATAATAAATCCTTTCAAAGTGATAATTTATCTATCGTATTGTAGATCAAATCGTAAGGATTTTGACCTGTACTTATCTTAAGCAGGTGACCTGTATATGATTTACGCAGGTATGAACTCCAGCTGTATGTGTATTACGCAGGTTTGATGATCGGCATGATTCTATTTTATGATGATGATCTGTATCTTATTTACACAGGTATGAATTTAAAGCTGTATTTATTTTATGCAGGTTGATGACTAGTATAATCCTTTTTATACAGTTTGCAGGGAAAGCTACAGCAGAGTTCACAATACATTCCGTCAAATTAAAAAAGGGAAGAGAACCTGACATCCCCTCAAAGCTTTTTTGTTCGGAAAAACGTAGGACTTTAGACTTTGGAATTGCGTTTTGCAAAAAAGCGAAGTGGCTTTGAAAGGACATCCAACAAAACCAACCCTAAAAGCAACCGCCATCATTGCCCGGAAATCAACAACAGGATATCTTTACTGAATTACCGCCAGATAAAAATAAACATTGTAAATATTATTGAAAATGAAAAAGAGCGGATAAAAAAAATGATCCGAATTTGCAACATTTGGTGCAACAGGGGTAAACTTCACTAAATATTTTTTTAAACAATTTTGGTAGTTAAAATATTAATCGTAATATTGCGATGTATAATTTTTGATAAAAATGGGAGTTACAAAAACTGAAATATACACGGAACAGCAGAACCGTTTAGCAACTTCGCTAAAGGCATTGGCTCATCCTGCACGCATAGCTATCCTGCAATATATCATTAAACAAAATGCCTGTATTTGTAATGACTTGGTAGAGGAATTGGGATTGGCACAAGCTACCATTTCGCAGCATTTGAAAGAACTAAAAAACATTGGTATTATCAAAGGAAATATAGAGGGAACCAGTGTATGCTACTGCATTGATGAAAATGTCTGGCAGCAGATTAAGAAGGAACTCAATACTTTCTTTGTTGACGATATAGGTATTGATAAATGTTGCTAAGCATTTATTTTAACCAAATCAATCGTAATAATGCAATATAACAATTAAATAATGAAATTATGAAACTATCAAAAATCAAAGAAATCTTACCAACATTAGAGCATGTTGAATTTCAATTAGAGAACGGAACGTTTGTTCCCGAACATTTCCACGTTACCGAAGTTGGGCAAATCAATAAAATTTTTATTGATTGTGGTGGTGTAATCCGCAATGAAAAAGTTGTCAATTTCCAATTATGGAATGCTGACGATTACGAACATAGATTGAAGCCAACCAAACTATTAAATATCATCAAACTATCCGAAGAAAAATTAGGTATGGAAGATGCCGAAATTGAAGTAGAATATCAAATTGATACTATCGGGAAATATGATTTGGATTTCAACGGAAAAACATTCGTACTGAAAAGTAAAACAACAGCTTGTCTTGCTCAGGATGCTTGCGGTATTCCTGTCGAAAAGCAAAAAATAAAATTATCAGCGTTGAATAATGCTTCCTGCACACCTAATTCAGGATGTTGTTAAACCCTTTAAATCAATCAAAATGTATAAGAATTTAGTTGAAACAATAAACAATGTTACTACTTTTCAAAACATCAGTGAAGAACGCAAAAATATATTACGACCACTGATAGATTTTGTACAGCAAAAAGTAAACAATAGTCAGGAAATAAGTATCAACTTCATTTGTACCCACAATTCCCGAAGAAGCCATTTATCGCAGGTTTGGGCACAGGTAGCAGCAGCACACTATGTTATCCCAAAGGTACATTGTTATTCGGGTGGTACAGAAGAAACGGCATTATTCCCGAAAGTGGCAGAAACATTGACACATCAGGGATTAAGTATTTTCAAAATAGCAGATACCGACAATCCTGTATATGCCATAAAGTATAGTGATAATTCTTTGCCGATTGTTGGTTTCTCCAAAAAATATGATAGCCCTTTCAATCCTGTATCAGCGTTTGCAGCTATTATGACCTGTTCACAGGCAGACGGCGGATGCCCTTTTATTGCAGGAGCAGAAAAGAGAATACCTATCACATTTGAAGACCCTAAAATTTCAGACAATACACCGGAACAATCAAAGGTCTATGCTGATAGAAGTTTACAGATAGCAACGGAAATGTTCTATGTTTTTTCAATGATTAAAATGTAGCCGATGCAACCAAAACTAAAATTCTTAGACAGATACCTTACCTTATGGATATTCCTTGCAATGGCAGTAGGTATAGGATTGGGATATATTTTTCCCGGTATTTCAAAAATTACAAATGCGCTATCCGTAGGCACTACAAATATTCCGTTGGCAATAGGTTTAATATTGATGATGTATCCGCCATTAGCAAAGGTTGATTATTCATTATTGCCTATGGCGTTTAAGGATAAAAAAGTAATTGGTATATCCTTATTGCTGAATTGGGTTATCGGTACAGTGCTAATGTTCGGGTTAGCCGTTTTATTTTTAAGGAATGAACCCGATTATATGACAGGTTTGATACTGATAGGTTTGGCAAGATGTATCGCAATGGTAATCGTTTGGAGTGATTTAGCTAAAGCAAACAGAGAATATACAGCTATGTTAGTTGCATTAAACAGTATCTTCCAGATATTTACTTACAGTTTTTTAGTATGGTTATTCATCAACGTATTACCTGCAAAATTAGTATTAGCCAATTTCAATGTAAGCGTATCAATGAAAGATGTTACCGAAAGCGTATTGATATATTTAGGTATTCCTTTCTTGGCAGGTTTTTAAGCCGATACATCCTTGTAAAATCAAAAGGTATAGAATGGTATAACCGGAAATTTGTACCCAAAATATCGCCCATTACATTGTATGCTTTACTGTTTACTATAGTATTGATGTTCAGTCTGAAAGGCGATAAAATAGTAGAGTTGCCAATGGATGTAGTAAAAGTAGCAATACCGTTAATCATCTATTTTATACTTATGTTTTTCGTGAGCTTCTTTATCAATAAATCTCTTAAAGTTCCTTACGATAAAAACGCATCCATCGCATTTACAGCCACAGGAAACAATTTTGAATTGGCAATAGCCGTAGCAATATCGGTTTTCGGTATTCATTCGCCACAGGCATTTGTGGGCGTTATCGGCCCATTGGTGGAAGTTCCTGTACTGATATTATTGGTACGTGCAAGTTTGTGGCTAAAGAAGAAATATTATGACCAAAATGCTCATTGATGCTTTGAATAAAGAAATGATATAAAGAAAGTCAGCAAACTACTTGACCAGTTTTCCATTTGGCAGATATAAATTTAAGCAATATTAAAAATGAAGAATTGGACAACGCAGTGGATAAATACATCAATTGACAACTGTTCTACAATTACAAGAAAATATTAATTGTAATTTTATAGAGCTTATTTTAAGCTAATTTCAAATAAAGCACAAAATATATGACAACACTCTTTATAAAAAATATGGTTTGCAACCGTTGTATTATGGTAGTGCAGAATGAATTGGAGAAGCTTGGATTGACTGTGAAAAATATAAAGCTGGGAGAAGTTACCTTGGATAAAGAATTAGCTGAAAACGTTAAAACCAATTTAGTGCAAGCACTGACTGTATTAGGTTTTGAATTAATAGATGATAAAAAAAGCCGAATTATAGAAAAAATAAAAAATATTATTATTGACCTCGTTCATCATCAGGATGGCGAAACAAAATACAATTTGTCGGATGTTTTAAATAGCAAGATACACCACGACTATAATTATCTCTCTAATTTATTTTCAGAAATTGAAGGCACTACTATCGAAAAATATTTTATTGCCCAAAAAATAGAGAAGGTAAAAGAATTATTGGTATATGATGAACTATCTTTGAGTGAAATTGCTTTCCGTTTAAATTACTCAAGTGTAGCCTATTTAAGCAACCAATTCAAAAAGGTAACAGGACTTACCCCAAGTTATTTCAAGCGAATACGAGAGGATAAAAGAAAACCTTTGGATAAGGTCTAAGTAAATCTTACAAATCATTCCCAAAATTCCACAACGAAAAAATGGAAACAATACGGAACTTTGTATCATAAAACTCATACAAAATGGTACACAAATATCAAGTAACAGGTATGACCTGTGGAGGTTGCGAAGCAAAGGTGAAATCAGCTTTATTAAAGGTTGAAAATGTGACAAATGTTGAAGTTTCAAAAGATGAAAACTCAGCTACCCTGACAATGGATAAACACATTCCAACTACACAATTGCAAAAAGCATTAACCGTTGTTGGAAAATATACCATAGAAATGAGCAATAACAAAAGCCCACAACATACCACGACAAATGAACCAGTGGCAAAATCCTGCTGCTCTGCTCATTCTCACGATGATAAAAAAACAATCGAAGTGACTAGCAATATAAAAGGCAAATACTATTGTCCAATGCATTGTGAAGGCGATAAAACTTATGATAAAGCTGGCGATTGCCCTGTTTGTGGAATGCATTTGGTAAAAGAAGCAGAATTGAATGTAAAGAAAACGATGTACACCTGCCCAATGCATCCCGAAGTTATTCAAGATAGTCCGGGTTCATGTCCTATATGCGGAATGGATTTAGTACCCATGGAACCAAGCGATTCCGAAGAAAAAAAAACCTATCTGGATTTGCTTAAAAAAATGAAAATTGCAACCCTCTTTACGGTGCCAATTTTTATTATTGCCATGATGGAAATGGTACATAACAATCCGTTATTTCAAATAATGGACAGCAACATGTGGAACTGGGTGCAATTTCTGTTTTCAATTCCTGTTGTTTTCTATGCTGGTTGGATGTTTTTTGTACGAGCTTGGAAATCCATAATCACTTGGAATCTAAATATGTTTACCCTTATCGGAATAGGAACTGGAGTTGCATTTTTGTTTAGTATTGTAGGAATGCTGATTCCGAATATCTTTCCGGAAGAATTTAAAACCGAACACGGAACCATTCATCTTTATTTTGAAGCAGCAACAGTAATCATTACACTGGTCTTGTTGGGACAATTGTTAGAAGCAAGAGCACATAGCCAAACCAGTGGAGCTATAAAAGCGTTATTACAATTAGCACCAACCGAAGCTACTTTGATTGGTGAAGGGGGCGATAAAGTGATTTCCATTCATGATATTAAGAAAGGTGATTTATTACGCGTAAAACCAGGAGATAAAATTCCAGTTGACGGAAAAATAACCGATGGTGAAAGCAGTATTGATGAAGCAATGATTACAGGAGAACCAATTCCCGTTGACAAAAAGAAAGACGATAATGTAATTTCGGGAACAATCAACGGGAACAAATCATTTGTAATGATGGCCGAAAAAGTAGGTTCTGAAACATTACTTTCTCAAATTGTACAAATGGTTAACGATGCTTCTCGTTCAAGAGCACCCATTCAAAAATTAGCCGATAGTATTTCTAAATATTTTGTACCCATTGTAGTAATCATTTCAGTAATTACCTTTTTTGTTTGGGCACTATTTGGTCCAGAACCAGCGAAGGTTTATGGATTTATAAATGCCATTGCAGTTTTAATCATAGCTTGTCCTTGTGCTTTAGGTTTAGCCACGCCGATGTCTGTGATGGTGGGTGTGGGCAAAGGAGCACAATCTGGAGTATTAATTAAAAATGCCGAAGCCTTAGAAAATATGAATAAGGTGGATGTTTTAATAACAGATAAAACAGGAACGCTAACTGAGGGAAAACCTTCTGTAGAAAAAATTTACGCATCAACTAATAACGAGGATGATTTATTGCAAAATATAGCTTCCTTAAACCAATACAGTGAACATCCATTGGCACAAGCAGTAGTCAATTATGCCAAAACAAAATCTATTTCATTAATTGGAGTCAAAGATTTTGAAAATGTTACAGGAAAAGGAGTTACAGGAACGGTTACCAATAGAAAAGTAGCATTAGGCAATAAAAAACTAATGGAACAGGTTAAGGCAACTATTTCTGACGATTTAGAAACCAAAATTATTGCAGAACAAAAACTTGGTAAAACGGTTTCTTACATTGCTGTTGATGATGTTACAGTTGGTTTTGTTTCAATTACCGATGCGATAAAAACTTCGAGTGCAGCAGCGATAAAAGAACTAATGCTCCAAGGTGTAGAAGTAATTATGCTTACTGGCGACAATGTTAATACAGCCAAAGCAGTAGCGGATGAATTAGGTTTATCTTCCTATAAAGCAGGATGCTTACCCGAAGATAAACTCAACGAAATTAAACGTTTACAAGCAGAAGGGAAAATTGTAGCTATGGCTGGTGATGGTATAAATGATGCTCCGGCATTAGCACAAGCCAATATCGGAATAGCTATGGGAACTGGAACTGATGTAGCCATAGAAAGTGCCAAAATAACTTTAGTAAAAGGCGATTTATTAGGTATCGTTAAAGCAAAAAATTTGAGCCATGCTGTTATGAAAAACATCAAGCAAAATTTATTCTTTGCCTTTTTCTACAATGTGCTTGGTGTTCCAATTGCAGCAGGTATTTTATATCCGTTTTTCGGAATTTTATTATCTCCAATGATTGCAGCTTTAGCAATGTCTTTAAGTTCTGTATCGGTAATCGTAAATGCATTGCGATTACGCAGTTTTAAACTTTAAATGAATTATTCAATAAACAAAATGGAAAAGAATAATCAAGACTTACGATTCAAAACAAATATTAACTGTGGTGGATGTGTAGCATCTGTAAAACCTCATTTGGATAATACCATGGTATAATATGCCATTGGGAAGTAGATACAACTAAAGACAAGGTGCTTACCGTAAAATCAGAAGGAATTACACAAGAACAGGTAATTGAAACTGTACAGAAAGCAGGTTTTAAGATAGAACCATTAAACAAAGATAATTTCCTTATCCTAATAACCTGTTTAGTTATTTAACTTATAACAAACACTTTAGGTAATTAACTGTATATTTATTTTAATAAGCATAAAAAGGACTATGCAGACTAGTGATTTAGATATTTTATCTATAATTCTGTGTTTGCAGTTCACGAAAGTGCAAAATATAGCAATTAAAAGAAATAATTTCATAATTTTGTAGTGTTGAAAAATTTGAGTAAACATATCAGCTTTGTCATCTTACTATGTTTGGGCTTTTTCCTAATGCCAAGCATAAGCTATGCTTGTGCAAAAAAAACAACTAAGACAGAGCAAAAGTCCTGCTCAAAAGATCAATCTGCAAAAGCAGAACATAAAAGCAGTTGCAAGGACAAGTCCTGTAAAAAATGCAAAAATGGTCACGACTGCGACGGCAATTGTAAGCACAGTTCATGTGGATGTAGCACTTCTTCATCTTCTGTAAGCTTACCAATACCAATAGATTTAAAAACAGCTAACCCTTTTGCTGAAATTAAAAAGCAAAAATTCGGTTTCAAAGAAGCCTACTATTCTTCAGGCTACTCTTCCATTTGGCAACCACCTAAAATAAGCTAAAACGATGGCTTGTTAGCCATACGTGTGCCTTGTCGAAAGCTGAATCCAGTTTTCGCAAACTCTTCGTATATCTTATTAAATTAAAAAAAATAAAAATGAAATCAATATCAAAAATATTGATGGTAATCATCGTATTACTATCAGCCGTAAACAGTTTTGCACAAATCAAAAATGCAAAAACAGAAACTGTAAAAATATATGGCAACTGCGAAATGTGTAAAACAACCATCGAAAAAGCAGGAAATTTAAAAAATGTAGCCACGGTAGATTGGAATAAAGATACCAAGATTGCTACACTCAACTATGATGGTAAAAAAACAAATCAGGACGAAATATTGAAACGCATTGCCTTAGCAGGTTATGACAGTGAGAAATTTTTGGCTCCAGATGATGTATATGCAAAATTATCCGACTGTTGCCAGTATAAAAGGGAACTAAAACCAGTTGCAAAAACCAGAGATGCAGGTATGGATATGAAAAATGAACACGCCAACCATAACCAAAGCGATATGGCTCAAAAAAATACCACTGAAACACAAAATGTACCGCAATTAAAAGCCGTTTTCAATAACTATTTTTCAGTGAAAGATGCGTTGGTAAAAACTGATGCAGGTACTTCTTCCGCAAAAGCTACCGAATTGGTAAAAGCCATTAAAGCAGTAGAAATGACAAAACTTTCCAACGAAGAACATACCGTTTGGATGAAAGTAATGAAAGATTTAACTGCTAATGCAGAAAAAATTGCTATAGCAAAAGATGTTACCAAACAAAGAGAAATTTTCGCTTTACTGGCTAATAATATGTACGAATTAGCCAAAGTTTCAAAACAAGAAACACCTGTTTATTATCAACATTGCCCAATGTACAATAATGGTAAAGGAGCAAATTGGCTAAGCAAAGAAGAAGCAATTAAAAACCCGTATTACGGCTCTCAAATGCTCACTTGTGGCAGCGTACAAGAAACTATTAAATAACAAATAAAAAACAATTGTTATGGAAAGTATGAAAAACCAACACGGAATGCAACATACCCAAAAGAGTGAAGAAAATAATCCCAATCATTCTTTAGCAATGTACAAACGCTTTGCTATAATGGCTGTTGCAATGTTTGTAGTTATGTACTTTATTATGTATGCTATGATAGACGGATTGGACAATCTTATCCCGAACATCAATAATTTATATATGACCCTGCTAATGGTTTCGGCAATGTTGGTCATTGAAATATGGATAATGAAAGGAATGTATCAAAACAAAAAAATCAACCGGGTAATCATTACATTTTCCCTTGCAATTGGTGTTTTTTCTTGGTTTGGTATTCGGGAGCAAATAAATGTGGGCGACAAACAATTTGTAAAAGGTATGATACCACACCACGCAGCAGCAGTGCTGATGTCTGAAAAAGCAAAGCTAACCGACCCCGAGCTGATAGAGTTGCAAAAAAACATACTCGAAACACAGGCAAAAGAAATCGAACTTATGAAGCGTAAGCTGAAAGAATTTGAAAACAAATAAATAAGATAAATTCCTTTAATAATATTAGAAATAAATAAAATGAAAAATATAATTTTCTCAATCATTACATTAGTAGCAATTGCAGTTGTAACAATTTCCTGCAATCAATCTTCAAATAAAAATAACAACCAGCAAACTAATGATAGCACAGCCATAACTGAAACCCAAGATTTGTCAGCAGCAACACAAAATGATACAACAGCTGCCGTTACTTCAAGAGATACACTATCTCAAAAGGTGGAAAAATCCGCTGTAAAAGAGCAGGCACAAAACTTCTCTATTGAACCAATTGTAAAAGATTATCTGGTTTTAAAAAATGCACTCGTTGCAGATAATGACAAAGCAGCTGCTAATGCAGGAAAACAACTTTTTGCTACTTTAAGCAAGGTGGATATGAAAACCATAGCTGCAAACAAGCATAAGGAGTTTATGGATATTTTCGAAAATGCTAAGGAAAATGCAGAACACATTGGCGATAATGCAGGCAAAATAGACCATCAAAGAGAGCATTTAGCATCGTTAAGTAAAGATGTTTCCGACCTTATTGCATTATTTGGGACTACACAAAAACTATATCAGAACTATTGCCCAATGTACAATGATGGTAAAGGTGCTGTTTGGATTAGCGAAGCTAAAGCAATAAAAAATCCATATTACGGTAATCAGATGCTTACCTGTGGCTCTGTAAAAAAAGAGTTCTAAATGAAGAAAGTATTAAAGATAATATTGGCAATAGTTCTGTTTATTTTTATTGGAATACAATTTTATCAGCCTGCCCTTAATGTAGATAAAGGGCAGGTTTACACAACAGATTTTACCCAATTCTATAAAATGCCTGTTCAAGTAAAAGCGATGTTTCAAACCTCTTGCTACGATTGCCATAGCAACAATACCAACTATGTTTGGTACGATTACATACAGCCCGCAAGAGCATTGGTAGAGAGCCATATCAAAAACGCAAAAGAAGATTTGAATTTCAACGAATGGGATACATACTCAAATAGGAAGCAGGAAAGATTATTAAACTCAATTAAAGAACAAATCGAAACTAAACAAATGCCCTTATCATCATATACAATGATGCATAAAAATACAAAACTGAATGATGAGCAAATCAAAGTATTAACCAATTGGTTAAAAGAGCAGGAGTAAGTTTCAAAAAAAAAATATCAAAATGAATATACCTAAAAATATTACGATCAGGTTGCTGCAAGCAGTTTTTATACTGTTATGTTCGCAATCTCTCTTTGCACAAAAAGTAGTTCGTTACGAGTTGTATGTAAAAGATACGCTTGTCAACTACGCAGGCAAAGAAAAAAGAGCCATTTCCGTAAATGGTCAAATACCAATGCCAACGCTTACATTCACAGAAGGTGATACAGCCGAAATTGTTGTACATAACCAATTAAAAGAAAGTACCTCATTGCATTGGCACGGAGTGTTCCTGCCCAACAAAGAAGATGGTGTGCCCTGGCTTACACAAAAACCTATTAAGGCAGGCACAACGTATACCTATCGTTTCCCAATTATCCAACACGGAACGCATTGGTATCACTCACATTCTGGTTTGCAGGAGCAAATTGGGATGTATGGTAGTTTTATAATGAAGAAAAAGGATGATGATAAAACCTTTAGAAAAGGAATTGACGATTTGCCGACCGTTCCAATTATATTAAGTGAGTGGACAAATCTTAACCCCGATAATATCAACCGTATGCTACACAATGCAAATGATTGGGCGGCCATTAAGAAAGGCGCAACACAATCATATGTTGAAGCTATTAAGGAGGGAAAATTAGGGGTAAAGGTAAAAAACGAGTGGAAGCGGATGCTGGCGATGGATGTCAGTGACATTTACTATGATAAAATCCTAATAAATGGTAGCCATAGCACCGATTTGAAAACAATTGATGGTAAAAAGCTAAAAGCAGGCGACAAAGTCAGATTGCGTGTTTCCAATGGAGGGGCGTCTTCATATTTCTGGCTACGGTATGCTGGAGGAAAAATTACAGTAGTAGCGAATGATGGGAATGATGTTGAGCCTGTAGAGGTGGACAGGTTAATCATTGCCGTTTCTGAAACTTACGATATTGTAGTGACTATCCCTCAAGATGGTTTGGCTTACGAGTTCTTAGCAACAACCGAAGACAGGACACAATCTGCGAGTTACTTTATAGGTGATGGGGTCAAACAGCTTATTTCTCCACTCCCACGATTGAAGTATTTCGAGGGGATGAAGATGATGAACGATATGATGAAAATGAATGGCGATTTGAACGATATGGGCATGAAGATGAGCCTTAACCAAATGGACATGAATGTAGTGATGTATCCCGAAATTACCGGAGATGCAACAAAAAAAGCAGACCACAGTAAGCATGAGGGTATGGATATGGATAACGACGCTAACCGTTACAACGCTAATGCCTTGGGAGACATCAAAACATTAAATTATGCTATGTTGCAATCACCTTATAACACCTCTCTTCCAAATGATGCGCCTGTAAAAGAGTTGAAATTCACACTTACTGGCAACATGAACCGCTATGTATGGAGCATGGATAATAAAATACTTTCGGAAACTGACAAAATACCTGTAAAAAAAGGAGAAATTCTACGGATTACCATTTATAATAATTCAATGATGCGGCATCCAATGCATCTTCACGGATTTGATTTCAGGGTGATAAACGGAAAAGGCGAAAAATCGCCGCTTAAAAATGTGTTGGATATCATGCCTATGGAAATAGATACCATTGAGTTTTTAGCAAATGAGGAAGGTGATTGGTTCTTTCATTGCCATATATTATATCACATGATGGCGGGAATGAACAGGGTCTTTGAAGTTGGAGACTACAATAACCCCTATCTACCCGATAAGGCAAAAGCCTATAAAGAATTGCAAAGAGAAAGTAATATGCCTCATTTTATGGCACAAAACGATTTTGCAACCAATGGTAATGATGGAGAAGCTATGCTAATGAATGCACGCTACCAATTAGGTACAGAATGGCGTTTGGGCTACAATGATATGCACGGTTATGAAGTAGAAACTCATTTAGGACGATATATTGGTAAAATGCAATGGTTTATGCCATTCATCGGTTTTGACTGGCGTTACCGCAGACTCGGTATTGATCAGCACGAAAAGAATTTGTTTGGGCAAAGAAATGAGAAAGACACCCGCAGACAGTTTAGCTTAGGATTTATCTATACGCTGCCGATGCTGGTCAATTTTCAGGCAGAAGTATATCATGATGGAATTGTGAGATTGCAGTTAATGCGTAAAGATATACCAATTTCAAAAAGACTAAGAGGTGGTTTTATGGTCAACACCGATATGGAATATATGACAGAGCTAAAATATATTATCAATAAAAATGTGGGTATTCGTACACATTATGATAGCGATATGGGCTGGGGTATTGGGTTATCTTTAAATTATTAAAACAAAGGATAAACAGCTAAGCCAGGAAACCGAAAACGTTTTTTCAATCCGTTTGAGCTGTCTCAACTATTTACCACAATATTACAATTTAAAATTGCACATGACAATGATAGAACTGATAAAGGCAACACCCGCATTTCCTGTCAGGGAAATTGACAAAGCAGTTCAATTTTACAAAGACAAATTTGGTTTTGATTGTCGGCACAAGGAAGACACTTTTGCAATTTTGGTTCGGGGCAACATAGAACTGCATTTGTGGGCTTCCTGCAATTATAGTTGGAAATGGAAAAGCATTTTTCTATTTCTAAAACCGATTAGTAGTGGGGCAGAAAGCTTTTTAGCAGGAACACACAGTTGCAGAATTGAAGTAAAAGGAGTTGAAGAGCTGTATAAAGAGCTAAAAGAAAAAGAGGTGCTTCACAATGAAAAAACAGAGATAGAAAGTACCTATTATGGCACAAGAGAATTTGCAGCATTAGACTTATACGGAAATCTTTTATCCTTTTATGAAAATGTATAAAAAGATGTTTTTGTATTTTAGTATTTGCTTAAATAAACAATTTGCTTATCTTTGTACTTATGGATAATCTTTCTTGTATAAGGCAGCAGGCGGACGTTAAGCAGATAATGCGTTGCAAAGACCGGATTAGTGAAATCAAAGGAACAGTTGATTATTTATCCAGCGGACTTGAGTTAGCGGGTAACAATGTAAGACTGAAAATACTTTTTCTTCTTTATGAAGAAAAGAAACTTTGTGTTTGCGACCTAAGCGATATTCTCAGTATGACCATTTCGGCAGTTTCTCAGCACTTGCGAAAACTCAAAGACAGAAAACTCATTGAAACGGAAAGACAAGCGCAAACTATTTTCTATTCGTTGGCAAAAGAGTATGAAAAAATGCTCAAACCTTTTTTCAAAATCCTTAACGAAAACAAAATTTTGGAAACAATATGAAAACAGAAAAAAAATTAATCGGTGCAGGACTTTTGACAGCAATTGCTTCGTCCTTGTGCTGTATTACGCCAATTTTGGCTATAGTTGCGGGTTCAAGCGGAATTGCTTCTACCTTTTCGTGGCTCGAACCTTTTCGACCTTATTTTATTGGTATGACTGTTTTAGTTCTTGGCTTTGCTTGGTATCAAAAACTGAAACCTCAACAACAAATTGACTGTAATTGTGAAACAAATCAAAAACAAAATTTTATGCAAACGAAATCATTGTTAGGAAGTATTACCGTAATATCAGTTTTACTTCTATCATTTCCGAGTTATGCTCACATCTTTGTTCCGAAGACAAAAATCACGGCAATTGTTACTTCGACTTCTAAAATTCAGAAAGTTGAATTTACTATTAAAGGAATGACTTGTTCAGGATGTGAACATCATGTAAAGACAGAAATTAGCAAACTAAAAGGCATTGTTGAAGTTATTGTTTCTTACGAAAAAGGCAACGCAATTGTAAAGTTCGACAACAAACAAACCAGCATCGAGCAAATCGAAAAAGCTATCAACTCTACTGGTTACAAATCACTAAAAAGCAAAATTATTTCATAATGGACATCATTTTAATATCCGAAATAACTTGTCCAACCTGCGGACATAAGAAATCCGAAGAAATGCCAACTGATGCTTGTCAATTTTTCTATCAGTGTGAGAGTTGCAAAACAACTCTAAAACCTATAAAGGGAGATTGTTGCGTGTTTTGTAGTTACGGTACAGTAAAGTGCCCACCTATTCAAGAGGGAAATGCTTGTTGTAAATAACTAAACCACTATGGACTTTCAGTCCATAGATTTGAACAACGAATGAAATTCGTTTAAAAAACTCCACAGATGCACAGATAATAAAATATTAAAAAATTCATTTTATTATCTGTGCATCTGTGTCGAATAAAAAATTTATAGAAACTGAAATTCTTGCACTGAAAGTGCATAGTTTCAACTAACTATTTTAATGCTTAATTGAAACTATGCACAACGAGTTTTCTATAGTCAGTTAATACTTACAACCTTTTTTCAAAAACAAACCAAAGCCAAAGTCCGGAATTGTTTTAGAAATGGGGTTGTTCCGCTTTCCGCAAAAATACGTTTCCGACCGCAGGGAGGAATTGCATTTTTGCCGCCCAACTTTTGGTCAGGCGGTTTTTTATATTTTTATCAGTTGAGAATGGAAATTTTTTAGATTAAGGAAAAAACCTCTGTTTTCAGTCAGTCCGTTGCGAAACAAGTTCCACAATAGAGAACATCCCATTTGTGCTAATGTAGAATTAATAAACAAATCCTGCTTTTCTAATGCTTCTGCTAAACTGCAACTTGGTGTATCATCTTGCGTTTCAGACTGCAAAAGCAGTTCTCCAAATTCTTCCGTCACATAAGGAAGATTCGACGTTGTTTGATATTTTTCGGAATCAGGTTGTTTTATATTCTCAACTGTAGAAAGCAAAACCTGTCCAGAATATCGGTTGTTGCCAAAATCCATCCAATATTTAGCCTGGTTTCTGTATAATCTCCTACCCTCTTTCAATTCATTCAGAATATCAGCAATTTCAAATCGTGATTTGACATTATCAACACACGACATATAAATTGCGGACTGCATATTCTCTTGGATTCTTCCTAAAGAATCTCTTTCAAACTTTCTGACTTCGGCTTTCCAATTCGTTCCAGACCATCGGTTTGCCCGATTTATCAGTGCAACTGCCTTTGGTAATCCTACTTCACATTCTGCAAAACGCTGTCTGCCTTGATTCGCTTCTGTGACAATATCATCATCCCACAACCGCACCTGTAATCCTGCGTGTCCCAATTCAATCAATGAATGGTTCATTTCGATCAAGGCGGTCAATACTTTAGAACCTGTACCACCTGCACCTATGAGGTTTACCATTACAGGATTGGTAGGATTTAAAAGGCTATCATCGGTAAAATGGACTTTTGTTTTTTCAGATTGTATCATTAGAGTAGATTTTTTAAAGTTAGATTTGAATTGATTAGAATATCTGTCGGAAACGGCTCTTTTGAATCAATAAGGCTTTTCCAAAGGATTACCAAGTTTCCTTTAATCGGATTATGGCTGTTGACCAAATGGCTGAAATAAGAATTGAAAAAATAGTTTTCCCATTTCTTAGTAAACTCTTCGAGTGATGCGGAACTTTTAATGTTTACGTCGACCGTTCCCATACAAACACTTCCGCTTTCGTAAACATTAAAGAACGGAGCGTGAAATAGTGGTGTATCTGTATTGGGGCGTTGGTCTGTCTCCAATGCGAATATTTTCATTCCCTGCTTATTGGCACACCATAGCAAAGGTGGCACATTCGCTAAACCATTTGGAATGGAAAGCTTTTCGGTAAATAGTAACTGTCGTTCCTGTGCTTTTGTGTACCAGACCACTTTTCCATTTTCCGATGTATCTATAAATAGTACAGTTTCAGAAATAATACCACTTGGTCTTAGAAAATCTTTTTCTTTCTTATTTTGAATATTTAAAGATTTGGAGAGTCGTTGTGCCTCCCTTACAGTCAAAGGGTGGGCATTGACAGGGTTTCCATTAGGGTCAATATCAAAATGTTCAACATAACCATCGCGATTATAATCTTCTGTCTCATAAAAGACCAGTGCTGATTTAGGATAGTAAAGTGTTCCAAAATTATTGGTTATGTCGGTTTCTTCGTTCTTAATTGTATTGGCTGTATTTCTCATAGCTTGTTTTTATAATTGAATTATTTGCGCCGTGTATGCACAGATTAGTTGAGCAATCGGCACAATTCGTTTAAGACCTTAAACAACTGATTTTCAAAATCAAGGTTTTTATCCAATATATCACTTCCGTCAAAGGTTTTAAAAATCATTGGTTGCTGTGTTTCAGCATATTCGTTGAACTCATTATTGACCATACTCGTTAGATTATCATAAATCAATCCGTCACTCTCGGCAAAAAAGGAAATATATTTATCCATTGCGATAACAGTTTCCTCATTATAATTGTCATCTCCCTCCATTTCTGAGGGCTTGTTTGCATTATTATAGTGGGCATTTCTGAAAATGCTTTCATTAGGGTAATCACAATAAAGTTTAAAGGTTTTTTCTGCCAATTGAAGGCATTCTTTATCAAACCTGTTTTTCGGTATAAAACGTTTCAAGCGTTGCTCAAAAAAAAGAAGATTCTTAGCATTGGAAATTTTTTGTCCCATCATATCTCCGATGATTTCCGCCCGTTGAAGTTCTTTTTTGCAGATGTGGTTATCTTCTATTTCTTCGTCCTGCTCTATCCAATCAGTAAGCATTTCGTAATTCCAATAGAGATAAGAATCTTCCTGTCTGTAATATGGAATATCTACATTTCTATACAGATAAGTGCATACGGACAATAGTAAGCAAGCTGCTTTTCTGTGTACCTTATTGCGGAGCAATTGATAAAGCGGTACGACGGGAACATAAAACAAGGTTGCCCCTGTGTTGCATCTTTCTTCTATTGCAAAGCAAGTCTTACTCCCTTTTTCTATCAGCCTAACACTCTGCCAATTTTCAGTCTTGGTTTTCAACTGCGTTTCAATATCTCTCAAAGCAAGGCTGATATTGTATGGATAATTAAAATGCTGTGTCGGCATTGGGGTTATATCATAATGCTTTGCTAATTGAGAAAGGGACTTATAAAAATCCCTTTCTGTTTTAGCAGACTTACGTTTGCCCTGTGTTATTGTTATTTCATTCTCCTTTAATTTCGGCATAAAGCAGGTTCTCAGAAAAGCATTGGAAGTTGGGAGATTGGAACGGATTTCCGTTGGTCTTTCTGAACTTCCGAACTGTCTTTTATCTGATGCATCCATTGTGCGTATTCCCTCAATTGTAAGTGAAGTTGCCTTTGTTTTTTTTCTTCGGGAGGTTGAATTGTCCCCGATATGGTTTTTCGTTGCATTCATTTTATTTTTGTTTGTCAGTTTATGGTTGATGGTTGTTAGCTTTTAGATTGTAATTCTATCAACTGTCAACCAAAAACCATCAACTATTTATTATCCTTTTGTTCCCATCACACTTTCAAATTGATATTCAACAGCATCATCCTTGATTTTCGGTGCTGAAATTTTTGAAGTGGTCAGTATCGGGTACGTGTTGGCGTAAAAGTTCATTACTGATTCTACGCTCCATTTTGGTTCAGGGTCAGGTAAACGTATTTCCTGTCCGTTATCTTTGAGTATAAAAACTCGGTCTAATAGGGTTGCAAGTAACATTTATAATATTTTTAAGATTCAACATTTTCATTGGTCGTTTCAGAGAATAGGCTTGGTGCAAAATGTTTCTCATATTCATCCTGCTTTTTGCGGATGATTTCAGCATAATCGGGAAATTCCGATACTTTTGGAAGAGCTGACCACGCTTCTTTGTATTTGCCGTCTTTTTCGAGTTCTTCGGCTTTTTGCAAGGCTTCTTTGTACTTTTTATCTTTGCCTTCCTTTTCTTTTTTCTCCTTGTCGGATTTCTCCTTTTCCATTGCCGATTTCTTCTTGGCTTCTTCGACCTGTTTCATAAAACTTTCCATATCTACCATTAAGCCCGATGCGGTCTGCAATGGTGTCGAAATACTTTCAAAAAATCCGTTGTCCAATTCTTCCGCTGTCCCCCTTAAATTGAGTGGCGGAATCGTTTTCCTTGCCTCGTCTCCGCATTGCTCATTGTTGAGCAATACGGAAAGAACGAAACTGTTTTCTGCCCCTTGTCGGAGTGTGATTTGCAAATCTCCTGTAAGATTGAGTTTGCCTATCTGTCTGAAAAAATTGGTTTGCATAATTTTGTTTTTAAAATTGATTTTTTACTATTTCTGTTATAATTAATTTTATATTCATTATTTTGAATAATGCTCTGTAATAGGTTTCTTGCGTTTGTGGCATTCCAATCATCTTCTTTGGTCATATCCAAATAGTGTAATTTTTCATATTGTTTTACCATTTTGGCAATAATGTTCAATGCTTTATACTCCGTTTTGTCTGCGAGATTGCTCATATTGTTTTGATTTTAGTAGTTTTCCGTACATATCTTTCCAAAACCTTCTCAGTCTTTTATCTAATTCTGAAAATTCTTTGTTTGTATGTTCATATTCCTTACTCTGCTGTAATTTGGATAGCTTCATCAAGATTGGTTACTTTAATCTTGCAACCGTTTAAGTCTGTTACTCTCATTGTTGTTGAGTTAATTGATATAATGAAAATTCTTCTGTCCAAAATTCTTCGCCTGTCTGTTTTCCAAAAGCGTTGTAAATGGCATTTCCGTTTTTATAGACTTGCATTTGGTAGCAATTCAGATTATTTTCGGGTTGCAAAAATTTTTTCAAATCCTCTTTTTCCAATTCGATAAAAATCCTGCTTCTCTCCGAAAGCCATTCTTCAACTTAGGGATAATTTTCTTCCGAAAATTTGAAAAACTCTACATTGGTATCGGCATAATTCAGCCATTTTAAATCATAGTCATTTTCCAAAGGCTTTACGGCTTCGAGCCTTTTCTTTGGGATTTCTTTCCATTCTCCCGTAATGTGGATAATGGCAAAATCGCCATTATCCCATTCACTGTTGGTCATTGATTTTATCAGTAAATATTCTGTTTGTTGAAGTGATGTTTTCATTTATGCAATTTTTTGTTTGTTATTATTTATTTTCCTGTCTAATAGGATTCTCATAATCTCCTCTTTGTAATCGTAATTTTCACCTTCGAATTCGTAACAATCTGTATCTACATTGTAGATGAAGTCTTGAAAGTCACATTGATTGAGAAAATAATCCTGTAAGATTTGGTTTTCGCATATGGTCTTGCCAAAAACCATACAGCCAGATTCTTCGTAATCCAATACAAATCCGACATCGTAATGATTTGCAACAATCCATAATGCTTCGATATTTGGGCTCCATCTTGTCTCATAATGGAAAGAACATTCATCTGTTTCACTTCGATAAATTTCACAGAAGTAACCGTTTTTGCTCTTGACAAAATCGGGCAGTTGCCCAATATTTCCCTTAGTTTCCTTTTCTATCATTTCTTGAAATACATTCGAGACTTTGTCCAAAACCTCTCGATTTCCTGTGAATGTTACTTTATTGTTGCACCAATTTGCCATAATATTTGTTGTATAATTGTTGTTTTCGTAAATGTATGTTCCGCTTGTTTTGAAAGGTTCTTTTCCCTCTGTAAGGCGGATTTCTGATTTGAATTTTCTTGAAAGACTTTTTGCATACCGTATTGCTGTCGTTCTCTCGCAATAGAATTGGGAAAAGATTTCCACCTTTTCCCAATCATTCTTATCACTTTTCGGCTTCATTTGAAAGTTATATTGTGCTTCCATATTTTGAATGCTTTTAGAATGGTAAATCATCGTCCGTATCTTCCGCAAAAGCATTGGATTTCTGTGGCTGTGAAGCTGGTTGTTCTTCTGTGTCAGACTTTTTTCCGCCTCCGTGTACTTTGATGTTAGAAGTATGGAAATTCAACCCCGATTTTATTTCTCCATCTTTTCCAATCCACGCACTCGCACTTGCTCTGCCTGTAAGCTCTACTAATGTTCCCTTCGTTAAAATCTTAGCTACGTTGGCACTTAGCCAATAGGAGCAGTTATAATAAGTGGTCTGTTCTCTTAGTTCGCCTTGTTTGGTTTTAAATCTGTCATTAATGGCTAGTGAAAAATTCACGACCTGTTTGTCATTTTTTAAAGTGTTGATTTCTGCGTTTTTTGTAATTCTGCCTACGATGTTCATAATGTTAATTTTTGATTGTTAATAATTGATTTTCGAGTTTGTTAAAATTTTCGATTTGATTGATTTGGTTTCGAGGACACTCGTTTTTTTTTCTGCTTATATCCAATTGGAAAAGCAGAATTATTTGTTGTTTTATTTTGTTGTTTTTTCCGTTGATGTCAAAGACCGTCTGCGATTTAATTGATTCGTATAACTGAGGTTCCGTCTTTTTCTTTGCCGATGATCATAGGAAAGTATCAGGCATATAAAACCACAATCCTCCAAAGCTTTGGAGGATTGTGGCTCGAAATATTTTTGTCCGAAGGATTCAGGAGTGTCTGAAAAAATTATTGGAACTCGTGGAAAGAATTTTTATAGAAACCCAAAAATATTTTTTTAGGTGAATGATGCTGTCCTACATTTGCAATAGTAAAAAGCCAAACATCAGTTAGAAGTGATTAAATAGACGGTTTTGATAGTAGGAAAAATAGAAAATCGAACATTAGCTAATCTGTTTTTTTAAGGTTTAACCAGTTTTATCATTCTTAAAATATAATTTCTCGTTAAAATTATTTTCAGAATTTTTACATTTTACTTTGTTGCACAAAACCACTCGTTCAAATCCTTAAAATCTTTGTACAGCAAAGAACAATCTTCTACATTTTTATACTTTTTCTGAATAGTTTCTTTAGTTGCATTTCCATTTGGGTCATTGTCCAAGAAAAGTGAAATTCTATCATATTCTTTCAACGATTCTTCAACTTTGAAAAGCATCGCCGTAGAATTGAGAATCAAACAATCTGCAATTGAACATTCTGCACTTTCCAAATTTTTAAAAGTTAGGTAATCAAAAAAACCTTCAAAAACTACAATTTCATTGGAAGTAATCAAATCATTTTTCATCAATGTAACATCTTTTTTGCCCAAACATATCTTTGAATATTTACTTCGGATTTCAACTCCTCCTGAATTATTAAAAAAGCCAATTCCGAAATATTTCTTACCATTCAACATATACTCAATTTCTTTTACCAAATCTTTTTGTTCACAAACTTTTCGGGATTTTAAATATTGGATTAAAGCAGGGTGCTGAATTTCATTTACTTTTATGATTTGATAATTTTTGATTTGGACAGCTTCTTCAATCTGAGTATTATTTTGAACTGAGAAGTCAAATTTTTCAAGATACTTCAAAGCATCAGAAACTGAACATCGATTCATTTGCTGAACAATTGAAATAACATCATAACTTTTCCCGGTTCCGAAATCAAATGCTTTATTTTTAACGAAATCAACCGAAAAACTCGGGATTTTCTCTTCCCTGTCGAGCGCAAAGTAAAATGCAGTTTTCCGATTCTCTTTAACAGGAAAAAGGCTGAACGATTCCAAAACTGTTCTTATATTCACTTTTTCTTTTACTTCTTCGCAATTCATTTTTTTTCTTTTTTAAAGCAAATTTTTTATCCGCATTTTCCTTTTTAATAAAAAAAACTTTTTAATTACTTTTAATATACTTTTAATGAGGCATTGCATCCTCTTATGGCAAAGGTTTTGAGCCACTTTTTGAGTGAGCGCAATTCCGAATTCCGGTGAGCGCAATTCCGAAAGTAGAGTGACCGCAATTCCGAAAAAACAACAGTTTTCGGGTGAGTGCAATTCCGAATTCAACTTTCTATTTTCATTCATTTTTAATATTATACTCGTAGTTATCCACATTTTTAATGGTTATCCATATTTTTAGTGGGTTTTGAATTTCGGAGTGAGCGCAATTCCGAAATATCACTCAAAAATTTTGGCACTTTAACATTTTCTTAACCTCAGTGACCGCAATCCCGAATTCCGGGTGAGCGCAATTCCGAATTCAAATAATTATCGGGTAACCATTTGGTAATAATTCTCCCATTTTTGTACGCCGATAAATTTGTATGATATGTTCCTGAATTTCATTCAGAAATAATTTTCCTTGAAATTCCGTAGATTTAATTTCTTTCAATCGAGCCGTTCGGATAAATTCTTTGAATGCCTTTTCTATCAAAACTCTGGTTTGTGGAACGTTTCTGTATTGATGGGAAAACTGGAGCATTTCATTTTCGTACAGACCATATCTTTTTCTGATGTAGCTTAATCTTTGGGCAATTTTTTCCCTATGGTTCAGATACGCTTCGCTTGATTCCAATTGTTCTCTTTTGTTTTGAGATAAATTGTTGTTCAAAATGGTTTTGGTTAAATAAGGAATAATAAAGATCGAATCTCCCCTGTACTTGTAATTGAAGGAAAGCGTATTGAATGTATTCAAACTGACTCTTGCAGGTTTTAAAAATTTGAAGCAAAAATCCTTGGAAGTTCTATACTTCAATCCAAATTTCTTGTTCAGTGTGGACAGTTTTAAAACGGCTCCGTTTTCAGGCAGTTTTGCAAGCCAGATAGCGAAAATAATATGCTTATTGTTCCTGATATTGTACACCAAATTGTACAAAACGTAATTGTATTCCGGAATAACCATTAGCTTCTTAAGCCAATAACTACTGATTAAAAACGTGGTGTAACCTCTCTGGTCATAACTAGGTATAGAAATTAGTCCACCAAAAGTTCTGATTTCCTTGCCTTTAGAATTAGTAGATTTATACCAGCTCATTTTGAACTTCGTAAGAAATTCATAAGCATCTACCACCTGCTTTGTAGATCCACTTGGCGAAATTTTGCTGTTCCTGATTTTTAAGGAAGCGAAAATATTGTTCTCGGTTTCAAACTCTTCATCAAACAAAGAAAGTTGTTTAGGTCGGTCTTCAGGACGAAATTGCTCATTGCTGATAATAGAAACTATATTAAATATTACCCGAAGTGCATTGATGGGAATATCCGCAGCCTCGTGACCTTCGAAAATGAAATCGTCTACGAAACGGTTGCCCAAGCGAATTCTCTCAGGATTTACTTCATTATTATTTTCAAAATTCTTGCGGATCAACCGTAAATCCTTTTCCGGTACAGCCATAATAGCGCTTTAAATTGGGATTGGAAATTTTAATTTTTCTTGATACATTTTAAATGATTACTCGATTAGTAATTTTATATCAACTCGATTTTCTCGCTTACAAGGGTTTTGGATCCATCATTGAGGTGATAATATTTGTAGATATGAACGCCTTGAACTTGGAAGACCCTTTTCTCGACTTTACCGAAATTCGGGATCTTCACTTTTTGAATTCCTTTGTACTCGGCAAGCATTCCGTTGATGGTTACTTTTTGACCGGGTTTTAAATCTGATAGTGTCATAATTCAATTTTTTAGTGTGTTCTTATCCTAGACATTTGCCTAGGTTTCAAAGGTTGCCGTTTTGGGATTTTGGACGTTTTATATCCGGAATGGATTGAAGTGAAAGTTGATGGCTTTCCGTTTGACTATTCATAAAAGGTAACGTACTTTTCAATGAAGATTTCCAATTGGTAATGGGTCTATCAGAACTATTTTTCCAGCCATTGTTTTTCCAGTTTTCATATTTCGATTGTATTTCAGAATCTAACTCAGGCACGTAAATTTTTAATGTTTCCGCATACGTTATAAATTCTTCGAAAGACGGAATATTTTCATCGTTCCCTTTTTGAGTGGTTGGTTGTGGTTTTGAGGATTGTATTGTTTGCGATAAATCGCTTTCAATTTCGTGATCAATGGTGTTTTCAGAAAAATTTTGAACGGGACGATCTGTAAGTAATGAAACTCCGGATTCTACTGTTTTTTGAATCAATTCTTCCTTTCCAATTTCTTCTTTACTCACCATTTCAGGGCTAGAAATTTGTGAAGGATAATCTCCTATTAACCTGTATTTACACGCAAGTCCGCTTGTAGCTTGGTATTGAATTAATCCTAAATTCCGGAGCTTTTCTTTAGTGGATTTTACTGTTTTCCGAGTGACTCCTAATTCTATGCTTATGACAACATCTGAAATTTGAAAATCACAAGAGTCATTGTCAGAACCAATTTTCAGCAGGTATAAATACATTGAAATTCCCGTTGTTCCAATTGATGTTTTTTGGTTGAAATCCCAAAACCGCTGCATTAATTCAAGGTAATGCATATTTATTTTTGCGCGAAAAGCGCTAATGCCTTTTCTTTATCAATGATGATAATGTTTCCGTTTTGAATGATGGCATCATCCAACAGTCCTGAAGATTTTATTTCCGAGGCTTTCGAAATAGAACATCCCAGCATTTTTGCCAGACCTTTCAATCCGTATTCATATTTTTTTTCCGAATTAATTTTTTTGGAAACCTCCAAAAATTCTTCAACAGTTAGTCGCCATATCGGAGTTTTGGGATCTATATTCTTCATCTGTTCTTAATTTATAGATTTTTTCAATTCAGAGATCCAATTCCTCGCAGCAGCCTGCCAGCATTTCATTGGTTTCTCATTACTCAATTTCCAGTTTTTAGATTGATAAAAAGAGAAAAAACAATCTGCTTCAGCAGATGGGAGATCCCGCTCAGTAAAATATAACTCAACTTCATTGAACACCGGAACTAAAAAGCGAATCTCATCTTGTAGTAAGAAATTTTGATTTTGAGATATTTTTTTTTCACCTACTTTTTCACTTTCAAAATCAACGATCTCGATCAAGCTTCCTTTGTATGAATTGTAACTTGGCGAGTACCGTATAAATCCTGCGCGACAAAGTTCTCTGATGCACTTATGGTAAGTTGCGATTGACCTGATCTTACTTAACTTCATCACATCTTCCCGGCTAATCCGAAAAGAATTCTGAAACCGGTTCAAACTCCAGAACTGGAAAAGTGAAACATACATACTGATATGAGAGGGATACAATCGATCATCTTCAATAACACGCTCAAAAAAAACGATGATATTTTTATTATTCTTCATAATTCCGTATTAAAAATTAATGTTTTTTATCCGTGAGCAATTTTTGGATGTCTTTATAATTGTAATACAGGGAGCCCCCTATCTTGCTGTACGATAATGTTCCGTTGATCCTCAGATTTTGTAAGGTTCCTGAAGATATGTTAAGAAGCTTCTTGACCTCAGAACTCCGAAGCCATAATTTTTGCTCTGTCGTCTTACCCTTGAGTAATATTTCAATGCCTTCCAATAGTTCAATTTTGAATTGCTGAAGGTCTTCTTTGGTGATAATAGATATTGCCATTTGTCAATTATTTTGTTCGACAAAATTTCAAAATCACGCTTAATATCTTTCGGTAGTTTCTCGGTACTACCGAAAGATTCTCCTATACATCCTTTGCATACTGAGTTTTAGATCAATGGTTAATGGTGATTAACTGATTTTTTTTGAAATTGTAAAAGAAATATATAATGCATTGCGATAAGCCACACTTTTACTGGATTATAATTCAATATTTATCTAAATTTTTTATTTTGTCCCATTAAGGCTATTGTTTTGCCGATATTTCTAAGAGTTATATTGATCGAATTCAAATTAGCTTGAAGTACTTTTAACGATCATCTAAGTAGAAATCTCGCTGATATTGATGTATATCAAGCTGCTCTATGATAAATCACACAGAAGATCTTTCGGTAGCTTATCGATACTACCGAAAGATTTACAATTACAATTCCTATGAAATACTCTATTTTCATAAATTAAGTTGAATTATGAATAATGAAAGACTCTACATTAATACATATTAATGTTTAGCCACATAAAAACCAATACAGTCTTAATTAGTGAAAATAGTATATGGTCCTATTTAAAATTGGAGAATTTTGTGTAGAAACTAATTGTTCTCCTATAGGTCTAAATCATCCAAATACTGATTAAAATTATGCTGAAGCAATGACAAAAATTTAGTTCTGTCTATTTTTCTTAACCGTATTTCGCCTAAAGTCTTGTGATAATTACCCAGATTAATATTTAGTGAATTTTCTGCCCAACGGAAAATTTCCGCCAGATCTGAATGACCTCCATTAAAACACTTCGTTTGATGAAGTGCATACAACAACTCAATAAGAGCAACTTTCGGAGCCGTCCATTCCAGATTCTTAATATGTGCGATAGAGTTTTCTTTACTGTCTTTTGAATCAATTTTATTTGTTAAATATTGTTCTAAAAGATCATTTGCCATTATTTGAGAGACAATATGGTCGTGGGAGGTGGAAAATTCCTCATCATAACTGTACAGTTCCGGACTGAGCTTCAACTTAAAATCAAATTTGAACCGAACGAAATATTTTTTGTCCAGGTATGTCGATTTACGACGATAATAACTGATGAATTCTCTTTGCTCATTATAGAAATATAAAAGATTGGATCTCTCGTTTTCATAATACGATCTTAACGCCTGCGAATCAGCATAGGGTTTTGAGGCTTCTAAAGCTAACACTTTGGAATAGTAGATATATACTGCTACGAACTGCGGTTTGGTATTTTTAAAGAAATATATTTCGTTACTCCAGTCCGAAAATTGATATTGGCGCAATAGGTCTTTCAATTGTCTTATAGAGGCGTCTGTTTCCATCAGAATTTCTTCTGCCCGAATCACAATATCATTCTCACTTCTGTTGATCTGATCTACTGCTGTTGTAAGATCTTTCCAAAGCTGATCCACTTTTTTTTTAAAATTTTGTCCGTTCATACGTTTTTCAATTTTTTGTTAACGTAAAAATCGGGCTAAAAAATAAAAAAGTCAGGTCTTCTTTAATTCTTCCTGTCTCATTCTGATAAAATCTCTAGGCCTGATACTGTTGATCTCGAGAAAGTGTGCTGAGAAGATCTGCCTGTTCGCCATCCCACATATTTTGGCGAGTGTTTCAATTTTATAACTAAGATATATAGTTTCCTCTACAAGTAAATTGGTGATATATCTTATCCTTAAAGCTTTAAGGTATGTTGGAAATGTTACATCAAAGTGTACATTGAGTACATATGATAAATGGGTGCGGTTGCTTCCTATCATTTTGGCAACAATGTCAAGTGTTAAATTCTGCTGAAGAAATTGTTTTTCGTCTTCAAAAATCTTTAGATTTGTTTTGATGTCCTCGATAATTTCCGAACTGTATAACTCTAAAATGTTTTCATCAGATGAAGCGGGTGCTATGACGTCGAAACTAATGGTTTCTTTTGAGGTATTTAATTTTTCCAGCACTTCCTGATACCTGGCATTCAATTCCTTTTCTCTTTTCCTGAACCTCCAAATAAAAAAAAACAAGATTACCAGTCCTGCACCAATGGAGGAATATAAAATAACTTGATGACCTCTGATCATCTGCTTCTTCTCTTCTAATAGATTCTCCTTATCATACTCGCTATAAATTTTGTCCGTGAGCATCACAAAGTCAGCATTAATAATGGAGTCAGCCTTTAACAACTGATCCCCGTAATACATCTTCCGTTCAGAATCCCCATTTTTTTCAGCATCATCAATCAGATACAAGTAACTTGATCTGATCTCAGGGGTAATAAACCAAAATTTATTGACCAGCGAATCAACTTTATTAAAATAGTTTAACGATTCAGCTCTATTTCCCTTTGATCTATATAGTTTCCCTATATAAAAATAGACGCTCGTCAATGATGCATAATCCTGATTGCTGCTCAAAATATCACGTGAGAGTTTTAATCGCTTTAAGGCTTCATCTGTATTTCCTTTTCTCAGCAGCTGAATACCCTTTCCTTTCTGGAAATATCCAAACTCAACTACAAGCTCGTTATTGTTATGAAGTCTTTCCAGCCCAATATTAATCAGAGAGTCTTCCTTATGATATAGTCTTAGATTTTTATAACAAGTGCTTAAGCGATAAATACTGTTAAAATAACCTGATTCATTATTGTACCTAATGTTCCGATCTAAACTCTCTTTGGCATTTTTTTCAAAAAAATCAGCTGCCTCTGAAAAATGTACAGCTGCCTGCTTATAGTATCCCAAATAGCTTTTGATCATTCCCAAATGATAGATGATCTTATTCTTAAGGTAACCATCTTTTGAATTTTTTGAATATTTGAACGCTATCAGATATTCTTCTAAAGCTTTTTTATATTGTCTTAGATTATAGTAATAAATAATTCCTTTTCCTGCATAGGCTCTCGCAATCTGATCCTGGTCGTTTGATTTTACAGCGGTGACAATGGCACTGTCAGCATAAGATAATTTCCTGCTGGTTTCTTTGCTGTAATAGATGGCTTCTTCGTAACCTCGGATCAATTTTTTAAGGTTATGGTCATTTTTTGCTTTGTCAATGTACATTTTGACAAAAACAATTGCCCTTTCATCATTCTCAGAATAAGAATCGATCAATCGGGAAATCTCTTTGTAAGATTGTTGCTGTATCTCTTGACCTTGTGTCATAAACACAAACAAAGTGAATAATAGCGTTAAAACTCCATTATAATAATGCATTATGATAAGATATATACAAATTTAACAAAAAAACCACAATCAAACGCTTGTTCAAACTTTACACCCAAAACAACTAACTGATTATTAATACGATACACCTTAATTTTGTTGGTAGGATTGATCAATAGTTACATTTAATGTATCAATCGATGCAACAATAGTTTTTTTTAATTCCCTAACCCTCCTAATTTCGACATCAGAATTCTAATCAATATCAAAAACCGGCCGGGATAACTTTAAAACCATTGTTAAAAAAATGAAAAAGTATATCTCACTTTTAAGTCTAATAACTGCATTCTGTATGCAGTCTTGTGAAAGATCTGAGTCTGATTTAAATACAACAGAACAGAAACAACAAAATATGAAAGTTCAAAGCAATAAAGAATCTGCAAGGATTCAAAATGGCATTGCAGAAGAAAAAGGTTCTGACAATATGGATACAGGTGATGATGATGAACCGAAAAAAGATAAGCAGCACTGGAGGATGGCGCAGGACACGATCTGGTAAGGATAATTTCTGCTTAACTGATACAGTTTCAAAAAATGGAAAATCAGAAAGTGATCTTAAGCACCGGAAAGAGATGTACGGAAAGTGGAGAATGGGAGGTTGAAGGAAGGATAAGCACCGTAGTTTACCTTTCAAAAGGCGAAGTACTGTCCACCTACTGTGGGAAAAATGTCAAATGGATATTAGTCAGAAAAGGATAAATATTAAGATTATGAAAACCATCAAAACAAGATTTGTAGAATTCACAAGCTATTTTTTCATACTGCTGTTTTGTTACGCCAGCATCAGTAAGATAATGGATTTTGAAAATTTTCAGATCCAAATTGCACAATCACCTCTCCTGAGTGCCTATGCAGTTTTTATTACATACGGAATTTTGATCCTTGAACTTTTGGTTTGTTTCCTTTTGATCTCTGAAAGAACAAGGTATATCGGTTTATATGGATCCTACATTTTGATGGTTTTGTTTACTGTCTATATTTATTTGATTCTTAACTATAGTGAATTTGTTCCATGTTCGTGTGGTGGCATTCTTGAAAAGATGGATTGGAACACGCATTTAATTTTCAATCTGATATGTATATTGATTGCTGTCTTTTCTATAATTTTTTCTACAGACCATCAGATGATCAACAGAGCAAAGATGAGCTTAATCCTTGTAGTGACAGCTTTTCTATGCTCGGCAGGAATGTTTTTTCTGTACAAGCAGTCAGAAAATATTTTAAAGAGGGACAATGGTTTCCAAAGGAGATTTTTGCAGCATCCCATTCTGAAAGATGGTACTTATGATTTGAAACTGAATTCGTATTATATTGCAGGCTTCTACGGTGATACTTTATATTTGGGCAATTATACCGCACCTTTTTCGATTACAAAAATCACCGATTTGTCTTCATTGAAACAGCAGAATTTACGATTGGACCGAACAGACATCAATTTCAGATCGCCGATATTGGAAGTCGCTGACAGTATAACATATCTGTATGACGGAACAATACCTATCGTTTTTGCAGGACAAACCGGAAAGAATGAGCTAGCGGAACAAAATGTTGGAAAGACCTATTTCAGAAAAATAAAAAGCCTTGATTCAGATCATTTTGTAATCGGTGCTTTTCACCGTCTCAAACAGATACAGACTTTGGGGATTATTGCCAAAGGTCATAAGGATTCAATAAAGCTAAGACCCGATTTGCTTGAGAAAAAAAGTGAAGGATTTTTTGAACCTGACGGGCAGTTAAATTACGATGCTTTTACAGGAAAGGTGGTCTATGTCTATCATTACAAGAATCAGTTTGTCGTTACAGACTACAATCTGAAGTCAAAGAATGTCTACAAGACCATTGACACGGTCAAAACACCGCATCTGGGATTATCCGTCTTATCTGATGGAAGCCGTAAACTGAACAATCCGCTCATCGTCAATGAAGGATCATTTGCTTACAAGGGAGTGCTCTTTGTTCGATCGGACCGCAAGGGAAAACTTGAGAAGGAAAAGGGTAAAAGAGCCATCATAATTGATCTCTATTCTACACAAGAACAAAAATATCTTGGAAGCATAAATATACCGAACAGATCCGAAGAGCAGCGAATACAATTTGCGATAAATAAAGACCAAATGTATGTAATTATTGAAAATGAAATAATCAGATATCGTTTTGCGCAAAACATCATTCAACATTTCATTTCAGGGGAAGCCGAAAACCTGAACAAAGAGTAGGCACCAACAACAAATTTTAACATCATGAAAAAAATGAGACAAATCGTATTGCCATTGGCTATCCTATTTATTGGAGCCGGTAGTGCGTATGCTACCAATGTAGCATCCAAATCTGCTAAAGCAGAAATTCCTGGTTGGAAAATCGATCTTGCAAACCCTAGCGCTCCATGTGTCATGACGGAGCAGCAATGTACGACAGACAATACAGGATTTGTATGTACGGTCAGTGATGCTTCCGGTGTTCACGATCTTTATCAAACAGGATGCGAAACGGAACTCTTCAGAATTCCTTAACCTCCTTCATCAATTAATTATTAAAAGAAGGGTGCTATTAAGCACCCTTTATGTATTTATGTATCCAGGAAATATCTTTATAATCCTTTAAATGATAATTAAACCAGTCTAAAATCTTGACGGTCAGATCTCTTTGTGTTTCTTGCTTTTTCATCGCATGACCCTCTTTATCATAAAATAATGCAATCACAGGTTTTTTATATTTCCTCAAAGCGATAAACATCGATTTTGTACCATCAGGGCTGACATTACCATCGTCTGTCCCAGTCCATAAGAGCATTGGTGCGGTGACATTCTGAGCATACATGATCGGATTATTCCTGATATATTTTTCAGGGTCTTCAGCAACTGTTGATCTAAACCAGTACTGCCGTCCTTCATATCTGTAATAATCTGGCGCATGAAAGTTATAATTATAGGCGTAGTAGGTGCGGATTACATCTGAAACAGCCGCTCCTGAAACATACGCCGCAAAACGATCGGAATGAGTGGCTATAAAATTGGTTTCATATCCTCCGAATGACTGTCCCATCAAACCGATTCTATTCATATCCACATATTTTATTTTTTGCAGTTCATCCAAAGCATTATTGATACTCTCCAAAGCAGATATTCCGGCACCTTTATCAGATTGTGAGATGTCGGCAAGCAACACTGCAAACCCCTCCTCTATCAACAGCGGAATATTGTAACCTGTCGGATTTGCAAAAGATGGTCTCAAAAACCTTTTGGTGAGATATTCCTGTTTCTCATAGATATGCATCACAACAGGATATTTTTTAGAGCGGTCAAAGTTCAGCGGCATATACAACGCACCGCTGATCTTCTCACCATCCGAACCCTTATAAGAAATCCTGATCATCTCAGTTTGCTCAAACTTTTGATCACCGCCATTTGACACATAAAGTTTTCTCGGATTTTCTTTTCCATCCCTTACAATTAATGTCGGACGCTTATTATAATTTTCAGCGATCCAATAATAATGTTCCCGTTGACCCAACTGCTTAAATTCAGTGATTTGATTAGGAGTCGAAGATAAAATTGAATGGAGTTTCCTATTTTTCAAATAGGCATAGGATACATTTTGATCACTTAGATTCGTGATCTTGACAACCAAAGGTTTCTTTAGATCCGCTGTCCTGAAATCTCTTTTATTTCCGATATCTGTATACACACGTTTAAAATCGATCAGTTCGATCATTGAGTTTTCTCCCTTAACTACTTCCCTGACCTTTCTGTTAAAGAGATTCTGCTCAGCAATCGTATTGCCCCCGACCCAAAGGACATCGTTGTCTGAAGTAAAATAAGGCATCATTTCCCGAGAAACATCTAAATCCACTATTTGGCATTTTATTGTGTTATAGAGTTGCCAGTTATTCTCCTTTTGAATAAGGAGGTACTCACCCGTCGGAGAGATCACCATTTCTTTCTGCACATCGGAGATAAAAGTGTACTCATCCACAGCGGCATTCCACAAAAAAAGTTTATCAAAACCTTGTCCTCCTGCCTTATCCATCTTATCCACCTGATCTTTGTCGACCTGATTTATTAGATACAGGTCATTACCTACTGCCGTTTCCCCAAAATAACCGGAACGGGTCATCAAATTGGTCTTTGCAGTGAATGGGTTCCAGTCAATCTGAATAGCTTTAAGTATGGAGGTATTATGCGCCGCAAGGTCGAAATCTGTTCCATACCAAACATCCACCATTTCTTTTTTGGCTTTTAACTTTTTCTCTAGTTTGATAACGATCTGGTGATCGGAACGTGACGGACTGAGCGTCATCTGATCATAATCATTGTACTTACTGATGTCCATTACATATTGCTTTTTGTCCGGAGCAATGTAGTAGATCTTAGATTTACCATCGTTAAGGCTATGAACCACAAGACCATTTTCCTTAGTTCCTGACGGAACTACATTTTTCAGGTCTTCCGTTGTTGAAAAGACATTTACAAAAAGTCCCTTTTTCAGTAACAGAACTTCATTCAGATCACCCATCTTTCTTCTGACGACCGTTTGATCATTTTTTGCATATACATACTGAACATCAGCAATAGTTTGCCGGAGATTCAGATCGGTATCAAAAACTTCTAACAAACGGCCTTCCTTTTCTGTGTACAATACGATCAAGGCATTAGTCTTATCATCATATAGAAATTTGCTGACATTCTTCAAAGACTGGGATTTCCCTGTTTCAGGATCGAGGTATTCCAGCATTTCTCCGAATTGGATTGCCAGATGATTCCCAACAAACATCATTAAATTGATATTTTTCCTTTCCAACAGAATATCTTGATTCAATATACTCTGCAGTTTCAGATTTTTGGAACCATCGCCCAAAACAGAATACCAGGCCAGCCATTTGCCATTATCAGAAGATTCAGGGAAACGAATTTCCTCAGTTTCCCTTACCAACTTTGCAAGATGTTCATAGTTTTGAGCAGATAGTTTTCCGGTAGTCAGACTGACGAACATAGTCATAAGCAAAGCATATAAACTGTACTTCATTACATATCCAAAGGATTTGAACTCCTGTCCTTCTACATTCCAAATTTCTGAAAACCTCTTGTTAAATCTTAAAATACTTACACTTTTATCTCTCTTACTAATATCCATCATTCTGTGGCGTTAGATTCATGTTCAAAAGCATTTCTTTCTGTGGCAACGGAAAGAATTGGTTGGTTGCTTTCCAATTGACCTTTACAGGTTTGAGCTGATCCAGCTGTCCCCATCTTTTCAGATCTAAAAACCTGTTGCCGTGTTCTGCAAAAAACTCTTTTCTTCTCTCATTCTTTATCTCCTCCATCGCCTGAGACTGTGAAATCGAAGTAGTTAATGCAGTCAGTCCTGCCCTCTGTCTGGTGTAATTAATGAACGGTACTGCCTGAGCGGTCTTGTTTTGTTTCATAAGAGATTCTGCAAGCATCAGATAAACATCCTCCAACCTGTAAATGACGGAGTATTCAGTACTATTGGTCGTTGTAGTCACCTTGTACTTGGTCTGCTTATAATTCGTCTGGGAACCGAATACCACTGCTACAAAATATTGTTGTCTGCGGAGATCACCCATAGAAAAAGAATTGATAAGATCAGGGTTAAGGACAAAAGATGTTGGTGCTGAAACAAAATTGTAGAGCAATGCTTCATTGGTTGGGTCTGTGTTATTCTTAGGCTTCAATTGCCAGATGATATGCTTTCCTGTTTTCTGAAAAACTTTGGACAGGTCATTTTGAAAAACATAGTCCGCATTCTGAATGACTGCCTGACATAGTACTTCCGCTTCCTGCCAATTACCGATCAGCATCTTCATCTTGGCCAGCACCAGATATCCGACCCCCTTATTTATATAGATCCGCTCCGCATTACGATATGCTGTCGGCAGCAGGTTTACCGCCTCAGACATATCTGTTTCAAGCTTTATCAGAAACTGATCCTTTGGCATTCTGTTCAGTGTACTGTTGTACACATAGTCTGTAGTATCGGTATAAGGAATTTCTCCATAGATCTGGTACAGGTAAAAATAAATCAGAGAACGGATCATCAGAGCTTCCCCTTTGATCCTGTCCTTTGCCGATTCAGAAAGGCTCTTTGATCTTTCCACGCCTTCGATAATACTATTCGCCATATAGATTTGCTGATAGGCATTTGTCCAGACCAGACTGACTGTAGAATTCGTTGCAAGGGGCTGGTTGTTGTAAATATCCAGGATCGCATTCCCTGCGCTGGTAAAGACACAGGTAATATCATCGGAATAGGTTCCCAGCAGAGCACCTGAACCGTCTGATGTACCGCTGATCACAGAGCCGGTCCACAGACCTGAATACAAACCTGCCAGGGCGGCATCTGCCGTTTTTTCGTCTTCAAAGATCATTTCAGTGGCCAGTTGGTTATTCGGGAAATCAGTTTCCACAAACTTCTCGCAGGCAATCGTACTGAGTAGAGCGGCGAGCATCACGAGCAGATACATCATTTGATTAATTATATTTTTCATTTTCTTTAAATATTAAGAGTATAGTTTTTATTTGCATATCAAAGGAATTCAGTTTCACATCAGAACGTCACCTGAAATCCCAAAGAATACGTCTTCAAAGGCGGCAGATAACCTACCAGATAAAATTCCGGGTCCATTCCGAAATAGTCGGTGATGGTCAGAAGGTTTTGTCCCTGAAAATAGACCATCGCTTCCTTGATCCCCATTCTATCTACCGGTATCCGGTAATTGACCTGTACATTTTTCAGCCTGATGTAAGAGGCATCACTTACCGCAGCGGTAGAATTCTGAAAGAAACCATGCAGTGAAAGTTTCTGAGGATTATAGCCCGCTGAGTATTGCATATAGGTTCCTTCCGGATTCGAGGGCGACCATGCATCCAGAACCTCGACAGGCTGGTTGCTGAGTGTTCCCGGCATCAGCATCTGGCGGTTGTAATTCCAGTTCCTCTGTTTAACGAACTGCCACAGGAAGGAAGCTGACCATTGACCGAACCTGAACTGGCTTGACCATCCGCCAAACATCCGGACGCCAAGTTTTTCCACTGCCTTGTTGTCATCTGGAGAATTGATCTTTCCATCACCGTTGAAATCCTTGAACTTATATAATCCTGTTGCAGGATCGATTCCCTCATACTGGTACACTCTCGCAATAGTCGTCGGATAGCCAATAACATATTGATTGGAGTAGGTCGAACCTTCGAGGTTCGGAAACTCTACCAGCGTGTTTCGAGGAATACTCAGATTGAATGACGTATCATATCTGAACTTTCCATTTTTGAGTACCTGAATCGACGTGTCAAATTCCCATCCCGTATTCCTGATCTTTGCAGGAAGATTGGACTGTATCGAGGAAAACCCCGTAGTTGCAGGAAGTGGAATACCCACCAGCTGATTAGATGAAGTATTTTCATAGTACGCTCCTGAGAAGTTAAAGCGTCCCTTCCAAAATCCAAGTTCCATTGCCACTTCCTTTTTCACCGTCTTCTCCCAGCTGAAATTGGGATTGTACAATCGTGCGGGATTAAGCCCGGTCTGTCCGTTATAGATATTGGAGGAAATGATATAGGTGTTGAGGTATTGGTAATCCCCTATCTTGTCATTTCCTGTCGTTCCTATACTTCCTCTGATCTTACCTAAGGTCAGCCATTTGGAATCTCTCAGGAAATTCTCTTCCGAAAACAGCCACGCCCCTCCTAATGCCCCGAAATTCCCGAAGCGATTGTTGGGACCGAAACGGCTTGAACCATCCCGTCTTCCTGTAAGGTTTAGGATATACCTTTTTTTAAGCTGATAATTAAATCGGGCAAACACTGCGGTATAGTTGTACTCACTGCGTACCTGATCAGAGATGGTCTTTACACTGGCAGCGCCAATATTGTCGATCAGTGCATTGCTTTCAAATCCCCTTCCCGTTATCGCACCCTGATCAGATTGCGTCTTTTGAAGAGTAGTCCCTACCAAGGCCTCAAACTGATGGTTCCCGAACTGATACGTTCCGACAACCTGCGGTTCAAGTATGTAGGAAAAGTTCACCTGATTATTCTTTGATGAGGTCGAGTTCAGGCTCGTCTGACCCAATGCGGGGTTATTGATGGTGTGGGGCTTCAGTGATCTCTCCTCGAAATTCTGATAGCTGATCCCGGCATTCATCTTGACCGACAGAAAAGGAAAAAGCTTGTAGGAGACGTTTAGCCCGTTGTTAAAAAATGCGGTCTTATTGATATACTCACTGAGGAATGAGGCTACAGGATTCGTAAAGGTGCCGTTTTCCCAGTTGATATTTCCGGACGTATTGTACAGTGCAGGCGCATTCGGACTTAAGGTGATGCTTTTCAGGGTAAGGTCATCGTTCTGAACATTGTTCTTCTGAAAGGAGAACATGTTGACAAAATTGAACTCCAGTCTCCTGTCAGGCGTAAAATAAGAAAAATTGGCATTGACGTTATCCGTCCTGTACCTGAAATCAGCAGGAAGAACCGTTGACTGTTCATTATGACCATAGCTTATATTGTAGGAGGTGATCTCAGAACCTCCGCTCAAAGACAACTGAACGGCATAAGCATCAGCTGTTCCGCCGATCAGTTCTTTCTGCCAATCGGTATACCTCGACTGGTCCCAGGTTCCGTTGATATCATACATAGTTGCAGGATATGGCACATTATCATTCTGAAATCCCTGTTTTCTCATGCTGATATACTGTTCCGTATTCATCAGCTCCATCGGTCTTGTGATCCTGCTTAAAGAATAGGAAGTGTTCAGTTTCAGTTCGGACCTTCCCTTCTTCCCTCTTTTAGTGGTCACAATGATGACCCCGTTGGCTCCACGGCTTCCATAGATAGCCGTAGCATCGGCATCTTTTAGAATCTCAAAGCTTTCAATATCATTTGGATTGATCGCATTCAAAGGATTGATCGATGACCAAGGAAGGATCCTGTTGGAATACAATGAAGGCGTTTCAGAAGCCTGAGGAACACCATCAATAATATATAGCGGTTCATTCCCTTCCCGACGGATACTGTTCTTACCCCTGATCTGAATATCAAATCCCCCTCCAGGTGTTCCCGAATTCTGAGTGATCGAAACCCCGCTCATCCTACCCTGCGCTGAAGCAAGGACATTGGTGACAGGTTGATTTTCGATGTCTTTGGCTGAGATCTTGGCAATGCTTCCTGTTCTTTCTTTGTTTTTGACCTTATAATAACCTGCATTGAGAACAACTTCCTCAATTTCCTTTTCTTTACCTAATGAGATATTGACGGTTATCCTGCTGCCTAAAGTGATTTTTCGTTCGGGATAGTCCGGATGGCGGTAAATGATTACGGGATTTTCTCCCGATACCTGAACACGGTAAACGCCTGCTGCATTGGTCACAGCCACTTCTTCTTTACCTTCCTGAAATACGGAAACACCTTTGACTGGCTGGTTATTTTCCGTGACAGTGCCTGTAATGGTGCGCATCTGCCCTATTGCTACGCCGGAGACGAGCAAGGTGAAGCCAAAAGCCATTTGAAGATGACTTAGGTTGCAAAAGCTTTTTTTCATACTTTTGAATAGGTTTAATTCGTTAGACTTTGCTCTTTCCTACGCTAGCAGTCAACTTTTGTGGAAAGGGCTTTTGTTTTTCTATGGTTACGTTACACTTTCTGTTTCTTGAATATGTTTTTAGCGTATCTATTTGATGATGCTTGGGAGGAAGCTTCAGTAAGGACATAGCAAAACCTCCTGCCCTAGCACATCTTGAAATAATATGAATGAAATCGTGTCCCGTGTAAGCTGTAAAGCCGCAATGAGTAAACTCATTGTAAAGTGTCATTTCTAAATGAGAAAACATTCTATTGAAATCTAAAAACAACAGTAACCATATGCATTATACAAACCGTTGAATTTTTTTGTCTTCAGTATTAAATTCCCTTCGTGCTGAAAATAATTTGGAAAATCAAAAGAAAGCGAGTACTTTTAATGTGCGAGTTTAAAGCGTAGTCTGGCTTTCCTTTTACTTTTAAAGGAATTTCGGAGTTTGTCGATAATATGTAGGTTATACCAATCCAGCATTTTGCAAGCAAAACTGGCATAAAGCTGTAATTTTTTTCTGTTATGCTGGCGGACTATTCCGGTGGGCAAATAAGCAGAATGGTTGAAAATGTCGTCCTCATAAATATTATTTTATATATGGAACGATGCGTTTAAGATGAGGAGTTAAATGCAAAAATAGCATGGAACGGTCTCACACTTTAGAACCGAGGGCGACCAAACCCTTCTTTAAATTTTCATCTAAAGATTACCTTCTAAAGCTAACGTGAGAACCGCTCGCATGCCGTATGCAAAAGTAAGAAACTTTTAGACATGGAGCGATTTCACGATAATCTCGAAGGTAAAATTGGTCTTTTCGGTCCGAGATACATCGTTTTAATTTCCCTATATGGGCTAATTATCAATTCGCTAGAACAAATATAAGAATAAATTTCAATACACCAATATATAGGTGTGATTTTTTAAAAAAATTATGGAAAAAACTTTTGTTTTTGAAACAACTCAATTTGATTATGACTTCATTAATCATATTAAGAGACTTAGAATGGAGAAAGAAATTTCTCAAGAAAAATTAAGTTTAAAAATGGGCTTAACTAAAAGCTTTGTCGGTAATGTTGAAAATATAAAGGAAAATCATAAATATTCTACACGCCATATTGCTTTATTAGCGAAAGCTTTTGGATTTTTAAACATTTCTGAATTAATGAATTTTCCCACACCAAAATATGATAAGATTAAAGTAACTGTGAAGCAGATTTATAATGAAAACGGGACCAGAATTGTAGATATTGAGATATTGAAAATTGAACCTCTTTAATTTACAGAAACCATAATCTATTCGCAACACAAACTAATAATCCAAAACTATATTTATGAATGGAATTAATTTTTCTCCTCAAATTTGGTGGAATGCTATGGATCGAGCTGTCGAATTCGCTAATCATATGGGAAAAGATCTAATCCAAGATTTTAACTTCAAAAAATGGTTGCAAATCGGCGCTATTGAGCATAATTGCTTGGAAATTCATCTCGTTGCTCAGTTAGATGACATCCTCACCGACAAATACGATTATCTGCAAAGTAACGAATATTACCATAGAGTATTTTTTAAAAATATGTATGGAAAAAATATATATGCAAGTACAATTGCAGATTTAGAAAGCAAAATGTTTGGTCAGGAAAATCTTCAAATTGAATATGAGTTTGGGGTGGATGCTCTAAATCATTATATAACTATGCATTTTAATAATTGGTTATTCTTTGGAAAATATGATGATTGGTTTCGTTGGAGAATGTACTATTATTTTTTACTGAATAAACTGGATGATGATCTTAAAAGTATTTATAACTACTATTTCAGTATGGTCTTAGGGCAAATCAACTTGCAAACTAATTTCTTCAATTCGATAGAGCATTACAAAAGATTTCGTGATGAGTATGAAGAAATAAATAAATAAATACGCGGAGTCATCGTTTTTGTCATATCAGGAAAAAATAAAATTAAAATAATTGTACACTTATATCAGTTTTAAATACATAATTTAAGTTTGAGCAATTTGGAATCGAAAGTATTTGAGATATACGATAATTTCTAATTAATTCTCAATCACCTAGGAAATCGTATATTAGATCCAAATAACTTCATGGAAACAAATGATAGAGAATTTATAGAGATTGTAGCGGATTATATGGAAGAAATTTCCAATTTTATAATCAATTCGGAAAAATCACGAGAAGGTTCCGAGGAGCAGTACAAGTTGGCTGAAGCCGAAATTGAAAAGTTACCAGACTTTAAGTTGATATTGGACGGTCTTATGTTGACAATTTCAAAGAATTTCCATACACCTGTTAAGAATCTTGATGATAATATCTCGTACCAGATTGGTGTATCTGCATCTTATATAAGGACACATTTTTTGATTAACAATTTAATAATGTCCGGTGATATAATTGAAGCATCAACTTTAATTAGAAAGCAACTTGAGGCACTCACCAGGCTAATTGAGCTTGAGAAAAAAGAGGTTTCTAAGCTAGAAAAGAAAACACCTAATGTAAATAATGTATTTAATAATACCACGAAGGAGTTGTACAGACAACTTTCCGAAATTGCACATTCTGGAAGTAATAATGTCATAAATTTAATATCGCATTTTGACGAAGGTCACAACCGGGCGGAAGCATCTATTTATCCGAAGTTTACATCACATTCTTTAGAGTGCTATAAATTTCATTGTTTTATTGCACTAGGCTTTTTGGGATATTTCATAAAATTTGCAATGAAAGTATATGGTGAGGATTATGAATATGAAGAAGATATAGAAGTATTTTTGGTTCTGATTGACATTCACAAAGAAATTGATTTTTTAAATAATAAATGATAATATATTTAAACTTAGGTCAAATTTTTCCAACTTGCAAATAGGAATAAATTTTGTATTTTTGTAAAGCACAATATATTCTATAATGAAAAAGACGATATCAAAAGGAGAGAAGCTGAACTGGAAACCATTGAGAACAGTAGTTTCTGTAAAGATTTCTGCCGCAGATCTTAAGGGCAGGAAAGTTGTTGTGTCCGCACACAGTTCTAAAAGAGTGATAAATTAAACTTTAAAAATTTGTACGAGTTAAAATTCATACAGAAAGATAATTGTAAAGATGGTTCCGACCATCTTTTTACATATATATACAAATTCTTCTGTACCGATATTAAACTGCATTATATTATTAGGGCAGAGTATCATAATGGAAATGTAATTGCTCTCAAATTTTATTGTAAAAAAGACCGGGGAAGCGACTATAAGTACAATAAAATTATTAATAAAAATACTTTCAAAACTGTTGTCAAAATACTAGATACCTGTATTTCCTTAATTCCGACCTTGCTTGATAAGCATCCTGATTGTAGTTTTGGGTTGTGTTCCGCAAGATCTATCGATTTTTCTAATCCTAAAAAGTTAACTGAGCATTTACCAAATAATCAGAGGTTTCGGGTCTATTCTCAGTATATTCAGAGTAAAGTAGGTAACGAGACATTTTCCCATATTGAATATCCATCGATCAGCTCATATATGTTACTTAACAACAATGTTCAGGATATTGACAAAGAGGAAAGAAATATTATAGAAATGTTTGAAAGGACTTACAGAACTATTCCTGACATTACAAATCAATAATATTTTATAAATTGTTGAATTAAATAAGGAACTATGAAAGCTTACGAAAGTATTAAAGAAATATTATCTTTTTATCAGGTACACTGTGATGAACCTTACTATATATCTTCAGGAAAACTCATTTTTGAATTCCCAAAAAGACTGTTCCGCATGGATTTTTATGCATTCTGCATCTGTGTTTCCGGTAGTATTGATTTAGAAATTGATAATCACCATTACAATATATCCCAAAACGGATTCCTGATATCTGCTCCGTCAACAATTATAAAATTTGTAAATACCAGCAAAGATTTCCGCATGAAGGTTCTATTCTTTGAAAAGAATTTCCTGCTTAAGAACATTTCTAATCCATTTTTTATCGAGAATCTGTCTCTATTCAATAAAACTACCTTTAATGTAGTTATTTCCAACGAAGCAAGTAGTAAACACTTAATCAATTTGTTGGAATATCTTCAGCAGCAGACCACGAGGAATGGTCGTTTTACAGAAGATATTTTTCGTACTATTATTATTAATATTTTATTGGAAGTTGCAGTTCTAATTGATGAAGGCAGAAAAGACAACGCATATCCCACTCCACAGGATAACAATCATATTTTTTTTAAATTCAATGAATTGGTGAAAGAAAATATTTTGCAGCATAAGGACGTACAATACTATGCGGACAAGCTATTCATTTCCAACAAATATCTTATTCTGATTGTAAAAAAAGCGACCGGCAAAACGCCGCATCAGATTATTGATGAGGCCTTATTAAAAGAGGTTTGCGTTCTGCTCGGCTATCCAGAAAAAAATATTTCTCAGATTGCTTTTGAAACAGGCTTTAATTCTACCTCTGCATTCGGCCGTTTCTTTAAAAAGCATGCGTCAATATCGCCCCAAAGGTACCGAAGACAACAGCATTTTTAAAAAAGAAATTCCGTATATGATTTTCGAATTTAGGGATACCAAGGAATTAATGTATATCAATACCTTTATCATATAAAAATAACCTAAAAAAAATATCATATGAGCAATTCGAACAAACATGCATATTTCATCGGAGGCGGATTGGCAAGTCTTGCCGGCGCCGTATATCTGTTAGAAGACGGAGGCTTTAAAGGCGAAAACATTCACATCATTGAAGCCCTGCCGATTTTGGGCGGTAGCAACGATGGTGCAGGAACTAAAGAAAAAGGGTTCATCTGTCGTGGCGGGCGTATGCTCAACGAAGAAACCTATGAAAACTTTTGGGAATTAACATCCCGTATCCCTTCTCTGGATGTCCCGAACATTTCCGTAAAAGACGAAATTCTGGCATTTGACCACGCGAATCCGACAAATGCAAAAGCGCGGTTGATTGACAAAAACGGAAACATTTTACCTGTAACGGATATGGGTTTCAATACTCAGGACCGGATGAAATTTTTGAAATTGTTTTTTGCCGATGAAAATGATTTAGACAACATTACTATTCGTGATTGGTTTGACGATCATTTTTTTACAACCAACTTTTGGTATATGTGGCAAACCACTTTTGCCTGGCAGGAATGGAGCAGTATTTTTGAATTTCAACGCTATATGAAACGTATGCTGTTGGAATTTTCAAGAATCGAAACACTCGAAGGGGTTACCAGAACACCATACAACCAATATGAATCCGTTATCTTACCGTTGAAGGCATTTCTGGACCAGCATAAAGTGGACTTTTCATTAAGAAAAACCGTTACCGATTTGGATTTTGCCGATGATGATGGCATTACCGTAACGGAAATAGAATGCATCAATGCAGAAGGAAACACAGAGAAAATAACCGTGAATGAAGGCGATTTGGTATTCTTTACCAACGGATGCATTACAGACAATTCTAATAACGGCGATTATAACACGCCTGCAAAATATTTGCCGTCAAATCCGCCAAGTTTTGCATTATGGCGTGAAATTGCCAACAAGAAACCCGGCAAGTTGGGTAATCCCGACCCGTTTTTTACCAAACCTGACGAAACAAAATGGTATTCTTTCACACCAACATTCAAAGGAAATAAATTTCTGAAACTTATTGAAGAATACACTGGCAACAAACCGGGCAGTGGAGCTTTGATGACATTTAAAGATTCATCGTGGCGAATGTCAATTGTGGTGGCTGCACAACCGCATTTCAAAGCGCAAGGCGATGATACTACTATTCTTTGGGGCTACGGATTATATCCAGATGCAGTGGGAGATTATGTGAAAAAGCCGATGATTGATTGCACGGGCGAAGAAATTTTGACAGAGTTGATTCATCATTTGCATTTTGAAAAACACGAACAGGAAATAAAAGATAGCGTTATCAATGTTATTCCGTGTATGATGCCTTACATCGATGCTTTGTTTCAGCCAAGAGCTAAAAAAGACCGTCCTGCAGTTGTTCCTGAAGGCAGCACCAACCTGGCTCTTATCAGCCAGTTTGTGGAAATACCGGAAGATATGGTATTCACAGAAGAATATTCGGTTCGTGCAGCACGCCTTGCGGTCTATACCCTGCTCGGACTCGATAAAAAAGTAACACCAGTAACGGAACACTGGAAAAAACCAGACGTGCTGGCAAAAGCCATTCATACCTCTTACAGAAATTAAACAAAAAAAATTTTGTTAACGACAATATTAGATTGACAATTTAAATTAATACAAAAAATGAAAAAAATCACACTGGCCATTGCACTTTGTGCAACTACTTTCGCTGTAAAGGCGCAAATAACGATTGACCCTGAAATAGGTCTGAATTTTAATAAAATAAAGACAGAGGTAGGCGATAATTCTTCCGAATCCGATGACTCCAAAACGGGGTTCCGTATCGGGGCAGGCGTTAACATCCCTTTGTCACAAGGTTTCTACGTAAAGCCCGGTTTATTTTACAGCAACAAGGGCTCAAAAACCACTACCAGCATCGGAGATTTCAAAACCAGCATGGATTACCTTGAAGTCCCTGTTAATCTCGGATATCAGTATAAAATTGAAGGAGGAAAGTCCGGAGGAATTTTTGCAGAGGTAGGGCCTTACATCGGATTTGGAGTAAGCGGTAAATATAAAGGAGAGAATATCCCAGTAATCGGTTCTCAGGAAACCGACATCAACTTTGGTAGTGGCAGCGATGAAACTAAAGGATTCGATTGGGGATTTAATTTCGGTGCCGGATACGAAACACCTTGGGGAATCTATCTGAAAGGACAATATGGCCTGGGATTAGGTAATCTTTCCAATATAGACAACGTAACATCTTATAACCGTGGATGGAATCTTTCATTAGGATATCGAATCTCTCTTTAATCAATAAAAGAGATTTTGTATAATAACCAATTTATCTAACTTTATTCTGCTCTTACTTTTGTCAAGGGCAGAATTTGTTTTTGTGCAAAACCAACCGACTATGGCAAGGCATACATCAGGCTATATAATCAAGCAGAAAATTGGCAACTCAGGTTCGCACACGCTTTTTTATGAATTATCCGAACCAATAAATGAATCACCAAAGGCTACGGTTCTTATTCTCCACGGGATGCAGGAGCATAGCGGTCGTTATAAGGATTTTGCGGAATATCTGGCGAGCAATGGTTTTGCAGTTCTATTATATGACCATCTCGGACACGGAAAAACGGCGGAAAATCGGGAAGAACTTGGCTATTTTCAAAAAGAAAATCCCAAGCAGCAACTGATAGACGATGCCGCAACGATGGCTGCATTTTTAGAAAACAATTACCCTAACATTCCTCACTTTTTACTAGGTCATTCTATGGGGTCTTTCATTGCAAGATGCTTACTTCAGAATCAGGAAGCCGATTTTAAAGGCGCAGTCATCGTGGGAACGGGAGGAAAAATCAACGGAATCGGTTTGGCTAAATTTTTCCTGTCCATTAAGAATATTATTGCCCCAAAACACAGGAGCAAATTCATCAACCAAACTTTTTCAAAAATTAATAATCAACATTTTAAAGGCGAGAAAGATGGCGACCTTACCAGCTGGCTGAGCCTCAGCAAATCCAACCGTGAATCATTTTGCCGGGACAGCCTATGCGGAGTACCTTTTACCAATAATGGTTTTTACGCATTAGTTTCTCTAAACCAACAGGCAACGGAAAGAAAATGGGCAGAAAAATTACCAAAAGAATTTCCCTTTCTTTTTGTAAGCGGAGCTGATGATCCGATAGGAGACTTCGCAAAAGGGGTTGAAAAAACGGTAACACAAATGCAAAAAGATGGATTTACAGATGTTAAAATTAAAATTTATCCTGCTATGCGGCACGAAATACTTAATGAGGATATTAAAGAATATGTATATGAAGATATAAGGGATTGGCTCAATAAAAAAATACAGCAATTGGAAAAGTAGACTAAAAATATTTTAATTTAAAAAAATAATTTGTTAATGATTAAAATACGTAGTTTTTTACAGGAAACAGGCAATATCACACAGTTTACCAAAAATTACTTTCTATTAGGTTTCCGTCCACCATATGAAATAAAGGAACTGCTCGCACAATGCTATCTCATAGGTTACAAATCTTTGGGGCTTATTGCCATGACAGGCTTTATCATCGGCTTGGTTCTTACGATGCAGCTGCGGCCAAGCCTCGTACGCTATGGTGTGGAATCCCAGCTGCCTGTAATGGTAGGCATTGCCATCATCCGTGAAATAGCACCCGTAATCGCCGCTCTCATCTTTGCAGGTAAAATTGCCAGTAGCATCGGGGCAGAGCTGGGCTCGATGCGGGTTACCGAACAGATAGACGCAATGGAAGTAAGCGGTACACATCCTTTTAAATACCTTGTTGCCACACGTGTCCTGGCTACAACATTTATGCTTCCCGTACTTATCATCCTGGCGGATGCCATTTCACTATATGGTGCCTGGATAGGTGTTAACATTGGCGGTACAACTAGCCTGTCACTTTTCTATTCACAGGTTTTTGACTCCTTGGATTTCAGTGACATCATACCAGCTTTTATCAAAAGCTTTTTTTTCGGTTTTGCAGTGGGAATCGTGGGTGCCTATAAAGGCTATAATGCAGTAAAAGGAACACGGGGCGTGGGGAACGCCGCCAATTCAGCGGTCGTGCTCTCCTCTATCCTTATCTTCGTTTTGGACCTGATTGCGGTACAGATAACCGGCATTCTCGGATATAATTAAATCATCATTATGGCGGAAACAAAAACAACAGCAAACGGCAATAATGACAATGGACCGGCCATCGTCATTGAAGATATTTATAAAAGCTTTGGTGAAAAAAAAGTGCTTAACGGTTTTAACCTAACGGTCGATAAGAACGAAAATGTTGTAGTTCTCGGAAAATCAGGCACGGGAAAATCTGTGCTTATCAAATGTATCGTCCGGCTTTTAACACCTGATAGCGGTAGGATAATGATTTCCGGGCAGGATATTGTCCAACTGGAAAATCAAGAGCTGGACAAGGCACGCTCAAAAATAGGTTTTCTTTTTCAGGGAAATGCCATCTATGACTCTATGACCATCCGCGAAAATCTGGAATTCCCTTTAAGAAGACGGTGGTTCCGGCTGAAGCAGGTTGAAATTGACGCACGGGTTGAAGAAGCACTCGATAGTGTGGGGCTTAAACATACCGTAGACCTTATGCCATCCGAATTGTCGGGAGGGATGCTGAAAAGAATAGCTCTGGCACGTACTGTCATCCTCAAGCCGGAAATCATCCTTTATGATGAACCTACCACCGGACTTGATACGGTAACGGCAAAAGAAATAGACAGCCTTATCATGGATATACATAGAAAATACAAAACATCATCAATCATTATCTCACACGATATGAACTGTGTGAAAAATACGGCTGACAGAGTAGTCTTGCTGCTTGACGGAAAATGCTATGCACAAGGTACTTATCAGGAATTTGAAAGTTCTGATGACGAAAACATTAAACAATTTTTTGATTAAAATATGAATAAAAATAATATCAAGCTCGGCTTATTTGTAATTTCGGGGCTTATACTTATGATGGCTGTTTTCTTTTACATTGGCAGCGGTTCGGGTATTTTTACCAGCAAATTTGAGCTCAGGGCAAAATTCAAAAACTCTAATGGGCTCAGGGAAGGAAGCAATGTGCTATTTTCAGGGATGCAGGCGGGTTCTGTAAAATCTGTAAAATTGTCCGAAAGGGATGATATAGAGGTCATTATGCTTATAGACAAAGATATTGCAAAGCATATAGACAATAGTGCCAAAGCCTCGATTGGAACAGAAGGCATTATCGGCAATGCGGTGGTCAATATTTTACCTTACGGGAAGCCGGGCAGACCGGTGCAGGAAAAAGAATATCTCACGGCAGATACCAAACCAGGTGTGGATGAAATACTCAACACGCTATCGGCAAGCAACAACAATATACACGATATATCCAAATCTCTTAAAAACACTGTGCATAAAATTGACAGCAGCCAGATTTTAAAATTAATTAATGACAAGGCATTTGCCGAAAACTTAAAATTATCCATCCTGAAAATACGCCAAAGCACGGAAAATATAGAAAACCTGAGCAGTACTGCAGAAGCCATCATTACGTCTACACGCCAGGGAAAAGGAGCAACGGGACTTCTCCTTGCCAACAAAGATTTTGAGTCCCAGCTTAAGCAGACTTTCAATAACGTCAATGCCGCCAGCAATAATCTTAATACAGTAAGCAATGAACTTATCACAGTTGGTAAAAACCTGCAGACATTCAGTAAAAATATAGAAAATGGAAAAGGACCGGTAAATGCCCTTATCACTGATACCGTTCTTACAAAAAACATCAATAACAGCCTTTACAATATCGAAAAGGGAACCGAAGGCTTCAACCAGAATATGGAGGCTCTGAAGCATAATTTTCTCTTCAGAGGTTACTTCCGCAAACAGGAAAAAAAGAAAAGGGAAACCGAAAAACACAATCTCCAAAGATAACATTATTGGAATATCAGCACATACAATTAGAATTTTGGGATATATAAAGTGAAAGCAATATGTGTAACTTTATTAAACAAAAACAAGGTTATTTTATCATATATTATAAACTAAAAAAATCTAATTATGTATTACAGTAATGGGAATTACGAAGCATTTGCCCGCCCGAAAAAACCGGCAAATATTGAACAGAAATCTGCCGTACTTATCGGTTCTGGATTAGCTTCATTGGCCGCCGCAGCTTTTTTGATACGCGATGCGCAAATGGAAGGAAACAAAATCCGTATTCTGGAAGAATTAGCTTTACCCGGTGGCAGTATGGACGGTATCTGGAATGAGCAGAAAGGCTACATCATACGAGGCGGACGGGAAATGGAAACACATTTCGAAACCCTCTGGGATTTGTTCCGCTCGATACCCTCATTAGAAACGGAAGGCGTTTCCGTACTGGACGAATATTATTGGCTCAATAAAGAAGACCCTAGCTTTTCCCACGCCCGTGTTATCGAAAACCGTGGAGAAAGACTGCCCACGGATGGCAAGCTTACACTTTCCCAGAAAGCCATCCACGAACTTATAGCGCTGGTTCTTCTTCCTGAAGAAAAACTACAGGATGTACAGATAGACCAGGTATTTACAGAAGAATTTTTCCAATCCAACTTTTGGACCTACTGGGCTACGATGTTCGCATTCGAACCCTGGGCAAGTGCGATGGAAATGCGCCGATATGTTCTTCGTTTCATCCATCACGTTGGCAGCATAGCAGATATGTCCTCACTACGCTTCACGAAATACAACCAATATGAATCACTGATTCATCCGTTGGTAAGCTACCTTGAGTCCCACGGTGTTACCTTCCAGTATGATAGCCAGGTTCAGAACATACTTGTAGAAAATGAAAACGGCAAAAAAGTAGCGAAGAAAATCGAATATATTAAGAATGGCAATGCAGAAAGCATCAGCCTGACCGAAAACGACCTGGTGTTTGTTACCAACGGCTCCATTACCGAAAGCAGTACATACGGTGACAATCATAACCCTGCTCCTGTTGCTGACGGCATTGGCGGAAGTTGGCAACTTTGGCAGAATCTGGTAGACCAGGATGATGCCTTTGGAAAACCCGAAAAGTTCTACAAAAACATTCCCGAAGCCAACTGGGTAATCTCCGGAAGCATTACCTTCTTCGACGAAAAAGTGATTCCGTATATAGAAAAAATAACAAAAAAAGACCCAAGAAGCGGTTCTATAGTGACTAGCGGACCTGTCACAATAAACGATTCTAACTGGTGGTATGGCTTTTCCATCAGCAGACAGCCCCACTTCAAGGCTCAGAAAAAAAATGAAGTAATTGTTTGGGTTTATGGGTTGTATTCTCATAAACCAGGAAATTATATCCAAAAGAAAATTACGGAAGCCACGGGGATAGAGCTTTGCAAAGAATTTTTATACCATATTGGTGTTCCTGAAAATGAAATTGCAGAAATTGCACAAGCTGCCAACAGCATCCCTTGCCGTATGCCTTATATCACATCTTACTTTATGCCTCGTGCATTGGGAGACCGCCCATTGGTGGTTCCGGAGGGTTCTGTGAACCTTGCTTTTATCGGTAATTTTGCCGAAACTGGAAAAGACACCGTATTCACGACCGAATATTCCGTGCGTACAGCAATGGAGGCAGTTTACACCCTTTTGGATGTAGACAGAGGTGTCCCGGAAGTTTTTGCTTCTTCATATGACATCAGGGTACTGCTGAAATCCATCTATCACCTTAATGACAATAAAAACCTAAATGAAATTGAATTTCCTTGGTTGATTTCAATCCTTGAAAAATATGGTGTCAAGAAAATAGAAGGTACTTATGTTGAAGAGATTTTAAAAGAAGCCAAGTTGTTATAAAAGATTTTTTTAATTTAATTATTTATACAATTATAAAAAGAGGCTGTTACAAAGCAACAGCCTCTTTTTATTTTGAAAATGAATCTACATATACTTTTCTAATTCCCCTCTGTTGAAATCCATTTCTCATCTTTAAAATAAAAGGGAAATTTCCTAGAAATAGCAGTATCACATAAATTTCCAGGATATTAGCATTTGATTTTCGATTTTCTTATTTATAATATTTTACAATTTATAAAACTCCGGACTGAATGCTTCCTCCAAATTCTTTGGTTCTTTACGTTTTTTGTGGTTTAGTTCGTGTCTTGAGATTGAAGATGTTACATACGCTGACTGCCGTGAACGCTGTAAATTCCCGATCGGTGAATTCTCTTCGATGGTTCTAAACGGTGTAAAAGACAGATTTTCCATAATTTCAAAATTACCATCCTCAGGAACCGTTTGTTTTGGTATTGTGATTTTTGCCACCGTACGGAATGGTGATAATTCCTGCGACCATTCTTTTGTAAGGTCATTCACAGGCATTTCTTTCAGGTCTTTGCAAAGTTGTATTTGCAACTCAAATGTAAGTTCTTTTTGAGCTATTTCTTTGATAATTCCTTTTCTGTACGGCCATTCTGCGCTGTCTAGATCAATATCTTTTTCCGTGATGGCGTTCTTGGTCTGCTCAGTTGGGATCACTCTTACTTTGGCGATATAATCACCGTGGCGTACCGCTCCCATACTGTAAAATTCGTAAAGAAAACTGTTGATGGAAGGGATTTTTTCAAAAGTTTTAAGAGCGCCCAATTCCTTCAAAGCCTCAAAATTTGGAAATGCTTTTTTATTTTCGGTGACCCAAAGTGTGGCAAATTCCAATTTTCCCAAGGCTCCCTTTTCAAAGAAATCATTTAGCTTTAAAAAAAGCTTTGAAATGAAAACATAATGTTCTGCCGAGTTACAGAAAAACACGGGATTATTAATCAGGTTAAAATCAACATTGGGAGAATCTTCCTCTCCGGGAGATAATTTTTTGCCATCTATCCCAAAAATCTTTAAAGCAAATCCTTGTGCATTACCGCTTAGTTTATCGGGCAAAACTCTGGACGAACCATTGGAAAAGCGAACTGCTGCCTGGTGTGTTCCGGGTTTCGCATAAATGCCCTGCGCCAGTTCTTTGGGCAGATTATCCAAAATTTCAACCTCTGCTTTCAGCACTGCATAGCCATTGGCGTGCGCATCTCTTGTATGATGGGTCGCCCTGCTTAGGTTTGGCGTATTTTTGATGTATTCGCGGATATCGTTATTAATGGTGGTAATATACTCATCGAAATTTTCTGGAATTTCTTCCACTTCGTAACTGTACTTGATGTATTCTTCCATAGTGCTTTTTTTTATTTTAATTCGCTAATCCATTTTAGAGCAGAAATGCTTGGGATAAAACAATATTCGCCGCCTTTCACGATGTTGTAGGTCTGCAAACCACGGTATCTTTTGATGAGGGGTTCTCCCGGTGCAGAAAACAGTGCGTCTTCGTCCTGTACACCGATCATAGGATCTTTTTCTGTTCCCAGATTTTGGGCGTTACCATCGTTTGCCCATTGTTTTTGAAGAAATTCCAGTGTTCCCATTGCATCAGCACTAATGCCAATAAAGTACTGTCCACGTTCCTTACCGTCATTTTTGGTTACCTCCGGCGGAACAATGTCGCCAAAAGTTACACTTTTTCTGATAATCCTGTGCAAACGTTCATCCTCCAAAACAAAAGATTTGGAATCTCTTGGGTTCATCCTGCGGATATGCGAACTGAACGGACACTTTTTACCGTACTCATCATTCTTGAAAGAAAAATCATTGTTTTTTTGCATATCATCTCCTAGCGATTTATCATCCTTTTCGGGAGCTAAAACCAAAGGTGCACCACTTCGCCAGCGACCTACCATTTTAGCAGCCAAGAGCTCTCCCTCTTCCGGCGAAGAAGAATTTTCTTTAACGAACTGATTAAATTCCGCCACTTGGCTCTGGTACTTTCTGAAAACCATAAAAGAACCGTTCTTCCCTAAAACTTCAGGCTGTGGAAACGGCTTTATGGTACCGGCTTCTCCAGGATAGCCCAGTATAAATTCGCCTGCTTTAAGCGGGCGGTCAAATCCAGCCGGAACTTCTATCCCACTGCCTTCAATTTCCGGGTTGCTAATACCGTCTCTGAATCCGAACACATTTTTAACCTCTTCAGATACGCTGAAATTGTGACTCAAGATTACTTCTATGCCTCTATTATCAGCCAATTTAGACCGAAATTCCTCCAGCTTGCTTTTCCACGCCTCTTCATTGTTGGCGATAATCGCCGCAGCGATGTGAATATGCGACCTTTTAAAAACCCTTTCCCAGTTTTTGGGGTCATTGACACCAATGTCATATAGAAAACGGGAGCGGTCTGCCATTCCTTCCTTGAAGGATTCGGGGAAAGTCTCAAGCGACTCTTTAGGCACGCCGATTTTTTCCAGACCTTTATAAGTGAACGTCAACGTAACCGATGCCCCTTCATTCTTATGCCAGTCTTCCGCAGAACTCACAATCGGCAAGAGTTTTTGGAGCATTTGTCTGGCTGCCACAGCATCTTTGATTTCAATGATTGCCACCGTTCCGAAATACGGAATAGGGCGGCTTCTGAGAATTAAGGCCTGTATTTCGTTCAGCTCAATTTCTACTTTATTGGGATTGAATATCCGCTTTAAAAATTCCAATGCCATACTTAGATTTTATTTGCTTCGTCAATCGCCCTATTAAGTCCGGTAATGATTTTATCATTTCTCCTCACATCATTTACAGTAAGATGCGGAACACCAACATACCAGCCGGTCGCGGTAATCTGATGGTCTAGAATGAACTGTTTTACACTCGGGTCTTTTATGCCCGGCCAGCCTTCCACATTACCGAAAATGATGTCCATCAGCTGCGGAATTTTTGTGGCGAAATCATCAATATAAGCATCCCAGTCGCCATCATAAGCCGTGCAGAAAAGAATCTTGGTATCGTTATCAAATAAAACGATACGCAGGTCGTGCAGTGTTCCTACTTTGGTTGCCCCTTTCAGGTTTCCGCCTGCAATTTCCATTATGGTCCTGAGGTTTTCTGCACCTCCCGGTTTAAGGTCTGCCATCGCCGTTAACTCAGATACACGCCCAGAGCGTAACCCTTTTTTGCCGGCAGATGTAGTGGAATGGTCGTAACCATCATCAATACCTTCACTGAAATTCGCCTTTGCCAATTCGGCAGTCAATTTGATTTTGTCTATGAAACCCATAATTCAGATTTTTGATTAATTATTCACATTGTTTTTTGAGATAAAAACAATAATTTTCAAGAGTGTACTACAAATGTAAAGCCACAGGCAGCCTTAAAAATATACCAAAATTCGTATATTATGTACTAAAACTCCCTAATCCCACCTATTTGCTTTAAAAGCTTCAATTGATAAAAGGAAATATCTTATCTTTAATCTTGTTGTAATTTTGAGAGAATAAAACCTATTTAACTATAAAAAATCAATCTTTATAATTGAGATTTATCAATATTATTTATACTGTTGATTATTTCTTCAATATCAGAGTTATTTACACTAAAAATTGTATCAAATATGTGTTTTACTGAACTTAAACCTTTAGTTAAATTAGCAGTTAATTCAAGCTCTTTAAAACTTGTTATCAATGAGTTAATTTTATAAGTTAATTCTTTTTCTGTAAATACTATGTTATTTTCTAAAGAATGAGAATCAAAATTTCTTTTGATTATTCTTAAGTTTATAATTGAAGGTGAAAATAAAAATTTGCTTAAAGAACGTATAAGTCCAAAAGAGGAAGTATTCATATTTTTATGAGGTAAAGACCCAAGACCAACCACGTGATACTTTTGACGAAGTGACTTACTTATGAAATAAGCATCTCTCCAACTCGTTGTTAATATAGCAATATCGGATAATTCAGCTTTACCATCACTTATAAGCTTGGCTATGGTATTAGCTATGTAATCATTATTATTGTCATATTTGGTTTCACAAATTACTATATCAAAATTAAAGTCTTTGTACTTTGAATCATTCTGTAATTCAATATGATCTTTAAAAAGAATTGAGTATCCTTTAACTATATTTGTAGTAGAACGATATGTTGTATCTAAATTTTCTATTTCTGCTTGAAAATCATATGATGCTCTACTGAATGCATTATCAATAGCTCCAGCAAAGGCATATATTTTTTGTTTTTCATCTCCAACCATAAAAAATGTACAATCTTCAGATTCATTTCGAATAGCCTTTAAAATTTCGTATTGAAATATATTTGTATCCTGAAACTCATCAATCGATATTTCGTAAAATTTATTTGCTATAGATTGTGCAACAAAATCATTTTCAGAAACAATCTTATATGATTTGAATAAAATTTCATTGAAATCTATTGCCTTTTTATCTCTTAAGAAATTGAAATATAATTCAGAAATATATATCCACGATTCAATGTTATCAGTATTTGAACAATCTAAATCACCATTTAAAAGTCTTTTTATTTTACTTAGTTCATCAAGTGGATTATCTCCTAACTCAATATCGGAGTTTATTTCTATAAATTCTTTCAGCTCATCATATGAAATTATTCTTGGCTTATGCCATTTGTAAATCCAAGAAAAGGGTCTTAATATAAATTCAAGGCAAAATCTATGAATTGTACCAATAAATATATCTTTATCATCGGTATTTAATCTATGGATATACTAATTTAACTCGTAGTGCATTATCAAACTAATGCAATTTTAATATTATTCATTTTTCTATTAAATACAAAAACATTTACAAATTGAATGAAAGTTAATGCTGTTATTTTGCTCAATATCCTTGTTTTAAA
>NZ_AUAA01000017.1 GCF_000428485.1 Epilithonimonas tenax DSM 16811 | reverse complement strand
ATGATTGGGTTATCAGCTAATTCTATCTCAAATAATCCCTTTCCGTTTACGTAATTGCTTGCGGATGAATAAAGATAATCCTGCGCTTTTTCTACAATTCCGGCTCTTATAGGATTTAGATGAATATAATTAAGTTTATCCCAAAGGAAATGCAAAGTATAAATTTCTTCGGCATGATTGCCATATTGCCAAAACTGGTAATTCTTATTTCTGGTATGCGTTTCGGTTGCTTTTGCAAATCGTTCCAACATCCACTCTCGTCTGCTTTCAGGATTTTGTTTTATGGCATCTAAAATACTCTTTGCTGTGAATTTTTTAAAATCTCTAATCAAATCTGAAAGTTTACCCTCTTTCGATTGCAAAATAATATGAATATGATTACTCATAATCACAAAACCATACACCAGCATTCCTTTATTTTCAATACAATACCGAAAGCAATCGATCACTAGATCCCGATAGATTTTCCGTGAAAAAACGTCGATCCAATCTACAACAGTGCAGGTAACGAAATGTATTTTTTCCTGATCTCTAATAACGTAACCTTCTTTCATCTTAATGCTTTTACCAAATATATAAATTTATTCAGACATCAGTTTTATATCGCTCGAGGTGACAAGATTTGTTATGTTGATTGCTCAAAGTCAGGAGACTTTGCGCAGCGGGGCTCCTTCCAAAGTTTTTATTTTGTCAAATATTGGTGTAATTTCATATTTGTTGCCTGGTTGCGATATTTCTACGTGAAATTCTAAGTTCTTTTCGTCCATTTTTTGACAGTGTATTAAATTAATGCAAAATATAAAGCACAAGATATTGTGTACTAAGTGTTTTGTTATGCGTTTTATATTATCCATTTTGTAGGTGTCTTTTTTCAATGCCGATGAAAAAACTATTTATAGCTTTCTTTGTAATTGCCGCTCCATTGATAAATTCTGATGCTGTCTGTTTCTAAAGGTTTATTATTGAGAAATATTTGAATAGAATTATTGTCTGGTGCAATTTTTACCTGCATATCAATTTTATTGCCTGCTTGTTTGAAAGCTTCATTGGTTTTTTCCCAATTAAAAAAAGCACGGGCGTTGAGTTGCCCCTGCTTTTCTTTGCCTGTTTCCCAAAAGAAAACCATTTCACTTGGTATTGCTCTTTCCTTATAAGGCATATTGAGAACCCATGGTCTTAAGGCTCCTTCTTTTTCTCCATTATAAGTATAATTCAACACTTCAAACAAACGAAATTTAGGATTAGTAGAACTTACCACTGGTCTCCAGTGATAACGTTGTCTGTAGTTATCCCATTCTTTCGGGGATGCATCTGGTACAAAATATTCTTTTTGAGATTCATCATATCGCTCAGGGCTTATGCGATAAGTATTTAAATATTTCTCTTTGGCTTTGGCTATTTCTGCTTTATCCGTTATCACTTTGGCTTGATAACGATCTAGTTCTATACGGGTATTGCCAAAGTTTAACCAAACCACCACCATCCCCTTTGGGGCAAAACCAAAAACTAAGGTAGAAAAGCTATTATAAGAATTTTTGTTTCCTTTCGAAGCATTGTAACCTCTTCCAAGATTTTTATACTCTTTGGTTTCGCCTCCTAAATCATCCCAAATAGAATACGCTCTTTCCATATAATCTTTGATGGTATCTACAGGAAAATCTACATCCAAATGGTAATAGGAGTCTTCATATCGAGAATAATAGGTAATATCTGCGCCAATAGGAGTACCATGTTGCTCTGTCCAAGATGAACCAGAATCTCCCCATCTTCCTGAAGAACTTCCATAAGGTAAGCCTGCAGGAGTTCCTTCCAAAGTTTTTATTTTATCATAAACAGGTATGATTTCATATTTGTTTCCTGGTTGCGATATTTCTACGTGAAATTCTAAGTTTTCATCCATTTTTTGACATTGAATTAAATTAATGCAAAGTATAAAGCACAAGGTATTGTTTACTATGTCTCTTATGATGCGTTTTGTATTATCCATTTTGTATATTTCTTTTGCGTTGTTTACCATTGGTCACCTCTCCAATTTTAGGACCCAACCCAAATTTGGTAACGCTTGCCGACCAATGCAGGTATTTATTTCTTAATGTTTTCAAATGATCCATATCAATAGATGTACGTCTTCAAACGAACTTGGACATTTTAGTTTAAATCCTTAAGGAGGATTTTCGGTTTATAAACTTACTAATTTTTGTTGATTATACATTTGTCTTCTTTTTCGGATGGATTCCGCTTTTGTTTGCTTTCTTTTTTCCAAAATCTGTTCTGATCTTCCGAAGTACACATCTGCCGGAGTGAGGTTATTTATCGACTCGTGATAGCGCTTGTTATTGTAGTTATCTACAAACTTCTCCAGTGCTTGGATAAGTTCCTCGGGGTGATAAAAATGATTGAGTTTCACTACGTTTTTCATCGTTCTGTGATAACGTTCAATCTTGCCCTGGGTCTGCGGATGCATTGGTTTTCCGTGAACTTGTTTCATCTTTAATTCCTCTTTCAGATAGCTTTTCAACTCATTGGAGACGTAGCAGGAACCATTGTCCTAGAGCAGCTTCGGTTTGACTTTGGTCTTTAATTTTGCTTTTTTAATGGCTGTGTTCACCGTTCGTTTCACATCTTCGGCTTTCATTGAGGCGCATAGCTCCCAGTGAATGATGTAGCGGCTGTAATCGTCCAAAATCGTGCTCAGATAGTACCATCCCCAGCCAATGATCTTGAAATAAGTAAAATCTGTCTGCCACATTTGATGCACAAATTCCGTTTTGTCTTTGAACTCATTTGCTGCCGAAAGAAGAAAATGATTCGGTGCCGGGATTAAGTCTCTTTGCTTCAAAATCCGGTAAACACTGGATTCTGAAATAAAAACACCTTGCTCATCGGTCATTTTGTAGGCCAGTTCCCTTGCAGACAATTCGGTGTGTTCCAAAGCGATTTCTACCACCAAATCTTTCTGTCTTTCAGGAATGCTGTTCCATTGCCTATTGTTTGTCCTTTTCGTAGTTTCCAAGCCATCATAGCCGTATTCGAGGTAGCTTTTATACCATTTGTAAAAACTACTTCTGGCGATTCCAAAACTTTCCAAGGTTCGCTTCACACCGATTTCACTCCTGGTTACCGTTTGAATGATCTCATATTTTTCAGCTGCGGATAATCTCATATATTTTCTGTATTTATCGATTAATCCAGCCTGTCTAAACTTTTTTTTACAATGTCATAGCGAACAACCAGATCAGCCACGATCTCTTTCAAACGTGCGTTTTCCTTCTTCAGATCTGATACTTCATCACTCGTAGCCTCGCGAGCGACATCTCCATTTAAGCGCTTCTTTCCTGCTTCCATAAACTCCTTGTTCCAGGCATAAAACTGCGACTGTGCAATGTTATGGTTCCTGCAAAGTTCGGCTACAGAGGTCTCCGCTCGAAGACCTTCCATCACGATTAAAATCTTTTGCTCTGCGGTGAATATTCTGCGGGTGTTTTGCCGAATATCTTTTACTAATTTCTCGGTCGGTTTCTTTTTCGGTGTTGTCATAATTAAAATTACTCTTTTTATGAAAACACCCTACGATGGCGCGAGCTTCTAGCTCGTGCCTTTAGTAAACAAAGTAAGCACGAGCAAGATGCTCGCGCTTACTTATCATTAAATTTTGTAGTTTTACTATCAACACAAAATGATGAGCAGAAAATATAAATTTCAGGAAAAAGATGGTGCCTATTTCAAAGCTTTGCAACCGTATTTTGGATAGATGTATTTACCCGATTAGAATATTTTAACATCATCATCAACTCTTTAGATTACTGTAGAAAAAATAAAGGTATGATCATTTTTGGTTATTGTATTATGCCAAGTCATATCCATCTAATATTTCGTTCCGGTAATGGCAAACCCTCAGAATTAATCAGAGATTTTAAAGGATTTACTTCAAGAAATTTACTAAGAGCCATTCAGGAAAATAATCAGGAAAGTAGAAAAGAATGGATGCTTTGGATGTTCAAAAAAGCAGGAGACAAAAATTCTAATGTTAAAGAATATCAATTTTGGCAACAGCACAGTCAACCTATAGAAATCTGGTCTTTAAAAGTATTTGAACAAAAGTTAAACTATATCCATCAAAATCCTGTTGAAAGTGGCTTTGTAATCGAACCCTGCGAATGGAAATATAGTAGTGCAAGAAATTACTGTGATGATTTTGATGAAGTTTTAAAGATTGATGTTAACTCATAACCGTTGGACACGAGCGAGACGCTCGCGCCAGCTTCAATGCAGAACTTTTTTCGCTAGCGCGAGTTTCTAGATCGTGCTCATAAACCAAAAAAACCTGCTCAAAAGCAGGTTTCATATTTTAAAATTTAAAGATCTTAATGCCCAGACTTAGCATCCGCATCCTGTTTCACGTGCCCCAGATATTTGGTGCAATACGCCCCGAAGATCAGGATAAACAGGTAACAGAACACAGGAATCACAAAGGAATGCTGCACGCCAAACTGATCCGCCAGGAAGCCCTGGAAAATCGGAACGATCGCGCCGCCTAAGATCGCCATAACAACCAAAGAAGAACCTTGGCTCGTGTATTTTCCTAAGCCGGAGATCGCCAACGTATAGATGTTTGAGAACATAATCGAGTTGAAAATCCCAATTCCTAAGATGCTGTACATTGCCATTTCGCCGTGGTTCAGCATTGCTGAGATCAATAACAGAACGTTGATTCCCGCAAAAATGGAAAGTGTTCTCGCCGGCGCAGATTTGCCGATGAAGAACGCCACGAAATTCAGTGCAATAAATACAAGGAAGAAACTGATCTGTGCAAATGTCAGATCCACAATACTGAAAATCACCAGGAAAACAGCAATTGCTGCACCCAACATATAGATGGCTTTTTTGCCCTGGCTGATGGAATGATTCAGAGAGATTGCGCCTAAGAAACGTCCGATCATCGCACCGCCCCAATACAGGGCTAAGTAATTTTTACTCACAGACTCGGAAAGGTTCATCACTTGTGGCTGCTCCAGAAAACTGATGATGAAACTTCCAACCGCCACTTCCCCGCCAACATAGCAGAACATCGCGAAAACGCCAAACTTCAGGTGGTTGTACTTCAATGCGCCGTAACCTTTGACGATCTCTTCACCTTTCACCTGAAAGTCAGGAAGCTTCACTCTTGAGATTAATAAAGCGACTAACAATAGGATTCCGGCAAAAATCAGATAAGGAATTTTAGTGGCTGCTGCGGAGAAAGATCCATCCGGTGCAGAGAATAATTCGAAGATCAAATGGCCACCCAAAACCGGAGCAATGGTGGTCCCGAATGCATTGAAAGCCTGCGTCATATTCAGTCGGCTGGATGCAGAATCTTCTGGACCCAACAACGACACGTAAGCGTTGGCGGTGATTTGAAGAACCGTAAAACCCATTCCTAAAATAAACAAAGCGCCTAAGAATAAGGGATACGAAGACAAACTGGCCGCAGGATAAAACAAGACGCAACCAAAAGCTGCTAGGAAAATTCCGAAGAGGATTCCTTTCTTATAGCCTACTTTATCAATCGGGTCGCCTTGCGAGCTGGAAATTAAAAAGTAAATTAATGAGCCTATAAAATAAGCGCCAAAGAAACAGAACTGCACCAACATCGATTGGAAAAAACTGAGTTGAAAAAGCTGTTTCAGGTAAGGGATGAGGATGTCATTCATACACGTGATGAATCCCCACATAAAGAACAAAAGGGTAATTGTGATCAATGGAACAGTGTAATTCCTTTTGGATCCAACTTCATTACTTATCATATTTTTTAATTTAAAAAGAGGCTAAAGATAATCTCTTTTATTGATAATATCTTAATTTGAGACAATAAATTTATCCTGACTAATCATATTTTTTATTGCGATGAAGGAGCAAGATATTTTAATTTAAAGCCGCTGTTTTTAAGAAAGTCGTACAATATTGTATTTCGAATATAAGTGAAACAACTTAGTTTATCTTTAAACTATTATTATTTTTTAAAAAAAAATCGTCATCCTTTGCGAAGAAAGCATTACCTATACAGATTTACAGCTTTTTAAGAGCTGATTCACCGCTTCTTTTTTAATTAGTTTCTGTTGTTACGAAATCTTAAAATAGGTTCTAAAGTCTTCTGTTTTTAAAATCACAGGTGACATTGTATTACTTTTTTGCTCTTTCTTAAAATTTTATTTTGGTCATTTTTTTATTAATATTTTTTGTAACATTGACCACAAATTGAATCATGGACTCGAAAGAATTAATTGCACAAACATCAAATGAAGCAAAAGAAATTTACATTCCTCACATGTCTGCAGATCCCGTTATCTTTTGTTTTGAAAAAAATGTACTGAAAGTTCTTCTCGTGAAGATGAACTACAGACAACTTTGGCTTTTGCCCGGAGGTTACATTAAAAAGGATGAAGATCTGGATGATGCAGTTCTGAGAATCCTGAAAGACAGAGCCGGTGTGAATGCCGTTTCTTACCTAGAACAATTTGCTGTCTTTGGCAAGAGGAACAGAAGCGAAGCTTATTTCGAAGATTTTGATAACGACTCGTTTCACAAACAAAGATTCGTTAGCATTGGTTACTATGCATTGTATAATCCTTCCAAGATCAATCTGGCTGCAGATCGGTTCAGTGAAAGTTGTGAGTGGATTGATCTTAGCCAGCTTCCTGAGATAGAAATGGCTATGGATCACAAAGAAATTATAGAAAAAGCGCTTCTTACATTACGTGAAAAAATAGCTCTCAAGCCAATTGGCATCAATCTCTTGCCGGAAAAATTCACGCTTTCTGAGATCCAAAAGTTATACGAAGCCATTCTAGGAAAAGCACTGAACAGGGGAAATTTTTACCGAAAAATAAAAAATCTTGGCATTCTGATAAAGTTAGACGAACAGCGAAAAGGTGGCGCCCATAAAGCACCACACCTTTATTCTTTTGATGAAGAAGTTTATAACAAAGCTTTAGATAACGGGCTCATAAGCTGGTAATTACATTAATATATTATGCATTTAACAAAAAGAAAAACTCGCTCCCCGTCCCGAAATCACTTTTTACACAAATCTCGCCGCCCTGCGCTTCTATAAACTCTTTACTGATACTGAGTCCCAAGCCTGTTCCTTCTTTTTTTGAACCAGGAATACGGAAATAGCGGTCAAAAACCTTCGTGAGAAACCGCGGATCTATCCCTTGTCCGGAATCGGTAACAGAAAATCTGATTCTTTGATTGTCTTTGCAGACATTGATTTTAATATCAGAATTTTCGTGCGAATATCGTACGGCGTTGGACAGCAGATTGTTTAGTACCCAGGCTGTTTTCTCGCTATCTGCCAAAACAGTTTCGATCTCAGGATCCAGATGGATCAGGAAGTTTATATGTTTCTGCTCTGCAGCAGACTTGTTGGCATTCAGGGCATAATCCACGATCTTGGCAACATTAGACGGCTGCAAATTCAATTGTATCAAACCACTTTCTACCTGCGTGATATTGAGCAATTCGCCAGTAATTTTAAGCAGTCTGTCGGAGTCTTCCCTTATGCCTTTGACCAGATTTTTCTGCTCCTCATTCAGCGCCCCTATCCTGTTGTTTTCCAAAAGTTGCAAGCCCATCTGTATGGACGAAATAGGCGTTTTGAACTCGTGCGAAACGGTTCCCAGAAAATTGGTTTTAGCCAGATCCAGCTCTTTGAAAGGCGTAATATTGCGTAACATGATCACTTGCCCTATGAACTGGCTTTCTTTTTCACCCGTTGGAACCACGTTGATGTCTACGATTTCTTTTTCAAAATAACTTTCTTTCCCGTCTGCATAGATCTTCATCGTTCCTGTAGCATTGTTGGTACTTCCTTCAATAATTTCCTTGATGATATTGCGTACCAGATCGTTTGTCACAGCCACATCCTGAATCAGTTTGCCGACGAAGTTTTCTTTTTTCAGCCCGGTAATTTTCAAAGCTTCATCATTGACGAAAAGGACTTTCTTATCTTCATCAATACCGATGACCGGATCATGCATGTTATCAATCAGGCTTTCTATGCGGCGTTTTCCGCGGATGATCTTATCCAGTTTACTTTCAGAATATTCCTGAAGTTTCTCCGCCATTGTGTTGAACGAGCGTGCCAATTGTCCAAACTCACTGTTGCTTTCAAAATGAACCCTTTCTTTGTAATTCTGGTTGGCGATCTGCTTTATACTATCCGTTAGGATCTGTATTGGATTGGCAATATTGGATGGCAGATTCACCATCAGGATGAATGCGATGATAAAACACATCATTCCTGCAGCGGAGATTATCGCAATTGCGTTCTTCGCCGTCGCATCAGCAATACTGCTTTTGTGTTCTATGGCAACCATATTCAGCTGCATGAGTTCGGCAATATCTTTTCTGATAGAGGATTGGAGCGCTAGATTTCCGTTTTGCTTTTTTAATATTTTAAAATGAAGCGCAATATTATCGGTAGCTTCCTTTTCACCAGGCTCGGTCACATTTTTTTTCTGCTTTTCCAGATGTTTTTCAAAGACATTGTAAGCCAGTGGATCAGAACTAATCTCTTCCAATGCGAGCAGCATATTTCTAGAATACTGCAAGGTGTTGTAGTTGGCGACCAAGATATTATTGGTGTCTTTTTTAAGCTGATTGATGTACCATCCACTGATAACGGACAGCACGATTATCATTAGAAAAAGCAGGCCTACACCAGCGTTTAATTTAGTTTTAATTTTCATTGTTGATTTCAACTTAAAATGACCAAGTCAATATTTTCCTGTGACAATTTGTTTAAAAGCGAATTGAAAGTGTCTGTTGCTACGATGACCTTCCAAAGGTTGAGATGCGGTTTTCCGATACAGACGGTGGTGATTTTCCGGTCTTCGCATTGTTCTATGATTGCCCTTGTAACGTTGGTATTTTCTACCTTGATGATCTCCGCTCCCAATTCTGTGGCTAATTTAAAATTATTAATCAAATGCCGCTGCTTGTCGAGTGCTATTTTATCTGCACTTTCTCTCGGGACCTGAACATAAAGCAGATACCATTTGCTATTATAATAATTGGCTAACCTAGCGGCCTTCCTGATGACATTTTTTGCTGTTTTTTCGTTGGAACTGATGCAAGCCAGAAATTTTTCTTTCCTGATATTTTTAATATTTGAAACTTCGGTTTCCACTTTCCTTTGCACTTGGGAAGCCACTTCCTTCAAAGCCAGTTCCCGAAGCTGCAGGATATGATCATTTTTAAAAAAATGACTGAGCGCGGTCTTGATCTTCGCTGCATCGTAGATCTTGCCCGCTTTGAGTCTATCGATCAATTCTTCTGCTGTCAAATCGATGTTGACGACCTCATCTGCCTGAGCGAGAACGCTGTCTGGGATTCTTTCCTTGACTTCTATACTGGTGATGTTTTTGACATCGTCATTCAGGCTTTCGATATGTTGGATGTTGACTGCGCTAATGACATTGATGCCAGCATCCAGGATTTCCATCACGTCTTGCCATCGTTTTTCGTTTTTGCTGCCTTCGATATTGGTGTGCGCCAGTTCATCTACGATCACGACTTCCGGACGAAGGTTGATCACAGCCTGAACGTCCAGTTCTTCCAGCTCTTTGCCTTTGTAAAACAATTTTCTTCTGGGAATCATAGGCAAACCGTCCAACAACGCGTGGGTTTCTTTACGGTTGTGGGTTTCTATGTAGCCTATCTTCACATCAATCCCGCTTGCCAGCAACGAATGTGCTTCCTGGAGCATACGGTATGTTTTCCCAACACCAGCGCTCATCCCAATGTAGATCTTGAATTTTCCACGTCTTGATTTTTTGATCAAATTAAGAAAATCCTGAGCCGATTTTTTTTCATCCATAACAGATTTATCTATGTCAAATTGAGGTAAATCCCTTGTTAATATTTCAACAAGGGATTTGGTCATATGGGAACTATTAAAAACTTACAGCCAGTGATGTCACCGCCATCAAATTATTTTTATTCAACTGATTATCCCGATTGAGGAAAATACCGTCTTTGCTGTGGAGATTTTTGACTTCTGTCCGCCAGACCAGATTGGGGAGGATCCAATAGTCGGTATTCACAGAATAGCCAAAAGTCTTGAATCCATTTTCTGTTCCAGTGGCAATAATGATCCCTTTTTCATCACTATAATACTCACCTCTTGCTGTAAAACTCAACCTGTCTGTGGCTGCATATTTTGCGATGATCACAGGAGAAAACCAGACATTGTACTGCTCACTACCTTTCATCTTCTGCTCTGCTCCGATATCGAAACCTGTGGTCAAAGCCCACTTCTTACCCACTTGGAAAACACCGTACAAATTATGAAAATAACGCATCTGTCTGATGCTGTCTGGTTTATCATTTCCGATGAAAGAACTGCTGTTCAAAGTGATTTTATCGCTTGGTTTATACGTCAGCTGATGCCCAAAGGCAATGGTAGAATTCCCATCCACACGTTGAATCCTTTGCCAGCCATTCAGGACCAAACCACTCAGAAGCCATTGGCCGCTAGTGCTGGTGTAGGATATTTTGGCACCAGTCTCAAAATAGGGCGAATTTTCTGCCATTAGACTTCTTGTCAAAGTCCAGCAATCTTTGCTAATGGCACTTTCCAAACCGATATGTGATGGCATAATACCGGCGTCGATCCAGAGATTTTGGGTCTTTGAAATCTTCACACCCACATTGGCTTCATAGACGTTTTTCAACACGCCCAGTTCTGCAGTGTAATTGGCATTCATATAAGTTCCGGCGGCCAAGGCCAGATTGGCGCGCAATCTTTCAGTTTCATAATTGGCTTTTACGAATCCTAGATTGAGATTAACCTCATTATTCCGATTGTGGCTGTAGATGAAGCTTGGGCGCGCGTTGTTTTTAGGATTGTTAAAATCGTATTGGTAATAGACCTCAGCGTAAGCGCTTATTTTTAAAGGTTTCACATCCTCTTCCTGTGCAAGAAGAAGCGATGATATCCCTAACATAGACAATGTCAATAGTTTTATTTTTTTCATTCTGTTGATTTCTACTTTTTATTATTTCAAACCGTCTAAGGCGATATTAAGCTTTAACACATTGATCTTTTCTGTTCCGAATAATCCCATTAAAGGTTTCTCTGTATTGGATGCGACCAGATCCTGGATCTTGTTTTCATTCAGATTTCTGATCTTGGCAATTCTCTTCACCTGAACTTTGGCTGCCTGAACCGAGATATTGGGATCCAATCCACTTCCACTTGCGGTAACTAGATCAGACGGGATATCGGCTTTTGAAACTTCAGGATTGTGTTTGACAAAATGATTAATTCTTTCCTGGACTGTTTTCAGGTAATCAGGATTGGAAGGTCCTTTGTTGCTTCCGCCGGCTCCAGCTGCATTGTACTCCACGGCAGACGGACGAGACCAAAAATACTGATCTTCTGTAAATACCTGTCCCACATTGGAATAATATTTTTTGTGACCAACAGTGACGATTTCACCTTTCCCATGGTTGGGAAAAAACTGTGCGATTCCGAAAATGATGAGTGTGTAAAATCCTGAGAAAAACAGCAGACAAACCAATGTCAGTTTTAAAGCAGGAAGGATATTTTGTTTCATTTTAACTTAATTTAATTTTAAATAGTCGATGAGATGTTGTGACCTCTTTTGATGTTGAAAAGTGCAGCCCGGCCTGAGTGGAGCTCATTTTTTGCGGTTGGAAAAGCTTGGCAAAAATAGCGGGAACGGAGGACGGAATAGCTGCCCCAATGATTTTAAATAAATAATGCTACCATAAGATCGATGATCTTTATCCCTACAAATGGGATCAAAACGCCGCCTAAACCGTAGATCAAAAGATTTCTTCTGAGCAATGCACTTGCACCGATTGGTTTGTAAGCCACACCTTTCAGCGCCAGTGGAATCAACACGGGAATAATGATCGCATTGAAGATTACAGCCGACAGAATGGCGCTTTCCGGAGAATGAAGGTTCATCACATTCAGTCCCTGCAAAGCCGGAATCGAAGCGATAAACAATGCCGGAACGATCGCAAAATACTTAGCAACGTCATTTGCAATACTGAAGGTAGTGAGCGTTCCTCTGGTCATCAGTAACTGTTTTCCGATTTCCACGATCTCGATCAGTTTGGTTGGGTCATTGTCCAGGTCCACCATATTTCCGGCCTCTTTTGCAGCCTGCGTTCCGCTGTTCATAGCAACGCCCACATCTGCCTGGGCAAGAGCTGGTGCATCATTGGTCCCATCGCCCATCATCGCGACCAATCGGCCTTCTGCCTGTTCTTTTTTGATGTAATTCATCTTATCTTCCGGTTTGGCTTCTGCAATAAAATCGTCTACGCCCGCTTTTTCAGCGATATATTTGGCTGTCAAAGGATTATCTCCGGTTACCATCACGGTTTTGATACCCATTTTTCTCAATCGTTCAAAACGTTCCTGAATGCCTGGTTTGATGATATCCTGAAGTTCCACAACACCCAACACTTTTTCGTTCTCGGAAACCACCAATGGGGTTCCGCCGTTGCTGGAAATGGTTCTCACCGCTTCTTGCGTTTCTTTTGGGAAAGGATTGCCCGCTTTTTCGACTAAATTTCTGATGGAGTCAGATGCTCCTTTTCGGATTCTTACATTGTCATAATCGACACCAGAACTTCTGGTTTCTGCTGTGAAACTGATGAACTCTGGATTTTGCACCTCATAAGTTTTTGGGTCAATTCCTGCGAGCTCTATGATAGACTTTCCTTCCGGCGTTTCATCTTCCATAGAAGCTAAAACCACTGCTTTTGTAAAATGTTTTTCATCTACCCCATTCGCAATATGAAAATGGGTCGCTTTTCTGTTTCCAATGGTGATTGTTCCTGTTTTATCAAGCAAAAGAACATCCACGTCGCCAGCGGTTTCTACTGCTTTACCACTTTTTGTGATCACGTTGGCTCTCAAAGCTCTGTCCATTCCGGCGATCCCTATGGCTGATAAAAGTCCGCCAATCGTTGTTGGAATTAAGCAGACAAATAAAGAAATAAAAGCCGCGATCGTAATGGGTGTGTGCGCGTAATCTCCAAAAGGTTTGAGCGTTACCGTCACGATGATGAATACCAATGTGAAACCTGCCAAAAGAATCGTTAAGGCTATTTCGTTTGGTGTTTTTTGTCTGCTTGCCCCTTCTACTAAAGCAATCATCTTATCCAGAAAGCTTTCGCCTGGTTCTGTGGTCACTTTCACTTTGATTCTATCAGAAAGCACTTTTGTACCGCCTGTGACGCTGCTTTTGTCACCTCCAGATTCACGGATTACAGGTGCACTTTCTCCGGTAATGGCACTCTCGTCGATGGTTGCAAGACCTTCGATAATTTCGCCGTCTGACGCAATAACATCACCTGGTTCACAAAGGAACACGTCGCCTTTTTTCAGCTGAGACGATGGTACGATGGTGATTTCATCATTAAAAATGTCTCCCACTGGTTGTATCCATTTTGCGGGTGTTTCTTCTCTTGTTTTTCTGAGTGAGTCGGCCTGCGCTTTTCCTCTGGCTTCTGCGATGCCTTCTGCAAAATTGGCGAATAGTAAGGTGATAAACAGGACTGCCGTTACGATACCATTGTAGATCAAGCTCCCTTGATTCTGTTCGCCAAGTGCGATCCAGACGCATACGCCAGCCATAACCAATGTTCCAATCCAAACCATAAACATCACAGGATTGCGGACCATTTTCGATGGATTCAGTTTTATAAAAGACTGTTTTAATGCTTCATTGACCAAGTCGGCCTGAAACAAATTATTTTGATTTCCTTTCATTTTAATTCAATTATTTAAGTGAAAAATGTTCTGCGATAGGTCCCAGAGCCAAAGCCGGGAAGAAAGATAAGGCAGCCACAAGTGCGATAACAGCGAAGACCATCAATCCGAAAGTGGGTGTATCGGTTTTTAAAGTACCAGCACTTTCCGGGATGTATTTTTTGGCAGCAAGGCTTCCGGCAATCGCTACGGGGCCAATGATCGGAAGAAATCTTGCCATCAGCATCACGATACCAGAGGCGATATTCCAGAAAGGAGTGTTGTCTCCCAAACCTTCAAAACCACTTCCGTTGTTGGCACTGGAGGATGTAAATTCGTAGAGCATTTCGCTGAAGCCGTGAAAGCCAGGATTATTGAGCCAACTGGCATATACTTCGGGATTATTCGCATAAGTGTAACTTGCAATTGCAGTTCCTGCCAGAATCAAAAGTGGATGCAAAAGTGCAATGATCATAGCGATCTTCATCTCTTTCGCTTCGATTTTTTTACCGAGAAATTCCGGTGTTCTTCCTACCATCAATCCGCTGATGAAAACTGCCAAGATAATGAAAATGTAAAAATTAAGGAATCCCACGCCGACGCCGCCATAGAAACAGTTAACCATCATTCCAAGCAGTTGATTCATTCCACTTAGTGGCATAAAACTGTCGTGCATAGAGTTGACGCTTCCCGTAGAAATAACAGTGGTTGCAATACTCCAATATGCAGAAGCAGCAGCACCGATACGGACTTCTTTACCTTCCATATTTCCCATCGTCTGAGAAATTCCCATATTGGAAATCGCAGGATTCCCATTGACTTCGGAAATCACTGTTGGAACCATTAGCATCAAAAAACCTATCGTCATGACGCCAAAAATAGTCCAGGACAGTTTTCTTCTTTTAATCATGAATCCCATTGCAAATATCATCGCCAAAGGAATCAGCATCTGAGTGACGATCTCAACAGTATTGGTCAAATAATTCGGGTTTTCTAGAGGATGCGATGAGTTGGGTCCAAAAAATCCACCGCCGTTGGTACCCAAATGTTTGATTGCCACAAATGCCGCCACTGGACCACGGCTAACTTCTACTTTGTCGCCTTGCAAATTAATGATAGAATCTTTGCCCTCAAAAGTCATCGGCGTTCCGTTGAATGCTAATAATGAAGCCACTACTACTGCAATAGGAAATAAAACCCTGGTGCAGCTTCTTACAAAAAAGAAGTAGAAATTCCCAAGTTTATCCGTCGTTCTTTCTTTCATTGCAAAAAAGACCACAGCTGCTACCGCCATTCCTGATCCGGCACTGATAAACTGCCAAAGCATCAAGGTCAATTGTCCGAGATAGGACATCCCTGTTTCGCCAGAATAATGCTGAAGGTTGGTATTGGCCACAAAACTAACCGCCGTATTGAAAGCCAGATCGCCACTCATTGATGGATTGTTGTCCGGATTCATCGGGAGCCAGCTCATATTGGTAAGTACAAACATCGCTGTCAAAAACCAGACAAGATTGATGGTTAATAATGCGATCAGATGTTGTTTCCAGGTCATTTGTTTTTCGGTATCGATACCCGAAATTTTGTAGAATAATTGGTCCACAGGATTTAATACCTTGTCCAGTAAGGTTTTTTCGTTCCCGAAAATTTTTGAGATGTAGCGTCCTAGTGGCAGTGCAATGCCTACTGCGAGCGCAAACATCAGTATAATCCCTAATATTTCTTTGTCCATTTTTTAGAATCGTTTATGAATAGTTTCTTTAAAAAAAATTTAATTGATCGTTTTGATTTTAATAATGATGTAAAGGAATGCTATCACGAAAAGGATCCAGCCGATCATCCGGAGCCAGTCTCTCATTTCATTTTTAAGCCTTCTGTCCATCATTTTAGAACTTTTCCGGTTTTACCAAAACGTAGCCTATGTAGCCGAATACAGCAATGGCAATGATGAATAATGTTATCATAATCTGTTTATTAATTGTTGATCTTTTCTGGTCTGTTGCAGGTATATCTGTTGAAAATCTGACGGAATCTCTTGGTAGAGAAATTTCCACTGCTGCGGACTTGCTTTTCTTCTCAGGCTTTCAAAAGACCTGATGAAGATATTTTCTATCAGATATCTCACATAGGAATTGCTGCGGTTATAAATCCAGTCCATCCTTTTGACATTTCGGATCACAGATTGGATCTTTGCCTGCTCCAGAAGATTTTTCAGATGATCTACGGTGGTTTGCATAATCCCCGCAAAATTATTGTGGTCCGAAAGATTTGTAATCTCACTGCGGAGATCAGGATAGAAAGCCTTCAGGTATTCTATGGTTCTTTTTTTATTCATTTTCTGCATCGTTCAAATTTTTTCGAATGTTCTGATCACCAGATAAAAAATGGAAAATAGTACCACTCCCAAGAGAATTAAAATAGCTGTCATAATTGTTTATTTATTAAGGTTGAATAATTGCTGCAAATACAAAAACACTCAGTATAACTGCGACATTGATGATCAAGATCTCGATGTTTTGCTTTGTTTTTGATTTTTTCCAAGTTTCCCAATTGCCTGCTTTTATTGTTTTTCGGTGCATGATTAGATTTGTTTTAAAGTCCTGACTTATAGATTTGACGCAAATACGCCTGATACAACCCAGTTGGCATTTTTGAAAAAATTAAATTTTTGTAGGTATGATTGCAGGAGAAAGTCAGGCTGTCAAGAGAATAGACGAACACATTTTCCACGGCATTTTTCAGAGCCTGATCGCCCTTCTGGTACAGCTCATTCATTTTTTCGAACGATGTGATCAGAATGCTTGTTTCGCCCCTTCTGATGAGGTTTCTGATCTGTCGCGTGAAAACATTGATCACCATAAAGGAATTTTTGGTTTTATAAACTTCATCGAACTCCTCTTTGGACTCGGGAACCACTTTGATGATTTCCTGTATTGCTTCTGTGTGATTCATTTTTATATTTGTTTTGAATCATTAATGCCAATAAATATTCCTTCCCAGAACCGAAGCCATTAAAACACCAACAATCAACACGTTAAAATAGATTCTTAATTTTTGACCCATAAAAAAGCCTATCAAAATGATAGGCTTTTTCTCAATATGATAAGTGGAGCTACGAAATTTTATACTCTTCGATCTTGCGGTAAAGTGTGGCAATGCCAATTTCCAACAGTCGGGCGGCTTCTGCTTTGTTGCCGCGGGTATAATTAAGGGTTTTCAGAATGTGGATTTTTTCTGCACTTCCCAGAGAAAAGGCAGACAGACTTTTGGCACCAGATGTATCAGAATGTAGGTTTTGAAAATCTGACGGAAGCGAAACCAACTCCAATTCAGAGGCATCGGTCAGGATGACGCTTCTTTCTATCACATTGCGAAGTTCGCGGATATTTCCTTTCCAAGGATGCTGTTTGAGTGCTTCCAGGTATTCTTGACTGATGGACGTGATTTTCTTTCCGGTTTTGACGGAAAACATTTTCAGGAAATAAAGCGCCAATTCTTCGATATCTGAAACTCTTTCTCTAAGCGCAGGCAACGACATATTAAAAATATTGATCCTGTAATAAAGATCTTCACGGAAGTTTCCGGCATCGATCTCTTGCTCCAGATCTCTATTGGTGGCCGTAATAATTCTGACATTGATCTTGGTAACCTTGTTATCACCCACTTTCAGAAATTCACCAGACTCCAAAACACGAAGCAGCTTTGCCTGCAGATCAAGTGGCATCTCGCCTATCTCATCCAGAAAAACAGTGCCATTGTTGGCCTCTTCGAAAATCCCCTTGGAATCTTTGACTGCGCCGGTAAAAGCACCCGCTTTGTGTCCAAACAATTCGTTTTCCAGTAATTCTTTGCTGAATGCAGAACAGTTGACCGCTACAAAATTCTGTTTGCTCCGGTTGCTGGCATTATGAATGGCCTGGGCAAAAACTTCTTTCCCAGTTCCTGTTTCCCCTGTCAGCAACACTGTAGCATCTGTCACGGCTACTTTTTTTCCGGATTCTATGGCCGATCTTATTTGTTTTGATTTTCCGATAATGGTCTCAAAAGAATATTTGTTTCCCAACTGTTTTTCCAGTTGAAGTACCCTTTTGTTAAGGGCTACTTTCTCAATAGCTTTGTAGACTAATGGAATAATCTTATTATTATCGTCCCCTTTTGTAATGTAATCGAATGCCCCATTTTTGATCGCCTGCACACCATCGGGAATGTTTCCGTAGGCCGTAAGCAGGATGATCTCCAGCGACGGATATTGGTCTTTGATGATTTTAGAAAACTCGACGCCGCTGCCGTCCGGAAGTTTGACGTCGCAAATAACAACATCAATATCAGAAACTTCCAGTCGTTTTTTTCCGTTTTTAAGATCTGATGCCTGAATGACTTCAAAGCCTTCCAGACCTATGATGCGGGAAAGCAAGGTTCTGATCTTCTCTTCGTCGTCTATGATAAGTATTTTATTCACTCTAAAAAAAATAAGGAACAAAGGTAAGATTATTCCATCATCAATGCTAAATTTTCACCGCACGATCAACAATGAATAAAGTCTGGACATCAAGCTCACAAATAAAAAAAGACGTTCCTGCGAACGTCTTAAAACTTTAATTTGTAGAGAAGATGGGATTCGAACCCACGGTACAGTTACCCGCACACTAGCTTTCCAGGCTAGCTCCTTCAACCACTCGGACACCTCTCTGTTTGAGGTTGCAAATATAATAAAATATCTGAATTCTCAAAAGATAAAATCCTTTCAACAGCATATTTTTTTTATTTTTTATCTAGTCTTAGGGCTGCAGTCTGACTTTGGCTATTAAAACTCCTCAGTAATTTCTCCTGAAATATTCTCACTAAAAAGCTGGGAGAAGCTCATGTTGTATTTTGGATTATTAAGGAGATGCATTGCTTTGGTGATGGCAGACTCGGCCGTCATATCTTTTCCGCTGATCGCGCCAATCTTGGTAAAGATATTGCTGTTGCTGTATTTTCCAAAACTGATGCCTCCGGAAATACATTGGCTGATGACCACAATCTCTATACCTCTGTTTCTGAGTTCCTGCAAGACACCTTGTGTTTTCTCATTATTAAAGATCGTTCCGGAACCGAAAACCTGTAAAATGATGGCCTCAGAAGTTTTAAGTTCCAAAAGCGACTCAAATTTCATTCCTGGAAAAATCCTGCAGAACAGGACATTTTCATTCAGATAATTATCGAGTTCCAATTCACCTTTTGGTTTCCACAGTACATTTTTGTCTACATTCAGGTGAACACCGGACTGTCCCAAAATCGGATAATTCGGGCTTTGGTAAGCATCGAAAAACTCCGCCGAATATTTCAGGCTTCGGTTGCCGCGCAAAAGTTTGTATTCGAAATAAACGGCCACTTCTTTTATCACCGCTTCATCATTTTCATAAAGACTGGCATAATAAAGACTTGTCAGCAGATTTTCTTTGGCATCTGTTCTTAGGTCGCCAATGGGCAATTGGGAGCCCGTGAGAATGACTGGTTTACCAAGATTCTTCAACATAAAACTAAGGGCAGAAGCCGTATAAGACATGGTATCCGTTCCGTGAAGGATCAGGAAACCATCAAAACTGTCATAGTTTTTATAGATCCAGTCAGCAATCATTCGCCATTCCTGTGGACCCATATCGGAGGAATCTACAGGCTTTTCGAATGGATGGACAGAAACCTCACATTCCAGGAGATTCATTTCAGGAATTCTTTTGAAAACCGTAGAAAAATCAAATGGAACCAGACTTCCTGTCTCGTAATCTTTCTCCATCCCAATGGTGCCGCCGGTGTAGATGAGAAGTACTTTTCTTTTCATAGCCACAAAAGTAAAATTTTAATATGAATCGGGGAAATAAAAAAGCCTATCTCAAAAATGGACAGGCTTCTGTTTTTTAAATGTATCGCAAAGTGGCAAAACATATTGTCTTCTTGTGTTTAAAGTCGCCAGTGATTTGCGTGTTACAAACATTAGGATCATCAAAATCTTTGTGCCATTGCGTTAAAAATTTTTATTTAACGAGAAGGATACTCGCGATTTGATTCGCCAGTTCAGTTCCAATTCTGTCCTGCGCTTCCTCAGTAGCAGCACCTGTGTGGGGCGTTAGGGAGATTTTCGGATGCGTCAGTATTTTTTCAGAAGGCGTTGGCTCGTTTTCGAAAACATCCAGACCTGCGAAAGCTAATTTTCCGCTGTCAAGAGCTTCTAACAGAGCATCTTCGTCTATCACTCCACCTCTAGCACAGTTCACGATGGCTGCACCAGTTTTCATTTTATCCAGCTCCGCTTTTCCAATAATGGGTCCATTCTGAGCAGGAACGTGAAGTGTGATGAAGTCCGAATGCTGGATCAATTGCTCCAAAGGTTCAGTTTCAATTTCGACGTTGATATATTGTTGGTTGTAGAAGTCTACTCTTACGCTGGCTTTTCCAATTCTTGTATCAGAAGCAATGACTTTCATTCCCAGTCCCAGAGCTATTCTCGCCACTTCCTGTCCTATTCTTCCGATACCTACGATCCCGATGGTTTTCCCTCTCAGCTCGATTCCGGCTTCGTATTTTTTCTTCAGTTTTGCAAACTCGGTGTTTCCGTTCACTGGCATTTGTCTGTTGGCATCCTGCAAGAATCTGCATCCTGAGAAAAGGTGTGCAAAAACCAATTCTGCCACAGATTCTGATGATGCGGCAGGCGTGTTGATCACGTGTTTGCCTTTCTCTCTAGCGTAAGCCACCTCGATGTTGTCCATCCCGACGCCACCTCTACCGATGATCTGCATCGTTGGACAGTGGTCCACCATTTCTTTGGTGACTTTCGTCGCACTTCTGACCAGCAGCACCGTTACTTGATTTTCATTGATATAAGTAATCAGATTTTCCTGAGCCACTTTATCAGTGATCACCTCGAATCCGTTTTCTTTTAGAGCATCTATTCCAGACTGTGTCAATCCGTCATTTGCAAGTACTTTCATTCTGTATAATTGATAGTTGATAAATGATGAATGATAAAAGAATAGTAATAAAAAAATTGATTTACAATCCTTTATCACTCATCAATTATCATTTATATAATTAGTCACGGAAAACTTCTATGGTCACTTGTTTCTCAACCATATCAGTGAATTTCCCTTTGTATCTTGTTGCTTTTACAAGGTGGTTATCTATCCAGTGATAGTTTCCGCCTCTTGGTTTCCCCAGCAATACACTGTGGTATTTGAAACCGTGTTTGTCTAGCCAAGTTTCTGTTACTTCTCTCAAATCCTCTGTTCTGGAAGTGAAAAAACAAATCTGATGACCTTCATCATACCATTTGTTGATTGTTTCCAAAGCATCGGGAAAAGGCTCGCAAGTCACCATTCTTTCCGGCTCTTCATTGGGAACATCTTCTGTGATTGTTCCATCGATATCAATCAGATAATTCTTGATATCGCCTTTCAGCATTGGGCTCAGATGTTCTATGTATTCTAGTTCCATATTGTGTGCAAAATTGAAGTTGCAAAATTAGGCTTTTCTCTGTAAACTAACAAACTATTATCAAATGCTTAATAAAATCTTAATTTTATAGAATATTTTTAAGAAAATTTTCCTTTTGGTTTTATCCAAAACAAAGCATAGGATCATATTTTTCGCAATCTCTTTAAAAAAAAAGAAAAAATTTGGATTGTATTTGGTCTCATTGGACAAATAAAAGATTCAGTTACGATCCGAGCTTCATCCTGGCAAGCTGCTTGTAAAAATCAGATAACGCTAGATATTCTTGATTCGTAAGGATCACCTTTTTGAGGGAAGATGCATCATTTTGCTTACAAATCAATAAGTTACAAGCGTGGCGAATTGTACGTGTTTTAAGGAATCTGATAAAAAATAGATCATTGAAACAAAGTTGAGTTTGAAATGCCGAAATCTCAATCTTTGCAACGCTGCAGCCCGACTTGAGTGGAGCTCTTTTTTGTGATTGCGATTGTGGAAAGCTGAACTGATTGTCTTACGCCATTCGCAATGACAAAAAAAGCGGGAACGGAAGGCGGATAAAGCTGCCCAAATTATTTCAATCACTTTTTAATTCGTTCACGGTCATCAAAATACCAAAGATGTTTTTATATTTGGTGAAGAATAAACAACTATGGAAAAGAAACTCAAACTTTGGGATGCTGTGATGATCGTAATGGGATCTATGATCGGAAGCGGCATTTTTATTGTGAGCGCAGACATTATGCGGAATCTCGGTTCCGGCTATTGGCTGATTGTGGTTTGGTTGATCACAACTGTGATGACCGTTGCAGCGGCGATAAGCTACGGCGAACTCTCGGCAATGTTTCCAAAAGCGGGCGGACAATACACTTACATCACAGAAATCTTTGGGAAACCAATGGGATTTCTCTATGGTTGGGGCATGTTTACAGTGATCCAAACCGGAACGATTGCCGCGGTGGCAGTGGCTTTCGGGAAGTTTACGGCGTATCTTGTTCCTTCGTTAAATGACGCAGCACCGATTTTCCAAAGTGGCGAATTTAAAATCACGTGGATCCAGATTCTGGCGATTGTCGTGATCGTTTTCCTAACCTATGTGAATACGAAAGGCGTTCAGTTCGGGAAAATCTTGCAGAATGTTTTCACGTCGTCTAAAATTATCGCGCTCCTTGGATTGATTATTTTAGGTTTTATTTTGATTGATAAATCCCATTGGAGTTCTAATATGAGTTTCGGTTGGGATGCTTTCCAAAACCTGAAACAAACGGAATGGACGGGGATTTCCGGCGCAACAATCCTTGGCGGCATTGCGGCGGCGATGGTTGGATCGGTGTTCAGTTCTGTGGCTTGGGAGAATGTGACCTTCATTTCCGGCGAGATCGAGAATCCGAAAAAGAATGTGGTGAAAGCAATGATCCTGGGAACTTCCGCAGTGATGATCCTTTATCTTCTGGTGAATTTCGTTTACCTGAATGCGCTTGACAGAGATTCTATCGCTTTTGCAGCGAATGACCGAGTGGCGGTTTCTGCAGCTGAGAAAATGTTCGGAAATGCAGGAACAATCATCATCGCGATTCTTGTGATGATCTCGACATTTGGTTGCGTGAACGGCATTGTTTTGGCTGGTGCAAGGGTTTTTCAGACGATGGCAAAAGATGGTTTGTTCCTGAAATCTGCCGTTGAAAATAATAAAAATGGCGTTCCCGAAAAATCTCTTTGGATGCAGGGAATCTGGGCAAGTTTGCTTTGCCTGAGCGGACAATACGGGAATCTTCTGGATATGGTTTCCTTCGTGATTGTTCTGTTTTATATGCTGACCGTTTTTGGTGTGATCTACCTGCGAATCAAAAAGCCGGAAATGGAAAGAGGTTATAAAACCTTTCTTTATCCGTTCACACCAGTGCTTTACCTTTTGATTGGAACGGCGTTTTGTATTCTGCTTTTGATCTACAAACCAGATTATACTTTGCCAGGTTTGGGATTGATCTTGCTTGGGTTGCCTGTTTACTTTTTTATTAATAAGAAAAATAAAGTGGAAAATGAAATTTACAAATAAAATAGTATCGAGTTTTATCGCGACAGTTTGGCTATTAAATGGAATGTTTTGTAAAGTTTTAAATTTTGTTCCAAGGCACGAAGAAATTGTTTCTAGAATATTAGGTAATGAGTATTCACGTCTAATAACGATTCTAATTGGAGTTTCAGAAATTGTTATAGCAATTTGGTTTTTGACAAAATTCAAATCAAAGTTAAATGCCATCGTCCAAATGATAGTTGTCGCAATGATGAACATTATCGAGTTTATTATAACCCCAGATTTATTACTTTGGGGCAGACTGAATATTATTTTTGCTTTTATCTTTATCGGAATTATTTACCATAATGAATTTGTATTAAATAAAAAATCAAATCAGCAAACCATAATATGAATTTTCTTAAAAACCATCCTTTTGAAGTCGAAGCTTTTTTTGAGAGTTCACTGGTACTGACATTTGCTGTTCCAAAAGAACAACTTCAAAATTTGATTCCGGAATGTTTAGAACTAGATATTTTTCAAGATAAATGGGCTTTTATTGCTATCGCAATGGTTCAGACCTCGGGACTTCGTCCTAAAGGCTTTCCGAAGTTTTTGGGCAACAATTTTTTTCTAATCGGTTATCGGATTTTTGTCCGTTACAAAAATAATGCAGGAAAAAGATTAAGAGGTTTGTATATCATCAAATCAGAAACAGACAAAAAGAAAATGGAATTTTTTGGTAATATTTTCACTCATTATAATTATACAACAACCGATATTCAACAAACAACTAACGGAAATTCTAGGATAATCGAATCACAACGGTCAAAATTTAATGTTATAATCGAGAAAACTGATAACGAGATACAAATTCCTGAACACTCACCATTTTCTGATTGGAAAGATGCACGGAAATTTGCAGGACCATTACCATTTACTTTCACATTCGATAATATTGAAAAAACTGTTCTTATTATTGAAGGTATCCGCCAAAATTGGAAACCTGAACCTTTAAAAATCACGCATTACAATTTTGAATTTTTGAACAGCCTCAAACTTCAAAATATAGTTTTAGCAAATGCTTTTGAAATTAGAAATATTCCATACCATTGGAAAAAAGGAAAGATTGAAAAATGGAATTAAAAAGAAAATCAACACAAGGTGTGTTAAACATCATCCGTTTTAACTGGCACTTTTACCTTATTGCATTTATAATTTTAGTTATTCTGTTTCTATTCAAAAATCAGTTTTCTTTACAAATTCAAACATCATTTAATATTGTAGTTTTAGTCGCCATTTATATAATATCAACATCATTGTTAGTGTCATTTTACATATATGATCTATCTGATTTATATCAACTTAAATGGATCGAAAACGCAGATAATAAAAAAATACTTAACATCAACGCAGGATTTGATGAAACTAGCGAAATTATCATCAATAAGTTTCCAAAAGCAGATTTAACAATTTGCGATTTTTACAATCCCGAAAAACACACTGAAGTTTCTATAAAAAGAGCAAGGCGAGCGTATCCTCCAAATCCAAACACAATATCGGTTGTAACCGGAAGACTTCCTTTTTTGGATAATACTTTTGATCAAACATTTGCAATTTTATCGGCTCACGAAATTAGAAATCAAGCCGAAAGAGTACAATTTTTTAAAGAATTGAATAGAATAACAAAATCATCAGGGCAAATTTTTGTAACAGAACATTTGCGGGATTTTAATAATTTTTGGGCTTATAGCATTGGTTTTTTTCATTTTCATTCACATCACATCTGGACGAAAACTTTTATACAGGCGAATCTGACTGTAGCAAATGAAATAAAAACAACACCTTTCATTACAACTTTTGTATTAGAAAAAAATGGAATTACAAATTAAGATAATCGGGCTTTTATTGACAATTTTAGCAATAATACACGCTATTTTTCCAAAATATTTTAACTGGAAAGAAGAATTAAAACAATTGAGTCTGATAAACAGACAACTCATTATGGTTCATACATTTTTCATTGCATTGGTTGTTTTGCTCATCGGTTTGCTTTGTATGACGTCAGCGACAGAACTTATTCAGACAAAACTTGGCAAAACAATATCTCTTGGTCTGGGCATATTTTGGACGATCCGTTTATTTTTTCAATTTTTCATTTATTCATCTTTACTATGGAAAGGAAAAATATTTGAAACAGCTGTCCATATTTTATTTTCATTGTTTTGGATCTATATGAGTACTGTGTTTTTATGGAATGCTTTAGGTTAAACCCACTTTATCCTTCCAACAAAAACTCCTTATAATTCCCCAAAAACTTCACATCTGCGCCAATCGCTTTGAGTTCGTCCACAGAATTGATATAAAGCACATCATCCCAACCGCCAACTACGGTGACGAAGAAGAAATAATTTCCCAATTTGGTTTTCAGCGTTCGGGATTCTATCTTGCTAAGGTTCATATTTCGCCACGCAAAAACAGATAAAACCTGATGCAATCCTCCGGCGTGATCTTGTGGCAACGTGATGAGCATTGCCGTTTTCTTGCCGATATTTTCCATCTGATTCTCGTAAGAATTCTCCGTTTTGGAAATGATGATGAATCTGGTGTGATTCTCCTCAACATCGTGGATGTTTTCATTAAGGATTTTCAAACCGTATAACTCGGCCGCAAATTTATTCGCAACAGCCGCAATTTTCCGGTCTGGATTTTCGGAAACCCGTTTTGCAGCAGCCGCTGTGGAAGCAAATTCCTGCTTTAGGACGTCGGGGTAATTTTTATTCAATGAATGAAAACTCTGGGCTAAAGCCTGCGGATGAGAATATATTTTTTCAATTGAATCTTCATTCTCCTGACTTGGATGAATCATCAAATGATGTGCAATGGGCATCACAGCTTCTGCTTCAATTTTGATCTCTGGTGTTTGATAAAGGTAATCCAAAGTCATAGAAACCGTGCCTTCTATCGAGTTTTCCAATGGGACAACCGCTTTATCCACCTCGTTATTCTGAACTGCTAAAAAGCAATCCAAAATATTAGTTTTCGCAATCAGCTCGTCATTTGGGAATAACTGCGTTGCGGTCAACTGCGTAAAAGAAGCTTCTGGTCCTAGGAATGCTATTTTCATTTTGCGAAATTAAATTATTCTTTTGATTTTTTGGAAAGATCGAAAGTAAAATTGGCGCTGACGATAAATCCATTGTTGTACTGGAACACATTTTTGCCTTCCATTTCCCTTCCCAACTGCACAATTTGATTCAGATAACCGCCTTCTACCCTTACCAAATTATTGAATTTGTAACCTACCAAAACTCCAATTCGGTTTTGGTCAAAGATATTTTCCCCGACATTCTTCCCAAAGCCGATCATCAATTCATCATAAACTGCAACATACGGCGTTTTGTCCGCAATCGAATTTCCTTTCAACGGCATTTGCAGACGGATCATATACCGCGCTCGGTTCAGAAATGGATATTGGTCTTCGGAAGTCAGATCGGCATTAGAATATCGCCCAACCCAACGCTGTTCCAGCATAAAACGATGAGACAAATCTATCTTTCCAATCTTGTCAGTCACGGTTGCCATCTCGTAAATCCTGTGTTCTGTGAAATCTTTCCCCATCCCGTTGATCGGGATTTCGCCATAAGGAAAAGTCTCTGCCCAAGCGTAACCAAGCCTCAATTGCAAATTCGGATTTGCCTGATAATTGATTCCCAAACGCAGAAGACTTTGTTGCCAGGTTTCGATGTAATCATTTCTTCGCCACTGATATTCTGTATGAATGGAAAATTTGGAATCAAGTTTGAAAGTTCCGTTGTAAGCGTACCAGCCGATATTGTTGTGATTGCTGATTCGGTTTTGACAGAAAACTGATTGGGAAATCAAAACCAGGAAAATTGAACTGAAAAGTAATTTCGTTTTGCTAAAAAACATATTTTTAAAATATCGATTTCAGCAAAAATAGAGATTCAGAAAAGGAAAAACAACTCTAATCCGTTTTTATATTTAAAACAGGCGCTGTAAAATTGTTAGATTTTTTATCGGGATTGATGACGCTGGAAGTTTTCAGAAGATCTTCAGCAATCAGAATATTTTCATCATGAACCTGAATATCATTCAGAAAAACCAAAGCATTAGAAGGTAACTTAAATCTCTTTTTAGCTTCGGAAATGGTCACACTTTCTATCGCCATATTTTCTTTGAGCGTAATATTGATCAAACCATTTTTTATCAGATCATCAAATTTCGCAGTTTCTGTTGAAGGTGTTTTGTAAACATGTACCTGTTCGATTTTATTCGGATCCAAACTATTTAGGGTCAGATTTCCCATTACCACATTTTGAACGATCACGATTGGTTTCGGAGCTTTCGTCTGTGCAGAATTGAAGATAAAACTAAGGGAAAATATGAAGCTAAAAATGATATTTTTCATAATTAATAAATTTAATTTTCAAGATACAACATTTAATTCGCATCGCCTTTTTCGATTCCTTCTTCTATTTTTTCTATAACTTCCTGCTTTTCTTCGCGTGTGATTTCCAGTTGATCTTGTGTATCTTCATTCCTGATCACAAGAGAGATCCAGATCGGAAAATGGTCAGAATCAACAGACTTTGTCACTTTCATATCAACCAATCTGAAATGCGAACTCACGAAAAAATGATCCAAAGGCCAACGCAGAAACCAATATTTGGCATGAAAAGTATTGAACATTCCTCTTCCTCGTCGAGGATCCAACATTCCGCTGGATTTCAGGAACAATTTGGTAGTCTTTGACCATGCCACGTCATTCAGATCACCGAAAACGATCGCGGGTTTTCCATATTCTTCGGCTTTTTTTCCGACCAAAAGAATCTCCGCATCGCGTTGTGTACTTTCCGGATTTTCCTGAGGAACGGGCGGCGTTGGATGAATGCCATACAAACGGACGACATGATCATTGTATTCCAGATCTGCCACAATAGACGGGATCTCTTCATCAATCAGATAATTGACTTCGTAATTTTTAACCGGAAAATGACTGTAAAATAAAAGGCCATAAGTGTTCGCAAGTGGAACCTCTATTTTATACTGGTAATTTTTCGTAACGACTTCCAGAGCGTTTTTCCATTCTTCATCGGTTTCCAGAAAGAATAAAACGGAAGGATCATTTTCCTGGATGAGATTAATTAATTTCTGGTAATTCCGGTTGTGCTGATAAACATTACAAACCAAAATATCCAGCGTCTGTTCGCCATCATCAGGCTTGATCTTATCAATCATCGCCTTGCCCAATCTGGTATAAGGAATGATGATATAGAAAAGATACAGGGCGAGAAAGGCTTCACCAACCACCAGAATCTTGTCGTAAATTGTAGGCTCATCCACAGCAAAATTCCATAAAACAATAAGGATGATCAGGATTACAAATTTCTGAAAACGAGGATAATCAAACACCCTGAAAGTCCAGAATGTATTTTTTATAGAAGGAATCAGAACCGACAAAACCGCTACTACGGAAATGAGCCAATACAAACAATACGTGTAGTTTTCCATAGGTAAATCTAGTCTTTGATGGTCTTTCCTAAGATAATAAGGCTTTGTTTTTCGCCGTCCAGGTCAGCAATATTTTTGAGATTGGCCCAAAGTTCGAAACCGAATTTTTCAAATAAGGTCAAACTCGCAAGGTTATGAGCAAAGATAAATGCCAGAAGATTCTCAATCCCCAACGCGGGACATTTCCCCAGAGATAATTGTAAAATCTGCCTTCCAAAACCTTGACCTCGGTATTTTTCATCAATGTAAATACTGATCTCCGCCGTTTGCTGATAAGCCGGACGACCATAGAAATCCTGAAAACTAACCCAGCCAATTGTATTTTTCTGAACATCCTCTACCATCCAAAGCGGACGTGTTTCAGAATTATGATCGTGAAACCAATCGATTTTACTTTCGACAGAAACGGGCTCCAGATCAGCTGTAACCAATCGTGACGCCACCGTAGAATTATAAATTTCTACAATCTTTGGAAGATCATCTAAAGTAGCGTCTCGAAAAGTCATATTTATTAATTTTTAAATTGAGAGATTCAGAGATTGAGAAATTACTAAATCTCTCAATTTTTAATTTCTTAATTCAATGTATTAAACGCTTGTTCCAGATCAGCAATCAGATCTTCTGCATCTTCGATTCCGACGCTTAATCTTACCAAATCGTCCGTAATTCCAAGTTCTGCTCTTTTGTGCTCTGGAATTGATGCGTGCGTCATCAACGCAGGAAGGTTTGCCAACGATTCTACGCCACCCAAAGATTCTGCCAAAGTGAAAACTTTGATATTTTCTAAGAATTTAACAGCATCTTCTTTTTTCCCGGATTTGAAAGTGAAAGAAACCATCCCTCCGAATTCCGTCATTTGTCTCGTTGCCAAATCATATTGCGGATGAGAAGATAATCCCGGATAAAAGATTTTATCTACCAAAGAATGTGTTTCCAGATATTTCGCTACTTCAAAACCATTGTCCGAATGTCTTTGCATTCTGAGTGCCAAAGTTTTGATTCCTCTCAGGACCAAATAAGAATCGTGAGGACCTAAAATTCCACCGCTTGCAAACTGGATGAAATGTAATTTTTCTCCCAATTCTGCATCTTTTGCAATCAAAGCTCCAGCGATAACATCAGAATGTCCGCCCAGATATTTGGTTGCAGAATGCATCACGATATCCGCGCCAAGATCCAACGGTTTTTGAATATAAGGCGTTGCAAATGTGTTATCTACGGCAACAAGGATATCTTTCCCTTTCACAACATCAGCAACCATTTTGATGTCTACCAATTTCATTAATGGATTGGTTGGTGTTTCCAGCCAGATCAGTCTTGTTTTATCGGTGATGACATTTTCCAATTGTTCCACATTATCAAAACCGATGAAAGTGAATTTGAGCTGGTACTTTTCGAATAATCTGGTGAACATTCTGTAAGAGCCACCATAAAGATCATCAACTGCAATGACTTCATCACCAGGATTCAGCAGTTTCAAAACACAATCGATTGCTGCCAGACCGGAACCGAAGGCCAAACCTCTTGCGCCATTTTCTATGCTTGCTAAAGAATCTTCCAAAGCCTGTCTTGTTGGGTTTGCACCTCTGGAGTATTCGTAGCCGGAGATCAGTTGTCCCGGACTTTTCTGTGCGAATGTTGAGGTTAAAAATACAGGAACGTTGACTGCGCCGGTTGCTGGCTCGTGCTGTTGTCCTCCGTGAATTACTTTTGTATTGAATTTCATAAAATTAAATTTACCAATCTAAAAATTTAACAATGTAACAATTGAATCTATTGATAAACTGTTACACTGGTATATTGTTACATTATTTTTTACATTTTGATAGCCGACTTCACTGCAAATTCTTCTGCCACTTCTTCCAGCCATCCTGCAACATCCTCTTCGCCAGTTGCACGCAGGTAAGTCTGTCCCAAAGAAACGATAATCTGGTGATAAAAACGTTTCATATGATCTACAGGCATTTCTTTCGTCCAAAGATCGATTCTGAGCGCTTCGGAGGTCTTTTCGTCCCAAACGGAGATCATTACCGCCTTAGTTTCTTGGTTCTGCACGCCGCCATCTTCCGCATTCCAGGTCATTTTTTCCGGAATATGATTCTCGTCCAGTTCGATATCTATTGTAATTTTTGTTTTACGCATTGTTTATATTAATTAAAAAATTTAAAGTTAAGAAACAGATTCAATTCTACTCTATTGTGTTTTTCTATTTTTAAATATGATTGAATTGATATTTATTATACAAAATAAAGCCAATCCTAAACTTACTAAGTTGTATCTATCTACTTCGAAAATTAAAACCTTAGTCATCCAATAAATAGAATAAGCGGAGGCTAATAAACAAAGTGAAAATAAAGTGTTATTTGTTTTAATTGATTTAAAATATACAATAATATGATAAATTAAAATGAATACTATCGTTAAGATTAACGGAATTAAATAATTGAATGTAGTGAGTTTTACGTCACTATTAGGATTTTGATTTCCATATCCAAAAGCTAAATATGCAAAAAGAATGTAGCAAATTGAAAAGATTGAAAATAATACAATTATCAATCTGAAAAGTATCTTTTTAAGTAAAGCCTCATTCATCCCACTTACACTCAAATTCTCCCACTTTACTTAGGTCTGTAATCTGAGCCGTTGAAAATTTCCGTTGCATTTCTCTTCAAAAACACAGGTAATTTTTCTTCTGGATGAGCTTTCAGATAATGTTTGCAGATTTGCCAACCTGTCCAGATCGCAATCTGAGGCGAACTTTCACGATCGACCTCGGTGTAGAATTTTGAGAACGGACCAGGCGTGATAAAACGTTCGGAAAGATCCGGATCTGCACTGAAAAGCAAATCGTTTTCTACAAAATAATTCCAGATATTAGCTTCATTGGCAACAGCCCAATCGTATTGCGGCTGAGAGTAATTCATTTTCAGATGATCGGCAACAGTTGGCAAAAAAGCGTCCTGAAGAATCTGAATTTTCCCTTGATAGACAATCTGATCTAGAAACTTCTGCTGTTCCAATTGGGCAGGAACCAACCTTGCCGCAAAAAAAGCAGAGATCTTTGGAACTAGATTTTCGGGATTCATGGATTTTTGAAAATACAGATCAAGGCCTTTGTAATTCTTGTTTCCATCTCCCATAAAGCCTGTAATATCCACGAAAAGCATATTTTCATCTTCTCTTAGAAAGATAGGATCTGTCACATTTCGAGGATCCACAACCGATGAGTATAGATAAATATGAGGCGGCTGAAATTTCGGGAAATAATTTTTGATATGCGAGAAAAGACCTACCAACTCTTTATCAAGTTTGGCTTTATCAACTTTAGAAATCGCTTCTTTGTAAACACGAATTTCCATTGTGTCTTTTCTACGGTTGCCGTAATCGGCATCGGGCACAGAGCCCTGAAACCATGGATATTTCTTTTTAAAATCTACCAAACTGACCGATGGATGGTAAAATTCTCCGGAGAGATCTGTGACGTTTACTTTTTTGACAGGATTCTTGATCTCGACATCCCATTTGCTTTCGTTTTCCTTTTTGCAAGCCGATAAACTAAAAACAATTATGGCCGAAAAAGAGATATATCGGAAAAACTTCATTATTTTTACATTAAGATTTTCGAAAAGCAAAAATAAGAATTTTAAAGGATGAAGCTTCCAATTATTACCGAAAGATTGATTTTAAGAAAAGTAACGCCCGATGATGTGGACGATTTATTTCTGTTAGACAGCAATCCCGATGTTATGAAGTATGTTGGAATGAAACCTTTAACAAAGAAAGAAGAAACATTGAAAATGATTGAAAACCTTATCAATCAGTACAAAAATAATAAAACAGCCAGACTTGCGGTTATTGAAAAAAACTCTAATAGATTAATTGGCTGGAGCGGTATCAAACTTTTGACTGATGAAGTCAACGGTTATAAAAACGTACACGAACTGGGTTACAGATTTCTCCCCGAATTCTGGGGAAAAGGTTATGCAACAGAATCTGCGCGGGCCTCTTTGGATTTTGGTTTTAATCAACTGAATGCCAATACCATCTACGCTTACGCTGATGTAGAAAACCATTCTTCCAACTATATTCTGACACAATTAGGTTTTGAAAACAAAGGCACTTTCCACGACAAAGATGATCTTTGCAACTGGTACGAATTAGAAAAAATTAACACAAAATAAAGATTATGCAGACAATAAAAGTGATTGATCACATCGTCAACTGGCTAAAAGATTATGCGACCAATGCGAACTCAAAAGGTTTTGTAGTGGGCGTTTCTGGAGGTATTGACTCTGCCGTAGTTTCAGTTTTGGCGGCAAAAACCGGACTGAAAACTTTGGTTTTGGAAATGCCAATCCGTCAAAAAGCAGATCAGGTAGACAGAGCTCAGGATCACATCGATTTTTTGAAAGCCAATTTTCCAAATGTTGAAGGTTTTCGCGTTGACCTCACGCCGACTTTTGAAAGTTTTGAAAAAACAACGGACGGTTACAAAGATGACTCACCCAACAAAAATCTTGCAGAAGCCAATACAAGATCCAGATTCCGCATGATAACGCTTTATTATTACGGACAGATCAATGGGCTTCTGATAACAGGAACAGGAAACAAAGTAGAAGATTTTGGCGTTGGATTTTTTACAAAATACGGCGATGGCGGCGTGGACATATCTCCTATTGCGGATCTTTATAAAACTCAGGTTTATGACATCGCAAAAGAATTGGGAATCCTTGAAAGCATCCAAGTTGCAAAACCAACAGATGGACTTTGGGAAGTGGAAAGAACAGATGAAGACCAGATTGGTGCCACTTATCCTGAATTGGAATGGGCGATGGAACAGCAACAAAATGGAAAAACCGAAACTGATTTTGAAGGCAGAGATAAAGAAGTTATGGAAATCTTTTTGAGATTCAACAGAGCGACGCAGCACAAGATGAATCCAATTCCTGTATGCGAGATTCCGCAGGAGTTCATGTAAAAACCAGACACCAATTAAGAAACAGAAACATATGAAAATCACAAATCTACTTGCTATTTCGCTCGGTTTAGCTTTTACATCCACGTTGTATTCACAAGATATAAAAACTGCAGAAGCCGTTACAGCTCCCGTTGAAGTCATTGACCGGCTGAACATCCCCGGACCATTAACTTTCAATGAAAATGAATTTTTGCTGGCAATGAGCAAACAAAACTCAGCAACGTGGGCGCAACAACAATATATAATGAGGGATGATGTCCTTACAAATTATAAGGAATTGATCAACATTTCATATTTTGATAAGGAAATTGAAATGGAAACCGCCATCAAACAAAAAGTAGAATTTGTTGAAAAAAGAAGATCCAAAGACAAATATTCTTTCGTCAATGTAACAGAAAGTCCGGACGGGAAAGAGATCATCGTGGATTATCTTACGACTGAAACTCCTGCCGAAGGAGAACCTTATGCTGAGTACAACTTGGACAGATTCAAAAATATGGATATTGGCGGCAAGAAATCATTCATCATTTTTTCTTATTCCAAAAGAATAGCAGGCGATCTGAAATACGCTGCCAAATCTCTATCAAAAGAAAGAAACAGACTCATGGAAGCCGCAATTACCACTGCAATCCCGCCAGTGACTTACAAACCAACAGAGGTTGAGAAAAAGAAAAAATAATTTTAAAGGTCAGAAATCCAATCAATGAATGACGAAGTTTACATCAGACGGTGTATAGAATTAGCCCAAAAGGCTCTTGGCAAAACATATCCGAATCCTTTGGTAGGATCTGTCATTGTTCACCATGGTAAAATCATTGGGGAAGGATTTCATCAAAAAGCGGGTGAACCGCACGCAGAAATCAATGCCATCAATTCTGTAAAAAAAGACGATAAAAACCTGATTCCAGAATCAACAATCTATGTTTCTTTGGAGCCTTGCGCTCATTTTGGAAAAACGCCACCCTGTGCTTTGAAAGTTGTAGAGCTTGGTTTCAAAAAAGTCGTGATTGGTGCAATGGACAGCCACGACAAAGTGAATGGAAAAGGTAAAAAAATCATTACCGAGGCAGGAATTGAAGTAGTCTCCAGCGTTCTGGAAAACGAATCCAGACAACTCAACAAACGTTTTTTTACGTTTCATGAGAAAAAACGGCCTTTTATCATTCTAAAATGGGCGCAATCTGCAGACGGTTTTATGGATAAGGATCATCAACCTACGCAAATCAGCAATTCACTTTCCAAACAACTGGTTCATCAGATGAGAAGTGAAGAGCACTCGATTTTGGTTGGAAAAAACACGGCACTCCACGACAACCCAAGTTTGACAGTACGGGAAATAGAAGGCCGTAATCCTGTCAGAATTTTGATTGATTTTAATCTGGAAGTTCCTGATACTTTTAACATTTATAATGATGAAGCGGAAACGATCATCTTCAATTCGGTAAAAGATTCTGAAGCTAAACATTTGCAATTCATCAAAATAGAAAAAGAAAATCCAGTTCAGCAGATCTTAGACAAATTATACGAATTGCAAATCCAGTCTGTGATTATCGAAGGCGGCAGATTTACCTTGCAGCAATTTATCGACCAGAATCTCTGGGATGAAACACTGATCTTCAAAAATCCAAATTTGAATCTGAAAAGCGGAACCAAAGCACCAGATTTCCATCGGAATCCAGAAAAAAGCGAACAGTTGAAGGAATGCGAAGTTTTATATTTTACCAATCAAAGTGTTGATTAATATCAGAATTATAAAAATCAGCGCTCGGAAAAAAATCCGTAAATTCGCATCCATCATAATAATTTTCATTCAATAAAATGATTATTATAATTTAACTAAAAAGGCTGGCGTTTGCGAGGCCTTTTTAAAAACAATAAAATCGACGTATGAAAAATCTGAGCGCCTCTACAAAAGGTTTGATTTTTTCTTTGCTGGCAATGGGATTTGCATTTGCTATTTACTTTTTGCTTTTGGCGAAAAAGAATTATTATTTGGTTGATAATCCTACGCCGGAGACTTTTTATTTCAAGATCAACAATGGTGCAGAAAATATCCTGTCTGCCGGTCAGTATCTGAAAGTTGACCTTAACAAAGGCAGTAATAAAATCCAGGTTTTTGATAAAAACAAGAGACTGATCTACGATTCTGCTTTCACAGTCAACAAAGTCAGAGGATTACTAAACATTACGAATAAAGACTATTACGTCAACAATCAGTACTATGGATATGGTCTCAACAAAGACTCATTGATCACTGCAAAACCGGGAATAGAAATCGATAAAAAGCATTATCTTGGTGATGTCAAAAAGATCAATCAACTTTATACCGAGGATTTCTATTATAATCTGGACGAAGAATATGACCGCGTTGTAAAGAATGTAGCGAAAGTAGAAAGCAGAACCAAAATCTTCAGAAAGCAGGATTTTATTAATTATTACAACAACTATTACCAGCTAAAGTAGATTTAAAAATTAAAGCAATCATTGATTAAAAAATTAATTAATCATCGATTATCATTTATCACTCATCAATTATAAAAATGGAACACAACAACGTCACACCATACAACTCAGAATACAGCAAAAAAAGTCAGGTAGAAGATATGTTTGACAATATCGCACCAAAATATGATCTTCTGAATCACGTTTTATCTATGAAAATAGATGTACTTTGGCGAAACAAATTGGTGAATATGCTGAAAAAAGACGATCCAAAATTGGTTTTGGACGTTGCTACTGGCACCGGTGATCTGGCAATTACGGTACAAAAAGGAACCAATGCAGATGTGGTGGGTCTGGATCTATCGCAGCAAATGTTGAACGTTGGGATCGATAAAATCAGGAAGCAAAATCTGGATGGAAAAATCTCTATGCAGAAAGGCGATGCGGAACAACTTCCTTTCGAGGACAATAAATTCGATGGCGTTACCGTTGCATTTGGAGTGAGAAATTTTGAAAATCTGGAAAAAGGATTGGCAGAATTACGAAGAGTGGTAAAAGAGAACAAAAGTATTTATATCTTAGAATTCTCAAAAGTCGAAGGATTTCTGGGACCATTTTATATGTTTTATTTTAAAAACATTTTGCCTGCAATTGGGCGTCTGGTTTCCAAAGATAACCGTGCTTACACCTATCTTCCGGATTCTGTAAACGCTTTTCCTTTTGGAGAAAAAATGAAAACCATTCTTCTGAACACAGGTTTCAAAAAAGTAGAATACACCAAATTGAGTTTTGGAATAGCCACCATTTATAAAGCTACGAAATAGCATGAAGCAGCGATTTATCAAGATTTTATCATTTGCAGTACTGTTGAGCAGTAATTTTCACGCTCAGACTTTCAATAATCTTTTCAGAACCAAGGACAGACCAGACAATCTGGAAGACTTTGATTTGAAGAAATTCAGCTACGGATTTTATCTTGCTGCTAACAATTTTGATTATAAGATGGTTTTAAGCCCTGTTTTTGGAATGGATGGCAATCAGAATCTGGTAGAATCAAAAACGGCCTATAGTTTCGGCGCAGGCTTGATTGGAAAAATGAGACTCAACGAGTATCTTGATCTAAGGATAGAACCAGGCTTGCATTTCGTACAAAGAGACTTGACCTTCAATACCTTTGACCACAACAGCCAATATGCTGGCGGAACCACCTACAATCTTCCCTTCACCCCGATTTTAGAACCAGGTGAAGAGCAAATCAAGAAAATCGTAAAATCTACTTACGTTGACATTCCGGTGATGCTGGAAGTACACGGTGAGCGCTGGTACAACTCGCGCCCATACGCCGCAGCAGGAATTAATTATTTGGTGAATCTCCAGTCAAACCAAACATCAACGGATGATAATCAGCAGAATATTTTCCGTACAACGACCCATAACTTCGGATGGAGTGCAGAGATTGGAATTCAGTTTTACTTCAGTCGTTTTAAGTTCACACCAGGTATTCGCGGTACATTCTTTACGAACAACGAGTTGGTACAGGACAATGCCACAACCCCGCCCTATTGGACACCCGCCATTTCTACAATGCAGACCCGCGCATTTATGCTGGTCCTGAAATTTGAATAAAACATAAAACTGAGCTTTTTTAAAGCTCTTTTTTTTGGACCACCGAGACAGCGATAAGTTACAGTTCTACTACCTTTTGAATGATTTTGCTAAAGTTAATTCGTTATAAATCAAACAGAAGCAACTCATATCTCACAAAAGACAAATATCGTGTTAAATCATCATTAATTTTTCCTATTTTTGTAAAAGTTAGAATTTAATTCTGGTTATGTTAAGCGAATTAGAAAGCAACTTTTCTGTTTTAGAAAAAAAGATCCTCAATCTGTATAAAAAGTTTAAGAATCTTTCGGACAAACATGCAGAAACGTCTGAGGAGCTACAAAAGGTGAAGGAGGAATACATGGAAGAGAAACGAAGAAACCAGATCTTAGCAGAAGAAAACAAGGAATTAAAACTTTATTCAGCAATATCCGGAAACGCAGAACACAACCGACTGATGAAAAATCACATCAACAGATTGGTAAAAGAAATAGATATGTGCGTTTCTGAATTACAAAACACCGGCTTATAACTATGGATTTCAGAAGAATAACTATAAATATTGCCGGGCGGAATTATCCGCTGAACGTACCAGCAGCCGAAGAAGAAACCCTTCGGAAAGTGGGTAAGCAGATAGAAAGTATGATAAAGGACTTCGAAGCTAGTTTCGATGTGAGAGACAAACAGGATGCACTCGCCATGTGTGTTTTAAAACTCGGGACCAACGCAGAAGTTTATTCTTTAAACAATGAGAAAAATATTAAAAATACAAACGAGCGCGTGATGAAAATCAATGCACTCCTAGAGCAATTGGAAAAATAAAATTTTTCAAATTACAAGCTGCCTACAATAGTTCTAACACAAAGAAGTAAACTCAACAATTAAAAATTACCGGACGAAAGTTCATTTGATGGCGTGCTGCCTTGCGCAGATTACAGAGAATGAAAATCAGTTCAAATCGTGTTTTTATGGAGTTTACTCTATAACTGAACTGTTGTAGGTTTTTTTCATGGACTTAGCACAACGTAAGATGTAAAAAGTGTGTGAGTAAAAATTATAATTATTAAAATTAAAAAGACCTGAGAAGTCTTTGTACACTGTACTGTTTACATTGTACTGTAAAACAAATAAACTCAACATATATATAAATTTATGGACACAATTACCATTATTATCGGTGTCGTTGCACTTATCGTAGGAGCGGTTTCTGGACTTTTATTCGGAAAAAGTTCCCTCAATACAAAAGCACAGTTCGTCATAGAAGATGCAAAAAAAACAGCCGAAAACATTATAGAAAAAGCCAATGTACAATCAGAAGCTGTAAGAAAAGAAAAGCACCTCCAGGCAAAAGAAAAGTTTATGGAGCTGAAATCACAGCACGATGCAGACATCCAATCGCGTGAGAGAAAAATGCAGGAATCTGAGAAACGTACCAAAGACAAAGAAAACAAACTGAATGACGAGCTTAGTAAAGCTGGAAAATTGGAAAAAGACCTGGAAAGACAAATTGCAGATTATCAAAAAAAATTAGAAGTTGTTCAGAAAAAACAACAGGATCTGGAAGTTGCAACGGCTCAAAAAGTAGAAATGCTGGAAAAAATATCCAATTATTCTGCAGAAGAAGCGAAAAACGAATTGGTAGAATCTTTGAAAGCAGAAGCTAAAACCAAAGCATCTGCACACGTTCAAAGTATTATGGAGGAAGCGCAACTCAATGCGAAAAGTGAAGCCAGAAAGATCGTGATCCAGACCATCCAGAGAATTGGAACAGAGCAGGCAGTAGAAAACTCGGTTTCTGTATTTAATATAGAATCTGATGAGATCAAAGGTAGAATCATCGGCCGTGAAGGTAGAAACATCCGTGCTTTGGAAGCTGCAACAGGTGTAGAAATCATTGTAGATGATACACCAGAAGCCATTCTTCTTTCCTGTTTCGATCCTGTGAGAAGAGAAATCGCCAGGTTGTCCCTACACAGATTGGTAACAGATGGTAGAATACATCCTGCGAGAATCGAAGAAGTGGTGGAGAAAACCAGAAAACAAATCGAGGAAGAAATCATCGAAGTTGGTAAAAGAACCATCATTGATCTTGGAATCCACGGTCTGCACCCAGAATTGGTAAAAGTGGTAGGTAGAATGAAATTCCGTTCTTCTTACGGACAAAATTTACTCCAGCACTCCAGAGAAGTAGCCAACATCGCAGCAACAATGGCAGCGGAACTGGGACTGAATGTAAAACTAGCGAAACGAGCCGGTTTACTACACGATATCGGAAAAGTACCAGAGCAGGAATCCGAATTGCCACACGCACTTCTGGGAATGCAGTGGGCAGAGAAATATGGTGAGAATGCCGAAGTGATCAACGCTATTGGTGCTCACCACGACGAAATTGAAATGACCTCTCTCCTATCACCGATCATCCAGGTGGCCGATGCCATCTCAGGCGCAAGACCAGGTGCAAGAAGACAAGTTTTGGAATCTTACATCCAAAGACTGAAAGATCTTGAAGCAGCCGCGCTAAGTTTTGACGGTGTTTCCAGCGCTTATGCTATCCAGGCGGGAAGAGAACTAAGAGTAATGGTAGAAAGCGGAAAAGTGAATGACGAAAATGCGCACCAACTATCTTACGACATCTCTGAGAAGATTCAGAACGAATTGACTTATCCAGGACAAGTAAGAGTGACTGTGATCAGAGAAACAAGATCTGTGAATATCGCAAGATAAGATTGATTTTAATATAAATAATGAAAGGCTTCCAGATTTTGGAAGCCTTTTGTTTTTCACTTCGACTACGCTCAGGGACCGGAACGGTTGTCAATTTAATTTATTAATTGTCCTTATTTGGATATATGCCTGGCAATCACAAAATAAAAGGAGGAAGCCTTAACTTTTTAGTGGGTATTTTTTATTTTGTTTTCGGTTTTTACAGGAAACACTAGCAGAACGCTGGCGCTAGCGAGATTTATTAATTTCTAAAATCTCAGCATCATCAAAAAAAATGATGTGAATAGATGATACAAAATTTTCATAATTAAGGAGTCCGTCTAAAAACAATTAAAAAATAAAATTTTCAAGACATTTTTCTGTTTCCCAAGTCGAAAGGGCCAAAAAATGCCTTGAAAATTTCGTCAAATCAAGTCCTTTCGGATTGCGGAAAATCATTTTGACCAAATTGATACATTCTCATCAATTCTATTTCCTTCTTTTTTTACTCCACTCCCACAGAATCATCACCTCTCCCGTCCGCAACAGCGTGAACCGTTTTATTATCATCTATCACAATCATTTCTGTTCTTCCGATTTGCTTGATCTTTTCGAATTTGTAATTCTTCTGCTCCAGCGCTTTGATTGTTGTTTCAGGGAAATTACTTTCCACTTTTATAGTTTCCGGCAACCACTGATGGTGGAATTTTGGAGCATTGACAGAGAAGTTCGCATTTTGTTTAAAATCAATAACACCAACAATTGCCTGAAAAACGGAGGTCGGAATCGTGGTTCCACCTGGCGTGCCAACAACGATTTTAATTTTGTTATCTTTCAAAACCAAAGTGGGCGTCATAGAAGACAACATTCTTTTGCCAGGTTCTATCTTGTTCGCTTCTCCTCCTACTGCACCAAACATATTGGGAACGCCTGGTTTTATGGAAAAATCGTCCATTTCGTTATTAAGGAAAAATCCTGCGCCAGAAACGACGGTCTTGCTTCCGTAATAGCCGTTGAGCGTGGTGGTTACAGAAATGGCATTTCCAAATTTGTCCAAAATTGAAATCTGTGTTGTTTGCATACTTTCTTTTGGATTGGGATTGATGATATTGCCGACATCTTTACTTGGTGTTGCTTGTTTTGGGTTGAAGGATTTCCAACGGCTTTTCAGATATTCGTCTGAGATTAGCAGCTGTGTTTTATCCTGGATAAACTCCGGATCACCCATATATTCTGCTCTGTCAGCAAAAGCTCTCCGCTCCGCTTCTACCATAATCTGGACGGCTTCGGCTGAGTTTTGCTGGTATTTGGAAAGATCTTCGAAGGCTGACATTTTCAGCATTTGAGCGAGCAATGTTCCGCCACTTGACGGCAAAGGCATTGCGACGATCTGATGACCTTTGTAATCAAAAACCAATGGGCTTCTTTCTTTTGTTTTATAGTTTTTAAGATCCTGGGATTGAACGATTCCATTGCCCAGTTTCATTTCAGCAAGAATTAAATCGGCGGTTTTACCTTGGTAGAACTCTTTTTCGCCACCCTTCTGGATTCTTCTCAAAGTCTCTGCCAGTTCTTTCTGGATGAGCAGATCTCCTATTTTCCAATCCTGATCTTTGACAAAAACAGTTTTGTTCTTGTTGTTCTTCAAGAAATCTGCTTTGTGAGCATTAAGCAGCGCGGCTTCTTGTTCCGTAATCGCAAAACCTTTTTCTGCCAGATCTATTGCCGGTTCTATCAATTTTGCAAAAGGCAGTTTGGCATATTTCAAAGTCACGAACATGCCAGAGATACTGCCCGGAACACCAACTGCCAACCGACCGTATTGGGAAAGATCTGTGTTGGCATTTCCCTGTTTGTCCCAATACATATCGAAAGAAGCTTTTGACGGTGCGGTTTCGCGGTAATCCAAGGCTAGTTTTTTCCCTTCTGCGGTCGTTGCGACCAGAAATCCGCCGCCGCCGATGTTCCCGGCCTGAGGGTAAACGACAGCCAAAGCCAACTGCGTTGCAATGACCGCATCGAAAGCGTTTCCGCCTTGTTTCAGCATTTTTGCTCCCGCTTCACTTGCCAAAGGATGCGCAGAAATCACCACACCTTTATCTTTTACTTTCACTTCTTTAACGATATTGATATCTGTGTATTGTGCTCTAACCGTTATGGATAAAAGCAAAGCTACGTATAGAACTTTTTTCATATGGATGTTTTTTATTTTGTTGTTTTTTTAATTGTCCTTCTTTTGTCAACCAACCTATCTTTGTACTCATTCAATAATATTGTTATGTTGGTGTTATTTTGATGTTGTAACTGCAGCCCGACTTGAGCAAAAATCCTTTTTGGCCAAAAAAAGATGGGGCGCGGAAGACGGATCAAGCTGCCAAAATCTGGACTAGGTCAATCGATAATAATTTGTAACGTGTCCAATAATCCTACGAGATTATCTTTTGCAAATTTGGTTTTTTTGAGTTGATTTTTTGCTGGATTAATGGAAAAATTGATGGCTTTTTTGAGATTAGCGTTGTCCAGGATGGTTCTGTCAAAAACAGCGTCCGCCAAATTGGACTGATCGAAAAATGAATTTGAAAGGTTGGCTTCTGTAAAATCCGTTGCTTTCATACTGCAATTTTTGAAGTTTGTTTTCCTGATATCCAATTGATAAAATGAGGAATGATCCAGAATACAGTCTTCAAAACTGAAAGCGATATTGAAGGAATGCGCCTCATCAAAACTGAGTCCTATCATTTTGCAATTTTTGAAAACAACATCCCGAAAAGCCGTCTGATGGATCTTTGCATTACTGAGATCACAATCTTTGAAATCGCAGTCTGAGAATTTGAAACCTGACAGATCCTGGCCGGAAAAATTGATAGCTGTAAATACACAATGTTCATAATCAGCTTTTTCCAGTTTTTCGGAATCGGTTTTTGTAAAATTTTGTTCTGAAAAATAATTCATTTAGTCTATAAAATAAGATTTTGAAACGACAAGTTTTGGCTGAGGAATCTCCGCTTGTTCAAAGATCGAGAACTGGATTGTTCTGCAAAGCGTATTGAGCGCGAGGTCATTTTCCTCTTCACCAAAAGGCTCGCCTATCTCCTGAATGATCGCATCCAAAGCGATAAAGGTATAGCTGATAAACAGAACGATGATTGGCATCATAAACCCTACTACATCTACCAGACCGAACGGAAGCCAGAAGCAGTAAAGATAAACAGTACGATGCAGCAAAATGCTGTATGCAAAAGGCAAAGGCGTCCCTGCAATCCTCTCACAACCGCCAACGATACTCGATAATTGATTGAGCTGGTGATCCAGAGAAGTCAATACAATAGTGTCTATATTCTGCTGCTGGTTCTGAGTATTGATCCATTCTCCCATAAAGTCCAGTAAGATAATCGGTTTGAACTGTTTGTCTTTTATCCTTTCAAAATTCTCTGTTGAAAGCAAGTCGTGAAGCTTGCTGTGATCGTCTTTTTTTCTCAATTGAAAATTGAGCGTCCAGCAAAAAGCAGCAATCATTTTCACAAACTCTTCCTTCTTGATTTTGGCGTCCGGCGCATCACCATTGATCAAAGTTAGAACCTGCCTTGTCAAAGATCTGGTTTCTATGATCAGCAACCCCCAAAGCTTGCGCCCTTCCCAATAACGATCGTAGCTGGCAGAGTTGCAAAAGCCCATAAAGATAGCCAGAGACAACCCCAGCAAAGTGAAGATCGCGGGATTCAGGTGCACCTTGTAATCATAAATAGTACCTTTGAGATACAGGACGACCACAGAAAAAAGCGTGATGATCAATAGTTGTGGGATGATCTTGAGCAGCACAGAACCCCTCCAGATAAAAAGCATTTTCAACCAGTTGGTTCTTTCTCTTATGATCATGATAAAATAAATTATAAAAAGTCCTATTTTAGACCTTTCAAAAAAGCAGATAAATTTACTGAATAGTTTGATGAAGCCGAAATTCTTACATGGAAAATTCTAAAAAAGTTTTAATTCTTACCTATTACTGGCCACCAGCTGGCGGACCTGGCGTACAGCGATGGCTGAAGTTTGCAAAATACCTTCCGGAATTTGGTTGGGAACCCATCATTTACACGCCAGAAAACCCAAGTTATCCTTTGGTGGATGAGACCTTGCTCAAAGAAGTCCCAAAAAACCTGAAGATCATAAAAACCCCTATTTGGGAGCCTTATCAGATTGCAGAAAAATTCAGTAAGAGTAACAAGAAATTCAAAGGTGGACAGTTTGATGTGGGGAAGAATCAGTCTTTTGTTTCTAAGCTTTCGATTTTCATCCGAGGTAATTTTTTTATTCCGGATGCAAGGAAATTCTGGGTGAAACCATCGATCAAATTTTTGAAGCAATATTTGAAAGAAAATGAGATTGATACCATTGTCACCACTGGTCCTCCACATAGTTTGCATTTGATAGGTCTTGGGTTGAAAAAGGAATTACCAAACTTAAAGTGGGTCGCAGATTTCCGTGATCCTTGGACAGAAATTTCCTATTATAAACATTTGAAACTGACGTCTGGTTCTGATAAAAAACACAGACAACAGGAAAAATCTGTTTTCACAAATGCAGATTTGACGTTAGCAACCAGTTACACGGATGCTGAAAATTTCAGGAAAAATGGAGCGAATGCTTTCTGTGTAACGAATGGGTTTGATCAAAATGTTGAATCGTTAAATGATGAAATTGTAAAAACTGATACTGACCATTCAACGATTTTACAAATGAACGATTCTGCAAAATTCATTTTGAGTTATGTGGGCGTTTTGGAGCAGTTGAGAAATCCGGAGCATCTTTGGAAGGCGTTGATTACACTTTGTGAGAAACATCAGAATTTTGCTAAGGATTTTGAACTGAAATTTGTTGGACGCGTGGATGATAAAATCCTGACCGCCATCGAGAATTCTGTTCTGAAAAACAACATGGCGAATCTTGGTTATCTGGCGCACGATGCATCTGTCAAAGAGATGGAAACTTCTGATCTTCTGTTGATCACCAATTTCCCGAACGATAGTTCAATAGGCATCATCCCAGGTAAGCTGTTTGAATATCTAGCAACTGGGAAGAAAATCATTTCTTTTGGACCGAAAGCTGCGGATGTAGAAAAGATTCTTGAAAAAACCAAAGCTGGGAGACATTTTGATTATTCGGAGAGTTTGGAGATTCAGAAATTTGTTTTTTCGCTTTATGAGGAATGGAAAAGTGGGAAAGCGATTGGGAATCCTGCCAATATTAATGAATTCAGTCGAAGAGAATTGACTAAAAAATTGGCTGAACTTTTTTCGGATTTGAAATGATGTAATGATGTCTAAAGGTGCAACTCTGCGAAGCGCGTGAGCGATGGTAGTGGTTATCCTTTTTATTTTTTTTGCGGAAACGAACCTCATGGATAACCCAAGCCTCTGAAAAAATAAAAAGATAGGAACGGACAGCGCGGTCCCAGCCCTGGCCAAAGCTCTGGCAAGGACACGCCAAAAAATATCTGAAAATTAAATTGTTGGCACAAATTTTTCTTGTAACTTGAGTAATTAATATTAACAATAAAAAAATCATATCATGGGAAATAAAACAAACGGCCTGTTGGCGTTGTTAGGTGTAGGAGCTTTGGCTTGGTGGAAATACAAAAAATCTTCTCCGGAAGATCAGCAAAAAGTAAAAGACACCATCAATACAGCGAAAGATAATCTTACGAAATTCGGAAACGACCTGAAAGATAAGGCAAGCCAGACCGCAGAACAGTTGAAAGACAAAGCCAATGACACGGCAGAACAGTTCAAGAATAAAGCTGAAGAAGTGAAGACAGATGTGCAGAACGCTGCACAATAATATATATAAAAAAAAAAAACGTCTCCGAAATGAGACGTTTTTTTATGCCAATATGTCAAATCAATGATAAGATTTGGTTGGCTGATTGTCATTTTTGGATGGCAAATTCATCAAGACGATTGCGAATAGTATTAGTACAATTCCAAGCCATTGGATCATAATGACTTCTTCTTTTAACAATACAAAAGCCATCGTTACAGAAACCGGAAGTTCCAAAGATGAGATGATACTTCCCAATCCCAAACCTGCTTTCGGGAATCCTACATTAAATAAAATCGGTGGAATGATGGTTCCAAACAATGCCAGAACAAATCCGTAAGTCCAAAAAATAGAATAATCGAATGGGCGAATGTGCTGTGTGTTTTCTGTGAAATTAAGATAAAAAGATCTCAGTCCTTCGAAATGCAAAGGTCCAATTTGAGCGAAGAATAAAAATATAAGTACCACAATCAAACCGCCAGTCAGCATCGTCATACTTTTTCTCAAAACTGGAAGATGCGTTGCTAAAGTATTGGATGTGAACATCGTCATCGTGAAAGATGCGGCCGCCAAAACGCCCCAGAAGATGCCGTGCCAGTCGATCTCGACTTTCATATTGATCAGGTTGGTGGCTAGAACGGTTCCTGTCAAAACGATGATGACAGCAATGACTTTTCTGGCATTCGGGAATTTTTTGGCGATGAAACTTTCTACAACTACGCTAAACCAAACAGATTGCATCAACAAAACGATAGCGATTGAAACATTGATATATTGAACAGCGATGTAATAGAACAAACTGGTGAAACCCATAGAAGTTCCTGCCAGCATCAGCATTCTGATTTCTTTTGAATTGGGCCTTGATAATTCTTTTTTTGAGGTTTTGGTTTGTATGACATTCAATATAAAAAGGCCTAAGAATCCCAAGACAAACTGCGCTGTAGTGACCTCGGATGTTGTGAAACCATCCTTGTAAGATAACTTCACAAATGTTGCCAACATCCCGTAAATACTGGCACCAATGCCGACAAACAAGACGCCTTTTAATATATCTTTCTTCTCCATAACTATTTTTTTTGAGCCGGCGAATTTACGACATAATATTTAAAGCAGAATATGTAGACAATCTATCTAAAAAGGAAAATCCATAATTGATCTGTATCGAAATATCGATTTTAAAATTTAAAACAAAATACTATCTGTAAATCATTGATATTAAAACATTTTTCGGTAGTCAAGTATGATTTAAAGACAAAATAAAACCGCCTCGTTAAAAACAAGGCGGTTTCTCTTATTTGAAAAAGAATTTTGGATTAGTTTCCTTCTTCCATTTTTCTTTTCAATTCTGCTAATACATCGATATCACCAAGTGTTGATTTTTCTTCGTTGTTAGAAGAAGATGATGTATTGTTATTATTGTTAGATCTGTTGTTGTTAGATTCTCTCACATTCTTTTTCTCCTCGTCTCTGAAGATACCTGTGTGAGAAACAACTACTCTTTTGAATTCTTTGTTGAATTCGATCACTTTGAATTGCGCATCATCACCTTTTTTGATTTTAGATCCGTCTTCCTTCTCTAATAATCTAGATGGGCAAAATGCTTCAACTTCTACATCTTCGAACTGGATAGATGCACCTTTGTCGTGTACTTCCGTTGCTTTTCCAGCGTGTACAGTTCCTTCAGCGTATTTAGTTTCGAATTTATCCCAAGGATTCTCAGTCAATTGTTTGTGACCTAGAGACAATCTTCTTGCTTGCGTATCAAGTTCTAATACGATCACGTCTAATTTATCTCCAACTGCACAGAACTCAGATGGGTGTTTGATTTTCTTGGTCCAAGAAAGGTCTGAGATATAGATCAATCCATCAATTCCTTCTTCCAATTCTACGAATACTCCGAAGTTGGTAAAGTTTCTTACAGTTCCAACGTGAGTTGAACCTACTGGATATTTAGCTTCGATATTTTCCCAAGGATCTTTGTTCAATTGCTTGATACCTAGAGAGATTTTTCTGTCTTCTCTATCCAAAGTTAATACTTCTGCTTCTACCTCATCACCTACTTTTACGAAATCTCCTGCGCTTCTCAAGTGAGTAGACCAAGACATTTCAGAAACGTGGATCAATCCTTCTACACCTGGAGCGATCTCTACGAATGCACCATAGTCAGCAAGAACAACCACTTTTCCTTTTACTTTGTCACCAACTTTCATGTCAGCAGAAAGAGCATCCCAAGGATGAGCTTCTAATTGCTTCATACCCAATTGGATTCTTGTTTTCTCGTCATCAAAATCAAGGATAACCACTTTCACAGTTTGTCCGTCTTCTAAGATTTCAGATGGATGGTTCACTCTAGACCAAGAAAGGTCTGTAATGTGGATCAATCCGTCAACACCTCCAAGATCTACGAATACACCGTAAGAAGTAATATTTTTAACAGTTCCTTCAAGAACCTGTCCTTTTTCTAATTGACCGATGATCTCTCTCTTCTGTCCTTCAAGATCCGCTTCGATCAACGCTTTGTGAGATACCACTACGTTTTTGAACTCAGGGTTGATTTTCACCACTTTGAACTCCATAGTTTTACCTACGAACTGATCGTAATCTTTAATTGGCTTAACGTCGATTTGAGAACCTGGTAAGAATGCTTCGATACCGTGAACGTCAACGATCATACCTCCTTTAGTTCTAGATTTTACAAAACCGTTTACGATCTCTCCAGTTTCGTGAAGTTCGTTTACTCTATCCCAAGCTTTAAGCGTTCTTGCTTTTCTGTGAGACAACTGTAATTGTCCTGTTTTGTCCTCTCTTCTGTCCACCATTACTTCAACTTCATCGCCTACTTTAAGACCTTGGTTGTAACGGAATTCGTTTAGAGAGATCACACCTTCAGATTTGAAGTTGATGTCTACGATGGCTTCTTTATCTGTCAATCTTACCACTTTCCCGATGATTACATCGTTGTCTGCAAGATTGTTAAGAGAACCGTTGTAGATTTCTTCCAATTCTTTTTTTTCGCTTCTGTCTTCTGCGTTAAGACCAGACTCGAAAGAATCCCAATCAAATTGTTCTGGTGCTACGTTTTGGTTTAATAAAACCTCTGCTGAATTTGTCTCTTTTGACATTTTCTAATAAAATTTGTATTCCTATTCTTACAGACCTCGGCTTTGCTGTGAATCCTGAAAAATATGGAAGTTGTTAATTGCTAATGTTTTACTTCGCCGAAAGTACGTTCACAAAAGTGAGTGCAAAAGTACAAAAATTTTTAATATTGAGAACAATAATATTAATTTTCGAATGTGTTTTCTAAAACACAATTTTCACATCTTCTTTATAATGTTGTAAAGTGGTATTAATTCCTGCAGACCAGCCATCAACAAACACTTTTCCATTTTTTATAGCATTGGTAATATCTTCATTTTTTGCATCAGCAGAATTGGTAATATAATAATTGTTGCCAATTTTGTAGATGCAATTTTCCACCACACATTCTAATCTAGAAACTGGAGAATCTATCCCAACCGAAAAAATCATATTATAAATGCGAGACAAAGCATCTTCTTCCAGACTCGGAAAAATAATTTGTCCACCTTCTTTTAATTCTAATTCTGGTGCTTCTGTGGTGTCAAAAACTTTGTAGCCAATATCGGGAATTTGTTTTTTGTTTTCATCAAACATTCCGGTTTTGGTATTTTCGGTTTCTAATTCGGTTTTTATTTTTTCTCCTGCTCGGTTGAGACGTTCTATGGTAACGCTTGAAATAACGGGTGGTAAATTATGATCAATACAAAATTGATTCGCCGGTTTGTCTTTTTTAATAGGTTCATCTATCTGACAAAGAATAAATTTTCGATTGCCACCATCTTCTGCATTAAGTTGCATTACGGCTTGACCTGTTGTTCCGGAACCGGCGAAGAAGTCTAGGACGATGTCGTTAGAATTTGTGGAAATTTCAAAAAAATCTTTGATTAAATTAAGAGGTTTAGGATTAGTGAATAATTTATCTCCAAATAAATCTTTAATTTGTTGTGTTCCATTTCCACTACTATATTCGGGCTTGTAAAAAATAGTTTTAGGCTTTTTCGAAGGAATATCTCCTAGATTAGGTCTTTGTTTCTTATATATAGAAAAGCTATTACCATCATTAATTACAATAATATTATGCTTTTCATTAATAAACTTATTCTTACTCCAACGCCAAGACATTTCTTCGTTATTTGTAATTGGAAAAACCTCTAAATCATTTTCATCAGTTCTGTATGTAAAACAATCATTATCTGATGTCAAATAAATTGGAAAGTACAAATTTGGTCTTTTATTTCTAGGTGCATTAGTTCCAGTCGCCTTTAAATTAGCTCCTTTTTTATAATAACCTAATTCATCAGTTTTCCATTCTTCAATTTCATCTTCATTAATTCTAAACTCACTAAATTTAGATTTATCTTTATTTTTACTATAAACTACAGTGAACTCGTGTGTACCAGCAAAAGCAAACTCGTCATTGTTCCCTTTTAAATTCATAATTGTTGGCAAAATTGCAACAAAATTCTCCTCCCCAAAAATCTCATCACAAAGCAATTTCAAATTCGCCTGCTCATTATCATCAATCGAAATAAAAATAACACCATCTTTCGCCAACAAATCTCTCGCAAGAAGCAAACGCGGATACATAAAAGATAACCAACCATTGTGAGATTGCTTGGTTTTAAAACTAAATTCCATCCGCTCCATATCATTTTCACTTAGATTTGCCAAGCCCAAAACTTCTGCTTCTTCTTTGTCAAATTTATCGGGATACACAAACTCGTCGTTTTTGGTATTGTAAGGCGGGTCGATATAAATACACTTTATTGCTCCGCTATAATGTGATTTCAAAATTTTCAAGCTTTCAAGATTATCACCTTTTAGAACAAGATTTTGGGTGGTGTCAAAATTTTTAGATTGGTTATAATTTACCTTGACTTCTTTTGTAGTTTTGGTGGCATATTTTGCTCGTGCCACGTTTCTGCCGATGAAATTAAGACCATAACCATTTACTTTTTCGTCAACAGGTAAACCCGATAAAGCCTTTAATTCGTTTACATTGATTTCGTTATCACGTATGATAGACGGATAATTTTCTTTTAAAAAATCAAGCAATTTATTATCTTGATTTTCGGTTTCCAAAATTTGAAATCCTGAATGCATCAATTGTTCTTTTTGATTCATTTTTACTATTTTTTGTTTAAATCTTGAAGGCTTTTAGAAACTAGAAAGATTTAGTTTGGAGTTTTAATTATTAATTAAACTTGCTAATTGTGTGGAACTGATTCTTTCTTTAAATGAAATTTTCACGTTTTCATTTCTGTAAAAATCATTGAGAGCTTGGAAGTATTTTTCTGCAAAAGCCATTTTTCCTTTTTCATTTTCTGGGATTGCTGTAGAAGTTTCGTAGCCTTTTGATTCTACAATTAGGAAAATTTTATTTCCGTTGTTGCCTTTTATTGCGTAACAAAAATCTGGGTTATATTCTCCCAAAGGCGTTTTTATTTTTAGTTTGGGGAGTTTTCCGAATATTTCTATTTCATCCATTTCAGCATCTTTTTCGATGATTTCTATTTCAAAATTGCTGTCGTATTCTATTACGTTTTCAAAAACCCATTTCGTTTTCAAAGAAAAATCTTGTTCTATATCTTTTTGAAATTTCCCTACACTTCCTGTATCGAGGTACGTTTCTCCATTCTCAGTTTTGAAAACATTGGGCAAAACAGAATTTTCTATGCCGTCGTATCGTACTTTGGATTTCAATAGATTGACCAAATTTTTACGAATAATTTCCTTTATTTCTTTAAGGGTTTGAGCTGGATTTTTAGCCAGTGTATTTTCTTTAAAATCGTTTGATAAAGCATTGAAAATTTTCACACTAAACAAAAGTGGAATCTTGGTACTGATAGAAAGACTTCTCACAAATTCCAGATAATCAACTTTGCTTTTATACGATTCTATATTTACTATTTTTCCGTAAACAGCATCGCTTTCTCCAATTTTATCGACTTTAATTTCTTCTCGCGTTGTTTGCAATACAATTGCATCAATATTCAACTTTTCGACTTCGTTTTTTATATTGATGATTAATTGTTCTTCATTTTCTTTATTCAAATTCTCAATCAAAAAATCTGCATTTTTGCTGATGGTTTCCCACAGTTTTTTAAATTCTGGTAAATGAGAAGCCTTAATAATCAATTTCTTCTTCGGACGAATTTTGCTTTTTTCCTGTATGAAATTTTTATAATCGGTTGCAAAAAGACTTTCCAATGCGCTGAAATGTTCTTGAGGTAAATCTTGGTTTTTTAGAATCGCAGAAAATTCCGCCGATTTTTCATAAATATCTTGTCCGTCAACGGTTTGTTTAAAGACAATCATTTCTTTACTATCAAGCAGTTTAAAAAGACTACGAACCATGATGTCATCAAAATTGTTTTTCTCTTTTAATACTTTTTTCAATTCCTGCTCGGTAAAAGTATCGGCGATAAAAAATGAGTTATTTAAAATTTCATTCTGAATGGCTTCTACAAAACCCTGTTCTTTATTGGAAACCACAACATCCAGATTATTAATTTTCCAAAATTCTTCTTGGTTTGCGTCTAATTCCTGAATAGTTTGACGTTTCAAATCCTGATTCACACAAATACGTAAACCACGACCGATTTGTTGCAATTTTGAAATTTCGCTTCCTTGATTAGAAAGTTTACAGATGGTAAAAACATTCGGATTATCCCACCCTTCCTGCAAAGCCCAGATTGAAAAAATAAATCGTGTTGGGCTCTCAAAAGACAATAGTTTCTTTTTGTCCTTTAAGATTTCATCAACCCCGGTTTTTATTTTTTCGTCGGCATTCCCTTTATCGCCAGAAAAATAGCCTTTGTGTACAACCAAATCCCCTTCGGTATCAAAAGCGTTTTGCAGATAATTCAAATATTCTGAATCATTTACTTTATCAAGATTTTGAATAATTTCTTTTTGTTGGATTAAAAACTCTTCTTCAAAAAAGTTTTTGATTTTAGGATTTTCGCCCCGAAATAAAGAAGTATCGCTTTCTATAAAAAACAAAGTCAAGGCTTTTATTCTTTTTTCAAATAAAGATTTTTCCTTTTCAAAATGAATTTTCACAGTTTCCCGAATCATTGACTTCAAAGCATCGTCCGACAAGGAATAATCTACTTTTATAATATTGTCATCATTTAAAACGAGGCTGTCTTTATTTATTTTTTTGATATTTTTACCATTGAAAATTCCGCCAACACCGAGTATTTTTTTAGTAATCACTCCATTGGTTAAAGTATTTACAATTGCTTTTTTGTTATCAATTGCCATCAATGTATCCATATTCTCAGCAACGTCTTGTGTATAAACCACAATTTTTTTTACAAGATTTTGACGGAAAGACGAAATTGAATCCAGCACATAAGCAACATTAGAAAGCTCAATACTATCTTTTTTCTTAGGAAAAGTAGCTCCAAAACGCAGATAATAATTATTAAAACCGTCAAAATATTTTTTGAAAGCATCACCATCAAAACGGTGCGGTTCATCCATAATTACAATCGGATTCAGCCTTTTCAAACATTCCAAATAACTTTTTGGTGGTTCTGTTTTTTCAGAAAATAAATTGGGAGCGTACAATTCTCTTTCCAGCGGACGGTTCAAGATATTGTCTTTATTACTAAAAGAGCTCGGCGTAAGAATTAAAGCCGACAAGTGTTCTGTTCCGATAAAGCTTTTTACACTAGAAATATTTCCACCTTCATAAACAAAAGTTTCTATTTCTTTTTCCTTTTCGTTGGCATAAAGTGTTTTGAAATAGTTTTTTGTGTCTTCCAGATTGGTTTTCGTTCCTTCACGAATCGGAACTGTAGGAATAAGAACGATGAATTTTTTGTAACCGAAATTTTTATTGAGTTCAAAAATGGTTTGGATGAAAGTGAATGTTTTTCCTGTTCCTGTTTCCATCATCACATCAATATTCTTGTTATGATTTACAGAAAATGGATATTTATTTTTTTGATGATGAGCCGAAAGTGTTTCACTTAGTAGTTCGCCTTGATTAATCTTATCAAAAATCTGAATGATGTTATTGACACAATCTTCTTGATGTTGCTGTATTTCGTATTGGAATTGTTTGGTCATTTTATCTGCAACGAAAAAAACGTGTCACTCTGCAACATTTTATTCTTTTCAGGAAAGGTACTTCGACGAACCCACGCAGAATTGAAAAAACAGCAGAGGACACGCCTTTGCAGACGCATCCCTAAACTGTTTCTCTCTGTGTAATAAAATTGTCGAAGTTTTATCCCAAAAGAAACTTTTAGTAACGCTAAAGTTTATATGTCTTTTTCTTTTTTTAGATCATTAAAATTTTGTTTGGTCAAATATATAAAAAGAAGTCGTTTAAAGTAAATTAAAATTTAAAATTCACTTTGTTGCAAACTCCTTTGAAGTTTTATCTGTGTAGAAATAATGTCCAAAACCAATCTGCGTTCCATAGGAACGCTATCTGTAGTATTGAATCTAGGTGGTTTTATTGCAATCCTAAGGATTGCGCTTAGCTTAATTTCTATTATCTCTACACAGATTCTGCTCCTAAAGGAGCATTTATGATTTTTTGTGATAATTATTTTTACTTTAAACAAGTTCAAAGAAAAACAACCAATAATTGAATTCCAAAAAATTATCTTTGCAAAATGGAATTACAACCAATATTCGAAAAACTGCAGATTCAGGATATGAATCAAATGCAGAAATCGACATACACCGCTTCCGAAAACGAAACCGACATCGTTCTCCTATCGCCGACTGGTTCCGGGAAAACTTTGGCTTTTCTGTTTCCAGTTCTTAGAAATTTAAAATCTGATGTGAAAGGCATTCAGGCTCTGATATTAGTACCCGCAAGAGAATTGGCTTTGCAGATCGAGCAGGTTTTTAAATCGATGGGAACAGATTTCAAAGTTTCTATTGCTTACGGTGGTCACGACAAAAAAATCGAGGTCAATAATTTGATTGAAGCGCCTGCCGTTTTAATAGGAACGCCTGGAAGGATCGCTTACCATTTGAAAAACGAAAACTTTGATCCGGAAACGATCCAGACTTTGGTTTTAGACGAGTTCGACAAAGCTTTGGAACTCGGCTTCCAAGAAGATATGGAGTACATCATCGGGGCTCTCACGGGGCTTTCTCAGCGCATCCTGACGTCTGCAACCGTGATGGACAATATCCCACGCTTTGTAGAACTTAATCAAGAAAAGAAAATCAATTTCCTCAAAGAAAGCGAGTCAAAACCAAACATTCAGCTTCGAAAAGTGATGACCACTTCCGAAGATAAGTTGAATACATTATTCCAATTGATCTGTAAAATCGGAAACAAAAGAACATTGATCTTCTGCAACCACAGAGATGCGGTTGACAGGATCTCAGAACTGCTGAGAGAAAAAGGAATCCAGCGAGAAACCTTCCACGGCGGTATGGAACAGGACGAGCGTGAACGTGCTTTGCTTAAATTCCGAAATGACTCGGCAAGAATCCTTATCACAACAGATCTGGCTTCCAGAGGTTTGGATGTTCCGGAAGTGGAATCTATCGTTCATTACCAATTGCCTCCGAAAGAAGATGCCTTCATCCACAGAAACGGGCGAACTGCGAGAATGAATGCCAAAGGTTTTGCTTATCTCATCATGACGGAGGATGAGATTTTCCCATTCATCAAAAGCAACACGCCGGAAGAAAACGTTTCGGAAAGCAACCGGGTTCCGGAAAGAACGCCGAACCAGACGATTTATATTAGCGCAGGGAAAAAAGATAAAGTTAACAAGGTTGACATTGTTGGTTATCTCATCAAAAAAGGAGAACTCGAAAAAGACGACATTGGTCTGATCGAAGTCAAAGATACGACTTCTTACGTCGCTGTCAACCGAAAGAAAACCATCGAACTTCTGAAAAAATTAGCCAACGAAAAACTGAAAGGCAAAAAGATAAAAATAGAAATCGCTTATTAATAAGCGATTTTTTTATTTGATTCCGGAGACACGCATTTCCACAGTATAGACCGATTGAGAAGCGGTAATAAACAAAGTGGAATGATTCTTTCCTCCAAAAGTGACGTTGGAAGTCCACGCTTCTTCGATTGAAATATGGCTGATCTTCTCTCCTTTGTTATTGAAAACCGTCACACCTTTTCCTGTTAGATAAAGATTTCCCTCGCTATCAAGCGTCATTCCGTCTGATCCCATTTCGCAGAACAATTTTTTAGCGGAAAGCTTGCCTTCTCCTAAAATCTGATAGACATAAGTTTTTCCGGCATTGATATCAGAAACATATAGTTTTTTTAGTTTCTCGCTGCCGATGATACCATTGGGCTGGACAAAGGTTTCCAGTTTTGTGATCGTTCCGTTTTGACTTCTGTAATACAGGTTTTTCTCCGGAATTTCTACTGTGAAATCTTTCCAATACGCTCTTTCGTACAAAGGATCTGTGAAATAGATACCGCCAGATTTATCGGCCCATAAGTCATTGGGACCATTCAGTCTTTTACCTTCAAAACCTTTTGATAAAACCTGGATCTCTCTATTTTTATTGATCTTCCAAATCTCACCATTGTCATCAGAGCAGGTTATCAGGTTATCATTTTTATCGAAGTAAGTGCCGTTGGCTCTTCCGGTCTTATAGAGGAATAATTCGACAGTATTGGTTTTCCAATTCCAGAAATAGATTTTATCATTCGGTTGATCTGTGAAATAGACATTGCCCGCTTTATCAGCAGCCGGACCTTCTGTAAAAGTAAATTGACTGGAAACCAACGTCGGTGGAACTTCAAATAGTCTTACAGTGGTATTCTGAACTTTACAGTTAAGCAACGTCAGCAACATTGCTACATAACCAAAGTTATAAAAAATTTTCATGAGGTAAATTCTAAAGTTGCAAGGTACAATTTGTGTGAAAGAATTAAAAATAATTATCTTTGAAAATTCGATTCAAACAATGAAACTCAATCTTCCGGACAAACTCTATTATTCTATTGGCGAAGTCGCGAAAGCCTTCGATGTGAATACTTCCCTGATCCGCTACTGGGAGCAGGAATTCCCTATCATCAAACCTAAGAAAAACAAAAAAGGAAACCGCTACTTCACCCCTTCTGATATAGAGAATCTAAAGATCATCTATCACCTTGTCAAAGAGAAAGGTTATACCTTGGACGGCGCCAGAGTTGCCTTGACGACCAATACAAAAATCTCCGAAACCATCACGATTATCGACAGATTAGAATTCATAAAAGCAGAACTTCTGAAGCTTAAAAATTCACTAAACGAATAGTCATAAGTTTTTTTTATTCATTTAACAAGTATTTGATTCATTTTATTTAACTTTGGGTTAAAACACAAAAGATGAATCAGAAATTACCTTTCCAGATCCGGAGAAGGCAGCTTCTCGGCCTTGCCATATTCGGCATTCTCATTATCCTGGCACAAGTTGGGTTTTCATTTTACAAGAAGAATCAACATTACGAAAAGCCTGTCATCAATTTCATTTCGGAAAGCAAGCCAGAAATCATCCTAACAGATTTTAACCCAAACGAATTGGATGAAAGTCAATGGAAAAATCTCGGTTTCACGGAAAAACAGATCAAAACTATTTTAAAATATAAAGAAATGGTTGGTGGAAATTTTGGTTCCAAAGCGCAATTTGAAAAATGTTACGCAGTTTCTCCAGAAAAATATGAACAGCTGAAACACTACATTCTGCTTCCGGAAACAACATCTGAGGCTAAAAAAGAGAAGTTTACTTATCAAGCTTTTGAAAAGAAAAAGCTCCATCTCGGAGCGAAATTCAATCCTGATGTGTATGCTCAGAAAGACTGGGAAAATCTTGGTTTTTCTGAGCGACAGGCGGCGGCTATTTTAAAATACAAAAACTATCTCGGCGGAAGTTTTATCAGCAAAGAAAAACTGAAAGAATGCTTTATTATTAATGATGAACAATTCTCACAAATGTCGCCCTATCTGATTCTACCCAACAAAACGCCCGAATACCTGGTGACCAAATTCGGAAAAAAGAAAGAAAAAGAAGTGGTGAAAATCAATCATTACTTTGATCCAAACGATATGACTGTCGAACAATGGAAAGCTTTGGGCTTTTCTGAAAAGCAAGCTAATGTCATCGCCAACTACAGAGATCGAAACCTGAAGGGTGCTTTCAAATCTTTGGAAGACATCCAGAAATGTTTTGTTATTTCAGAAGAAAAGTTCCAGGAAATGAAACCGTGGATCAGATTAACCATTCCAGACAAAGGGAAACCTATGGATGAGAAACAGCTCATCACGGAGAAGACAGATTTCGGTAAAGTCAATCTTAACGACATCAGCTTCAAACAATTGCGAGAATTCGGTTTTACAGAAAAAGACGCAGCAGGCATCTTGGCTTTCAGGAAAAAACTGGGCGGATTTATTCATAAAAACCAATTATTAGAGACTTATGAGATTGACAGAGCTTTGGGCGAAAGATTAATTTATGCTGTTCAACTTGACCATTCTAAAGTTGCAAAATATACCTTAGCGAATGCGCCAGAAGATTGGCTGAAAAAACATCCTTACTTCCGGTACTCCGCAGACAGAATCATCTTCTACAGAATCACCAGCCCAGAAGATAAGAAAATATGGAAATTTCTAAAACTGAAACCAGAGATAGAGGAAAAAATGAAGTTATACCTTAATCCGTAGTTTGAATAACATCCCGCAATAATTTTGTAACTATTTTTTTTTCATTTTTCATGAATATGGCAAAACATTTGATAGTGTATTTATATACTAATATTATCTTATTGGTATATTATTGTACTAAAATAAACTTTTAAAATTTGTTACTTATGAAAAATTATTTAAGATTAATCTTCGGATTATTTGCATTATCATTCGCTACAATGTCTTGCAATGACAATGATGATGAGGAAATGTCTGCGGACAACAGCAAAACTATTGCGACCCTTGTCATAGAAAATCCTAATCTGTCTCTGCTGAAAACAGCTGTAGTAAGGGCAGGATTAGTAGAAACACTTTCCGGAAATGGAACCTTTACGGTTTTTGCACCAACGAATGAAGCGTTCCAAGCTGCAGGCTTATCTACTGAAGCTGTCATAAACGCCGTTCCTGTGGAAACATTGAAAAACATTTTACTCTTCCATGTTTTCTCACAAAAATATCCTGCGGCCAGTATCCCCAATGGTACAACAGAACTTACGACTGCCAGTAGCCAAAAGTCTTACGTTACAAAAAACAGTGCTGGTGTTTTTGTAAACGGTGCAAAAGTAACGGCGGCAGATGTAAATGCCAGCAACGGCGTAGTTCATGTGATAGGAAAAGTCCTAATGCCTCCAACGGGAAATATTGTACAAGTGGCACAGGGCAATTCTAACCTTACTTATCTGGTGGCAGCTGTTCTACGGGCAAGTGAAGGAAGTACAAACGTAGCATCAGTCCTGTCTACAACCAACGGACTGACGGTATTTGCACCCAGCAATCAAGCGTTCATTAATGCAGGTTTCCCAACGATTGCATCTATCCAAGCCGCTAATCCCAATACGTTGGCAAATATTCTGACATATCACGTTATTGCTGCGAGAGTTTTTTCTTCTGACCTTACAGAAGGCGCCATGCCAACTACAGTGAATGGGGGAAAAGTGACCGTGACACTTTCTGGAGGTGCTAAGGTAAAGGGCAATTCCAATACAACTGCTTCCAATATTACAGCTACAGACATTTTAGCAACAAATGGCATAGTCCATCTCATTGATCAAGTTTTATTACCATAATCATAGTTTGTTTATATTTTAAAAAAAAGAAGCCTTATCATATTTTGAAAAGGCTTCTTTTATGTTTTAAAATTGAGTTTCGCTACTCCAAAGTTTTGCTTGAATCTTCCAGCAGATCATTAAGCTCTCTCATTTCGTTTGCCGTAAGATCACGCCACTTTCCAACAGGAAGATCGAGTTTGATATTCATGATACGAACTCTTCTCAGTTTTTTCACCTCATAATCCAGATGCTCACACATTCTCCGAATTTGACGGTTGAGACCTTGCGTGAGAACGATTCGGAAATTCATCGTATCAATTTTTTCTACTTCACACTTCTTGGTAACAGTATCCAGAATAGGAACGCCATTTCTCATTTTTTCAAGAAATTTTTCTGTGATCGGCTTATTAACTCGCACAAGATATTCTTTCTCGTGATTGTTACGCGCTCGCAGGATTTTGTTGACAATATCACCGTCTGAGGTCAAAAGAATAAGACCTTCACTCGGTTTATCCAACCTACCAATGGGAAAAATCCGTTTTGGATGATTGATATACTCAATAATATTATCATTTTCCCGTTTTGTATCCGTGGTGCAAACAATCCCAACTGGCTTGTTGAAAGCAATGTAAACAAATTCTTCCTGCTCTTTTTTGATCGTTTTTCCGTCGACCAAAATTTTGTCGTCATCAGAAACTTTTGTTCCCATTTCTGGGACAACACCATTGACGGTGATTTTGCCTTCTTCCAGCAGTTTGTCCGCTGCCCTTCTGGAACAAAATCCTACTTCTGACAAATATTTATTGATTCTTATTTTTTCCACGATTACATATTTTTGTTTTATGACTTTCCGTTTTGTCACCTAAAATTAGTTAACATACAGCGGATCGCAAAGATTTTTTAGTTACTAAATGTTTTGACGGTTCGCAAATGTGCGAGACTTAACACAGGGTACAAAGCTTTTCAATACTAAATTGGCTTAGGTTGAAAACCAGATATTCAATTTTTGTTTGGTCCAAATTTAAAATCATCATTGATGAAGTCAGTCGTTGCATCATCCACAGAATACGCACCAATCTTCGTTCTTCTCAATTGCGTAAGATAAGCACCAACAGCTAGTTCTTGTCCAATATCGTGGGCCAGACTTCTAATGTAAGTTCCTTTGCTACAACCAACCGTAAAAGAAACAAAAGGCAACTTAACTTCTATATTATTGAGGTAATGAATCGTTGTTTTTCTTGATTTCATTTCTACTTCTGTGCCAGCTCTAGCAAGATCATAAGCACGTTTTCCATCGATTTTAAGCGCAGAAAAAACGGGTGGTTTCTGATCTATTTCGCCAATGAATTTTACTAAAGTTTCGTGAATCCGTTCTTCCGTAATGTGAGAAAAATCGGTGTGTAGAATTTCAGGTTTCTCGGTGTCGTAAGAGTCTGTCTGGACTCCGATTTTAATTTCTGTCCAGTATTCTTTTGCCGCATCTTGGATTTCGGGAATTCTCTTTGTGAATTTTCCGGTGCAGACAATCAATAATCCTGTTGCTCTTGGATCTAAAGTGCCGGCGTGACCTATTTTGAATTGCTTTGGTAATTCCTGAAACTCTCTTTTGAGTTTGTATTTCAATTTATTAACAGCCTGAAATGAGGTCCAATCCAAAGGCTTGTCCAATAAAAATATGTATCCAGATTGTAATTCTTCTGCTGTCATGATGCTAAAAGGGTATTTTGAGTTGAAGACTGTGAACGTTTTAGAAAGGCGTTTTATTTAAAATAGAATAATAAACCGCCCGGGCTTGATTGCAAATCCTTTATTTTGCAACTGCACAAACTAGGGCAAAAAAAAGATTGACTTTGTAGAACCAATTCATTAGGTTTGGAAATAGAACGCTGCTAAGCTCACCCGATTGCCCTATTTATTTAAAATAATAAAAATACACCAACAAGGCAATGCCAACCACAATCCTGTACCAACCCCAAGGTTTGAAACCGTATTTATTTAATAGATTGATAAATGATTTGATCGCAATCCAAGCGACTACAAAAGCCACTATATTTCCAACTATGAAAATCAAAATATGATCTTGAGACTGTAAGATCATCTCGTAACCTTTCTGCGGATTTGGCGTTTCTTTGCCCCAGGTTTTTACAAAAACAGAATATAGCGTGACAGCCAACATCGTAGGAACTGCAAGGAAAAATGAAAATTCTGCTGCTGCTTTTCTGGACAAACCCTGTGTCATACCTCCAATAATGGATGCAGCACTCCTACTCGTCCCGGGCATCATCGCCAGACATTGCCAAAAGCCAATGGTAATTGCTTTTTTGATCGTGATCTCCTTCTCATCCTGTATGACAGGATTTTTGAACCAACTGTCCGCAAATAATAAGACAACACCGCCCAAAACCAAAACTGAAGATATGGCGATTTGATTTCCTAAAACCGATTCAATCGCATCATCCAGGAAAAAACCAATGACCAGTGCAGGCATTACTGCCAATGCTAACTTGTAATAAAATTGAAGATTTGTAAAATCAAAGAACTTTCTACCATACGCCACCACTACAGAAAGTATGGCTCCGAACTGAATAGAAACCTGGAACATCTTGAGAAATTCGGTTTCTTCCAACCCCATAATACTGGCTGCAAATCCCATATGAGCGGTTGAGGAAATCGGAAGATATTCTGTAAGACCTTCTATGATCGCAATGATAATTGCTTTTACTAAATCCATTGTTTACGTTAGTTTTATTAAAAAAAACTTTGTCTCAGTTCCTAACCAAGACAAAGTTTTTATTTGTATTTGTAATTAAATTTTAATCTTTATTTCTTTTAAGTATGGCAACAATCTGTATCACAAATCCTGCTATCACCAACAATGGTGCTAGTCGGATTCTTCTGAAAGAGAAGATGTCCTCATTCCAATAGTTAGGATCAAATTTCCCGTCTGGTGTTGTATTCGCATCTGAGCCCATCATTAGAATGAAACCCAAGAATATCAATCCCAATCCAATCAGCATCAGTTTGAAATGTTTGCTTCCAAAATAGAACGGTTTTTTTTCCACCGCTTCAGTGGTTTTACCGTACTGATCTGCAGCATATTTATTTGTTTTTTTTGCCATTGTTATGAGTAATAAAGGTCATCTACGTTGGTTCGTAAAAATCTCCAGGTTGCAAAGATAGTACTTGCAACGGTAATGAAAATACCTATGAACAAAATGATGATCACAAGAAAGACATATTGGTTTGTATCCTGTACGAATGGTGTTCCAATCTGGCTTGTAAAGTAGTACCACAATCCACCCAGAGCCACTAGTCCTATGAAAGAACCTATTAATCCAAGAATCAGCGCTTCTTTTATGAAAGGCATCAAAATGAATCTTCTCTTCGCACCCACCAACTGCATCGTCTTGATAATGAATCTTTTAGAAAATATCTTCAGTCTGATAGAATTATTAATTAGAACAATTGCAACAATCAAAAATAAAATTGAAAATGCCAGAATCCAAGTCAGGATCCTGTTCAGATTATTATATACATCTATCGTGAGCTGGTTATCGTTTGCGACATCCTTTATTCCTTGTATGGCTTTCAGCTGGGTAACCACGCCATCAATCTTCGCAGGATCTACAAATTCCGGTTTCAGGGTCACCTCCACAGAAGCAGGGAAAATATCTTCTTCAAAAAGCGCATCAGCATCTATTCCCAATTGTTTTTTGGCTAACACAGTCGCCTGTTGTTTGGAAATATAGCGTGCCTGCTTGACATAATTCTGCTGTTTGATTTTCGCAAAAGTCTCCTCCTGGAATTTGAGTGTTTTGGCAGAGTCGCGAGGATCAAGATACTCATCAAAGTAAGCCTCTACAACCAATTGTTCTTTGATATAATCAGAATATTTCTGAGCATTGATCAGTATTAATCCAAATAATCCTACCAGGAATAAAACCAGTGAAATACTGATGACCACAGTAATATTACTGGATCTGAGTCTGCTTTTATTAAAATCGTCAACTGTCTTTGGCATCAATAAAATTTTTGCTAAAATAGAAATTTTCGTTTAATAATAGGCCTTCCTCTCTGTTAATAAAATCATAAAAGCCCGATATAATCTTTATTTTAAGGAACATTCATCGGCATTTTTAAAATCGGCATTTTAATTGTTTAAGGAGAATGATCAAATTAAGCTCATGAAATTAACACGACAGGCTTCCGGAAAGAATTTTTCTTACATTACCAGCACACAGGAAAAATTGAAAGATCAAGAAAAGATCAATTATATCAAATCACTGGCCATCCCGCCAGCGTGGACAGAGGTAGAAATCACCACAAACAAAAGTGCCAAAATACTAGCAATCGGGAGAGATCAAAAAGGCAGAAAACAATACATCTACAATCCGAAATTCCGGGCAAAGAAAAACGCCGATAAGTTTGACAGAATCTTACATTTTGCCGAAAATCTGGAACATATGAGACGCGTAACAGGACAGCATCTCAGACAGAAAAAAATGACCCGGGAAAAAGTTTTGGCAGCGATGGTAAGACTTCTGGATTCTGCCTATTTCCGACCTGGAAGTCCGAAGTATACGAAGCAAAACCAAAGCTATGGATTGACGACGATCCGCAAAAAACACCTGACGATCGAAGGTGATGAGATGGTCTTTTCTTATAAGGGAAAATCAGGAAAATTCCAGGAAAAACACATTATCAATTCGAAATTGACAAAGGTAATTTCTGATTTGGAAGAATTGCCAGGTTACCGCCTGTTCAAATATTACGACAAAGACAACCACTTGATCACCGTAGAAAGTCAGGATCTTAATGAGTACATCAGAGAAATTATGGGTTCCGAGTTTTCCGCAAAAGATTTCCGAACGTGGGCGGGAACCATGATCGCAGCAGGAATCCTGGACGAATTGGGAATCTGCGAAAAGAAGCAACAAAATGAACTCAAAAAACGGATCCGAAATGCCATCGTAGGAGTGTCCGAAAAATTAGGAAATACACCGTCTGTGGCAAGAGATTCTTACATTGATCCCAGAATTTTTGAACATTACAAGAATGGACACACTGTTCAGTATTTTCAAAAGGAAATTAAGAAACTTTTGAAGAAAAATGAGAATCTGTCGGAAACAGAGGTAGGCGTGTTGTACATGTTGAAATCAAAAATGAACACACCTAAGAGATCTTTGAACCGAATGCCCACCGTCTCAGCTTGACAAATATCTGAAAACCTCTCCTATTTTTTCCGTCAAATCAGTGGGCAACATTGACTCTTTGGAAAATTCTTCAGCTGCAAAATCGCCTGCTTTTCCGTGAAGCCAAACTCCGAAAATGCAGGCTTTTTCGATGTCATACTTTTGAGAGATGAGTGAAGTCAGTATGCCCGTCAAAACATCACCGCTGCCGCCTTTTGCCATTCCGGAATTGCCTGTGATGTTATAGAATACTTTCTTCTGGGGCGTGATCACAGCAGTGTGATGATCTTTCAGAACAATGAATATTTGCAATTCTGCTGCTTTTAGCCTCGCCAATTCTATTCTTTCAAAAGAATGAATGGTTTTGCCAAACAACCTTTCAAACTCCAAAGGATGTGGCGTGATGATCGAATGTTTGGGAATCATATTGGTCTTATTATTTTCAGCAAGGATATTCAAAGCATCTGCATCCAGGACAATTGGTTTTTTATAGTTTTTTAGAAAATCAAATAGGCCGTTTTGCGTCTGTTTTTCTTTCCCCAAACCAGGTCCTATACCGTAAACTGCCTTTTCAACAACCTCGATTTTTTCCAGATATTTTGCACCAGAACCTATGAACATCGCCTCCGGAACCCGAGACTGAAGAACAAAGTTTCCACATTCTGGCGCGATTGTAAGCGTCAATCCGCTCCCAGTTCTCAGCGCAGACAAAGTGGACATCACCACTGCGCCGATCTTTCCATCACTTCCGCCCACCAGAATGCTCTTACCAAAACTTCCTTTATTACTGAAGGATTCACGGGGTTTGTAGATTTCTTTTACAACATCGTCATCTATAACAAAATAATCAGTTTCTGTATTTTCGACAAAACCTTCATCTAGACCAATATCTAGAACAACAATTTTCCCACAAAATTTTCCGCTTTCCGCGTGCAGAAAACTTCTTTTGTAGAATTGAAATGTGAGTGTAAAATCAGCGTTGAAAACCGTCGAATCTGCCGCAATCAATTGATCTGCAAATAATCCTGAAGGTATATCTATAGCGACTTTTGGAATCTCAATCTGATTCAATTGATCAATTAATCCTTTTATATTTCCGGACAGTTCTCTGTTCAGTCCATAACCAAAGACCGCATCTATAATACAAAAGTTATCATTTTTGATTATTGAAAAATCAGAAAAACACTTGATCTTGATTGCGCTGATCTGTTTTATTTTATTGAAATTAATTGTAGCGTCTGGTGAATAGTCTTTTTTTTGATCATCTGTAAAAACCGTGACATCAAAACCTTTTTCGTAAAGCATTCTCGCCATTGCAAAACCATCACCACCATTATTTCCGTTTCCGCAAAAAATCAGAAATTCATGGGTAGTTCTGAAGCGATTAGAAATCCAGTCAGCACAGGATTTTGAAGCCCTTTCCATGAGATTGATGGAAGAAATACCATTTTCCACGGTTGCAGCGTCGCATTGTTTCGTTTGATTTGCGGTGAGAATTTTCATTACTCTAAAAGTACAAAAACAAAATTTAATAAAAACATTGATACTTCAGCATAAAAATCTCTTATTGACGACTATTTAACGAAAAAAAATTAATAATATTGCCATAAGTTTAATCAAAAAAAACATAAATATGGGATTTGTAAAAGAATTTAAAGAATTCGCCTTCAAAGGAAATGTGGTAGATCTTGCAGTCGGCGTAATAATAGGAGGTGCCTTTGGAGCCATTATAAAATCGATGGTAGATGATGTAATCACACCACTACTTCTCAACCCTGCTCTCAAGGCTGCCGGCGCAGAAAACATAAAACAGCTCACATGGAATGGGGTTTCGTACGGTAACTTCCTTTCATCGGTCATTAGTTTTGTTCTCATTGCTTTTGTTCTGTTCTGGATGATCAAGATTCTGAATCAATCTAAAAAAGAGGAAAAAACAACAGCCGCACCGTCATCAACCGATAGTTTACTGATGGAGATACGCGATCAGTTAAAAAAATAATTCCAAAGTTCAGTTATTATTCATAAGGTCAATTTAAATTCTATTTATACGCAAGTCTCTCACTTTATACCGATTAGTGATTTTAGCAAGAATAATGGCTTATTTTTATAAATAAAATTATATTTTTGTGTTAACTAACTACAAAAAAAATAAAACTATGGGATTTGTAAAAGAATTTAAAGAATTTGCCTTCAAAGGCAATGTGATTGATCTTGCAGTAGGCGTGATCATTGGTGCTGCATTTGGAGCAATCATAAAATCTTTGGTAGACGACGTGATGACACCTCTACTTTTAACCCCTGCATTGAAAGCCGCAGGAGCCGAAAATATCAAAGAATTAACCTGGAACGGCGTCACTTACGGAAACTTCTTATCATCCATTATCAGTTTCTTAGTGATTGCTCTGGTTCTATTCTGGCTGATCAAAATAGCCAATAAAATCAACAAAAAAGACGAAGTTGCACCAGCAGGACCATCATCTACGGATATTTTGCTCGCGGAAATCCGTGATGAGCTGAAGAAAAAATAACATGACTTTTTTCTAAAATTAAAATGCCACTTTTCTGTGGCATTTTTTATTTCAACCAATCGATTTCCAGAGTGTTATTGTTCTTTTTCATCCTGCCCAGTATCAGTTTCTCCTGAAATTTGATATAATTCTGACCTTTTATTTCTTTTCCAGAATCATCAATCATATAAGTCTCTCCAGCCAGGACGGCTTTTCGGAAGTCAGCCAGTGGATCTCTGCGGTGATTCTTATTAGTAGTTTGATATTTTTTACCGTCAGGAGGAATTGCATTTTCAAATACAAAGGCCAAAACATCTCTTTTAGTAACATTATTTTCAATACCTTTTAGTTCCATTTTACGGAAACCTGATCGATCTTCAATTTTAACAATCAGCCCGGGCAATCCGTAGAATTTAAACATTCCATCCTGAATCAGAATCTCAGGCGCGAACCAGGCAACCCAACGTCTACCAGCAAAATCCGCTTCCGTTTTTTGGGCGTTCCATTCACCAATCATATTTGTATCTGGTGTGATCTTCCAATTAATCTTTACGTGCTGACTGGCATTATAAAACGCCATATCCAACATTACCAGATGATTGATTTTGAAATCAGGATAAGACCCGGGCTACTGGACCATATCCAGCTCAATCCTGTTATTATCTTTCCTGATTTGAGCCTTCAGCCGCTCTTCCTGCTCCTTTGCAAATTTTGTACTGTTCGCATCTTTTCCCGTCATTACGATGGTGGCGCCGCCCATCTGCATTTGTTTGATTCCTTTTGTAGGGTCGTTCTCGTACTCTTTCATCACCTTTTGAAATTGTTTTGAATTGATAGCTATTTCTTTGGCTTCAAAAACATTGATATCAAGATCGCCTTTAATATTCTTGATTCCTTTAAGTTCCATTTTATGTGAACCTGTTTTGTCTTCGATTTTAACGATCAATCCTGGCAAACCCTGGAATTTGTACGGTCCGTCCTGGATAGGAATTTCTGTAGAAAACCAGGCTATCCAATGTCTTCCGGCAAAATCGGCTTCTGCTTTTTGAGCGTTCCATTCTCCTATTTTTTCTTTTTCTGATGAGATTTTCCAATTGATCTTTCGGTCTTCGGCAACTTTGTAAGCATCCATAGAAAGTCGTCTGTGAATACAGATCTGATAATCTGGATAAGTTTTGGTCACAGAATACCTCACATCGCCCTTCTTCATGTCGGATCTTATATTGATAGATCCTGTGGCCGCCAATTGCTTTTCAAGATCCACTTTCATTGCAGAATCTGAGTTGAAAACTGTGTAGCTGTAATATTTGGAGCCCTCTTTTTTGGTATCAAGAAACATCATTTCTGTCTTGACATCCGAAACGTTTGTAGAATCCGGAATGAACTTATATTCGTAGATAAAACGTTTGTTTTGTGAAAATACGACTCCAAACGCTAATGATAATAAAATGGTTAAAATTGGTTTCATTTTGACTGGTATTTAAATTAAAATAAGAAATTATGATTTAAAATTACTTAAGAATATCCAATTCAATTTGGTCATCATTTATTTTGATTTGATTGTTCTGTCGGCTTCCCTGATCTTTTACTAATTTTTGAAACTTCTTTGAATTAATCGCTATTTCCTTAGGTTGAACAATACTGACATTGATTTTTTCATCTATATTTTTGATACCTTTCAGTTCAAGTTTATGAGAACCTGACTTGTCTTCTATCTTTACAATTAACCCTGGTAAACTGTGGAATTTGTACGGTCCATCCTGGATTGGAATATCTGTAGAAAACCAGGCCATCCACTGTCTTCCTGCGAAATCGGTTTCAGCCTTCTGAGCGCTCCACTCGCCTATTTTTTCTTTTTCCGATGTGACCTTCCAATGAATCTTTCGGTCTTCAGAGATCTTATAAGCGTACATCCCAAACGTCCGATGAATATTGGTTTTGTGGTCAGGATAAGTTTTCGTGACAGAGTACCTCACTATTCCTCTTTGTTTAGCAGGATCAATATAGGCAGAATCACTGACTTTCAGCTGCTTTTCCGTGTCTACTTTTGTCAAAGAATCAGAATAGTAAACCGTGTAACTATAATATTTGGAACCGTCTTTTGAAGTATCCAGAAACATCATTTCAGTTTTCACATCGGAAACATTTTTGGAGTCCGGAATAAATATGTATTCATAGATGAACCGTTTGTTCTGCGCCATCAAAAAAACCTGGATAAGAACAGCAATAATTACGAGTGATTTTTTCATATTTCGAGTCATAAAAAAGCCGGCGGACCGGCTAAAGTGTTATGAATGTAAGTTGTTTATTTTGTAATGATTTCAATTTTACCAGCATCATTTGTGCTAAAAATATTAACTGATGCAACCATATTGGGGTCTATTTTGTCAACCTCTTTTATATCAGTAAGTTTCCCATTAATATAAACTTTTGCTTTATTAGGATTAAATGAACCTTTAGCATCAGATGTATTAGTTATTTTAATCGCATCTGCTTTAAAAACACGCTGTGGATTGCCATCTGTAGTTTTATCAAAAATAATAACTTGGTTTGATTTACTGATTCTTTGTGGTGGAGTAATATTTTTAGGCACCTACATACAATTTGACACTAAGTTAAGAAATATAATTAGTTAATTTGAAGACCTGAACTGTCATATATTTTTATTGTATTTGTAGATGTGTAATAATCAATCCAGCCTACGTTTTGACTATCCCAAACAGTTGACGGCGCGGAATAATTTCCAACAACTGCAGGAACAGAGCATAATTTTTTATATTGCATAGCCACTTCAAATTGATTAGTATTTGTATTGATCGTTGGAATCGAACCTTTGCAGCCAAACACTTGGATGGTGAAATTAGTATTTCCTATCGGGAGATTTCTGAAATATACGGCCAAGTGTAATCTTGGAACGCCACTCAGATTTCTGTAATCTTTGAATCTTTTAAGATTAAAGTAATGTGATTCAATAGTTTGAACTTTACTCATCCCTGCGAAAGCATAATAAACATCACTATTATTGAAATTTTTACTGCTACCCGCCAAACTAAAGGATTCCGGATGAGCAGCATCGTTTCTTGTGTAAGCAGCCAAATAATCGCCTGTCCCTGTAAAATATAACCTAGCCTCAAATTTATCCGGGATTAGGGCTCCTGTTGTTGGATGAGGAGCTCTACCATTATCAGGTAATATATAATCTACAATAATATAATCATAAGGTTCTTGAATCAAATAAACTCCAGAAAATTTATTTCTTGGAATTAATTGATTATCTTGATAAGACGATAGAATATTAATATCTGCGCTCAGATATTCATTTATCTCTGCCTTTGTCATACACTTTAAACTATCTGGAATATCTTTTCTTTTGTAAACATCCCAATTATTCCTTGCGTATTGAAATGTTATCATTCTGTTTTCATCTGCCATTTTAATCTATAATTTTAATATTTATAATAATATCCGTAAATTATTATCTGAATAAGGAATCATATATCTTAAGCTGTTAGTTGTTTGTAAGTTAAATTTGGACCTTCAATATGTGTTATTAAATGAATAAATCTTTCTTTAGTTTGCATTTTGCACGTGTTATGTCTGAAAACAAATTCATCAACATATTTTTGTAAATGCTTGTTTGATACGAATCTATGTGGATTTACTATTGCTCTTTTCAATTGACTCCAAAAATTTTCAATTGTATTTGTATGAGTATTACCAACAACATATTGCTTATCTCCGTGATTAACTTTTGAATGGTCATAATATTTACCTAAGTCAGTATATGCCAGCCATTCATCAGTATATGTAGTATCTCCTATTTCAATAGTTCTTAATATAATTGGCAATAATTCCTTTGCAGTTGTTGATTTTACAACGATAGCATTAACCTTACCACCTCTCTCAATCATTCCAAAGACAGGGATTTTACTTTTTAAACTTCTTCCTTGTGAATTTTTAAATTTCTTATTTGAGTGACGATTTTTATTTTTACCACCTACATAAGTTTCATCAATCTCAACTTCATTTGCTAATATATGACCATTTTCAAATGCAGAAGATTTTCTTAATTTATTAAGTAAAAGCCAAGTTGTTTTTTGTGTTAGTTCTAAGTCTCTATGCAACTGCATTGATGATAAGCCACATTTGTGTGATGTATAATACCAAATGGCTAAGAACCAATCCTGAAGCAAAACATTTGAGTTTTTGAATATCGTAATACTTTTTACTGTAAAATATTTCTTTGTTTTACTGCATTTGTATCTGTTATTTTTACATTTATAAACCTTGGCTGTTTTATCAAAAGGTGAAACTGGTTCGCCATTCCAAAGAATTTTTTCAAGATAATTAATACACGTTTGTTCATCTGGAAAGGTTTTGATTAGTGTTTTAACTGAGTTAAATTTAAAGTCGTCGAAAATATTCATATCATTTATTTTAGATATGATTTATATCCGTTTTCGGACGTATTTATAAGATAATTGAGTGCTAATAAAAGCTAAAGTTTGACTGGGATTAATTAATAGTCATCAAATTACTTATATTTGTTTCAAATTATGGATATGGAATATCCATAATAAACATCAACGAAAACATAGGAAGTGTTTAACTTTTCTCTCTAACGAAATCTGGTAAATTTTAGGACGAGAATAAGTGAACTGACCTACGCTATATATCTATGGCGTGGGCTGTTACTTATTTTAGTCCAAGGTCTTACCAGAGCCTGTTAGATAAGATTCGTCAACAGTACCCACGCTTTCTTCTTATCTAATAATCATCCTTCTTCGGGTCTGGGAAGAAACTAAAAATCATTTTTATGTATCAGATTACGGATTTCCGTACGGAAATTAAAACTCTTCAAAATACTTTTGTGGAGTTTGACTTTATGAGCAAAGAATTCTTAACAATCAACTTTTAATAACTATGAAAAAAATCATTTACACATGTTTAGTGTTTTCCTGTGGAATGCTGTCTGCGCAAAAGACATACAAACAGTACAAACAGGAACGAGAATATTCTAAAAGATATAATAATGAACAAAAACAATTATTTAATGTTCGATGTAATAAAGCTTTAAAAGAATGGGATAAGTTAGTCGCCGATTATGAAGCATTGATTTATAAAAATAAAAGCAAAAAATACGTGGATGAAACTTATCCTAAAGCTGTTGAAAGCCTTAACGATTTATGGACAAGTTTATTAGCATCTACAAATCTTATGAATAATCAACAACTTGAGCATTTCAATAAAGTTAAGAATAGATTAAATCAACTTTGGGACAGTCCATATTATTATCAATAAAAATTTAAAAACGATGAGAAAACTTACTTACACATTATTGATTGCAGGACTATTTAGTTCTTGCAGTAAGCTTAAAAAAGATGCTCAAACTGTAGCAGATTTAAAATGTCTTGCACTTGATGCTCACGGTGACAAACGAGACCGTTATGAGCAACAAATTGAGATTATCGGTATAAGTTATACTGGTTCTGATTTGGTAGAATTAGAAAAACAAGTAGCTGAAAATTTTAAAAAATGTCCGGCTAAAATACTTAAAGATAAAGAAGATTTAGAACTCGAAAAAGCAATTAAAGAAACATCTTCAAATAATAATGTTGATGAGATATTGAATGATTATGAGAAGGTTATGAATGAATATACTGATTTGTATCAAAAAACAATAAATGGAGATATTCACGCTATGAATACATACCCGGACGTTTTAGATAAAGCTCAAGAATTGGACGAAAAGATTTCAAAAATACATCGAGGTGAACATTTATCAAGTTCTCAAATAAAAAGAATGAACAAATTGAATATGAAATTATATGATGCAATGTCTAAAGAATAAATTATGAAAAAAATATTAATCACTATGTTATTGAGTATATTCTCAATAGGGTTTGCACAAACATCAATAAATATTAAAGCAACCGATTTTAAGTATACGCATAGAACAAATAATGATAAATGGTCTGAATGGAGTCCTGTTTTAAAAATTTCTTATAAGATCAACATTGATTTGGAAAATAAAAAAATAGTTTTTATTAATCAAGATAATGATGAAAAAACAACTTATACCATTAAAGGTGAAGATTTTTCTAAAGAAAATAAAATTATGTTTATGGTTTTAGATTCAAAACAAACATCATTTATGATGTTAATAGTATCCTCAAAAGATAGTGATGAGAAAAAATTACATTTAATTTCCGAAAATATTAATCGAATTTATACAATCACTTTTTAGTAAAAGAAATCAGCTTATAAGTGGATTTGTAAACGGATATATAATATGTATAAAAATTAAGAATTGGAGAAAAATAAAATTCTCCAATTCTAATGTAATTATTTGTTTTGTAACTCAAATAGTTTAGGTATAAAATCAGAAGAAGCTCTAACTAATCCTGTTTTAAAATACTTAACTCTAATTAGTTCATTTGAATTAACATTTACAACATACATTTTAACTTTTGGGTTGGAGTTTAGATAAGCAATGTCTCCAACCTTAAATACAGATTGATCCATATTTAGAATTTTTTGAGATTAAATAAACGTTATTGGAGACTGTATTAGTCTAAGTTATTAGAATGTTATAAGTTCTTGATTGTGTAAGAGACAATTCAAGAGAATTTCAAACAAATATATTACTTTTTTAATACAAACAAAAAGAACCGACATATTTTATGTCGGTTCTTTTAATAAAATAATTGGTGTCAAATTGTATGTAGATGCCTATTTTTATTATAAACAAATGCTTTCGGAGAATCCAAGCTAGAATTAAAACTGATTTTCAGCGGATTATTCTGGCGCGCTTCTTTATTCAATTCCTGTTGTTTTTTCTGAAGCTTTTTTTGCTCCTCCAATAATTCCTTTTGCTTTTTTTGAAGCTCTGCTCTTTTTTTTTCCAATTTTTTCAACTCTTTTGGAGTAAGCGTAGTTTTTTCTGTCTTATAGAATATATCATTAGAAAAATTATAATTGAAATTGGAAGAAAAATCTTTAAAATCTGGTAAATCAGAAGCATCAAAACCAAAAGCTACAGTTCCATTAGTAAAAGCATCTTTCCCATATTGGTCTGTTATCATTTTCTCAAAATCTGCTTCATTGTAAATCTTTCCAAAATTATCAGAAGTTGATTGTGCTAATTTCTCTGCAAACTCGAGTCTTTTTTTAAATTCAGGAGAATCATAAACTTTTGCTACAGCTTGTTCTGCACGTTTCTCAGCATCAGCAATTCTCTTTTTAAATTCTGGAGAATTAACCATTTTTTCAGCTTCAGCGGCTTTTTTGGCTGCATCGGCTATTTTCTTTTTGAATTCGGGAGAATCACAAAGTTTTCCAATGGCTGCTGAACTTTCTTGCAGGCCTTTCAGATTTTTTCTGTAATTTTCGGAACTCACGATGCTTTCCATTTGGCTGGCAAGCGCTTGCATCTCATTCTCCAAAGCTTTGTATTCTGGTGTTTCCTCCTTTTTGGCTTTTGTAAGCGCTGATAATGCTTTGCTTTTATCAGCCATTTTTGTACTGATCGCGGACATTTTCAAATGATCTTCCTGCAAAGCATCAGAATACATATTGCTTTGTCTTTGATGGTTTGCAGTAAGACTATCAAGCTCAGAAGCTTTGGGTTTTATCGTGTCATTTTTAAGTTCTTTTACTGCGAGGTCTATCGCTTTGTTCGTTTCCGTGATTTCTTTATTTTTGGCATTCACCATGTAGGCAAACACCATCAGGAATAAAATTGGTAGCGCAAAAAGTTTGCGTGCATAGCTGTACTTGGTTTGGTTTTTCGTAAGCATTTTAAGTCTTTTTTTGAGGTTAGAGGATAAAAAAGGACTCGTAACAGGGATGACCGACCCAGAGAAATGACTCCCCAGAAGCATCTGCGCAAATGCTCTGGTATCGGATTTTTTCACTGCCTTGTTGTCCGCCAAGTATTCATGAATAAGATTGATTTCTTTGTTGATAAAATAAAACAAGGGATTGAACCAGAACACCGATTTTACGGTCTGCATCAGAAGTTTGTCCCAACTATGTTTTTGCTGGATATGAACCATCTCGTGTTTCAAAATCTGCTGTCCTACAGGAGAATCCAATTGAATAGACTCTTTCCAGAACAGATTTCGGAAGAATGAAAAAGGTGCGTTGTCTAAATTGGTCTGATAAAACCTGATCCCTTCTATTATCTCGTTCGGAAACCGTTTCCTGATCGATTGGATCTTTACAATTCCCAGTAGCAATCTGATTAAAAGAATGATTGAAACCACTCCAATAATCGCATAAAAAACTGAATAATTAGTGATGTCATGAGCTGAGTTTTGAAATTGTTTTTGATTGAGTTGGCTTAGCAACAAATAAAAATTCTGATTGGTTTCTATGGTGAAATAAGACACCTTTATCAGTGGGAGAACCAGGCTGATAATGACCATCAATAAAAGGTAAAAACGATTGTAATGATGAAATGTCTTATCCTTTAAGAACAATAAGTAGTAAGCAAACATTACCGCTGAACACAGGATCATCTTGCCCAAATAAAACATAAAAGCTTCCATCAGTCCTTGTTTTTAAGTTCATCCAACAACAGCTCCAGATCTTTGACACTGATCTCATTTTTTTCTACCAAAAACGAAACAGCGTTTGTGTAAGATCCTTCGAAATAATTCTTCACCAGACTTCTGATGGATTTGCCGCTGTAGTTTTCTTTACTGATCACAGGAAAATATTCGTGCTGCCTGCCAAAGGTTTTGAAATTAACGAATCCTTTCTCCATCAGAATCTTAAGGATTGTAGAAATGGTGTTGGTGTGCGGCTTTGGCTCCGGGAATAATTCTAAAACGTCTTTTAAAAATCCTTTCTCTATCTGCCAAAGATATTGCATCACCTGCCCTTCCGCCTTCGTTAACTTATTCATAATCTTACTTTTAAAAACAATCAATCTTATATCACTAAAAACTTAGTAATACAAATTTAGAATTAAATTTCAATCTTACAACTATTTTTATAGTTAAAACATAATCTGAGCTATAATCAACTGAATATCAGTGCGTAGAAATTAAATTAATATAAAATGACTCATAAACTTGTATGATATAATAAAAGTTGTATCTTTGCATCGCGAGGTAGAGCAGTAGGTAGCTCGTCGGGCTCATAACCCGGAGGTCGCACGTTCGAGTCGTGTCCTCGCAACCAGTAAGGAGAATCATTTTTTTGATTCTCCTTTTTTTTGTTAATTTACGACTGTTTTTTGCGCATTTTTTGGATCAATTCCAAAACTTGGGGAGAAAGATAAAAATTAATAATTTTGAAGGATGTTAAATGATGTCGAACTCCTTAAATTATTTTTACCGGAACTTCTCATTGAGTATTTTGAGATTGTAAAATTTGAAGAAGAAAACCAAATCCTGCACATCTATTTTGAAGAGAAAAATACTGCTCCGAAAGAGTTTTCTTCTCTGCTATTACAGTCAAAAGGTTTTGTTCCGGAAATAACCGTTGATGATTTTCCTCTGCGTGGAA
>NZ_AUAA01000016.1 GCF_000428485.1 Epilithonimonas tenax DSM 16811 | reverse complement strand
TTACTGTTTTTCCACGCAGAGGAAAATCATCAACGGTTATTTCCGGAACAAAACCTTTTGACTGTAATAGCAGAGAAGAAAACTCTTTCGGAGCAGTATTTTTCTCTTCAAAATAGATGTGCAGGATTTGGTTTTCTTCTTCAAATTTTACAATCTCAAAATACTCAATGAGAAGTTCCGGTAAAAATAATTTAAGGAGTTCGACATCATTTAACATCCTTCAAAATTATTAATTTTTATCTTTCTCCCCAAGTTTTGGAATTGATCCCATAAGAATAAAACATTATCACTCATCCAAATCTGAATTAGTGCTTTATTTCTTTTAATATACTTAAAAAAATGGCGTGCTTTTTGAAAATATGTCAGTATTTTTGAAACTAAAGAAATACAATCCAGGTATTAGACCATTTATATATTATGATATTAATTGTTGATGATAATAAAAACAATATTTACTCTTTAAAAAAATTACTGGAATCCAAAGATTTTCAAGTTGATACAGCTGAATCTGGCGAACAGGCGTTGGGGAAAGCACTCAAGAATAATTATGCATTGATTATTTTGGATGTGCAAATGCCAGGCATGGATGGCTTCGAAGTGGCAGAATCTTTTGCGGGATACAGCAAAACCAAAGATATTCCAATCATATTTTTATCTGCCGTCAATACGGACAAACAGTTTATCACCCGGGGCTACGAATCCGGAGGTATCGATTATGTGACGAAACCGATTGATCCGGAAATTCTTTTATTAAAAGTCAAAACGTTCTACAATCTTCAGGAGAACAATCTGGCGATGAAGAAAAACCAGCATAGTCTGGAACTGGAGGTCCAAGGTAGAAGAGAAGCGCAGGTGACGATGAGGTCTGAGATAGATCATTTCCATCTGATGTTGGAGGCCTTGCCTCAGATTGCTTTTACACTTGACGGTATGGGTGCGGTAACTTTTGTTAATAGCAAATGGTACGACTATTCTGCCTCTGAAAAAGTGTTTCCCGAAACCCATTATGATGATCACAGTATTCTTTTGGAATTTGAACGTTGTAGAAAAAAGCGGAAAGCACTAGAATTGGAGATTCGCATAAAAAATAGACAAACAGGGGATTTCCGTTTTCATTTGCTAAGAATGTCACCAGTCTATGACGGCAAAACGATTAAGAACTGGGTGGGTACTTTTACAGATATCGATGATCAGAAAAAAGTTGAAAAAGAAAAAGACGAATTTCTGAGTATTGCAAGTCACGAACTCAAAACACCATTGACCAGTATCAAAGCCTATATGCAATTGCTAGAGCGTAAACTGAAGATCGATCAGGGCAATGCTGAAGCCACTTATGTTACAAAAGCATTGTCGCAGGTAGAGAAATTGAACAGCCTGATCACAGATCTGCTGGATGTTTCCAAAATTGAAAACGGGAAACTGAAGATCAGTAAAAAACCAACCAACTTAGAAAATACCATTCATAATGCGATAGAAACCATTCTGCAGACACACGATGATAAAGTGAAAATTTCACGTCACGGCATTATTCCCGATATTCTCATCCCTCTGGACGAGATCAGAATAGAGCAGGTCTTGATTAACTTCCTTACCAATGCAATTAAGTATTCTCCAGAAAATAATCAGATTATCGTTTCAACGTTTGTGGATGAAAATGAAGTAAGGGTCAGCGTTACAGATTTTGGAATCGGTATTCCGGACTTCAAGCAAGATGCTGTCTTTAAGAAATTCTACCGTGTAGAGGAGTCATCACTACAGTTCCAGGGAATGGGAATTGGTTTGTACATCTGTTCAGAAATCATCAAACAGCACGACGGAACGATCGGATTATCTAGCGTGCTAGAAGAAGGTTCTACATTTTACTTTACATTACCTTTAAATTAATTTTATGCCGAAACAAGTGATAAGAAATCTACAATTAGGAATCGGATTATCTTTATTTATACTGATGGCCAGTTCGGTATTGTCATATTGGAGCATCCAAAAACAAATGGAACACCGTGAAGATGTTTCCAAAAGCAGGAGGTCTATGTCTGCCGTAAAGGACATTTTGGTTGCACTTCTGGATGCAGAAACAGGCAACAGAGGATATCAGCAGACAGGCAAAGAGAGTTTTCTGGAACCATACAACCGTAGTGTGAAAGAATACTCCAAAGCAATACAGCTTGCGAACTCTTTTGATATTAATAATAAAGAGCAGCGTGAACGCCTAACCAGTCTCGAGCAAAATGTGAATGGTAATATGGAAAATCTGAAACAGCTTGTTGAGAACAAGCGCAGAGGCATTGCAATGACCCAGGATCAGATGATGCTCAGTAAGGCCTATATGGACAAATGCAGAGTTCTGGTACATCAATTTGTACAATTTGAAGAAGCCCAGCTCGACAAGAAGAGCAAAGATCTTAAAAAGTCTTCTAATACAACTGTTTTATTCATCCTATTTTCTGCGCTGGCTGCCATCGGAGTGACTGTGTTTGTCTATTTCAAACTCAAGAATGACCTCATTAGAAGAGACAGACTGGAGAAAGAATTGAAAGCGAAAGATATTGAAATGTCCAATCGGGTAAGTGTTATTCAGCAGGTTGCAAACCGTGTTTCCAACGGAGATTATACCCAAAGACTGTCAGATAATTATGATGGCGATCTTGGCGATCTGGTAGACTCTCTCAATCATATGACAGACTCACTGAAAACCGCTTTTGATAAGATTAATAAAAGTGATTGGCATCAGAAAGGCATGGCGCTGGTCAATGAATCTTTAGTAGGTAACAAAACTGTCACTCAGTTAACGATCGACTCGCTGAATCAATTGATAGACTATGGCAACTGTACAAACGGTGCCATTTATTTGGTAGACGAAGGGAAATTGAGACTTAGCACCGCTTTCGGATTGGAAAGTCATATGAAACAATCTTTTGAATTCGGTGACGGAATGGTTGGTCAGGCTTTTCTGCAGAAAACGGCAAAAGTTTATAGCGATCTGAATGAGAATGATTTTGCTGTTTCTTTTGCATCAGGCAAAATCAAGATCAATGGCATTGCTCTGGTTCCGATTCTTCTTAACAATGACAGCGTCGGGATTTTAGAATTAAGTTCCAGCAGCAATTTTGATCAAGATCAAGTCGATTATTTTTCTGAAAGCTGCCGAAACATCGGTATTGCTCTCAACGCAGCAAAAGGCCGCGAAAAAGAACAGCGCCTGTTGGAAGAAACCCAGGCGCAGGCAGAGGAACTGCAGGTTCAACATTCCGAATTGGAAAACCTGAACACAGAACTGGAAGCCCAGACCCAAAAACTTCAGGCTTCCGAAGAGGAACTGAAAGTCCAGCAGGAAGAGCTGATGCAGACCAATGTAGAACTGGAAGAGCGCTCCAAATTATTGGAAGAAAAAAATCATCTTATTGCAGATCGTAATTCTGAAATTCAGAAAAAAGCTGAAGAATTGGAATTAAGTACCAAATATAAATCAGAGTTTCTGGCCAATATGTCACACGAACTCAGAACGCCTCTTAATTCTATTCTGCTGCTTTCCAGGTTGATGGCGGAAAATTCTGATAATAATCTGAACGAAGATCAGATAGAATCAGCCAAAGTCATCCAAAGCTCGGGAACAAGTTTATTGACCTTGATTGATGAAATTTTAGATCTTGCCAAAATAGAATCTGGGAAAATGTCACTGGAATACCAGGATGTAGAATTGGAAAATGTAGTAAAAGATCTCAAAAATCTACTGAATCCTATCACCAAAAATAAAGGAATTGATTTCAATATCAATATTGAAAATGATGTGGAAAAGACCATTGAAACAGACCGTTTACGCCTGGATCAGGTGCTGAGAAATCTGCTTTCCAACGCTATCAAATTTACAAAAGAAGGAAGCGTGGAACTCCATATCAGACAAGATAAAAAAAATAAAGATTTCATCATTTTCTCTGTGAAAGATACTGGAATAGGTATTCCGGAAGACAAACAACGGGTGATCTTCGAAGCGTTCCAACAAGCTGACGGATCTACACAGCGTAAATTTGGAGGGACTGGTTTGGGACTATCCATCAGTCGCGAAATTGCCAAATTATTGGGTGGCGAATTGATCTTGGAAAGTGAGGTGAATAAGGGCAGCGAATTTTGCCTGATTATCCCGAAGGATGAAAAATCAAGACTCAGTAAAATAGAAAATAGTCAGATTTTGGATGAGATCATGGTGCGAGATACAGAGGAAGTAAAAAGCATCATCGATGATAACCAATATGGGATTTCAATACCAATTAATGTTTTGGAAATACCAGAAGATGTGGACGATGACCGTGACAACATAGCGAAAGATGATAAAGTGATCCTGATTGTAGAAGATGACACCAATTTTGCCAAAGCATTGCTGAAATATGCAAGGCTCCAAAATTACAAAGGTATCGTAGCTGTACGAGGAGATCACGCCATTTCTGCCGCATTGCAATACCGGCCAGCTGCAATTTTGCTAGATGTGCAGCTGCCTGTAAAAGATGGCTGGCAGGTGATGGACGAGCTGAAATCCAATCCGCAGACCAAGCCCATCCCAGTTCATATCATGTCATCATTGCATGTGCGGCAACAAAGTCTGATGAAGGGCGCTATAGATTTCATTAACAAACCACTTGCGTTGGATCAGATGACCGAAGTTTTCAAAAAAATCGAAGACGCCTTGAAAAAATCGCCTCAGAAAGTACTGATTGTAGAAGAAAATGCCAAGCACGCGAGTGCATTGTCTTATTTCCTGAGCAATTTTAATATTTCACTTTCTGTAGAGGACAACGTAGAAGACAGTGTGAATGCGTTGAATTCAGATAAAACAGACTGTGTGATTCTGGATATTGGCACAGACAGAAGAAATGGTTATAAGATCATCGAGTCTATCAAAACCTATGAAGGTATGGAGAATTTGCCGATCATTATTTTTACAGAAAGGAATCTTTCCAAATCCGAAGAGCTTAAAATCAAGCAATATGCAGATTCTATCGTTGTCAAAACAGCACATTCATACCAAAGAATCTTGGATGAGGTGGGATTATTCTTACATTTGGTAGAAGAAAAAAACAGTTCTGTAGAAACCATCAGAAACAAAACTTTAGGCTCATTGACGGAAGTCCTGAGTGGTAAAAAGATTCTGATCACAGATGATGACGTCCGCAATATATTTTCTCTGTCCAAAGCTTTGGAAAAATACAAAGTAGAAGTGGTCTTGGCCATGGATGGCAAACAGGCGTTGGAGCAGATCAAGGTAAATCCAGATATCGATGTCGTGTTGATGGATATGATGATGCCGGAGATGGATGGCTATGAAACAATACAGGAAATAAGAAAAATGCAGGCCTATAAAAGACTGCCAATTATTGCTGTTACCGCAAAATCTATGATTGGTGATCGTGAAAAATGTCTTCAGGCAGGCGCGTCTGACTATATTACAAAGCCTGTAGATATAGATCAGTTGCTGTCATTGTTACGTGTTTGGTTGTATGAAAATTAAGAAAAACTTTTTGAAGTGTAATGAGCAAGAGAATTTTAATTGTTGATGATGATCCCCATAATATTTTTGCATTAAGACTGACCCTGAAGGCGCGGAAATATCAGCTGGAAAGTTGTATGATGGCAGATGAAGCCATCCGCATTCTCAAGGAAGACAATGATTTTTGCGTGGTGTTGATGGATATGATGATGCCGGAGATGGATGGCTATGAAGCGATCAAGATCATCAGAAATACGCCGGACATCAGCAAGGTTCCAATTATTGCAGTCACAGCACAAGCGATGGAAGAAGACCGTCAAAAATGCCTGGAAGCAGGCGCACAAGATTATATCAAAAAACCAATCGATGTGGATCTACTACTAACTGCTATAGAAAAACACTGCTAATGCTGGAACCAAGTATCATAAAAGACAATGAAATAGAGCACCTTATAAAGGATGTCTACGAATCTTATGGTTATGACTTTTCCCTTTACAGCCGCGCCTCTTTCAAAAGAAGGGTAAACCGCATCTGTGTGATAGACAGGTTTACAAGCTATGCAGAGTTGCGGTACACCGTGCTGAATGATCCCAACTATTTTAAGCATTTTATAGAAGAGATTACCGTAAACGTGACAGAGATGTTTCGTGATCCGCTGTTTTTCAAATCGTTGCGGGATAATATTTTGCCTCAGCTAGGCACCTTTCCCTTGATCAGAATATGGGTAGCTGGCTGCTCTACGGGCGAAGAAGCATACTCGATCGCAATCTTGCTGAAGGAAGCCGGCCTTTATCACAAATGTCTGATTTATGGCACAGATATCAATCCTTCAGTTCTGGAAACAGCTCGGGCTGGGGTTTTTCCTATGCATCAAATGAAAACCTATTCTGAGAACTATATGATTTCCGGTGGTAAAAAAGATTTTTCAGACTATTATACTGCCAATTACGATAATGCAAGGTTTGATAAAAGCCTGAATGAAAAACTGATACTTTCTACGCATAATCTGGTTTCAGACAGTTCGTTCAACAGTTTTCAGCTGATCATTTGCCGCAATGTTTTGATCTATTTTGATAAAGAACTGCAGGAGCGTGTGTTTGGTCTTTTCGATGCCAGTCTGGAGAATTTCGGTTATTTGGCTTTAGGTTCCAAAGAAACTTTGAGATTTTCTAATTTAGGGAAATTCTACCATCAAATCGAAGATCAGAAGATCTGGAAAAAAATAGATCATCACTAAGTCATGGAAACAAAAGATCTCAAAACAGAATTGGTTGTCATAGGCGGATCTGCAGGCAGCATACAGGTTATTTTGGAAATGCTCAAAGACCTGAATAACGACTTAGCTTTTGCATTGTTGCTTGTTCTTCACCGCAAAGCACAGGCAGTCAGCATTCTTCCCAAATTGTTACAACAGTTGTCCCCAATTGAAGTACTAGAGATCGAGGACAAAACGGAAATCGTCCATAATAAAATTTACATTGTACCTTCAGACTATCATCTGTTGTTTGAAAATAAAAAGGCATTTTCTTTGGATGGTTCCGAAAAAATGAATTACTCGCGTCCGTCCATAGATGTCACGTTCCGATCTGCCTCTGAGATTTTTGGACAAGGTCTCGTGGGGATTCTTCTTTCCGGCGCAAACGCCGATGGCGTGGAAGGTTTGAAATACATCAAAAAAAATGGGGGCAAAGTCTGGATACAGAATCCGGAAACCGCACAGGTAGATTATATGCCAAAACATGCTTTAAAAGAAGTGGCATTTGATCTCATCATTACACCCGGAGATTTGGCTGCAAATATCAATCAGTTAAAAACTATATAATTAAAAAAAACCATAATAAAATGAATAAAATTCTAATTCTTGATGATGATATCAGTATTTTGGAAGTGATTACCATCATCTTCGAAGAAAATGGATATCAGGTACAGATCTCAGAAACTTCGCACGATATTATCCAAAAAGTGGAAGATTTTCGACCGGATGTCATTTTGATGGACAACTGGATCCCTAATATTGGAGGTGTAGAAGCGACTAGACTTTTGAAAAACCACCAAGAATTTAAAAATATTCCGGTCATTTACGTCACTGCGAACAATGATATTGCTGCATTAGCAAAAAGTGCGCAGGCAGATGATTATGTTGCCAAGCCATTTAATTTGGAAGACCTGGAGGTGAAGGTGGCACATTACATGAGTCTAAAATAACTCTTTGAATAGACTAAAAAAAAACGCTGCCATTGGGCAGCGTTTTTTGATTTGCAAAGCCCGCTGTTTGGATGAAAACCGGGATTTGTCTTTCGATCGGTTGAATCCGGCTCTAAGCCATCCTTTCTCATTTCGCCATCATAACAGGGTTTTTTTTTCTCTTTTGGAAATTATGTGGACTGTGTTTGACGTAGATTCCGGATCAAATCGTTCCGTGCTACATAAACTCCGACTTTGCCTAAAGGCTTTATTTAAATATAATTAGCGGATTGTCATTGTTTTACGTTTCTAATGGTATCTGATAGATTTTGAGGGGATTACCTCTCTGTCAAACCTCCCCGTAATGACTATGAATCTGACTGAGCACCACTGCGGACAGTAAGGCTATAATTAATCAATCGATGACCATCAGTGTTAAAGTCGATCGCATTGGATGAATAGGTAACAATGCCGTTCTACCGATGCTAGTCCTAAATACCAAATCTGTTGCATTAACAATGTTATTCATAGATCATAAAAATAGATTTAACGTGTTGCTTATGAATGTGTTAAATAATATATCGTATCAATAGTTCTGATTTTATTCTTTTTAAATTCTGACTGTTACATTGTAACAAATGGGCCTTACGATAGACCTATTAACAAATATTATAATCAAGAAATGAAAAAGATCTCTCTTACAGCATTAATGTTAGCTTCTTTGGTAAGCACTGTTTCTGCTCAGACCAAGCAAAACGCTTTGGAACTTACTTATATGGACACGTCCGTGCGTCCTCAAGACGATTTCTATAATTACGTCAATGGAACATGGATGAAGACAGCCAAGATCCCAGCGGATAAGCCGAGTTGGGGTTCTTTCACCCAGTTGAGAGAAACCACAGATAACAATTCACTAGGATTGTTGGACAATATCCTGAAAGAAAAGTATGCTACAGGATCTGAAGGGCAGAAAATTCAGGCGCTTTACCAAACCTATATGGATATGAATAAGCGTAATGCAGACGGTCTTACGCCAATCAAAGGTGATCTTGCAAAAATTGATGCGATCAAAAACCTTTCCGGTCTTCAGAAATATTTGATTGAAGCTACAGAAAGAGGAGACAACTCATTCTATGCCTGGGGTGTAGATGGTGATCTCAAAGATTCTAAAATGAACGCAGTTTATTTGGGTGATGCATCTTTGGGTCTTGGTAGAGATTATTACCAAAAAGATTCTCCCAAGAATACAGAAACAATCGAGGCGTACAAAAAATATGTAGCGCAGGTTCTTGAAGAGATCGGATACAAAAATTCTGCAGTTGTAGCCGGGCAGATTGTTGATTTTGAAAAGAAAATTGCTAAAACATTGCTCACAAACGAGCAAATCCGTGATGCAAATCTACAGTACAATCCCAAAACTTTACCTGAGCTGAAAGCTTTGGTTAAAAATATAGATCTTCCGAAATACCTTGCTGCAGTTGGTGTGAAAACTGATAAAGTGATCATTGGCGAAATTGGTTATTATAAAAATCTTGATACTTTCCTGACGGATAAAAACATCCCTTTGATCAAGGATTATCTGAAGTTTAATTTGGTTTCAGGAGGTGCAGGCTATCTTAACCAAAAATTGGATGATATGAGATTTAATTTCTACAGCAAATATCTCCAGGGTCAGCAAGAGCAAAGAGCGCTTAACAAAAGAGCTCTAGGTCTTATCAATAGCGTTGTAGGTGAAGCTTTTGGAAAAGTGTATGTGGAGAAATATTTCACACCAGAAGCTAAAGCGCAGATGTTGACGTACATCGATTATCTTAAAAAGAGCTTCGGTGTTCACATCAATGGTTTGACCTGGATGTCATCCGTGACCAAGACCAAAGCATTGGACAAACTGAATAAATTTACAGTGAAGATAGCTTACCCGGATACTTGGAAAGACTATTCAAAATTGACGCTAAAATCCGTAAAAGATGGTGGAACGCTTTACAATAATCTTCAGAATGTTTCCAGCTGGCATTATGCTAAAGAGTTAGAAAAAGTAGGAAAGCCGGTAGACAAAGCAGAATGGGGAATGTCTCCACAGACTGTAAATGCCTATTACAATCCGGTCAATAACGAGATTGTTTTTCCTGCGGCTATTCTTCAGCCGCCTTTCTTCAACCCGAATGCGGATGCGGCGGTTAACTTTGGTGGTATTGGCGCTGTTATTGGTCACGAGATGACACACGGTTTTGATGATAGTGGAGCTCAATTTGACGGTGATGGTAATTTAAAGGACTGGTGGACTGCAGATGATAAGGCGAACTTCGAAAAAGCGACCAAAAGTTTGGCTGCGCAGTACGACAAATATGAGCCTGCTAAAGATGTGAAGGTGAATGGTACATTTACAAACGGTGAAAACATCGCTGATCTTGGTGGTGTGAATATCGCCTATGATGCTTTGCAAATGTATCTTAAAGACAAAGGTACGCCTGGGAAAATAGATGGTTATACGCCTGATCAGAGATTTTTCCTGAGCTGGGCAACCGTCTGGAGAACTTTGTCAACGGAGAAATTTTTGACCAATCAGGTGAAGACAGATCCACACTCTCCTGGTTTCTTCAGAAGTTTCGGACCATTGGTTAATACGGAGGCTTTTTACAAAGCATTTGATTTGAAAGAAGGTGATAAGCTTTACAAAAAACCAGAAGAAAGAGTAAAAATCTGGTAATAATAGACAAACATCAATACAAAAGTCCTGTGAATTTCATGGGACTTTTTTGGTGAGATGTTTTAATAAACCAAATGAAGCGGTTCTTTTTTTTAGAGTGATTTAAGGTGTTGTTGTATAGGTGATTAAGTTCTTTTGTGAATACAATTGGTTATATTTTTGTTGTATACAATGATCTTTGCCTGATGATTGATAGCAAAGAAAAAACATCAGCCTTGGTATAAGATACGCTTCGTTTTGAAAATGAATAAGACCTTTTTCTTGTTTTGTTAAAGTTGTGATAACAAAAAGCCCGCTCAGTGGAGCGGGCTTAATTATGGAGATAACTCCTGAGAATTATTTTTTGATCGCTTTGAAAGTTTTTACACTTCCGTCTTCCATCTGAAGATTTACGATATACAATCCTGATTTCAAGTTTGAAAGATTAAGTTCTGCAGAAGGAGCAAGTGTTTTCACCTGTCTTCCAGAGATGTCATTTACAGAAATGGATTTCACACCTTTCACGTCAGAGATCTTAAGAACATCTGCGAAAGGGTTAGGATATACAGAGATTCCGGCTTTAGTTACATCAGACACCGCAAGTGCATCTTTGTAATCTAGGGTGTAATCTTCTACCTGACCGTTGATCATACTTGCGCAACCGCTAGTAAGAGGGGTGTTGAGAGTCGTTCCGGAGAAGTTGTATTTGATCCTCATGAATTTTTTGCCCAAAGAAGTGCCGGCTGGTATTGCGATGTTTCCAGTTAATGATATCGGGTTATCAGTAACTCCAGTTTTACGTACCATAGTGGCAGTTGTGTTGAAGTATGATTCACCTACGTCGTCAAAATCACCATCGTTGTTCCAGTCAATAAATACTGACATTGCCCAGCCGTTTGCAGCATTTCCGTTCGTTGTTCCCAGTACCGTTAATGGTACGCTGGTGACATTATTTTTTACAGGGAATTCTGTAGTCGTAAAATCTTGGTGTACAGGGAAAGATCCAATAGTAGCAGCTGTTGCATCAGAAGTGTTGGTTACGCCTGAGAATGTTACAGATTTAATTGGTGCAATCAATGTAGGCGCTGTAGATGTTAATGGGCCACAATGTATTACAGAAGAGTTTGTCATAAACGTGATCTCCTGACATCCTGTTGCGTCTCCATTGCTGTTGGTAGCAACAATTTTTGCGTAGTAGGTGGTGTTAGCGGCAAGAGCAACATTTAGCATTGTAGAACTTCCTACAGCAGTGGTGTTTAGGGTGTTAGATGCTCCGGACGTAGTTCCTACTGTGATTTTGTATTGTGTAGCGTCTGGGACCACATTCCAAGTTAATCCTACAGTTCCAGAAGCTATTGTGGAGCCATTGGTAGGAGAAGTAAATGCCGCACAAGCAGGAATAGTGGTGACAACAGCTTGTTTTACTACGATGTCATCGATGTAAAGTGAACCTGTTGTGGAACCCGTTCTCGCCATCCAGCTTCCAACAGCGTAAGTTTTGTTTGGATCAAAAGTACCTGTAGGAATGGTGGCACTTACTGTACCGCATGTGTTTACCGCGGCAGTTGTAAGATTGACTCCGGTTCCAACTGTGAAAATCGTGTAGTTATTTGATTCTACGTTATATACAGCATAAGCAACATAAAGCGTACCTGTAAGTCCTGCTGTTTTCTTATAGTTTAAGCTCACACTTAGGGCTTGACCATTATTGGTCTGTCCATTCATATCGCCTAGTTCCAAAAGATCACCTAACCAACCAGTTTGTGTCACTGTTGCACTATATGCTAATGCTCCTGAGGTGGTAGCACTACAGAAATTAGCGGTATCAAATGAACCGCCGCCAAATTGTAAAAGACCGGTAGGATCTTCAAAATCTTGGGTAAAGTCAAGCTGAGCGTTGACTCCAATGCCTAATGCCAAAAGACAAGAGAATAGAATTTTTTTCATAATATTATAATTTTATTAAAACTGATACGAATATAGAGTATTTTTTCCTTTTGGAAAAGAATATTAATATATATAAGTCATAAATATTGCTAATGACAAAAAGCCGTCTCGCTTTAAAACGAGACGGCTTCATTATTTCAATAATTTTTTTAAAATTATTTTTTGATTGATTTGAAAGTTTTCACGCTTCCGTCTTCCATGTTAAGGTTGATGATATACAATCCACCTTTCAAGCTAGATAAATTGATTTCTGTAGAAGGTGCAAGCGATTTAACTTGTCTTCCTGACATATCATTAACAGATACGGATTTCACACCTTTCACATCAGAGATCTTCACCACATCTGTAAATGGATTAGGATATACAGAAATGCCTGCTTTGTTTACATCAGAAACAGCTAGGAATTCTTTGTAATCAATAGTGTAGTCTTCTACCTGTCCATTGGTCAAATCTGTACAAGCTGTTGTAAGTGGTGAGTTGATCGTAGTACCAGTGAAGTTATATTTAACTCTCATTCTTTTCTGACCAATGACTGTATTTGCAGGTATTGCTAGGGTTCCAGTCAAGGTAGATTTGTTAGCAGTAACCACTGTAGTTCTAAGTATAGTGGCTGTTGTGTTGTAGTAAGATTCGCCTGCGTCTAAGAAATCACCATCGTTATTCCAGTCAATAAATACTGCTGCGCCCCATCCGTTGTTGGCTGCAGAAATACCAGTAACACTAAAAGGAATTGTTGTTAAATTGTTTTTAACTTCTATCGGCGAAGCTGTGAAGCTTTCGTTTGTAGCAAAAGCGCCAAAAGTAGTAGCAGAAGCATCAGACGTATTGGTCACCCCATTCAGTGTAAATGATGTAATTGGTGCGATCTGAGCCGGTGAATTAGATGTAAACGGACCACAGTAAGGAGCGTAAGGATTGGCGCCAGTTGTGAAAGATGTTTCTGTACATCCTGTCGCATCTCCAACATCATTGGTTGCTACAATCTTCAAATAATATTTGGTATTAGGAGCTAGTGGTGGATTGTTTGTCAATGTAGCGCCTGAACTAGCAGCAACGCCATTTAAAACATCATTTCCTCCAGGTGTGGTTCCAAGATATAATTTGTAAGCGGAAGCGCCAGTAGCATCTGCCCATGTAAACGTAGTGCGTACGTTGACGTTAGTAGCGCCATCAGCAGGTGATGTATTAGTCACACAAGAAGGAACAACAGTGGGTACAGTGTCATTGACAACCGTATCAAACATAAGATACCATTGATCTGTATCAACCGCGTGTAAACCTAAATAAACAGTTTGTCCAACATATGGTGTAAGGTCCAGAGTCACCTTGGTCCAAGCAGCAGGAGCTTTGGAGGTTGCTTTTAAAGTCGTTGTGAATGCCGCCGCAGTAGGAGTGGTAGTAGAGAGCATGACATTATAGTTCTCAGTAAAACTAGCGCTGTAGCTTGCTACATAGAAAGAGAATCTGTCATTTACACCTGCTGTTACAGTGATTGCGGGAGTGACCAAATAGTCATTATGTGCTGCTGGTTCGTAAGTAATACGGGCTACGTTTGCTCCGGATTGAGCAGCGGTAACAGTTCCGCCACTAGGAACAGCTCCAAATACAAAAGCATTGGCACCGCCATCCGTGTTTAAAACCGTCCAGCCTGTTGGTGTCGTGGTTCCAGCATCAAAGCTTTGAGTAAATTGTGCATTAGCACCAATTGCAAGTGCTAAAGAACATGATAGTAAAAGTTTCTTCATAATTATTTAATTTATTTTAATGAATCACAAATGTAATAATAATTACCATTATTCGCTATTTTTTTTAATAATAATTCAGTATTAATGTTGGAATGTTGTTAATTAAGCAATGTCCAATAGAGTTCTTTAAATAAAAAAATCTACATTTTATCCAAAATGCAGATTTTTTCTATTTTAATTATGGTTAATTCAGTTTTTATGAACTATAATTTTCTATTTTGTGTAGATAGATCTTTATGTTTGAACATTAATTTAGAAACACTTCGTAATTGTTAATCTGATGGATGACTTCTAAAAGATCTTCATTAATGTTAATGTGGTGCTTCATGCTCACGACTTCCAGAACCGACTGGTCTTCCGGATTTTTAATAAAGAAATTCAGTTTCTGTTCACCTTGATTCTCAATTAGTTTTTCTTTAAAGAATTCAATATCTGTTGTTCTTAATGAGTCTAATGGTACAACAATAGATAAGCTTCTTGCGAACCTGTCAAAAGCTTCTTTTAATTCCAAAACATCATTCACGTTTACGAAAATCCGTCCATCTTTCCCTTGAGAGAATTTAAGTTTCATAATCACAAAACGCTGAACTTCCAATTTATCCTTCAATCGCATATAATCTCTGTCACCCAAACGGAACGAGTAGGAACCTGTATAATCTTCCAATAAAACGAAAGCTACCTTTTCGCCACTTCTGAAACCGTCTGCCACACGATATTCTGTGATCAAACCAGCAACGGTGTATTCCTTAGTGTTATCTTTTTCATTCATTTTGTCTTTCCAGCTTTTCTTTTCTTCAAAAAGTTCCGGTGCTTTTGGAGGAAAGGCCAGATCTTTGAAAGCTTCCACTTCGTCCAAGTTCAGGAAGTTGAAATTCCCCTTTGGTTCTGCTTTTTTACCGGATTCTTCGATGATTTCATCCTCCAATCCAACTTCGTCAGAAACTAAAATATCAGGAACTTCTTCGTCGGGCATATTGTCAGTTTCCAGAATTGGAATCACCTCATCCAAAACAGGAACGTCATCTCTCTTCTCATCAAGAATCGCCTTTTTGGAGAGAACACCCTGCATAAATTTGAACTGATATTTGAACTCGTCCAAAGGATGCGCCGACAGATAGAATCCAATGATCTCCTTCTCTTTATTGAGTTTATGCATATTCGGCCACTCAGCACAAGGTAAAAGTTTGGGTTGTTCGATTTGGACTTCCTCGGCAAAATCTGCAAACAAGGAGTTTTCCATTTCATTTTTGCTGTCTTGGAAACTTTGTCCGTATCGGGAAAGCCTTTCGATATTGGTTCTTCCTGCAGCATCGATATCGAAATACTGTCCGCGGTGATACGTGTCCAACTCGTCAAAAGCGCCTGCCGTTACCAAACTTTCCGCCACTCTTTTATTTACTTGCGAAGGCGGAATTCTCTCAAAGAAATCATAGATATTCTTGTATCTTCCATCTTTCCTGAATGTTACAATTGCTTCACTCGGGCCCTCACCAATGCCTTTGATCGCACCCAGTCCAAAACGGATTTGTCCTTTTTCATTTACGGAGAATTTGTATTGGGACTCGTTCACATCCGGCCCAAGAACATCCACGCCAATGGCTTTGCAATCCTCCATAAACATCGTGATAGATGCCGTGTTGTTGATGTTGTTACTCATTACACTTGCCATATATTCTGCCGGATAATTGGCTTTTAAGTAGGCCGTTTGGTAGGCGATCCATGCGTAACAAGTGGAGTGGGATTTGTTGAAAGCGTATTCTGCAAAGGCTTTCCAGTCATTCCATATTTTCTCTAGCCGTTCTTCGTTCAGGTTGTTTTTTCTTCCACCTTCAATGAATTTTGGGTACATTTTGTTCAGAACTTCGATTTGTTTTTTACCCATTGCTTTTCTCAAGGTATCGGCTTCCCCTTTTGTAAAGTTGGCTAATTTCTGAGACAAAAGCATCACCTGTTCCTGATAAACCGTGATCCCATAAGTTTCCTCAAGGTATTCTTTTGTTTCTTCTAGATCATAAATGATTTCCTCTGTTCCGTGTTTTCTGTTAATGAAATTTGGGATGTATTTTATCGGTCCCGGACGGTAAAGGGCGTTCATTGCAATGAGATCGGCGAAAACTGTTGGTTTCAGTTCGCGCATATATTTTTGCATTCCCGGACTCTCGTACTGGAAAATCCCGATCGTTCTTCCTTCCTTGAATAATTGATAAGTTTTGGCGTCGTCCAACGGGATTTCGTCCGGATCAATATCAACGCCATGACGTTCTTTTACCAGCTTTACCGCATCTTTGATAATGGTCAAAGTCCTCAACCCAAGAAAATCCATCTTCAAAAGACCTGCATTTTCCGCCACCGAGTTATCGAACTGAGAAACCAAAATGTCCGCATCTTTCGCAGCAATGGTGATCGGAACCAGATTACTCACAGGTTCGGGCGTGATAATCACACCGCAGGCGTGGATTCCGGTATTCCGGATGCAGCCTTCCATTTTCTTGGCACTTTCCAAAACGGAAAATCTAGAATCGTCTGAGTTGGAAAGAATGAATTTCATTTCGTCTACCAACTGTTGATCTTCCGGCTTCAGTTTGTCGTATTTTGAAAGCGCTTTTGCGATGTTCATTCCTGGACTTGGCGGGATTAATTTGGCGATCATATTCGTTTCCGGAATCGATAGGTCGAGAACCCGACCAGCATCTTTGATGGCTGATTTTCCGCCCAAAACCGAGTAAGTGATAATTTGAGCCACCTGCTCCTGGCCGTATTTTTCGACCACCCATTTGATGACTTTATCCCGTCCTTCATCATCAAAGTCGATATCGATATCGGGCATAGAAACCCTTTCCGGATTCAGGAATCTCTCAAAAAGAAGATCGTATTTGATCGGGTCAACATTGGTGATCTTAATACAATAAGCAACTGCCGATCCAGCCGCCGATCCACGACCAGGACCAACGGATACACCCATATTCCGAGCCTCGTTACAGAAATCCTGAACAATCAAAAAGTAACCAGGATAACCTGTGTTGGCGATAACTTCCAGTTCAAAGTCCAGTCGTTCCTGGATCTCTGGTGTAATGACCGGATATCGTTTTTTTGCACCTTCATAAGTCAAATGTCTGAGGTAGGCCATCTCACCACGTTTTCCGCCATCGGCTTCATCTTCAGGATCGATAAATTCTTCCGGAATATCAAACTTCGGTAGGAGAACGTCGCGCTTCAAAGTGTAAGGTTTGAACTTTGCCAAAAATTCTTCGTAAGCTTCGAAAGCATCTGGGTACGCCAGGAAAGTTTGTTTTAACTCGTCTTGATTTTTAATGTAATATTCGCTCGTAGTCAAGCCTTTTCTTTTTCCAAAGCCTTTTCCAATCGGCGTCGATTGTTTTTCGCCATCCTTGATACATCCCAGGATATCCTGGATATTGGCGTCGTCTTTATTGGTGTAGTAGGTTTCGTTTTGAGCTAAGATCTTGACATCGTATTTGTCCGCAAACTGAAGTAGAACTTCATTCAAATGCTCTTCCTCTGGCAAATTGTGATTCTGGATCTGAACATAAAAATCATCACCAAATTCTTCTTTCCACCATTGGAACAGTTCTTCTCCTTTTTGTTCACCGATATTTAAAATTGTATTGGGAATATCGCCATTGATTCCTGACGTCAATGCAATCAATCCTTCCTTGTATTGAGAGATCAATTCGCGGCTGATCCTCGGAACGCCAAAATAAAACCCTTTCTGAAAACCAATACTGGAAAGTTTGATCAGGTTTTTGTAACCGTTGAAATCCTTTGCCAGCAAAACCATTTGAGTCCTTCTGTCCGGATCATCTTTTGTGAATTGCTTTTGTTCGTATCGGTTTGAGATAAAAAATTCGCAACCGACAATTGGAATGAGTTGATCTGTATCGGGCTCTTCTTCATTGAATGCTTCTCCTTTTTCTTCGGCTTCCTGTTTTTTGGCCAGATATTCTTTATGCTTTTTGGCGCGTCCGGAATTGGTGTCCTCCACGGCAGTGACGAATTTGAAAGCGCCCATCATATTGCCAATATCTACAATCCCAACAGCAGCATAGTTCTCTTCTGTCGCTTTCCTGATGAGGTCATTGATGTTGGTGGTGGCTGTTAAAGTGGAGAAGACACTGTGGTTGTTAAAATTGAAATATTTTCCAAGGTCGATGTCATCAATGCTACCGACGTCGGATTGTTTTTTCTTGTTGTTAAAACTGGCAACCTGTCTTCTGATGACGATCCCGAAAGGTTTGATGGGATCAGGATGACGGGTTTGAAATTCTTTTAATTGAGCTTCGGAAGTTTTCAAAACATCCGCCGGAATCACGCCGATTCTCATCATTTCAAAGAAAACCTGAGCGGTGGCATTCACATCGGCTGCAGCGTTGTGTGCTTCGTCAAACTTATGGCCGTACAGTTTTTCGTACAGTTCCTCCAGTTTTGGTGATTTGTATCGTCCGCCTCGTCCGCCTGCCAATTGGCAATACTCTGTTCCCAGGATCATCGTGTCGGCTTTTGGCTTATCCTGAAGATTGTCTGCGATATTTTTTCTGATCAATTCTGCACCTACAATGTTATAATCGAATTCTACATTGTGTCCGGAAACGACTCTTACGTTTTCCAAAGCTTTAGAAAATTCAAGCAAAACCTCTTCCAGGTCTCGGCCTTCTTCATTGGCTATTTTAGTGGTGATTCCGTGGATTCTCGCTGCGTTGAACGGGATGTCATAACCTTCTGGTTTGATGATGTAATCTTGATTTTCTATCAGGTTTCCGTTGTCATCGTGGATCTGCCATGCAATCTGAACCATTCTTGGCCAGTTGTCTGAATCTGAGAGCGGTGCGTTGAAATTTTTGGGTAAACCGGTGGTTTCTGTATCGAAAACTAAGTACATCTGCATTGTAATTTGGTGTAAAGTTAAGGTTTTAAGCAGACAAATAAAATGCTTCGGAAACCCGATTTTGTTAAATCTTCACAAAAAAGTTAATCCTGGTTAAATGTATTCTCGCAGTCGGAATTAAATTTATTTTTGATGAAAAATAGCCTTTGAAAATAGTTCTATTCTCTTGTTTTTTATTGCTTTATCAAAACTTTTATTCCCAGAATATAAGAGGTAAAATTGTTTCTGATTCCATTTCTGTCAATCAGGTTTTGATTGTAAATATTAATTCCGACGAAAAAACTTATTCTAATTCCCAAGGTCAGTTTATCATTAATGCAAATGTTAACGATGAGATTAGGTTTGTAAAAGAAGGTTACGAAAGGAAGGTTTTAAAGATCAATAATTCTAATGAGATTTTCATTAATTTAATAAAATTGGTTACGGAAATCGAAGAAGTCGAGGTCAAGAAAAAGTTGTCTGGCAATCTAGCAGATGACTCAAAATTATTTAATGAAAATAAGAGACAGGTTGCTCTTAATAATGATGTTAAAGTCTATTTCAAAACCAGATCCAGTGAAGAATTAATGAAACCAAGACACGGTGAATTTGTGCAGCCGGTAGGAGAGGGTTTTTCTTTTGGAGAAATTAAAAACAAATGGAAGCTTCCGGATTTTGTAGAGTGGATCAGAGAAAATTTGACAGATGATTATTTCATTTCAATGGGATTAGAACTTTCTGAAATCAATTCATTCTTGTATTATTCGCTTCAAAGCTTCAATACCATCAATATTTTGAAATACGGCTTTTGCAGTGGGGATGATGTTGGAAACCTGAAACTACATTTCGAAACTTCATTTAAAAAATTCAGAAATAAATAGTTAATATTTTTAAAACTTATTATGATGTAAGTATTTTTTATCTTTGCACAAAGTTATTAAGATGAAAAAAGTTGTATTAAGTGTAGGATTGTTATTTACTTTTTATTTTTCTAATGCTCAGGATCTTAAACTGAAAAACGAGTTTGGGAAACAAAGACTGGAGAATGAAAAGAAGTTAGATTCTTTTTTTTCTAAAAGCGCAAAATATTCTTCCAAGGAAAAAGATAGTCTGAAAAAAAATATTGCAGGATTTGCCGGACAAATTCCTCTTTTTTATTCTATTGAAGAAACCAGCGCCAATGCTACAGCAAACATAGATGAATTGCAGAGCGGATCTGTTTCTGGAGCTTCTGCGGTTACAGGAAATGGTGTTAAGATTACTATTTTTGATGCCGGCAGAATACAAGACATCCACGAGCAGTTTACCACAGGAAGAGCCGTTAATAAAGAAGCTGCAACAGAGGCTAAACATTTCCATGGGACCAATGTTAACAGTATCCTGATTGGTAATGGACTAGCCACAGGTAATTTTACGCAAAGCAGCGTTGCTTATCCAAAAGCTAATGCAAAAGGGATTCTACCTCAGGGAACTACGGATAATTACATGTTCGGAGCAACAGCTTTGGGGAATAATTATCAGAAACTTGCAACGTTGCCGGATCTTAACATTTCCAACCATTCATACGGTGTCAATGTAGGCTGGCTTCTTTCGGGAAGTGCTTATTATTGGTACGGCAATTATGAACTGAATTCTCAGGATACCTATTCAGGTGCTTATTACGAAAACGATTATAACTTTGATAAAATTGTTTACGCACAGCCTCAGCAAATTATTGTAAAATCAACAGGTAATTATTACGGTATTGGACCGTCAGCTACTTCTACAAAATACAAATACAATACCGCTACCAGCAGCTGGGTTCCTTTTGCCGCCAGCGATGAGATCCCGCCCGCTAACTGCAGCCAGGGTTATAATTGTATCGGTTACGGATCTTTAGCGAAGAATATCATTGTTGTAGGAGCGGTCAATCAATTGACAACAGCTAATCATAAATACACCCAAGCGACAGACGTGGTAAAAGGCAGTTTCAGTAGTGCTGGTCCGAGAAAAGACGGTGCTGTGAAACCCGATCTTACAGCAGTTGGTGTGGATATGATTATGGCCAATTACACCAATGCAAATCCCAATGCAACCAACCAATATGTACTGAATTTTGGAACTTCTTATGCTGCACCCATCGTCACAGGAATTGCAGGAGCTCTCACACAGATACAAAGAAATATCTTGGGAAACAGCAGTTATATATTTAAGGCTGATGAGATGAAGGCCTTACTCACGCACACTGCAAACGAAGCTGGAAGGCCTGGTCCAGATGTGTGGTATGGATGGGGATTGGTAGATGCTAAAAGAGCCGCACAAGTATTGGTCAATAAATTGACAGAAGATTCTTATTTGGAAAGTCAAAATCTACAGTCTGGCGTTAGTTTTACGAAAGAAATCAAAGCGAGTGGCGCTGAACCACTGAAAGTCAGTATTTCCTGGGTAGATCCTGCCATCGCATTTTTTACCAGTGATATAGACCTCCAGCAGAATCATAGCTCCAGAATTGTCAATGATCTGGATCTTCGAGTGGTGGAAGTAGGTTCTGGAACGACCTATTATCCGTGGAAATTGGATATCAATGATCCGAATGCTAATGCGACAAAAGGCGATAACACTGTAGATAACGTAGAGCAAATTGTGATCAGTAATCCAGTAGCTAATGGTACGTACAGAATAGTGGTGAGCAACAAGAATGCGTTGGTGAATCAAGATGGAAATGCTGCAACACAGGATTTTGCATGGGTAGCTACAGGCACCAAAAAGGAAACTTTGGCTTCAGAAGACTTGGTTAAAAATGAGGTTAAGATTTATCCTACAAAAACCAAAGATACCATCCATATCAATGCGACTTCCGAAATAGAGAGAATTGCGTTGTTTGACATGAACGGAAAATTATTCCTTGAGCAGGCCAAGACTTCAAAGTTACAGGCAATCAGCCTCAGTCAATTTCCAAGTTCAGTTTACATCCTGATTGTGAAAACCAAAACAGGCGCTGTAACAAAGAAAATTATTAAAGAATAGCCCGTCAAAAGGTTCCAAAATAAAAAAGACACCAAAATTAATTTTGGTGTCTTTTGGTATTATGTCCAATGAAATTATATCGTAGATAATCTCATAGTATTGGTTTTACCACCGTTGTGTACTGGCATTGCATTCAGGTTGATGACAAAATCTCCTTGCTCTACAAATCCGAAATTGTGCGTCAGCATATTCACCTGGATCACCGTTTCATCTGTAGATTTTTCCATATCATAATAGAAAGCTCTTACGCCCCAAAGTAGGTTCAGCATCGTGATCACACGCTTGTTGTTACTGAAAACGATGATGTGCGAGGATGGCCTGTGTGCAGAGATCTGGAAAGCGGTGTATCCAGAAGAAGTCAGAGTTACGATTGCTTCGGCACCAGTCGATTTGGCAACATCCACTGCAGAACGGCAAACTTTATCCGTAATGAAACGCTCATCTACACAGTTGATCTTTTCTTCGATGACGTGATTTAGCTTTGAGTAAAGAGGTGTTTTCTCTATGTTTTTTACGATCTTCGCCATGTTTCTAACCACTTCTACAGGATATTTTCCAACAGAAGTTTCACCAGAAAGCATTACAGCATCTGCGCCATCAAGAACAGAGTTTGCAACATCATTTACTTCCGCTCTCGTAGGTGTTAAGATGTTGATCATCGTCTCCATCATTTGCGTTGCAATGATTACTGGTTTTGCATAAAGTCTAGCTTTATTCACCAAGTTTTTCTGAATAACCGGTACCTGTTCCATAGGAACTTCCACACCTAGATCACCTCTGGCAACCATTAGACAGTCACATTCCAACAAGATCTCATCGATGTTTTTCACACCCTCTGGTTTCTCGATTTTAGCGATGATGGGCGTTTTGGTTTTGTTCGGATGTTTAGCCATCAATTCTTTCAGATCGATGATGTCCTGAGCGTGGCGTACAAATGACAATGCGATCCAGTCAAACTCGTGGTCCAGCATAAAGTTAGCATCCTCAATATCTTTCTCAGTCAATGCTGGCAAAGAAACATCTGTGTTAGGAAGATTTACACCTTTTTTTGAACTTAGCGGTCCACCTTGGATGGTTTTAGCTCTCACAGTGTCAATGTTATTAGTTTCGATCACTTCGAAAACCAATTTACCGTCATCAATAAGGATTCTTTCTCCAACTTTCACATCCTGAGGAAATTTCTCATAAGTCATGTAAACTTTGGTAGCATCACCTTCTAGTTTTTCATTGGTGAACGTCAGGATGTCTCCAGGATTAAGGAAAGATCCCTCTTTTACAACACCAACTCTCAATTTAGGACCTTGCAGATCTCCCAAGATAGATACAGAGTAGCCGTATTCTTTGTTGATCTCACGGATAATATTAACGTTTTTCAGTACCAATTCGTAATCGGCGTGTGAAAAATTTATTCTAAATACATCAACACCAGCCTGGATCATTTGGATCATGGTCTCCTTGTCAGAAGATGCTGGCCCCAGTGTTGCAATAATTTTTGTTTTCTTAAGATTTTTATTCATAATATTGAATTAGTTGATAAAGCTCTTCTTCAGAACTCAATGGATATTCCTGAATTTGGAACACGAAATTTTCCGGAAGCAAAATTAACGAAAATTCCGCAAACATATCGGAATTAGTTAAAAGGTAATCCACATCTTGGTGTAGATTTAGTAAAAATTTAATATTTGATTCATCTGAAAAAAGCTGATTTTGTTCTTTTTTCTCAACAGATGCAATAGATTTGTTGGCAATAAAACGGTAACAGTTTTTTGTAGAATGATCGTAGGCCTGATATCTAGAGAAATAATGATCAAAATAACTTCCTTCTATTTTGATGTCTTCAACTCTTTTGAAATTGAAAAGATTGATTTTATTAATGAAAAAAAACAATTCGTGTTCCGGGATTGGTTTTGCAAGTCTAATCAATCCGACTTTGATCTCTGTAAGATCTTCTTCTAGTTTAAGATACTGTTTTTTGATGTTCAATAATATTTTCTTTTTTACTCAGAACGTAAAATGCGCGTTGAGCTGCTTTTTCTTCGGCTTTCTTTTTAGAAGTTTCTACCGCATTGGCGATCTTCTCATTGTGTAACCAAACGTGACAGCGGAAAACAGCGACTTTGTTGGGCTGTAATTCTTCACAGGTTTCGTACTTGATAGGGATTTTCATTTTTTGACTCCATTCCAATAGAAGGCCTTTGTAACTGATGATTTTATGTTCTAGCTTGTTGATCGTCGAAGGTGTCAGAATCCTTTCCAAGACAATTTTTTTACAAAATTCGTAGTCTATATCAAGATAAAGTGCACCAATCAAAGCTTCCAAAAGATTCCCGGAGATATTTTCACTCAGTATTGTCTGGCTTGTATCGGCTTGTAAAAGACTGCTTAGTTTGAGATCTTCGCCCAGTTTATTAAGGTTTTTCCTGTTGACGATTTTGGACTTCATTTGCGTAAGAAATCCTTCGTTTTCATTCTGGTAGGTTTGAAAAAGATGACAAGAAATAATGGTTCCTAAAACAGAATCCCCTAAAAACTCTAGACGTTCGTAATTTTTTTTATTCGTGCTTTTTGAAGAAGATTTCAAAGAAAATGCTTCTTTAAAGATTTCTATGTCGTGGATGTTATAGCCAACGATGGCAGAAATATTTTTGCGAAAAAGAATATCTTTTTCCGAAAGTTTTTGTGCTCTGTTTTTAAGAAGGAATTTAGAAAAATAATTTTTCAACTCCATAAAAACATATTATATTTTTTTGAAAAGAACGCAAGCGTTGTGACCTCCAAAACCAAAAGTATTACTCATTGCGATGTCAACAGTTTTTTCGACCGCCGTATTGAATGTAAAATTCAATCTGGTGTCGATGTTTTCGTCATCAGTAAAATGATTGATCGTTGGTGGAACAATGCCGTGAATAATGGTATGTAACGCAGCAATAGCTTCAATAACCCCAGCGGCTCCCAAAAGGTGGCCTGTCATTGATTTTGTAGAATTGATCTGAATATCAAAAGCGTGTTCTCCGAATAATTTTGCAATTGCATTAGATTCTGCAATGTCTCCCAGTGGAGTAGATGTTCCATGCATGTTGATATGGTCTACTTCATCGGCAGTTACATCAGCGTCTTCTAGGCAATTTTTCATAACCAGATAAGCACCAAGTCCTTCAGGGTGAGGGGCTGTCATGTGATGTGCATCAGCACTCATTCCGCCACCGGCCAATTCTGCATAGATTGTTGCACCTCTTTTTTTTGCGTGTTCGTATTCCTCAAGAATGATACAACCTGCACCTTCACCTAGTACAAATCCATCTCTGTCCTTATCAAAAGGTCGTGACGCTGTTTTTGGGTCATCATTTCTTGTAGAAAGGGCGTGCATCGCGTTGAAACCTCCCATTCCGCTAGCTGTAACAGCGGCTTCTGAACCTCCACAAACAATGACGTCCGCTTTGCCTAAGTTGATAAGCATTTTGGCATCGATTAAAGCATTGGCAGATGAAGCACAAGCAGAAACGGTTGTATAATTAGGCCCGTGGAAACCATATTCAATAGAAATGTTTCCTGGCGTAATGTCCGCAATCATTTTTGGAATAAAGAAAGGGTTGAATCTTGGAACGTTATTGGAAGCTGCCCAACCCAAAACTTCTGTTTCAAAAGTTTCCAGACCGCCAATTCCTGATCCCCAGATCACACCTACACGGTTTTTATCGACATTGTCTTCAATAAGCCTACCGTGAGCGATAGCTTCTCTTGCGGCAATCTGCCCAAACTGAGAATTTCTATCCATTTTTTTCGCTTCTTTCTTATCGAAATAATGCAGAGGGTCAAAATTCTTTACCTCACTGGCAAATTTAGTTTTGAAATTAGTGGAATCAAAAAGAGTAATCGGGGCAGCGCCACTTGCTCCTATTTTAAGGCTTTCCCAGTATTCCTTCGCGTTATTTCCAATGGGCGTAATAGCGCCGAAGCCGGTTACAACTACTCTCTTTAATTCCATAAATTTTTTTTGTCTTGATAAATATTATTTATTTACAACTTCTTCGATGTAAGCAATAGCGTGACCAACAGTTGTAATTTTCTCTGCTTGATCATCTGGGATTTGAATGTTGAATTCTTTTTCGAATTCCATGATAAGTTCAACAGTATCCAAAGAATCAGCTCCTAAATCGTTTGTGAAGCTAGCTTCTGGAGTCACTTCTGTTTCTTCAACGTCAAGCTTATCAGCGATGATAGCTTTTACTCTTGATGCAATGTCTGACATAGTATTTTATTTTTAATTATGTTAATTTGGTGCAAATATATAAAAATTCAAATCATTTCAATTTTTTTTTAGTTTTTTAACCGCTTTATAAATCTATTCTTTTTATAATCAAATCTTTAGATTTACTCTGACAGAGTAGATAAATTTTGTTTATTTTTGCGACATATTACCAATGCTATTATGGAACACATTCCTGACAATGATGATGATCTGTTTACAGGAAAAGATCATACGCCACTGAGAGCAGACGCTTTTGATCTGAAACCTGAAGAGAAAATAAAAAAAATAGAAGCGCTTTTCGGTGAGATTATGCAAACTTTGGGACTGGATATGACAGATGATTCCCTGAAAGATTCTCCTAAACGTGTGGCGAAAATGTACGTGCATGAAATCTTCGGAGGATTGCTTCCGGAAAATAAACCCGGCATTTCTACCTTCAAAAATCAATATAAGTACAGACAGATGCTGGTGGAGAAGGATATTACAGTCTATTCATTTTGCGAGCATCATTTTTTACCGATTATTGGCAAAGCTCACGTTGCTTACATCTCAAGCGGAGAAGTGATTGGTTTGTCTAAGATTAATAGAATCGTTGATTATTATGCCAAACGTCCGCAAGTTCAGGAACGATTGACGATGCAAATTGTGGACGCCTTGAAAGAAGCTTTAGGCACCAACAATGTCGCGTGTATCATAGATGCAAAACATCTTTGCGTCAATTGTCGTGGGATAAAAGATACCGCAAGTTCAACAATCACAGCAGAATTGAGCGGGATTTTCAGAACCAATCCGATTACACGGCAGGAGTTTTTACACTATGTAGGAAGCCATGCAAAATTTGATTAATAATGATAAAATATAAAAAACTGACGCATCAAATTTTCATCACAACCATTATTTGTTGCTGTTTTTTTATGTCCAATATTCAATCATTTATCAACTATCATTCATAAAACAATGCAACTAAAAATATACAACTCGCTATCAGGCGAAAAAGAAGTTTTCAAACCCATATTAGAAGGCAATATCGGGATGTACGTTTGTGGACCTACGGTTTACAGCAATGTGCATTTGGGTAATGTAAGAACTTTTTTGTCCTTTGATTTTATTTACAGAAGCCTTCAGTTTTTGGGTTATAAAGTCAGATATGTCAGAAATATCACGGATGCCGGACATTTGACAGACGATGGCGATATCAATAACGACCGATTTATCAAGCAATCCAGATTGGAAAAATTGGAGCCGATGGAAATCGTACAGAAATACACCGTCGATTTTCACGAGGTTCTGAAGAAATTCAATCTACTCCCTCCGACGATCGAGCCCACTGCAACTGGTCATATTATCGAACAATTGGAGCTTGCCAAAGATTTAATTGAAAAAGGTTTTGCGTACGAAAGCAACGGTTCCGTCTATTTCGATGTTTTGGAATACAATGCTAGAGGCCTTAATTACGGTGAGCTGTCCCGAAGAAATATCGAAGAATTATTTGCCAATACAAGAGATCTAGACGGGCAGTTTGAGAAGAAAAATCCACAGGATTTTGCGCTTTGGAAAAAAGCATCACCGGAACATATTATGAAATGGCCGTCGCCTTGGGGAGAAGGTTTCCCAGGCTGGCATCTGGAATGTACAGCGATGAGTACCAAATATCTGGGTGATCAATTCGATATTCACGGTGGTGGAATGGATTTGAAATTCCCGCACCACGAATGTGAAATCGCCCAAGGAAAAGCTTGCAACGGCATAGAACCTGTGAAATATTGGATGCACGCCAATATGCTGACGATGAACGGCCAAAGAATGAGCAAATCTACAGGAAATTACATCCTTCCAATGGCGCTGATTACCGGAAACAACGATTTTTTCGAGAAAGATTTCCATCCCAGTGTATTGAGATTCTGCTTTTTACAGGCACATTACAGAAGTGTCCTGGATATTTCCAATGATGCCATGTTGGCAAGTGAGAAAGGCTTTATCAGATTAATGGAAGCTGTTAAAATCCTGAATACAGAATCTGCCGTAGAAGGCGTGGAAACGTCCTCATTTGATTTGAAACAATGGAAAGACAAAGTGTATGAAGCTTTGACAGACGACTTCAATAGTCCGATTTTGATTGCGCATCTTTTTGAAGTAGTAAAGTTTATTTCGGCTTCGAAGCTTGGAAAAGAAAGTGTTTCTACCAGTGACTTTAAAGATTTGAAGCAGTTTATGAATGCCATTGTTTTTGATGTTTTAGGCTTACAGACCGTTGAAGAATCCAATAATGATAAACTGGATCAGACTTTGCAGGTGTTGATCGATTTGAGAAATCAAGCCAGAAAATCCAAAAATTGGGAATTGTCTGACCAGATCCGGGATCAACTTCTGGAAAAAGGAATCGAATTGAAAGATGGAAGAGACGGAACAACTTACCAATTGCTTTAATCAATTTTAAAGTCATCTTAAATAGTTACAAATACGGTTAACGAAAGTTAAACCGTATTTTTATTTTAACAAAGTCGCTTATTTTTGACCAAACAATAGCTTTTGAAATTTTTTTTACAACTTATTTTTCTCATTGCATCTGGATTTAATTTGGCTCAGAATATTTCAGGAAATGTCATGTCAGAGGATGATGTCCTGATTCCCAAAGTTTTAATTGTGAATATGACAACAGACAAAAAAACGTACAGTAATGCTGATGGGAAATTTGTCATTGATGGAAAAATTGGTGACGAGATCCGCTTTGCAAAGGAAAGTTTTAAATTGGGGAAGATCATAGTGATGTCCTATGATTTACAATCCATCAAGCTCGAAAGGATGCCGCAGGACATAGAAGAAGTACAGATCATTCATAAAAATCTTACACATTCTAAAGAAGAAGAACTAAGGCAGTCCATCGGTTTACCAAAAGGACCAGACAAGCCACGGGAAAAACCGGCAGAAGCCGTAGACGATATTTTGATGCCGTTAATTGGGATTCCTCCTGTCATCAAAATACAGGCAATTTATGACGTGCTTAGCGGCAAGTCCAGAAGGTTGAAAAGACTGTATAAATATGAAGATCTGCAGGACGGATTGGCCTGGATTCGCAGTAATATTGATCCCGAATATTTTGCCGAAGCCGGGATAACAGCGGATAAGCTCAATGATTTTCTGATCTTTTCATTACGGGACGAGAAAGTATTGATGTATATGAAAGCAAAAAATGTAGGTGGAATGACCATTTCTTTGGATCATAACATCGAAGCGTATTTGGAAAGAATTACGAAAAAATGATTTTTTTGGTGGAATAATATATATAATTCAATATTTCGTTAAATTGCGTCCATATTAATAGACCTTAATAATGAAACTATACTTTAGTATTAATTTTGGAACACGTGTTGGCCAACGGCTTGTCTTGCGCCTATACGACGAGAAAAACGAGCATCGTGACCACAACTTGACCTATTCCGAAAATAATAACTGGATCACAGAGATCGATTATTTTTCAAAATCAATCCAGTACAAATATCTTTTGGTGAGCGAACAAGGTGACGTTTTGGATGAAGAAATTCCTAGCCACAACCTTATTTTGCCAAACAGCTTCAAAGAATTTGTGATTTTTGACCAATGGAATCTTAAGAATTTTCCAGAAAATTATTTGACCAACAAAATCCTCCACAACCGTCTGCAAGGTTTCAAACCAGAAAAATTGTCCGTTGTTAAAAAACAAACGCACCTTTTCCGTATAGAAGCGCCGCTGTATCATCCGAATTGGACCTTGGTCATGATTGGGAATGTGGATGCTCTCGGAAACTGGGATGCGGAGAAAGCAGTGGAACTCAAACAAACCGATTATGGGATTTGGGAAGCTGGTGTTGAGATCCCAACGCATCAGACTGTTCTTTACAAATATGCCATCAAGGACAAAAATACAAGGCAACTATTTTATGTAGAACCAGGCGAGAACCGTTGGGTTTTCGGAAATCCGACCAAGGATCTTCTGTATGTAAAAGCCGACCATTATTTCAAATTCAATGATGAAACGCTTTGGCACTCTGCCGGTGTGGCTGTTCCTGTTTTCTCTTTGAGAACAGAGGCAGGTTTTGGAGTAGGAGAATTCTCTGACATCAAAAAACTGGGAGATTGGGCCAATGATGCGAAACTTTCTGTCATCCAGATCCTGCCCATTAATGATACCACTGCCAACTATACTTGGACAGATTCCTATCCTTACGCAGCGATTTCGGTGTATGCACTCCATCCGCAATATCTTTCCATCGAGAAGTTGGAGTATGCTTTGTCTAAAGAGTTAGTGAAAGAATACCAGTCAAAAAAAGCCGCATTAAATGCTCTTAGTCTCATCGATTATGAGCAGATGATATCTGGAAAATGGAAATTTGCGACGGCCGTTTTTGAGGAAAACAAAAGCGGTATTCTGAAGGATAAAAATTTTAAAAAGTTCATTAAGGATAACGAAGAATGGCTGATGCCATATTCTGCATTCTGCTTACTGAGGGACAAGTACAAAACGCCAAATTTCAATGATTGGAAAACCCATAAGAAATTTGTGGCCGGAAAAGTAGCCACTTTATATTCGCCAAAACATAAGGATTATTCTGCCATTATGCTTCACGCGTGGGTCCAGTATCAGCTACATTTGCAGTTGCAGGATGCTGTAGAATATCTTCATAAACTAGGACTTTCAGTAAAAGGTGACTTGCCAATCGGGATCTACAGATATTCTGTAGAAGCATGGACAGAGCCTGAGCTTTTTGGGATGGATTTCCAAGCAGGGGCACCGCCAGATCAGTTCTCGGACCTTGGTCAGAACTGGGAGTTTCCGACTTATAATTGGGAAGTGATGAAGGCAGATGGCTATCAATGGTGGAAAAAACGTTTCAAAGTGTTGGAACAGTATTTTGATGCCATGAGGATTGATCACATTCTTGGATTCTTTAGAATCTGGAGAATGCCGATCTCTGCCACGCAAGGTTTGTTGGGCTATTTTTATCCTGCAGTTCCTGTGACAGAAAAGGAATTTTCTGACAGGCAGATTCCTTTCAGTTCAGATCGTTATGTGAGACCTTTTGTGAATGAACCTATTCTTTGGGAAACGTTTGGAGAAGTGAAAGAGAAAGTGCAAAATCATTTCTTCGATGTGCATCACAACGGGGTTTATGCTTTTAAACCAGAATATGACACCCAAAGAAAGCTAAGCAATTATTTCAAGAAAGAATCTTGGGATTGGGCAGAAGAGAAACTGATCTCTCTTGCTGGAAATGTCCTATTCCTGACAGAAGAGACAGACAATGGAACGGTTTATCATCCAAGATTTAATATCGCTAAAACGTCATCTTACCAATATCTCCCAGATTGGGAAAAAGCCAAGTTGAGTGATGTTTACAATGACTATTTCTTCAAACGTCAGGACGGCCTTTGGTACCAGAAAGCGATGGAAAAATTGCCGGCCTTGCTGAACTCTACCACAATGTTGATCTGTGGTGAAGATCTAGGCTTGGTTCCTGATTCTGTACCAGTTGTAATGGACAAGTTAGCGATAACAGCATTGAAGGTTCAAAGAATGCCGTCGGACAATATCCGTTGGTATGACCCGAAAAACGCAAGTTACCTGAATGTTGTTACGGCATCATCACATGACAGCTCCACGCTGAGACAGTGGTGGCACGAGGACAGGAATCTGACTCAGAAATATTTCAATAATCAATTGGGACAATACGGCACCGCGCCTTGGGATTTGACGCCGGATTTATCAGAAATGATTATGAAGCAGCATCTTTTTACGGAAGCAATGTTGGCAATTTTCCCTATTCAGGAATTTTTGGCTACAGATCAAGAGCTGATGAACCCCGATATGGATGAAGAAAGGATCAATAATCCTGCAGTTTTCCCCCATTATTGGCGATACAGAATGCATCTGAAATTGGAGGATCTGAAAGAACAAACCCAGTTCAATGAGAAAATTGCCGGTTGGATAGAAGATAGCGGACGTTACTAACAGTGATAAAAATAGATTGAAAAAACCTTTCAGATGATTTTCTGAAAGGTTTTTTTTGTCCTTATTGATGAAAATTATAAGATTGATTATCAGTTGTTAATGGTAATTAAACTGGTATTTTTCAGATATTAATTCTTTGGACTTTAACTTTTATTCTTAACCCATATCCAAAAGGTAGAAAGCTTCATTCAAAGGGAAGGATGACTTTCAAATTAATTAAGAAATAAGAGAACACATGAAAAAGATAGTTTTAACACTTGCGATAGTTTTCGGAGGATTAATTTCTGCACAAGATTATTACGACACCTATCCTTCCGAATATAACGGATACGAATATTATGATAACTCATACGACTATCCTGACGATTATTACTATAACTACCCAACGGATTATTATCCGGATCAGTATTATCAGGGTTATTATAGCGATTACAGGAATGCAGTGTATGGCGTAAATTGGGATCAGTTTTTTGTGCAATACCGCTTGACTCCATATCAGATCAATCAGGTGATGATGCTGAATAACCGTTTTGCATCTTATGGCGTGTGGAACTCTTATTACAGATATAATCCAGACAGATGGTATTACGACAGGTTTTATGCATTGCAAAATATTTTGGGGCCAAGAGTGTTCGTTGTTTATCAAAACGTGTATTTCCGCGGTGCAAGTCCTTTCGTCTATTACCGAAACCGCTGTGCTAACTTCTATGCCAGAAGATATCCTGTAAGACCAGTTTATAGAAATGTGAATATAAATGTTTATAAAGTCAACCGAGGTAACTTTAAAGAAGGTTTTAGATCGGTCGGAAGAAATCAGGGGATGATGGATACCAATAGAAACAACGGTCTGCGCAAAGAGCCATTGAGAAGTGGATCCGACGGAAGGATCTCCGGAGGAACTAGAAATCCACAGAATGGAGGTGTTCGAAATGATAACAGCACAAGATCTAATCAGGACAACGGACAGATCAACCAAGGTGGATTCCGAAATGGAAACAATAATACTGGATATTCCCAGCCCAATATCAACTCCGGAGGAAACAGAGGACAAAATAACGGCATAAGACCAAATCAAAACTCTGAAAGAACCATAGAAAACAGAGGCAGTAATCAAAGAAATACTTCTCCTAATTCTCAAAATAACGGCAGAAGCTCTGGTATGAGATTGACATCAAATTAATGAATTGAAACTTTAACATAATCTTATGAATTAAGCAATTAACCTTATGATGGTCAAAGTATCAAACCAACAGTTATCATTTAATAATATTAAAAATCAATTTAAAATGAAAAGAATAATTTTAAGCGCAGCATTTCTTGGATTAGGTGTTTTTGGATTTGCACAACATGCTACAAAAGCAGAAATGGGCCAAAAAAAAGCTGAGTACATGCAGAAAATGAAGCAGGAGCTCAACCTCACAGATTCACAAGTAGGACAGTTGAAAGCCTTGCACGAAAAGAATGCAATGGAAAGAAAATCTGCAATAGAAGCTAAAAAAGGTGACAGATTGCAAAAGATGAAAGAAAATGAAGTGGAAATGCAAAAAATCCTGACGCCAGATCAATACAAAAAATTCCAGGAGCTGAAAGCCAAAAAAATGGCGGACAGAAAGGCCAATTTTAAAGACAGAAAAAGAACCGATGCGCCCGTAGTTAAGTAACGTTTTATTTATGGTTAATTTCAGAAGAGTCGTATTATGTAACGGCTCTTTTTTTTATATTTGAGAAAATTATAAAATTATGGTAAGCGAAACAATTATAAACCTCGTAAACGAGCAAATTACAAAAGAACAATATGCAGCTCAGCTTTATTTGTCGATGAGCGCCTGGTTCTATGCGCAGGACCTGGAAGGTATCGGTAATTATTTCCGTGTGCAGTCCAAAGAAGAATTGATGCACGCAGACAAAATGTTTGATTATGTGAATGATATTGGTGGAAAAGTAATCCTTAATGAAATTCCGAAACCGCCGAACGAATTTTCAAATGCTCAGGAGATCTTCGAAAAAGCTTTGGATCACGAAAGACTGGTGACAAAAAGCATCTTCAACATCGTGAAAGCGGCCAATGACGAAAGCGATTTTGCAACCACAAGTTTCCTGCAATGGTTTATCAATGAGCAGGTAGAGGAGGAATCCAGCGCTTCTCTTTTGGTGACCAAAATCAAAATGGTAAAAGACAATCCATCAGCATTATACCTTTTCGATCAGGAATTGGCACAACGTGTTTTTGTACCAGTCGCGAATTGATTTTTGATATTTTATGAAAGAGCCTAATAAATTTTATTAGGCTCCTAAATTGTTAATGGCAAGCTTTTCTTAGTGTAAAGTTATTACTTATTTAGCGGGAGTAATTATTGTAAGTGTTGTTGTCTGGTGTAGTTTTTAAATGTGGCGCTACATAAGTTCCATTGCTCTTAATATATCCTTCTTGAAGCTTTAATTGTCCTCCATTATCATAATTTCTTTCTGTCTTCGGTGTGGAATAAGATGGCGACGAATATGTTGCAGTTGAATAACTTGATGGTTCAGAATATGATGGACTGGAACTACCATACATTTCTTTATTTGCTTTATATCTCATATCAGGTGTTCCATCTTTCTTTAATTGAGCTTTTGAATTAAAAGCAAACAAAATGATTACAAAGAATAATAACTTTTTCATTGTTTTTAGTTTTTTGGTTATTTGTTACAAATGTAATGATTTTTGTTTCAGTAAATTTTTAATTTAAAAAGATTTTAATATGGATAGAAAAACATCCAAATTTAAATAATGAACATTTAGATTGTAATTTTACGATAAGCACGGTAAGAGAAAAAAATGTTTTTAGCCTAAAAGATCATTTCTCCAGGATTTAGATGTAAATGACATCCGTCTTCAAAACTTTTTTTCCAAATTGTTCTAATTTTTTCTGATAGAGTTCTACCTGTTTTTGGTCTTTTTCTTTCTCACTTCCGGTTTTGAAATCCACAATGATAAAACCATCTTTCAGCTTGATGAGGCGATCCGGGCGATAGGTTTTTGAAGCTCCGTCTTCCAGAGAAAGCATATCTCTTTCATTAATAATGGTCAGATTTTCATCAAAATAAGAACGGTAATCTGCATTCAAAAGAATAGTTTCAATCCTTTCCAGAATCGCTGTTTTCTCGTCATCCGTAATAGTGCCTTCCAATAGATAAGAATTGAGCACTTTCAGTACATCTTTTTTAGTTTTAATTTTTGATAAGATTTCGTGCGTGAAAATTCCCATTCGCACGTGTTCCACTCGGTTTTGGTAACTTTTGGATGAGGTGGCGATTTCTATATTTGAAGCTTTTTCTGTTTTCTGAGATATAGCATTGATGTTTTCCGACAGGTATTCCTTTTTCTCTGTGCGTTTTTGTTTCATTAATGATTCTGGGGAGACTTTATAAACATCGAATGAGTCCGATAATTCACCATTTTCAACCGGCTGAAACTGACTTGCAAAATCAAATAATTCCAAATGATTCGCAGATTTATTCGGTTTTTCCAGGTAAAAGAAAAGTTGTTCCACTGGTCGCGTGGTTGCGACATATTGGATGCAGAATCTGTCAATTTTATTCCGGTACGAATTAATCAGATTGAAACCTGCCAACTCCTCATCATACCTTTCCAGCTCGGGCGAAAACTGATTCAGGATCACCGTTTTCAGCTCATCTTCACTTCCCAAATCAAACCATTCCGAGAATTTTTTGTCGCTGTTCTCATTCCGCATCGGGATGAAAACGATGGGGAATTCCAGACCTTTCGCCTTGTGAATCGTCATAATCTGGATCGCATCTACATTTTCACTCGCCTGGATACTGATTTTCGATGCTTCATCATCCCAATATTTGAGAAATTCTTTCAGCGTTGCGCCTGTATTCTGCGTGTAATTATGGAGCATTTCCAAGAAATTCAACAGGAAATCGGTTTCTTTATTTTCGACAGAGAATTCGTGAACGTAATATTCAATGAAATTATAAAGATTAAGTTGAGGAATGTCTTTTTGAATCAGCGTTACATTATATTTTTCATTAATGAAATCTTCGATGTCTTTCTTGTTTTCGAACTTCAGAATCTCTTTTATTTCTGAAGTGAAATCCGTCATCGTAATTCTCCCTGAAACATTTAAGAAATACATCATTTTCACAAGAAACTGACGATTTTTCGGAACGAGATTCCATTTTAGAAACTCAATCAAAGCTTTTATAGTAAATGCTAAATCGAGTGTCAAACCTTTTTCGGAAATCGTTTTGATATACGTTTCTTTTCCTTTATAATTGACTTTCAGATTTCCTAATAATTGAGAATAATTAAATATGTCAGAATTTCCTCTGCAAAGAATCGTGATGTCTGAAAAATCAAAACCGTTGTCCAGACTTTCCTGAATGTCGTTCTGCATTCTCGCCACCGTTTCATCATAGAAAACAGTCTTGGTGGCATTTTCCAGAAGATGGATTTTTACCCGGCCTTCCAGCTTGGATTTCGATTCCTGAAGGGCGCTTTCTCCAAAGATTTTCTGATGCTCATCACTGAGATCGCCGGACATAAAATCGTATAATTTATTATTAAAATCAACAATGTTTTTCGCACTTCGCCAGTTGTAGATCAGGTTTTCAGAAGTAGCGAATTTGGGTGTGATTTCTTTTTTATTAATGATGTCCAGCATCAGTTCGCTCTCGCCACCACGGAATCTGTAGATGCTTTGCTTTGGGTCGCCTACGATGGTGAAACTCGTGTCGTCCGACGTGATGCTGTTGTCCCGAAGCGGAAGAAAATTCTGCCACTGCATCGTAGAAGTATCCTGGAATTCATCAAAGAAATAATGCTGAAACTGCGTCCCAACTTTTTCATAAATAAAAGCTGAAGGTTCATTCCGGAGATTTTCATTAATCAAAATATTAAATTTTGAAAGCATAACCAAGTCGTTTTCTTCCTCAATTTCCAATAGTTTTTTCTGAATGTCGGCGTTCACTTTCAAAGGCAGAATCGCCTGAAGAACTTTTTCCTTTTTTTGAGAATTGATGTACAAATCAATAATTTCTCTTCGCCACGAGATCAATTGCGGTAAAATATCCTGAATGTCCGCCTGTTTGTGTTTTCCTTTGGTGGAGGCGCCTTTCAGGAAAGTTTCGATCTTGGTGTCTTCAGAAGTTGTCGGGAACGGAAATTTTTTGTCCTTGATTTGATGAAACGCCACAATACTGACGAAAAATCCGCCAATTCCGCTTTTGCCACTCGCAAAATCTTCAATCTCAATTGCTTTATTTTTTATTAATTCCAAAGCTTTCTTTGCCGTTTCCAGCGATTCCGATTTGAGATTTTTAATCGTTTCCCGCAGTTCGGTTTTCTTGTTTTCGTAAGCTTCCCATTCAAAATCTTTGTTGGCCTGAAGCGGTTGATAATGAACATCGCTCACAAATTTCTTTGCAGAATTATAAAGGGTTTGGTTGAGGTTCACGCGCTCATTATTGTCCAGATTATAATTAATGTAATCCATAAAAGCATCGGAAACGGTTTCGTCTTCGCCAATCTCATCCAGCATTTTGTCAACGGCTTCAATCAAATAGGGTTCTGGTTGGATTTCCAGATTGAAGTTCTGGGCCAATCCCAATTCATAAGAAAAACTCTTGACCAATCGGGAATTGAACTTGTCAATGGTTCCGATATTCAAAGTCGAGTAGTGGTGAAGAATATAATCAAGCACTTTCTGAGAACGTTGATGCAGATCGTCCAGGGTTATCTTATAACCTTGATTCCCTAATGCTTCCTGAATGTTCTTCAAATCCTGGTTTTCGGAGTAGTTTTCTTTTACAAATTCGCCAAGGTAGAAAAGGATTCTTTCCTTCATCTCTTTGGCAGCTTTGTTGGTAAAAGTCAGTGCCAGAATGGTTCGGATAGAATCTGACTGATTCGGAAACCTAAGGCAAATCATCAATAAACTCTGAACCAAACGGTACGTTTTCCCAGAGCCTGCGGAGGCGTTGATGACGGTGTATGAATTTTGCATCCTTGTATGATAAGTTAAGGAAGCAATTTACAAAATAGTTTTAAAAATAAAAGATTAATCAATTTCTACGTCGTAGTCCAGCCGGAAGGATCTTCTGTGGTGGATTGTGGGTCCGTGTTTTTTCAGGCCTTTCTGATGCGTTTTGGTGCAGTAACCAAAATTGGTATTCCAGCCGTACTCAGGAAACTCTTCGTGAAGTTTGATCATCAGATTGTCTCGGTAATTCTTCGCTAGGATAGAAGCGGCTGCAATCGAAAGAAACTTGCTGTCACCTTTGATGATGCAATGGTGTGGGATATAATTATAAGGATGGAACTTATTGCCGTCCACCAAAATAAGTTCGGGTCTGCTTTTCAATTGATCCAGAGCCAAATGCATCGCATGAATACTGGCGTTGAGGATGTTGTGTTCATCTATAAATGCTGGAGAAAGTTCTGCAATGGCAAAATCGACGGCATTTTCTCTGATATAAAGGTCGAGATTTTGACGTGTTTTAAAATTTAACGTTTTAGAATCATTAACTAAATTTTGCTTAAAATTTTTGTTTACAATAACTGCTGCTGCGACCACGGGACCCGATAGACAGCCTCTTCCGACCTCGTCGCATCCGGCTTCTAGTAGTGTTTGAGAAAAGTTTTTTAATAGTGGCATAATAAAAATTACATGTCAAAGTTATATAAATACTAAACTTTACATAGTGTTATTAACAAATTTTTAACAATTTATGTTGTATATATTAATAAAGTTTTGCATTTTTGTTTATTGAAAAATTTGATTTGATATGAAAAAATTAACAACAAGCGTGTTGGCAGTAGTTCTTTCGTCGTCTTTTGCAGTGGTTTCTGCACAAACGGTACAAGACTCCACCAAAACACAAGATATCGAGGGCGTTGTAGTGACGGCTTTGGGTATCAAAAGAGAAAAAAAATCTTTAGGTTATGCTTCCCAAGAGATTAAAGCAGGTGCTTTGTCTGATGGTACAACTAATACAGGGAATATTGCTTCTCAGTTGTCAGGAAAAGTTGCAGGTCTTAATGTAACATCAACCACTAATTTTGGAGGTTCTGCTAACCTAGTAATTAGGGGTGTTAAAGGAGTTGGGGGAGGTAATCCTTTGATCGTTATTGACGGTTCTCCTGTTAATAATAGTTCAACTTATGGTTCTTCTGTAAATAATCCTGGTGTTGCTACTGATTATGGTAATGCACTATCTGACATTAACCAAGAAGATATAGAATCTATCAACGTATTGAAAGGAGCGGCAGCTTCTGCTCTTTACGGAGAAAGAGGTTTGAATGGTGTTATTGTTATTGTTACTAAAAACGGTAAAGGTAAAGATGATGGATCTTGGGGTGTGACATTGTCATCAACAGTACAGGCAGGTTTCATAGATAAAAGCACATTCCCTAAATATCAAACTAAGTATGGAGCTGGTTATGATCCGTCATTCACTTCTACTGCAGCAGATGGAACACCTTATGCTAACTATACAGATGATGCATCTTGGGGGCCAGCGTTTGATCCAAACCTATTGGTTTATCAGTGGGATTCTTTTGATCCAAGTTCTCCAAATTATGGAAAGGCTACACCTTGGGTAGCTGCGAAAAATGGGCCTATTGAATTTTTTAACACGCCGGTAACTTATACAAATACTGTTACTTTAGAAAAAGGACAGAAAGGTAAAAATATCTTATTTAGTTATGATAATATGACTGCAGATGGTTTGATGCCTAATTCTCATATTGGAAAAAATACCATGTCATTAAAGGTAAATTATGACCTTACAGATAAATTACATGCCTCTTTTTATTCTACATTGACACTTCAGGATACAAGAGGTAGAAATACTACAGGGTATAGTGATAACTTAGTTGGAGGCTTCAGACAATGGTGGCAGACAAACGTAGATGTTAAAGATTTACAACGTGCATATCAATATGGTATTAATAATGCAACATCTGCTAATAACTATGGAAACGTAACTTGGAATAGAACCACTGCGGCGAATGGAGAACCAACTTTCTGGAATAATCCGTATTTTCAATCTTATGAAAGCTATACTTCAGATAAAAGATACAGAAGTTTCAGTTATGGTCAGTTAGTTTATGATTTTAACAAGAATTTCAGTGTAACGGGTAAAGTATCTTATGATAGATCTAACCTGTCTATTGAAAATAGATTGGCTCAAGGTTCTCTTTTGCAAGGTTTTGGGGCTTCAGGGAACAATGTGGGCTCTGGTTATGCTAGACAAGATATTACTCAAACAGAGACCAATTATGATGCTTATTTGAACTACAAATTTGATGTTACAGATAATATCAATGTAAGTGGAATTGCTGGAGGTAATATTAGAAGAAATTATTATAACTCTATTTATGCTTCTACAGAGGGAGGATTAGTGGTTCCTGGGATTTATGCAGTAAGCAACTCTGTCTTAGCTCCTTTAGCACCAGCTGAAAATTTGCAGATTACTCAAACTAATAGTTTCTATGCAACTGCGTCTGTTGATTTTTACAAGACTTTCTATTTAGATGGTACTTTTAGACGTGATCAAAGTTCCACACTTCCAGCGAGTGATAATACATACTATTATCCGTCAGTTACAGGGTCGTTCATCGCTTCAGAGTTAATCAAAGCAGATTGGTTAAGTTTTTGGAAAATTAGAGCTAATTACGCAGAAGTTGGTGGAACAGCTGCAGTATATTCTTTAATTAACACTTATACAGCTGCTGGAGTTTTCAATAATGGAGAATCTGGTGTAGGGCTTTACAATTCTGTAACTACTAATAATAATAATCAGCTTAAACCGCAGAGATCAAAAGAGTTTGAGGTTGGTACAGAAGTTCATTTCTTAAAGGATAGAATTACTCTAGATCTTGCTTATTATAAGACTAAAACTATTGATCAGATTATTGCTTTACCAGTATCATCAGGAACAGGATTTACAACTCAATATATTAATGCAGGACAGATTGATAACAAAGGTTATGAGGTTAGTTTAGGATTAGTTCCTTTCAAAACACCGAATTTCACTTGGAATATCGATGTCAACTGGTCTAAAAATGAGAACAAAGTTGTTTCTTTATCTGGAGACTCAAAGAATTATTTGTTAGCTAGTTTCCAAGGAGGGGTATCAATGAACGCTAGAATAGGTGAAGCTTGGGGTACCTTAATTGGATCTGATTATGTATACTTAAACGGTCAAAAAGTTGTAAATGCTACGACAGGTAGATATTTAAGACAAAATAACCAAGTAATTGGTAATGCTACTCCTGATTGGATTGGTGGAGTTAGAAACAGTTTTAATTATAAAGGTTTTTCACTTAGCTTCTTGATTGATGTTAGAAAAGGCGGTGATATATTTTCTCTTGACCAATATTATGGACTTGCAACAGGTCTATATGTTGGAACAGAAAACTACAGAGAAAGTGGGACTGTATGGGAAGGTGTAAATCCTAATGGACAAACTAACACAACTGTAACGGCTAATCCTTCTGCATTTGGTTCATTGGATGGCTACGCTCGTATGCCTGCTAAGAGATTTGTTTATGATGGTTCTTACGTAAAACTAAGAGAAGCTAGTATTGGTTATTCTTTACCAAAATCTTTACTGTTCGGAACTTTTGTTAACGAAGCTAAAGTATCTATTGTAGGTAGAAACTTATGGATTATCCACAAAAACTTACCAGGAGCAGATCCAGAAGCTATGGTGGGTGGTGGTCTCCGTTCTTACGGATATTCTATCGGTTCTCTTCCAACAACTAGAGATATTGGTGTAAACGTAACGTTAAAATTCTAAATTAAAAAAAATGAAAAAAATATTTAATATATTAACAATTGGTGTTGTAGCAGCAATGAGCTTAACATCATGTGAAAGAGATTTGACATCTCTAAATGTCGATCCAAAGCACCCGTCTACACTGCCTTCTCAGAATCTTTTGGCAATGGGGTTGCAACAGTCTTCATATTATATGTTTACAGGAAGTGTAAACTTTAATAATTATAGATTTTTCACTCAACAATGGGCACAGACTACCTATACAGATGAAACAACTTATAATCTAGTTACTAGAAATCAGCCTAGAAATCACTTTAACAGAATGTATGTTTATTCCATAAATAACTACAAAACTGCAAAAGTGAATCTTGAAACTGAAGCTAATACTCCGGCAATTAAGGCTAACAAGCTTGCTTCTTTAGAGATTTCTGAAATTTTTGTTTGGGAAAACCTTGTAGATACTTTTGGTGATGTACCTTACAGTGAGGCTTTTAAAGCTGATGAACAATTGTATTCTCCAAAATACGATGATGCAAAAGAAATTTACTTAAGTCTATTAAGTAGGTTAGATGCAGCAATAGCTACTATAGACGAGTCTAGTAATGGATATATTGACGGAGGAGATATAGTATACACAGGAGATATGACCAAATGGAAGCATTTTGCAAATTCTATCAAACTAAGATTAGCGATGAATTTGGCAGACGTTGATCCTGCTTTATCAAAATCTGCAGCAGAGGCAGCGATTACTAGTGGTGTAATTTCAAGTGAAGATGAATCTTATGTATTCAAATTTGATGGAGGTACATTTATTAATCCTAATTTTGATGACCTAGGTCCTAGAAATGACTATGTTCCTTCTGAACTTGTTATTAATACTATGAATGCTAATAACGATCCTAGACGTGCAACATGGTTTACACAAGTAGGAGGAGCTTATGTTGGTGGTGTATTTGGTGAACTTAATACCTTTGGTGATTTTTCTCACATGAGTAGTGATTTTCAATCTGCTAGTGCTCCAGGTAACCTACTTAGTTATGTAGAAGTTTTATTTTTGAAATCTGAAGCTGCTGCAAGAGGTTACTCTGTAGGTGGAACTGCTGAAAGTTTTTATAACGCAGCTATAGTAGCATCTATGACAGAAAATTCAGTCGCTACTGCAGATGCTACGGCTTATTTAGCAGCTAATCCATACAATGCAGCTAATTGGAAACAATCAATTGGTGTACAGGCTTGGGTTGCAATGTTTAATAGAGGCTTTGCTGCTTGGAATTTTTCTAGAAGATTGGATTATCCGGTTTTTGTAAACCCAGCTAATTCTCAATTAGATGGTGTACCTGTAAGAATGCCATATTCTGATCAAGAATATGTTCTGAATGGACCAAACGTAAGTGCTGCTGCTACAAAAATTGGAGGAGATAAAGCAGTTACCAAATTGTTTTGGGATGTAAACTAGTGTAAATTACATTTACGAATAAAAAAAAGAGACCGCCATATGGCGGTCTCTTTTTTTTATTCGTATTTTTGAGTATGTATAAAAAAATCCTTTTTTTATTTTTTATTTGTGTCAACATATTTGCTAAAGCCCAATTAGATTTAGAACATTGGTTTCCTCCATATTTTAGAACTTCCCCAAATGTTATTACAGATGTTAGTTTATATCTATCTACTGATAAAGAAGAAGATGTATCTGTAAAACTTTTTAATAATAATATTCTTCTTACAGAAGTCAAGGTTTCCAAAAATTCGCCAATAGAAATTCCAATTACCACTTATTTTTCAATGATAGAGGCTTCTACACCTGTTAGAACAATGAAAGCGAATTCTATGGGGTTTCATTTGTCTGGAGAAAAAAGTTTTTATGCAAGTCTTAGATTTATGGGATGTAAAGATACCTGTAAAAATGAGGTTGTAGCATCAAAAGGTAAAACAGCTTTAGGAAAAGATTTTTTTATAGTTACAGATCAAAATATTCTATATGGTAATAATCCAAATGGAATGTTATATCAAGCATCTGTAATGGCTACTCAAGATAATACACATGTAAAAGTTTCAAACTATGGTTCTGGACTAAAATTCATTGATGGAAATACGGATAAAGAACTAAATATTAATCTTAATAAAGATGAGTCTTATATCATTGTTGCTCGTAAAGAAGATAATCCAAATCCTCCTGTAATTCTTGATGATTGGGATCCAAATATAATAGGTGCGAGAATTACCTCAGACAAACCAGTAGTAATCAATAATGGAAATTTTACCAGCCAAAATCTAGGAGAAGCAGGAGCGGGGGTTAACTATGATCAAAGTGTTCCAGTAGATAGAATTGGGAAAGAATATTTTTTAATTAACGGAATGACAAAAACAGAAGCTGCTATGGAAAAAGCAATCATTGTAGCTACTAAGGATAATACTCAGGTTTTTTTTAATGACGAAACTCAACCAACCGTAACATTGAATAAAGGAGAGCATTTTATTGGGCCATATGGGAAAAGAAAGTTTTTAGATGGTAATCAGCCTTTTTTTAAGAATCCCGATAATGGTATTATTATTCCTACAAGAGGAATGTATATCAAGTCAAATGAGCCTATTTATGTATATCAACTTATAGGAGGTTATAACTATTTGATTCAAGGACCTTCCCCAGATTTCACACAACATTCAAGCGGTATGACGTTTTCTCATCCGATTGATAAGGATTATTGCCCTAAACCGTTACAAAATCTTAAAAATATAGTCAAAATTCCTATGGTAAATAAAATAGGTTCTTATAATTTGCATACAAAATTATCTATTAAAACACCAATTAATGCCAATTTAAAAGTTAACGGACAAATAATTTCAAATGCTTCTCCGATGATTGGTAAAGATGGATGGGGCTATTATACAATAGTACCTGCTTCGGGTGATTTTGAGATAGAATCTGATAAAGATCTTAATGTTGATGTTGTTGGTGGTTTTACTTTTTCTGGTTATGCAAGCAGTTACACTGGGTTTTCAAATGATCCTTATATCCTTGTTAACGGAAATTGTATTCAGGAAAGTGTTTATCTTAGACTGAATAATCAAGATTTTATTTCTTTTCAATGGCAATTAAATGGTGTTGATATTCCAGGTGCAAACAATAGTGGATATCAACCTTTAGTAGAAGGGAACTATCAATGTGTGGTAACTTATACAGGATTTAGCTTTACAACGGCTTCTGTTTTTATTCCTAATTGCCCATATAATATATATGATATTAATATTGGCAATGTTTGCCATAATTTTGAAATTGATACAAAATTTACTCAGCCTGGACATGTTTTTTCCAAACTTGAAATATTAACACAACCTAATAATGGAAATGCTGATATTAGTAATAGAAAAGTCATAGTGAAAGTGAATGATTCATTTACAGGTAATGATAGACTGATTTATAAAATCACTGCAAATGATGGATATTATGAAGTTTATAAAGCGAATTTTACAATCTTACCAAATCCTATTGCAGATATAAAAACTGAACTTCAACCAAAATATTTTCTTGATGATACATATTATTTTGATTTGTATAGTATTATAATTAATGATAATAATGAAACGTTTGAGTTTTATCCATCTCAAAATGATGCAGATAAAAGAGAAAACCAAATTACAGATTTATTGTCTAATTATTCCGAACCCTTAACCGAAGTCTATGTGAGAATTACCAATCAGTATAATTGTTATATAGTTAAAAAAGTTATTCTTGTTAGACCACCGATCGTTCCAGATTCAGTTAGTTTACCAAATGTATTTTCGCCAAATAATGATGGGATTAATGATATTTGGGACTATTCATTATTAAAAGCTTTTGAGAATGTAGAATTAAAAATCTATGATAGATATGGTAAACTTTTATATACCCATTCAAAATATTTTTTCTGGGATGGAAAAATTAATAATAAAGTTTTGCCATCAGAATCTTATTGGGTTATATATTCTTACACGAGTAAGGGCGTGAGAGTTTCTAATAAATCTATGTGGGTTCTTTTAAAAAATAAATAGAACAAAAAAACCTCAGAAATTTCTGAGGTTTTTTAAGTATATTGATAGGGCTTTTATCTCCCAAACAATCCGCCACCCATTCCAGGCATATTAGGCATTTTGCTCATCATCTGCATCATTTGTTTACCTTGAGGACCTTGCATCATTTTCATCATTTTTCCCATTTGGTCAAATTGTTTCATCAAAGCGTTCACATCTTCTAATTTTCTTCCGGCACCTTTAGCAATTCTCTGCTTTCTTGAAACATTGATGATCGAAGGTCTTCTTCTCTCATCCGGCGTCATAGAGTGGATGATCGCTTCAATGTGTTTGAACGCATCATCATTGATGTCCACATCTTTGATCGCTTTTCCAACACCTGGGATCATTCCCATTAGGTCCTTCATATTACCCATTTTTTTGATCTGATTGATCTGCTTCAAGAAATCATCAAAACCAAATTCATTCTTCGCAATTTTCTTATGAAGTTTTTTAGCTTCCTCTTCATCAAATTGCTCTTGAGCTCTTTCCACCAAAGACACAACATCTCCCATTCCAAGAATTCTGTCCGCCATCCTTTCCGGGTAGAAAAGATCCAAAGCTTCCATTTTTTCTCCTGTTGAGATGAACTTGATGGGCTTCTCTACAACAGAACGAATTGTCAAAGCCGCTCCACCTCGCGTATCACCATCCAATTTCGTAAGGACAACACCGTCGAAGTTCAGAACATCGTTAAAGGTCTTCGCCGTATTCACAGCATCTTGACCCGTCATAGAATCGACAACAAACAACGTCTCATTCGGTTTTATGGTGCTGTGAACAGATTTGATCTCGATCATCATCTGCTCATCAATTGCCAAACGTCCTGCAGTATCCACAATCACTGTATCAAAACCGTTTGATTTTGCATAGTTGATGGCGTTTTCTGCGATAGAAGTTGGATTTTTATTTTCAAGTTCTGTATAAACTTCAACATTGATCTGTCCACCCAAAACTTTCAACTGGTCTATTGCTGCAGGTCTGTAAACATCACAAGCCACCAAAAGTGGTTTTTTGCTACGTTTTTGTTTCAGATAATTGGCTAATTTTCCGGAGAACGTCGTTTTACCAGAACCCTGCAAACCAGCAATCAAAATAACGCTTGGTTTCCCGGAAAGGTTGATGCCTTCCTGAGATCCACCCATTAGGTCCACCAACTCGTCGTGAACGATTTTCGTCATCAATTGTCCTGGTGTAAGAGACGTCAGGACGTTTTGTCCCAGCGCCTTGTCCTGCACGCGTTTGGTTAAATCCTTTGCAACTTTGTAGTTCACATCGGCATCTACGAGTGCACGTCGGATTTCTTTTACAGTTTCTGCAACGTTAATCTCAGAGATCTTTCCACGACCGGAAATATTATGAAGCGCCTTATCTAGCTTATCTTGTAAACTGTTGAACATAACTTTGTGTAATATATTAAGGTTGCAAAAATAAGAAAATTTAAACAAAGGAAACAGAATCAATCATCTCTTATCGATCATCATTTTATCATTATTTTATTTGACTCCGTGGAACCTGAAGGTTTGGGCAGCTTTTCCGTCTTCCGCTCCCAATCTTTTTTGCAGACGATTTCCTTATAATAGAACCCGAGTCCACGCAAAAAAGGATTTACGCTCAAGCCGGGCTGCAGATTCACGATAAAGCGAACCTTGTCTTAATGTATAATGTTTGTTATTTAAACTCGGGTCGAATCAGGGATTTTAAATGACAAAGAAAGCCTTGTAAGGGCGACTTGTTAATAGAAATCAATCGACCTGCGTAATCTAAGTTCCAGAGGAGCGACTTTAAAAAAAAACATAATATAAAATAGCATTTCTTCAGAATGTTAATTTTTTAATGATTATCAATTTTACACAGATCTATTTCAATAAAATATATTTTCTATTTTCCTCATTCTAGTAACAGGTCGCTCCTACGGAGCTTTGCGTATCGTAATCATCGGTATCTATTAACAGTTCACCGCTCTTCGGTTTTCATTCAAAAATATGATTGCCATTTAGAGTTTACATCATTGTAAGCTCTGAGGTCGACGTCGAATCACAAACTGTCATCTTCGTGTGTCCAACTTCGAACTTCTGACATCCAACTTCGGACTCTCAACTATAATACTTACTTTTGCAAAAATAAATTGTGGTAGACAAGCAAAACAATCCTTCAAATGCATTGCGGAAATATGGAAAATATTCATCCGTCGTTTTCCAGATGTTGTTCATTATTGGGATTTCCTTTTGGGGCGGACATCAGTTGGATTTGTACTTCGAAACCGGATCCAATGTTCTGGTTTTGGTCATTGGGCTCAGCGGACTTTGTCTTTCGTTGTACACCACGCTTAAACGTCTTGAAGTTTTAAATAAAGAAGAAAATGAAGAACAAAAGTAATATCGTCATCAGTGTCTTGTTTTTCCTGATGTTCATTATTCATTTCGCAATCTGGAAGTTTATTTTCCATCAGGACGAAGTGATGATCATCAAGTTTTATCTCTTTCTTAGCGTTATTTTTATGATGATGATTACTTTGCTTCTGATCATCCACAGAACCTTTCCGCAATTTGTGGGAATGTCTGTTATAGGCCTTATTCTGGTGAAATTTGGGTTGATGTATCTCATCAAAAATAAGCTTCATTTTGAGGAGATTCCTAATTTTAAATTTCATTTTATCATGCCGTATTTGATGCTCACCGCATTGCTTACCTATTATGCAATACAGTTAATTAATTATGACAAAAAACAGTAAATTAATTCTTCAAAAGAGAAAAAATAGTCTATTTTTGCAAAACGAAAAAAAAATCTATCGATGCTAAAGAAAACAGCAATTTTATTTTACAGTTTATTGACTTTGACAACGGCTTTCGCTCAACACGAAACTGTTGAAAATCAACACGGTAAGACTGTAACTGAAACGCCTGCACTTTCTGAAAAAGATGAGAGAGCAAATGTAGTTAAAGAATTTGTAGATCATCACATTTTAGATGCTCACGACGTTGCATTGATGGTGAAGGATGGTCATCATATCGGTTTTCCATTACCAGTGATTATTTATGATGAAGGTTTTCATACTTTTATGAGTAATACAGAAGGTGTAGACGGTCACGAATTTATCCATGGTTCTCCAGTAGAGAGTGATGGTAAATTCTATACACTGAATCACGAAAAAATCTACAGAACAGATTCTAAAGGGACTTTGACTCTTGATAAAGATCATCATCCAACCGAAAAGAGGGTTCTAGATTTGTCCATAACAAAAAGTGTTTTGGTGATTTTCTTCGTAGCAGTTTTGATGTTGCTTATCTTCGGCGGAATGGCGAGATCTTATAAAAAATCTTTGGTACCGTCTGGTGCTGCAAAGTTCTTGGAGCCTTTGATTATTTTTGTAAGAGATGACATTGCAATTCCAAACATCGGTCACAAGTACAAGCGATTTATGGGTTATCTGTTAACGGTGTTTTTCTTCATCTTATTCCTGAATGTTTTAGGATTGATGCCTTTCGGGATCAATGTTACGGGTAATATTGCGATTACATTCTTCTTGGCGATCCTTACTTATTTGATCACGACTTTCTCAGGATCCAAAGATTACTGGAAACATATCTTCTGGATGCCGGGCGTTCCTGTTCCAATGAAGTTTATTATGATGCCAATCGAATTGTTGGGAACATTGACAAAGCCATTTGCATTGATGATTCGTCTTTTTGCGAATATGACAGCGGGTCACATCGTTGTAATGACGTTGATCGGGTCTATTTATATTTTCGAGAATTGGATCGCAGGTGTTGCATTCCCGTTCCTGACATTGGTTATTTATTTACTAGAAGTCTTAGTTGCATTTTTGCAGGCTTATATTTTCACAATGCTTTCCGCCTTGTTTATCGGAATGGCTGTGGAGGAGCACGATCACGATCACGCTCATTAATTAAATTAGAATAAAACAATTTTTAAATTATATACATTATGGAAATTCCTAGAATTATTGGTGCAGGTCTTATTGTACTAGGTGTAGGTATCGGTCTTGGAAAAATTGGTGCTGCTGCTCTTGAAGCAATCGCTAGACAACCAGAGCAATCTGGAAAAATCCAAACTGCTATGCTTATTGCTGCTGCACTTGTAGAAGGTGTTGCTTTCGCTGCGTTGTTCGCATCATAAGCCAAAAAAACAAACATTGTTACAGCGGTTGGCTGTAGCAATGTTTTATATTTAAAAATTTTCAAAAAAAAATTAATCTAACGATATAATGGAATTACTTCATCAGTTTTCATCAGGATTGTTTATCATCCAGTCCATCATTTTTTTAGCTTTACTTTTCTTACTGGGAAAGTTTGCCTGGAAACCAATTCTTAAATCAATAGACGAGAGAGAAACATCTATCATTGATGCTCTTAATCAAGCTAAATTGGCCAAACAAGAAATGGCTCAGTTGAAAGAAGATAACGAAAGAATCTTTCGTGAGGCCAGAGCTGAGAGAGATGGTATCTTGAAAGAAGCTAGAGATATGAAAGACAAGATCGTAAATCAAGCTAAAGACAGCGCTAAAGTAGAGGGCGAAAAAATGATCGAAGCAGCCAGACAATCTATCCAGACTGAGAAAAACGCGGCTATGGCAGACATCAAAACTCAAATCGGAACTTTGTCTGTGAGCATCGCTGAAAATATTCTTAAAGAGAAATTGGATAACGATGGCGCGCAAAACGCATTGGTAGAAAATATTCTTAACAAATCTAACCTTAACTAATCAGGATGTTAACATCTAAAGTAGCTAAAAGATACGCTCAGGGTCTGTTGGATTTCACACAGGAATCTGGTAACACAGATGCCGTTTTCGGGGAGATGAAGGATATCGTGAAAATCATGTCTTCTTCCAAAGAACTGAATCAGTTTGTGAACACACCCATCATTGATGCCAAAAAGAAAGAAGCGATTGCTTTGGAGATCTTCAAAAATTTCTCTCCAGTTTCTAAGAACATCATCCGACTGGTTATCAAACAAGGCAGAGAATCTCAGCTTAGAAATATCGCCCAGGAATTTATCAATAAAGTAGAAGATATCAATGGTACGCAGCGTATCTCTTTGGTAACAGCTTCGCCTTTATCACAGGAAAATATTCAGAAGATCATTACGGATTCCAAAATGGTAAATATTTCTAACTATGATTTAGTAACTACCGTAAAACCAGAGATCTTAGGAGGATATATCCTGAGAGTAGGAGATCAGCAGATCGATGCATCAGTGAGAACAAAACTGGGCAATATCAAAAAAGAATTTCAACTTAATTAAGAAAAAACAACCATATAATGGCAGAAATAAATCCGGCAGAAGTATCAGCGATACTAAAGCAGCAATTAGCAAATTTCGATACTCAATCTAACGTAGAAGAAGTTGGTACTGTTCTTACGATAGGGGATGGTATTGCTCGTGTTTACGGTTTAGAAAACGTACAGTACGGAGAATTGGTAAGATTCCAGGCTGGCGTAGAAGGTATCGTTCTTAACCTTGAAGAAGATAATGTTGGGGTTGCACTTCTTGGTGAATCCAAATTGGTAAAAGAAGGTGATACTGTAAAAAGAACAAACCGAATCTCTTCTATCAAAGTAGGCGAAGGAATGCTGGGTAGAGTTGTAGATACTCTTGGTAATCCTATCGATGGTAAAGGACCTATCCAAGGAGATCTTTATGAGATGCCATTGGAGAGAAAAGCGCCGGGAGTGATCTTCCGTCAGCCGGTAACAGAACCACTTCAAACTGGTATTGTTGCGATTGACTCCATGATCCCTGTAGGAAGAGGACAAAGAGAGTTGATCATTGGTGACAGACAAACTGGTAAAACAGTTGTGGCTATTGATACCATTATCAATCAAAGAGAATTTTATGATGCTGGGCAACCAGTATATTGTATATATGTTGCCATTGGGCAAAAAGCTTCAACTGTAGCACAGATCGTTAAAACATTAGAGGACAAAGGGGCTTTGGCTTACACGGTTATCGTTGCAGCTAATGCTTCTGATCCAGTTCCAATGCAGGTTTATTCTGCAATGGCAGGTGCATCTATCGGAGAGTTCTTCAGAGACTCTGGTCGTGCAGCTTTGATCGTTTATGATGATCTTTCAAAACAAGCGGTTGCTTACCGTGAGCTTTCTCTACTATTGAGAAGACCACCGGGACGTGAGGCTTATCCAGGAGACGTTTTCTACCTTCACTCAAGATTGTTGGAAAGAGCAGCAAAGATCATCAAAGATGATACGATTGCAGCTCAGATGAATGACTTGCCAGAATCTCTAAGACCTCTTGTAAAAGGTGGCGGATCTTTGACAGCACTTCCAATTATCGAAACTCAGGCTGGTGACGTTTCTGCGTACATTCCAACAAACGTGATCTCAATTACAGATGGTCAGATCTTCTTGGAGACAGACCTTTTCAACTCAGGAGTTCGTCCGGCGATCAACGTTGGTATCTCTGTATCCAGAGTTGGTGGTAATGCACAGATCAAATCAATGAAAAAAGTTTCTGGTACACTTAAATTGGACCAGGCTCAATATAAAGAATTGGAAGCGTTTGCAAAATTCGGATCCGACCTGGATGCTGCTACTTTGGCAGTGATCTCAAAAGGAGAAAGAAACGTAGAGCTTCTAAAGCAACCGGTAAACTCTCCGCTTCCTGTGGAAAGTCAAGTGGCGATGATCTATGTTGGAACAGAAAACCTGTTGAGAAATATCCCAATCAAGAAAGTAAAAGAATTCCAGATCGAGTATGTGGATTTCTTGAGAAACAAGCATCCAGAAGTAATGGCAGCTCTTAAAGCCGGAAAAATTGACGATCAATTGACTGGTGTTTTGAGACAAGTAGCGACAGAACTTTCTGCGAAATACAATTAAAAAATAATGTAACAGTAAAACAGTTTAACAATTTAGCAATATGAATTGTTAAACTGTTAAACTGTTAGATTGATACATTGTTAGATTAAAGATTATGGCAAACTTAAAAGAAATACGAGGCAGGATTACATCTATATCTTCTACGATGCAGATCACAAGCGCTATGAAAATGGTTTCCGCAGCGAAACTAAAGAAAGCGCAGGATGCAATCGTAATGTTGAGACCTTATTCTGAAAAACTTCAGGAGATCATAGAAAATGTAAGTGCGGCGTCTGATGCAGAGAACATCTCGGAATTTGCATTGGAAAGAGAAGTTAAAAAAGTGCTTTTCATCACCGTAACTTCCAACAGAGGTTTGGCTGGAGCTTTCAACTCATCTGTCATCAAAGAACTGAATATCCAGTTTTCAGCAAACGAAAATGTGGAAATAGAAGTTTTGACAGTAGGTAAAAAAGCCTTCGATGCGGTGAGAAGAAACAAGACAGTTTACGAAAATCACAGTTCACTGTTTGAAAATCTTTCTTTCGATCACGTTTCAAATATGACAGCGAAAGTAATGTCAGATTTCAAAGCAGGCAAATTTGATAAAGTGTATGTGGTTTACAACAAGTTTATCAATGCAGCAACGCAGGAAGTAGTGACAGAGCAGGTTTTGCCGATCTCTTCAGTTTCACAGGACAAGACGGTTTCAGAGATCAATGTAGATTATATCTTCGAACCAGGTAGAAAAGAGATTCTAGACGTGTTGATTCCAAAATCGATCAAAACTCAGATCTTCAAAGCCATTCTGGATTCCGTAGCATCAGAACACGGTGCAAGGATGACAGCAATGCACAAGGCAACCGACAATGCAGATGCGCTTAGAACAGATCTTAGGATCTTCTACAACAAAGCAAGACAGGCAGCCATCACCAACGAGATATTAGAAATTGTTTCCGGAGCAGAAGCGCTCAAGAACAGTTAATAAAGATAAAGTTAAAGTTAGTAGTTAGTTATAAAAAGCATTGAGGGTCAAACTTCAGTGCTTTTTATTATTTATGGACGTTCGTATTTAGTTGATTATTTTTATTTGGGCAGCTTAATCCGCCTTCCGCTCCCAAACCTAACGAAGTGGTTCGACGGAGTCAATCTTTTTTGCTCGAGATTTCCGTTAAGTTGGACTTGAGTACAAGTAAAAAAGGATTGCCGCTCAAGTCGGGCTGCAGCTTCCACATAAAACACGCTTCAACATCAAAACGCATTTTGTTCTTAAAAATTTCCCTTCCTTGGAGGGATTCAAAAATTCGCGGAATTTTTGACGGGGTGGTTTATCTCACCTCTAACATCTCACCTCTAACATCTCACTTCTAAGATCTAATTTTCAAGTTAAAAAAAATAGCTATCTTTGCAGGGATTGTATATAACAACATTAAATGGACCCCGATAGTTTAATCAAACTTCTCATAGCATTATTTTTAGTTCTTCTAAATGGCTTTTTCGTAGCCGCCGAATTTTCAATAGTAAAAGTACGTTATTCCCAAATTCAGGTGAAAGCCGCGGAGGGAAACACAATGGCCAAAAAAGCTGAAAACATCATCAAAAACCTTGATGCCTATCTCTCTGCAACACAGTTGGGGATCACACTCGCTTCCCTAGCTTTAGGTTGGGTAGGAGAGAGCGCTCTGCACCACATCATAGAAGCCACGTTCCATTCCTTAAGTATAGAACTGGCAGCAGCTACAGTAACTACCATTTCCGTGGTTTGTAGTTTCTTACTGATTACGATTATGCACATTGTCTTCGGAGAGTTGGTTCCAAAATCAATTGCGATCAGAAAGTCAGAAGCAACGACTTTGTTCATCGCTTATCCTTTGCATGTTTTTTATAATGTCTTCCGGCCATTTATCTGGTTGATGAACTCATTATCGAATTCATTCCTGAAATTGGTAAAAATATTTCCCGCTTCGGAGCACGACATTCACTCGACCGAGGAACTACAGTTATTGGTAAAACAATCTGCAGACAGCGGAGAAATTGAAGAAGAAAATTACGAGATTATCAAAAATGCATTTGATTTTACAGATCACAATGCCAAACAGATTATGATCACGAGGCAGAATATCTCGTCTATCGATATCAATGATGATCCGGAAGATATCATCAACCAGATTATGGAAAGCGGCTATTCCCGTATTCCTGTTTATGAAGGTTCTATAGACAATATCATTGGGATTTTCTATACAAAAGAGATTATCAGAGAATACATCAAAAGCAAAGGACAAGTGACTCATGAGAGCCTTAGAGACTTTATGAGAGAAGCATTTTTTGTGGTTGGTAGCAAAAAAATATCAGACCTTCTAAAAGTATTCCAGTTGAAGAAACAGCACTTGGCAATCGTCATTGATGAATTTGGTGGAACGGAAGGGATTATTACGCTGGAAGATATTCTGGAAGAATTGGTAGGAGAGATCCAGGATGAAGAGGACGAAGAAGAAAAAATCGTGGACAAAGTGGGCGAAAATATCTATTGGGTAAAAGCAACTCAGCCTCTGGACGAGATCAATGAGCAGCTTCCGAAAAATATTCCACCATCAGAAGAAGGAGAATATAACACGCTTGCTGGATTTATCCTGAATGAGTTACAGGACATTCCGGAGGAGAATCAGGAATTTGATTATGGTAATTACCATTTCAAGATCCTGAAAATGCAGAATAAAAGTGTAGAACTGGTCGAGCTTTTATACAACAAACCATTTTTGGAAGATATCACCGATGAGATTACCGAATAATTAAATTTTATTAAGATGAAAATCTATAATAATAAATCTTATGACGAGCCAAAACGCCAGTACGAAGAAGATGTATTGGTTTTGGAACAGGAAGATGAAGTCTACAAATTGGTCGTTCACAATGACGATGTCAATACCTTTGATTACGTCATTATGTGTCTGGTAGAAATCTGCGAGCATACTTTGGAGCAGGCAGAACAATGCACAATGCTGATCCATTACAAAGGAAAATGCACCGTAAAAACAGGCGCTCTGGAGAAGCTTAAACCCATGCATCAGGCATTGCTTGATAAAGGTCTTAGTTCCGAAATAGTATAAAAATTAAAACGATTGCTTTTGCGATCGTTTTTGTTTTAATTAAACTTCTGTCTTGGCAAATTAATCTCGTGGGGCTGCGGATAAGGTTGCCGGGAAGTCACACTGATGTCTTCTTTGATCTGTTTGTGGATATCATATTGCTTTTCTTTGTCATAAGCATATCGCGGATCTGGGATCATCGGCATCTTTGCCATTTTATTGATTGTGATGGTCGGGAAATGATAATCTACTTCCACCGTTCCCAACAAAAGATAACAGCCGCCACCCTGAAACGGATATTTTTCCAGACTGTCCGGGAAATGGGCCGTATCAAAATAATCACCGTTCACATCAATCCATGTTCCGAAAAACATCGCTCCTTTCTTGGTGGGAACGTGTTTTCTGGAAATCAGATAAGCCAGCATTTTCACTTGCTGTTTATATAATTTTAGTAAATCTTTCACAAAAATATGACCTCGGAATTTGGTTTGTAACAAATCGAACGGACTGCAGGAAACAGGAAATCCTATCATTTCTAATTCATCAAAAGCATCTTCAAACGGCTCTCTTTTTAATGGTGGAAGTTTGAACTCATGAGTTGATTCTTCAAAAAGGGCGTTGTTTCTATTCTCAATTTTAAAATTAATTAATAGTAACCTCGCTTCTACCAAGAGTTCATTCTTTGGTTTCCCCGTAAATCTGAAAGCACCAATGAAAATAAGCGTTTGAATAGTCTCTATCCCAATCGGAATACGTTTGATGAAATTGTCCAATGATTTATAGTCGCCGTTTTTGTCACGTTCTTCTGAAATAAGTTGAGCGATTTTACTGTCGAGTGACTGCAAAACCATAAAACCCAGATAGATTGCTTCTCCTTTCAAGACCGACTGATGATGACTGTTATTCACACAAGGATTTTGGACATCAGCACCAGACATTCTTGCTTCGTGAATGTAAACTTCTGTCCGGTAAAAACCACCTTGATTATTGATGACCGAAACCATAAACTCCAACGGATAATAAACCTTCAAATACAGACTTTGGTAACTTTCCACTGCATACGATGCTGAGTGCGCTTTACAGAAAGAATAGCCTGCAAAAGATTCGATCTGGCGGTAGGCTTCCGCCGTCATTTGATCAGAATGTCCTTGCGCTTTACAAGCGCTAAAAAAATTAAACTTCACTTCTTGTAATTTTTCAATCGACCTTTCTTTCCCGCTCATCGCACGCCGCAAGATGTCCCCGTCTGCCAAAGTAAGTCCGCCAAAATACTGTGCTATTTTGATGACGTCTTCCTGATAAACCATAATGCCGTAAGTTTCCTTCAGATTTTCCTCAAACACTGGATGGAAATATTCAAACTGATCTGGATGGTTGTGGCGGAAAATGTACTCGCGCATCATTCCGCTTTGAGCCACACCTGGTCTGATGATGGATGATGCGGCCACCAAAATTCTGTAATTATCACATTTTAATCTTCTCAAAAGGCCACGCATAGCCGGACTTTCTATATAAAAACAGCCGATTGTTTTGCCAATTGCGAGATATTCATTGCAGACAGATTCATTTTTGGAAATAGAAGTGTCCCGGATGTCAACCTCAATACCTCTGTTTTTTTTAATTAATTCCACTGTGTCATTGATGGTTCCAAGTCCTCGCTGAGAAAGAATGTCAAATTTTTCCAGCCCGATGTCTTCTGCGACATTCATATCAAACTGAACAATGGGAAATCCTTTTGGTGGCATTTCCAAAGCGGTATAGTTGGTAATTGGTTCTTCAGAAATGAGAATGCCGCAGGAGTGCATGCTGCGCTGATTTGGGAATTTCTCCAGCAACTTTCCGTATTTATGAACCTGTTTTACAATCAAGTTTAGGTCGTGATTTTCCATCGATTTGCCAGCCAAATGGTCCAGCTCTTCTTTGGGAAGACCAAAGGCTTTACCCACTTCCCGGAAAATTGATTTGTATTTGAATTCCACATTCGTCCCGCAGAAAGCAACGTGGTCTTTTCCGTATCTGTCAAAAATATATTGGAGAATCGCATCTCTGTTTTGCCAGCTCCAGTCGATATCAAAATCTGGTGGAGATGTTCTGTTAAGATTCAGAAACCGTTCAAAGTAAAGATCCAGTTCTATGGGACAAATATCGGTGATCCCAAGACAATAGCTTACAATACTGTTGGCGCCACTGCCACGGCCAACGTGCATAAAACCCATTCTGTTGCTGTACTGGATAATATCCCAAGTGATGAGAAAATAGGCAGAAAATTGCAGGTCGCCAATCACTTTCAGTTCCGTTTCTATTCTTTTTTTTGCCACTTCGTCGCTTGTAGAATATTTCTTTTTCAGTCCGGAATAGGCAAGCTTCGCCAAAAGTGCCATATCTTCTTGCTGAGAGCCTGTAAAGTATTTTTTGTTCTTATTTTCAGTACTTCCTCGTTCTTTATATGTAAATTCAAAAGTACATAGAGCTAGGATGTTTTTGGTGTTATTAATGATTTCTGGATAACGCTCAAACGATTTTATCAAATTAATTTCTGGTCGGAAATGTTCTGATTTTCTGCAAATCTCATTTTCAGAAAGTTTGGAGATCAAGGTATTTCCGTCAATCGCTCTTAGGATTCTATGAAGATTATATTCCTTTTTCGTGCTGAAAGTGACAGGTTGCAGAACCACCATTTTATGGATTTTATCTTTAAATTCCGATCGGATCAACAGATTAAGTTCCTCTTCACGGATTCCAATGAATTCATTTTCTCTTAAGGTTTCAGGAATATTTTGAATAGGATAAATAACAAATACTTGGTGGTAAGTTGGAGCCGTTTCAGAAAGTTCAACGCCGTCGCAATGATGTGCTGTTAAAATTTTATTCACTTCGCCAATTCCGCTGAATTCCTTCGCGATGGCAAGATAAAGCAATTGGTTTTCTTTTCTCACCTCAATACCGGCAATGGGTTTGATGTCACATTTTTCGCATTCTTTTTTAAAATCATAAATCGCAGTCACCGTATTGATATCCGTCAAAACCAATGCTTTGATTCCCAATTCAGAAGCTTGCTCTACCAGATTTTTAACTGATAAAGTACCATAACGAAGGCTGTGGAAAGAATGACAGTTGAGATACATTTAATTAAAATTTTAAAAAATTATTTGCCGAAATCAAATCCGGAAGCGCGTCCAAGTACGTCTTTCCCGAAACGGTTTTTGAGGTAATCCATCGTTTGGTAAAGGTTCATCTGTTCCTCGGTATCTTCAAAAAGATTCATCTGATGATTGCCGTGAACGAGATCGGTGAAACGCAAACCCACTAGCCTGATGCGCATTCTTCGCGTGTAAACTTTATTGAAAATTTCCAGAGCAACCCTGGACAGCGTATGATCGGCAGACGTATAAGCTATTTTGTGCTGTTTGGTCTCCGTATCGAAATTAGAATATCGGATTTTGATAATGATCGTAGAAGTCAGCCATTTTTCCTGTCTCAGTTGGTAGGCTAATTTTTCTGCCATTCCCGTGATGAGCCTTTTTATTTCTAGGATATCGATAGAGTCTGTTGCGAAAGTCCGTTCTGTGGAGATTGATTTTTTTTCAGAATAGGGGACGACGGGATTTTCATCAATACCATTCGCTTTTTTCCAAAGTTCTTTACCGTTTGCGCCAATCATCTGCTGAAGAACCAAGACGGGCATTTCGGAAAGTGTATGGATCGTTCTGATGCCAATTCTGGAAAGAAGCTGAAAGGTTTTGTCCCCAACCATGGGGATTTTTTTCACGGAAAGAGGATTCAGAAAAGGCTGTATTTCTGTATCGGTGATTTGAAGTTTTCCTTTTGGTTTCGCTTCTCCTGTTCCGATTTTTGAAACGGTTTTGTTATTCGATAAGGCAAAACTGATCGGAAGTCCGGTTTCTTTGGTTACAGAGGCGGCAATTTCCTGGGACCATTGGTAACAGCCAAAAAATTTGTCCATTCCAGACAAGTCAAGATAAAATTCATCAATACTGGCTTTTTCCATCAATGGTACTTTTTCCTGGATTACTTCTGTCACCAGATGAGATAATTTGGAATAAAGTTCATAATCGCCCCTTATCACCTTTGCATCCGGGCAAAGTCTAAGCGCCATTCTTATCGGCATTGCAGAGCGAACGCCAAATTTGCGCGCTTCATACGAGCAGGATGCCACCACGCCACGGTCTCCACCACCTATGATCAAAGGGATTCCTTCAAGTTCTGAATGGTTCAGTCTCTCGCAGGACACAAAAAAGGTGTCCATATCCATATGTACAATTGCTCGATTCACGTGACAAAATTAGTTACGTTTTCAAACAAAATGATTACTTTTGTTGTTACAAATTATAACAATGTCAATTTTTTCAGATAACATCAGGTTTTTAAGAGCTAAAAAAATAACGACTCAGCAAGACTTGGCAGATACATTAATTATTACAAGATCGCGCTATGTTTCTTACGAGGATGGCCGGTCGGAACCTCCGTATGATGTATTGATTAAAATATCCAAGTTCTTCCACATCAGCATCGATCTGCTGCTGACGGTGAATATCAGAAAATATCCTTTGGAAGACATGATGAATCTTCCGGATAACAGGATCGTACTGCCAGTAGTGGTAGACCAATTGGGGAACAACAGCATAGAAATCATTCCGCAGAAAGCATCTATGGGTTATCTGTCTGGGTACAGCGACCCAGAATATATCGAAAGTCTGCAGAGGATCTCATTGCCATTTCTTACCAATGGGAAATACCGGGCTTTCCCTGCGCAGGGAGATTCTATGCCGCCTTTCAAAGATGGCTCCTTCATCATTGGGAAATATGTGGAAGATATTGAGGATTTGAAAGTGAACAGGAGCTACGTTTTCGTCACTCTGAATGATGGGATTTCTTATAAAAGATTTAAAAACAAAAAGAAAAAATCAATCGAGGTTTCTGCAGACAATTCTTTTTATAAACCTTATGAAATTCCGTTGGGCGATATTGTGGAAATCTGGCAATACGCGTCGGGCATTTTTCCTGAGGATTTTGAACCGGACAACTTTGATAATTACCATTTGAAAGATATGTTTCTGGAATTAAGAAAAGATATCCAAGATCTGGATGACAAAGTTTCTAAATTAAAATAAATTTTAAAATATTTAATACCTATATGCAACTCAGTTTATTCGATGCAGGCGATTATTACCAATTTCCGACAGAGCTATTGGATTATACCGAACACTTCTTGTCTGAGGAGAAGGCCACCAGACTTGAAAAAAAATTGATAGAGACTGTTCCTTGGAAACAAAGGACGCAAAAAATATATGATAAAGAAGTTTTGACCCCACGTCTGACGGCTTGGTATGGTGATCATGACAAGTCTTACCATCTGGGAGGCAACGACTTCAGTGTCAATGCTTGGACGCCGGATCTTTTAGGTTTGAAATTTAAAATTCAAAAATTGACGGGGCATCAATTTAATTCTGTATTGCTCAATTTTTATAGAGACGGGAACGATTCTGTAGCCTGGCATCGGGATAAGGAAAGTGAATTGGGAAACCGTCCGGTTATCGCGTCGGTCAGTTTTGGGCAAGTCAGGAATTTTGATTTCCGGAAAATGGATAATCATCAAAACAAATACAGTCTGCCGCTCCAGCACGGCTCACTGCTTGTCATGAAAGGTGATCTGCAGAGGCAATGGGAACATCGGATCGCCAAATCAGGGCAGCAGATGAAACCGCGGATCAATCTTACCTTTCGTCAAATTCGGGAATTATAGATGTTTGTAAAGTGTTATCATTTTTAATTGATTCTTTTTTAAATATAGAGTGGACGCCATCAAAAAAACCAATTGGAAAAATGCCTTGAAAATTTCGTCAAAATTACGCCTTTTAGGGTCGGGAATCATTTTGATAAAATTAAAACCTTCTCTTCGAGTTCCTTGTGGTGAAAATAAGTCGTATGATGAATAAAGGACAATCACAATCCCCTTTAATGAAAATAAAAAAATCCCAAGATCATTCTCAGGATTTATGTTTGGTATGAGGGTTTTACTTACTCAATCATAATTTTTCTAGTGACTTTTTCATGTTCCATCGTTATAGTTCCAAGATAAACGCCAGGTTTTAGATATGAAATGTCAATAGTGTTTGTGTTCTGTTTGGTCATCAATATCTGACTTCCGCTCATGTCTGTTATTTCAAATAGGAAAGTTTTTGAGGCATTATCCATCATTTTTAAATTCAAAATACTATTCGCCGGATTTGGATAGAATTCTACAGATTCCAATATTTTTGAAATTGAAATGTCTTCTACTGCCAGAGCCGTTGTAGAAGCTACCGAAAAATGCTGGATGGCGCCAACTGCAGCTTTGCCCACTTTGTATACATAAACAGGATCCATATTGACATAAAGATCATTTGCTGTGTGGACAAAAGGATTGTTGTAGCCGCCTTCATATTCCCAAAATCCAGTGATGATTTCACCATTTTGCTGAAAAGGGACGTAATCTGTACTTTCTGCCGGATCAAAATCTACACCCAGTGGAGCGTATAATGTGGTGCAGTTTGCCAGTTCCTGCACTGCTAATGCCGCAGCAGCGTTATTAGACGTTGGATTGCTCAGATCTTTGTCACAATAGATTTTAGTATTAGATTTTGTGGCCAATCCACCTACTTGGTCCAGATTCACGACGACTTTGATGTCCATTTTCGGACTGGTGCCGTTTACGATTTGCGAAACATATCTGGAGCTTCCCAGAAGTCCTTGTTCTTCACCGGAAAAATGAATGAACTTGATAGAATAATCTGTTGGGACATCTTTCAGGATACGAGCCAGTTCCAGAATGATGGCGGTGCCGCTTCCATTATCATTGGTTCCCGGTCCATTAATAGAATCGAAATGGCCGCACACGATCACAAATTTATTAGGATAAAGCGTTCCTGTTTTTGTAACAATAAAATTTTTGGAAGAAAAACCACTGCTTGTCCAGGCATGTTCCTGGAAATGAGCAGTGGTATAGCCGAAAGATGTGTATTTGTTCCTGATCCAATTGAAAGCGTTTGTATTTTGAGTTGTTCCGGTTTTTTTGACACCCAAAGCTTCGAACTCCTGAAGATAAGTGTTAACGTTGACTTGGGAAACTTTATTAGCTCTGTCCTGATAGGCCTGGATAAAAGTTTGAGCTTGTGTAAAATGAGCAGTTGCCAAAAAAAGAAATAAACGGATGTATTTTTTTATCATTAATAATAATTTTAGCAAAAATAAAAAAAATCCTGAGGATTCCTCAGGATTTTATATTGATAACAAAGATTTGTAATTATTTTACTTGATCTACAACAGCTTTGAAAGCTTCTGGATGATTCATTGCAAGATCTGCAAGAACTTTTCTGTTTAGCTCGATGTTGTTTTTCTTAAGAGCTCCCATAAACTGAGAGTAAGTCAATCCGTGTTCTCTGGCTCCTGCGTTGATACGCATTACCCAAAGGCTTCTGAAACTTCTTTTTTTCTCTTTTCTACCACGGTAAGCATAAGACATTGCTTTTTCTACCGCATTTTTTGCTACAGTCCAAACGTTCTTTCTTCTACCGAAAAAACCTTTAGCCTTTTTTAAAACTTTTTTTCTACGCGCTCTAGACGCTACAGAATTTACTGATCTTGGCATAATTTAAATTGTTTTTTTGAAAAGGGCGGAATTTTATACTTAAATAATAATTCTCTTAGGTGCACCGTTTCAGGGTTAATTTTTGAATTGTTTAATTCCTATAAACCGAATGAGATTTATAAAAACTATCTTAACGCTAATTGACGTAGTACACTTTTCTTGTCCACTTCTGCAACGTAAGAAGTTTGCGTTAGATTTCTCTTTTGCTTAGTTTCTTTCTTTGTCAAGATGTGGCTTTTGAAAGCACCTTTTCTTTTGATCTTTCCGGTTCCGGTAAGAGCAAAACGCTTTTTAGCACCTGATTTCGTTTTTAATTTTGGCATTGTTTTGCTTTTTATGTTTTGTTATCAATATCTATTTTGTTATTCCTAAATATATCTAAGAATAATAGTTTGCAAAATTACAAAAAAAATCTGAAACTCAGATGGTAAAATTTGTGTTTTGATTTTACGATGGTATGAATAAGAGCATAACACCAAAAAACCTCAAAAATTAATTCGAGGTTTTATATGTAAATGTGAATTGGTCAATGTTATTTAGCCGGCTTCTTAGGGCTCATCATCATAATCATTCTTTTTCCTTCAAGCTTAGGAAGCTGATCTACTTTGCCAACGTGCTCCAGATCCTGGGCAAGTTTCAAAAGAAGGATTTCTCCCTGATCTTTAAAGATGATAGAACGTCCTTTGAAGAAAACATAAGTTTTCAGTTTAGAACCTTCTTCTAAGAATTTTTCTGCGTGCTTTTTCTTGAAGTCATAATCGTGGTCATCGGTCTGAGGCCCAAATCTGATCTCTTTTACAACCACTTTTACCTGCTTCGCTTTTAGCTCTTTGGTTTTCTTCTTTTGCTCGTACAGGAATTTTTTATAATCCAGGATACGAGAAATATAAGGCTCAGCTTTATCAGAAATCACCACAAGATCCAACTCTTGTTCTCTTGCAATTTCTAAAGCTTTTGATAAAGGATAAACTCCCGGTTCTACGTTGTCACCAACAAGACGTACCTCGTTGGCACGAATTTTACCGTTAATTTGATGGAGGTCTTCTTGGACTGGACGTCTCATCGGGCCTCTGCTGTTGTTTCTTTTTAGTGCTATGGTTTTAAATTTTAAAATTAATAATTAGTGTTGGCTTATTGGTTGGCTCCTAAGTCAAATGCTGGTTTTGCTTCTTGTTTAAAGTAGGTGATAAACGCATCTACCGTCATTTCTCCCAAATCACCTTCGCCTCTTCTTCTTACAGAAATCGTACCGTTATTTTCCTCGTTCTCACCTACAATAAGCATAAATGGTAACTTTTTCAATTCGGCATCCCGGATTTTCTTACCCGTTTTCTCGTTTCTGTCGTCAATCAATCCGCAAATATCGTGAATTTCCAATGATTCTGAAACTTTTTTTGCATAATCTGAATATTTTTCGCTGATTGGCAAAATTGTGAACTGTTCCGGACTCAGCCAAAGTGGAAAATCTCCTGCGGTATTCTCAATTAATATCGCAATGAATCGTTCCATAGAACCAAACGGTGCTCTGTGAATCATCACTGGTCTGTGCTTTTCGTTGTCGCTTCCGTTGTACCAAAGGTCGAATCTTTCCGGTAAATTGTAATCTACCTGAATGGTACCCAATTGCCAGCTTCTTCCCAACGCATCTTTTACCATAAAGTCCAGCTTAGGACCGTAGAAAGCCGCTTCACCATATTCGGTTACCGTTTTCAGACCTTTTGCTTTGGCAGCCGTTACAATGGCGTTTTCAGCTTTTTCCCAGTTCTCATCGGAACCGATATATTTGTCTCTGTTTTCTTTATCTCTTAACGAGATTTGAGCTGTAAAATCAGCAAATCCAAGTGATCCGAAAACATATAATACCAAGTCAATTACTTTTTCGAATTCCTGCAACAACTGGTCTGGCGTACAGAAAAGGTGCGCATCATCTTGGGTAAAGCCACGAACTCTCGTCAGGCCGTGCAACTCTCCGGATTGTTCATATCTGTAAACGGTCCCAAATTCCGCATAACGCTTCGGCAAATCTTTGTAAGACCATTGTTGTGCCTTGTAAATCTCGCAGTGGTGCGGACAGTTCATTGGTTTTAATAAAAACTCTTCACCTTCATTAGGCGTTTTGATGGGCTGGAAACTATCTGCGCCATATTTGTCCCAATGTCCAGAAGTGACATACAGTTCTTTCGCTCCAATATGTGGCGAAATCACGAATTCATAACCCTGTTTTTTCTGAGCTTTGGAAAGGAATTCTTCTAATTTTTTTCTAAGAGCAGCACCTTTTGGCAACCAAAGTGGAAGTCCTGCACCCACTTTTTCTGAGAAGGCGAAAATTCCCAATTCTTTCCCGAGTTTTCTGTGGTCTCTTCTTTTGGCTTCCTCCAGTCTTTCAAGATATTCTGTCAGTTCTTTTTGTTTAGGAAAAGAGATTCCGTAAACTCTTGTTAGCTGTGGGTTTTTCTCGTCACCTCGCCAGTAAGCGCCGGCTGCGTTTAATATTTTTACAGCTTTTACGATTCCGGTTGATGGGATGTGTCCACCTCTACAAAGGTCTGTGAAGTTGTCGTGCGTCACGAAAGTGATTTCGCCATCAGGAAGGTTTTCAATCAATTCGGTTTTGAAAGGATTGTCTGCATATTCTTTCAGTGCGTCGGCTTTGGAAACTTCACGAAGGTTGAAAGTCGAATTTTTCTTCGCATTCTCTAAGATTTTCTTTTCCAGTTTTTCGAAGTCTTTTTCAGACAAAGGCTCTCCTCCGAAATCTACATCATAATAGAATCCGTTTGCGATTGCAGGCCCGATTGTCAGCTTGGCTTCCGGATAAAAATCCATAATCGCCTGAGCCAGCAAGTGAGCAGAAGAATGCCAGAATGCTTTTTTCCCCATATCGTCATTCCACGTCAGTAGTTGCACTGTAGAATCCTCCGTTATCGTGGTGTCTACTTCTGTCTGTTTTCCATTTACGACGGCAGAAATGGTGTTTCTTGCCAAACCGTCACTGATACTTAGTGCAACTTGTAGTGGAGTAACTGCTCCTTCATATTCTCTGATGCTGCCATCAGGAAGCGTAATTTTTAGCATTATGACTGAAATTTTTAGGATGCAAAAATAGTGATTTTTTAAAGAAAAAACCGGATTTATTTTAGCTTAACTTTCTCTTTTATAATCTCGATGACATCTACATTTCTGACTTTCGATTTTACCCAGCCGTGGATGTCGATATAGACGAGCGTTCTTTTGTCGTATCTGTTTTTTTCTGATTCCTGAAGATGTTTTTCAAATTCCTCGAAAGTTGAAAGTTGCGCGTTGGCATTTTGGTCATTGATTTTTTTAAAGAAATCAACAATTTTAAAATGCAAATCGCCGGGATTTTTCATCTTTTTCACAAACTTAATTGTGCTTTTCACAAAGTCATCATAATCGTCATCAAAACCAGCTTCAAATTTCGCCATCAGAATCAAAATCCTTGTGTGGAAAAGCAAATCCTCCTGAATATTTCCTTTTGAATTAATGATTTTCAAACCGTATTTAATGGTGTTTTGATATTGTTTACTGCCAAAATACATCGATGCGATTTTCAAGAAAAGGATGAGAAAATGATGTTCATCTATCTTGTCGCGGTGTTTTTCCATTTTTAATTCCAGTTCGGGAATCATCTTTGTGCCACCGAAAAAATCTCCTTTGATGAAATAAAGATTCATTTTGGTGTTATAATAATTAAGGAAAATCAACGATTGCGAATTCTCATTATGAATAAAAGTGTCCGATTTTACAACGCGACTAAACTTCTCAAAACTTTCTTCAATCCTTTTAATGTTGCCATACAGAAACAAAATTTTGAATAGATAAGTATTTCCTTTGATGTACCAGACCGGATGGTTTTTTATCATTTCAGGATTGTTGTGAAACAATTCTACCCATTGATACGCGTATTTCAAGGTGTATTTGTAATCCTGCAAAAGCTGATTTTTCCAGACGTGCGCTTTAAAATACCAAAGTTTCTCTGTGAAATTAAGTTTGTTGAGATCAATTTTTTTGACTTTCTTATCAAACAAATCCAGGATTTTATCTCGGTCTTCGTCATTTTTAATATAACCATGTGTCAGCATTTCACTGTACAATTTCAAAGATAAATTGGAAAGTTGCGTGGCGTAACTATTTTGTTTATTGATTTCAGTCGATTGCAGAATTAATTCATCTGCCCGTCCATCAATACTTCTTGTAATGAATTGGGATTCAATGACTTTTTCAAGTTCAATGATTTCGGAAGCGATGCTTTTTTCGTCTAAATCCAATGCAGATTGTTTGGCTTTATCAAGGATTTTCAAAGCTTGTTTGTATAAACCTTTTTGATAAAGAATCGTTGCAAAATCAAGCTGTTCGCGCAATTGGATTCTGCTGTTTTGAAGACTAGGATTCAGTCTCAGACTGATCAGGATTTGTTTATAAAGGTGCGCTTTGAGATTAGAAAGTTGCTGTTTCGACGATATTTTTTTCTCAAGAATCACCTCCTCGTTATACGCTTTCATTTTGTCCAGTTCAGAAAAAAGCAAAAGAAATTTGGCGTCAACATTAATGCCCAGTCGGTTCACATACAATTTGAATTGTCGCTTTTCTGAGGTCGAAAGTGACTTGATGAGAACAAATAAAAAATCTTTTTGTAATTCTGACATTGTAAATTTAAAATATATAAATCATTGATAACTAATTTGTTGTCAATTATTTTAAAGGAATTGAATATTGTATTTTTTAAAAAGTATCAATCAGATATCATCAATCAAATTCTACTTTTGAATATCAAAATTAGGTAAAAAACTTTATTATGAATCCGGAAAAAATTGAAATTTTTGATACGACGTTGAGAGATGGTGAGCAGGTTCCCGGATGTAAACTCAATACAGAACAAAAAATTATTATAGCCGAGAAACTCGATTTTCTTGGCGTTGATATTATCGAAGCAGGCTTTCCAATTTCCAGTCCAGGTGATTTTCAGTCTGTGCAGGAGATTTCGAAAATCGTAAAATATGCGAAAGTTTGCGGACTGACGAGAGCCAACAAAAAAGATATTGAAGTCGCTGCAGAAGCTTTGAAATATGCAAAAAGACCACGTATTCACACAGGAATTGGAACTTCTGATTCACACATCAGATTCAAATTTAATTCTACAAGAGAGCAGGTTTTGGAACGAGCGATTGAAGCTGTAAAATACGCAAAGAATTTTGTTGATGACGTCGAGTTTTATGCGGAAGATGCAGGAAGAACTGATAATGATTTCCTGGCAAAAGTTTGTGAAGAAGTCATCAAAGCTGGCGCAACTGTTCTTAATATTCCTGATACAACGGGTTATTGTCTGCCGGAAGAATACGGAAGAAAAATTAAATACCTGAGAGAAAACGTTAAAGATATAGATAAAGCTATTTTGTCTTGCCATTGTCACAACGACCTAGGAATGGCAACCGCCAATTCGATCTCAGGAATTATCAACGGCGCCAGACAAATCGAATGCACCATCAACGGGCTTGGTGAACGTGCCGGAAATACGGCGTTGGAAGAAGTGGTGATGATCATCAGACAGCATCCTGAGCTTGATTTTTTCACGGATATCAATTCCAAAATGCTGAGCGAAATGAGTGATCTGGTTTCAGAATTGATGGGAATGCCTGTTCAGCCGAACAAAGCAATCGTGGGTTCTAATGCCTTTGCACACAGTTCCGGGATTCACCAAGATGGTGTCATCAAAAACAGAGAAACCTACGAAATCATAGACCCGAGAGAAGTCGGCATCAATGAATCTTCTATTGTTTTGACCGCAAGAAGTGGACGTTCTGCTCTGGCTTACCGTTTCAAGAATATCGGTTTTGATGTGACAAAAATAGAGTTGGATCTTTTGTATCAGGAGTTTTTGAAAATTGCCGACACCAAAAAAGAAATTAATAATGATGATCTAAGTTTTATGATGAGATCCTTCAACCAAAAAATAGGATAGAAAATGAGCACAAGCAAAACATTATTTGATAAAGTCTGGGATGCTCACGTGGTAGAAACCATTACGGATGGACCGGAAGTGATCTACATAGACAAACATTTGATCCACGAAGTCACCAGTCCACAGGCTTTTGCGGAATTGGAAGCAAGAGGTTTGGAAGTTTTTCGTCCAAATCAAATTGTCGCAACTGCTGACCACAACGTTCCAACTTTGGGACAGGAATTGCCAATCAGAGATCAATTATCCAGAACACAGGTGCAGCAATTGACAGAAAATTGCAAAAAACATAACATTGAGTTGTACGGACTTGGTCATCAATATCAAGGCATCATCCACATCATTGCACCAGAGTTGGGAATTACGCAACCCGGGATGAGCATTGTCTGTGGTGACAGTCATACATCTACGCACGGCGCATTTGGTGCCATTGCTTTTGGAATTGGGACAAGTCAGGTGGCGCAGGTTTTTGCGAGCCAATGTTTGTTGATGAACAAACCAAAATCGATGCGGGTCTCTGTAAACGGGAAACTCAATAAAGATGTTCAGCCGAAAGACGTGATTCTTTATATTATTTCGAAAGTCGGAACGGATTCTGGAACGGGATATTTCTGTGAATATGCAGGCAATATCTTTGAAGAAATGTCTATGGAAGGCCGAATGACGGTTTGCAATATGAGCATCGAAATGGGAGCGCGTGGTGGGATGATGGCGCCGGACAAAACTACTTTTGACTATGTAAAAGACAAAACCTTTGCACCAAAAGGAGATGAATGGACGGAGAAAGTCGAATATTGGAAAACGTTGAAATCCGATTCTGATGCCATTTTTGACAAAGAATTTGAATTCTCCGCAGAAGATATCCATCCGATGATAACTTACGGAACCAATCCCGGAATGGGAATTTCCATAGATTCTAAAATCCCCACAACCCAAAACGAATCTGAAGAAAAAGCCCTGAAATATATGGGACTGAGTGCAGGACAATCTGCCTCAGACATCAAAATAAATTACGTGTTCATCGGAAGTTGCACCAATGCAAGGATTGAGGATTTCCGCTCTGCTGCAACTTATGTCAAAGGAAAACAAAAAGCGGCCAATATTGTGGCTTGGCTGGTTCCAGGCTCGCAAAAAGTAGCCGAACAAATCTATGAGGAAGGATTGGATAAAGTCTTTAATGATGCAGGTTTTCAAATCCGTCAACCGGGATGTTCTGCCTGTCTGGCAATGAATGATGACAAAATCCCCGAAGGTGAATATTGCGTTTCCACGTCCAACAGAAACTTCGAAGGCCGACAAGGTCAAGGTGCAAGAACGCTTTTAGCAAGTCCGTTAACCGCCGCCAAAGTGGCTGTGGAAGGCCGAATTCCTGCTTTTGATAATTTGAATTAATTATAATATGGAATTTGAAACATTGAATTTTAAATCTTGAACATTGAACTAAAGTATGCAAAAATTAGTTTTAATAAAATCTCAGGCCGTTCCGTTGCCGAGTAAAAATATAGATACAGACCAGATCATTCCGGCGCGTTTCCTCAAAAGTATCAGCAAAGAAGGTTTTGGCGAGAATCTTTTCAGAGACTGGCGGTATCTTGTTCACACCAATGAACCAAATCCAGATTTTGTTCTGAATCATCCTCAATATTGCGGTGAAATTCTGGTGGCAGGAAACAATTTCGGATGTGGTAGCAGCAGGGAACACGCCGCTTGGGCATTGACGGATTACGGTTTCAAGGTGGTGGTGTCCAGTTATTTTGCAGATATTTTTAAAGGCAATGCGCTTAATAATGGATTGCTTCCAGTGAAAGTTTCAGAAGCTTATCTTCAGGATTTAATGGAAACCATTACGCACAATCCTGATACTCAAGTAACAGTGGATGTAGAAAAACAGACGATTTCGTACCATGATAAAACAGAAAGTTTTGGACTGGATTCTTACAAAAAAATATGTCTGATAAACGGTTATGACGATATTGATTTTTTAACGAGTAAAAAAGAAGCCATTCAGAAATTTGAACAAAAAACACAAAAAATATATGAGCAAGAGTTATAAAATAGCAGTGTTGCCGGGTGACGGCATCGGTCCGGAAGTGACCCATGAAAGTGTAAAAATTCTGAAGGTCATCGGTGAGGCTTTTCAATACAATTTCCAATTCGATTATGGCTTGATGGGCGCAGAAGCGATCTATCAGACAGGAAATCCTTTGCCAGACGCCACTTTGGAATTGTGCAGAAATGCTAACGCGGTCTTGTTTGGCGCCATTGGTGACCCGGCATTTGACAACAATCCAGATGCGAAAGTGCGTCCAGAACAAGGTTTATTGAAACTGAGAAAAGAATTGGGATTGTTCGCCAACATCAGACCTGTCAAAACCTATCCTTCGCTCCTGAAAAAAAGTCCACTTAAAAAAGAGATTGTACAAGGCACCGATATTCAGATCTACCGCGAGTTGATCAGCGGTATCTATTTCGGAGAGAAATTCACGGAGGAAAACGGTGATTATGCTTACGATGTCTGCAGATATGCCAAAGAGGAAATTGTAAGAATTGCACATCTGGCGTTTCAGGATGCACAGAAAAGAAAAAAGAAACTCACCTTGGTAGATAAAGCCAATGTGTTGGACACCTCCAGACTCTGGCGCAAGAGCGTGAAAGAAATTGCTTGGGAATATCCTGATGTTGCTTTGGATTTTATGTTCGTAGATAATGCCGCAATGCAGATGATCCTGAATCCAAAACAGTTTGATGTGATCCTTACAGAAAATATGTTCGGCGATATTATTTCTGATGAAGCCAGTGTGATTGGCGGTTCTATCGGTTTGTTGCCTTCCGCATCAATTGGGGATGGGCAAGCTTTATTCGAACCTATTCATGGGTCGTATCCTCAAGCAAAGGGCAAAGGAATTGCCAATCCCATTGCTTCTGTCCTAAGTGCAGCGATGATGCTGGATTATCTGAAGCTGGATCAGGCGGCCAACAAACTGAGAGAAAGTGTAGAAAATGCCATCGAAAGCCGCTACGTCACCATAGATCTGAATGCTGATATTCATTATTCCACAAGTGAAGTGGGGGATTTTATGGCAGATTATATTCGGTTTTCCGAGCGGTCTTATTACAATCACGAGAATGTTCAGTTAGGGAAATCGACCATTGTGTAATAAAAAATAAGGGCCGAAAATTTTCGGCTCTTATCACCTATGTAAAATTAAATTAAAAACGGTGGGCTTAGTCTTTATTTCCTAAAGAATCCATCTCATCTACCATTCCTTCTGTGCTGGTTTTAGGCGCTTTTCTGTCCGCTGTAAAGTAGAGGTCGTTCTTTGCTTTGGCAATGATCCTCGCTTTTTTGGTTTCAGAAATTGGATATTCGTGATTGGTAGAAGGGTATTTTTCTGAAAGGTAATCTCTTGTTTTCTCCTCCACATCTATGGCGCCATTCTCGTCCAGGATTGTTTTGGCTGCGTTAGCATCTGCTTCTGTTTCTGCATAGACTGTGATCGTGTTGCTGTTGATGCTGGCGTATTCGTATCTGTCTTTTTCTACCGCATCTCTGTCAAAAAGCCAGTCAAAGAAACTTTCTTTTTTATCTGTTTCCACTTTTTCCAAAGCTTCGATTTCTGAATTGGCCAGAGAATATTCATACAATCCAGCTTCTTCCAGTTTTGTAATGACATCTCTGCTTTCTGTTTCGTTTGGGAATATCCCGATAATCGTGTAAGACATAATCCTATTTTTTTGGGTGGTTAAACTTATTTCCCTTACCCAAACAAAAATGATGACACAATCTATTGTAGGACAAAATTTTAACAGTATTTAAGATTTGGGCGCCTTGATCCGCCTTCCACTCCCAATCTTTTTGCCATCGCTTTACCAGCCGCAAAAAAGGATTTCCGTTCAAGTCGGGGCGCGCTTCGCCAGGTTGAACTTTTCGGTACAGAAAAAACCTTCCGGTTTCAGCCGAAAGGTTTCCATCGTGTTAATTTTAAAAGTTTGTTATAGCACTTGGGTGATGCAGCCCGGCCTGAACGGAACTCCTTTTTTTGCGGGATCAAAATTCGATCTTATTCACAAAGCGTGTGCAAAAAAAGAGTGGGAGTGGAGGACGGAAATAGCTGCCCAAAAATTATTTGAACTTGGTAAATACCAATGCGTCTATTTCTTCGGCTTTTCGGTTTTCGTGAACGTGGTGCGGTTTTCGGTTGTTGGTGAAAAACAGATTGTTTTTGGCTTTTGCAATGATCTTTGCATTTTTGCTCTCAGAAATAACATTCTCGTGATTGGCAAAGTTTTCAGTCATATAATCCTGAGTCTTTTCTTCTACATTCACGGCGCCATTGTTGTCCAGGATATCTTTCACGATGTGCGCATCCTGCTCTGTGTGCAGATGGACGGTGATCGTGTTGTGATCGATACTTGCGTATTCAAAACGGGCTTTGTCGATATGATTGTCATCAAATAACCAATTCCAAAAACCATTTTTCTTCTCAATGTCTACATTTTGCACAGTCTCTAGATGAGAATGAGAAAGATTATAGTCATTGTAACCAGCATTTTCCAATTTTAAAAGGACCTTGTCAGCCTCTAGCTGAGTGGGAAAAAGCCCTACAACAATATAAGACATAGCTGTAATGTTTTGATGAGACGGAATTAAAAGAACACTTGCGAAGCGGATTTTACAGAACCTGATTCGCTATATTAAATGTATGTTAATTTTTCCAAACAAACAAGCCTTTCAGAATAAACTGAAAGGCTTGTTGAATTTTTCGCAAAGAACATTTACTTTTTCGTGTTGTCGGTCTTTCCGTCTTTGTTGACTTCAAAGCTTTTATCGATGTCTTTTTTACTGATGTTTGGTGGATTCTTTTTGTCGGAAGAAGCGGGCATATCGCGAAAATCTTCTGTCTGTTTTTGCTGTTCGGAAGCGTTGGCGTTTTCTTGTTTTTTATCTGGTTCCATAACGATTGATTTTATAATTCGGTGGCGGGAAAAGTATTGGTCTTATCCTCTATGGAATAATGCAATGCCTTTGCCAAAACGAATATATCATTCAGATTATCTTTTAATTGTTTTTTGCTTTGTTCTTTTAAACGGTTTTGATTCACGCTTTTCGCCATATTTTTCTTGGCAGAGTCCATCACACCGTTAATGTCTTTCTGAGTGAATCTGTTGATTGCGTAATCATCCATAAAATGGATTTTCACATCAGGAAAAATCTTGATTTCTGGCTGAGGCAATTCCTTGATGATGACTTTTTTATTCACAGTATCAACATCAATTTTCATTTGTTTCAAATCATAGGAAACCTGAGCTTTTGCCGTTGTGTAAAGGACCATTTCGCGTGGCAGAATATCAAATCCGGCAATATTGGCTGCTGAACTTTTGTGCGTCTGGAAACTGGAGAAATCCTGTTCCAAAACCACCATCTTATTCATTTTCTGAATTTGATTGGTGATGAGGTAATAATCCTGATTGATGAGCGCTGCATCTTCTTTTTTGTTGCAGCTTCTCCACGATAGAAAGACGAAAACGGTAAGAATGATTCCGAAAATAAAAGAAAGTAGGCCTGTGAATTTTGTCATTGATTTTGAATTTGTCAGCAATGTTTAAAATTATTAAATGTACTTCGAATAGCTGAGTGTGACCTATTTAAAACCATACGTTTTGTCAGTCTGAAGCTCGCGAAGACTATTTTATTTAAACAAACCTGAGTTGTTATCTTTTTTCAGAATGTTAAGCAAATCCTTCTCCAAAAATCCGGTTTCCGGCATTTCTGTGATTCTTCCGATTTCTTTACCGTACTTTTTCACGATGACCGTAGGCACTCTGGTGATGTTGTAAAGGCCTTCTTCGCCGGCAGGCGATTCCTTTTTGCGGTTAACGGCGATGATTTGCATTTTCTCAGTATTGTATTTCAGGGTTTCCAGGATCTTGATCAGTCTTGGAAATTCTCTGTGGCTGTCTTCGCACCAGCTTCCGACGAAAACGACCAATGTGTAGGTGTTCAGTTTTTCTTTCTTCAATTCTGCCAAACTTGGCTGGTCAATCTGGTAGCGGTTGTATTCTTCATCAAACCAGGTATTGTAAGGTTCTTTTCGGAATTGGTCAAGCGACTGCGTTCCCAAAAGCATTTTGCCGTCGTTCTTGGATTCTACTTCACGGTTCACGATGATGCGTTCTGCACAAGAGCTGACAAGCATCAAAGACATCAAACCAAATAATATTGTAATTTTTTTCATCTTGAGTTTTTATTTTAAAAGTGAAGCCAGATCGGCAGCGGAGTAGTATTTGTTTTTCAAAACCTTGTTGTCTGCAACGCGGTGAACATTGTATTTGTCGCCAGATTTTTCGTAGTAAGCATCGGTTCCTTTGGCTTTATAGAACTCTACCGTTTCCTGAGCCTGGACTTCATTATCACAAGCTTTGGACATATTGGAACGCTGAACTTCATTGAACAATTCTACAAATTGCTCTCCCAATCCAAACTCCAGAACAGCACCGCTCAAAACGTACTGAAGGTCGCAAAGTGCATCCGCAACTTCTACCAAATCGTGGTCTTCAATCGCTTTTTTCAGTTCGTCCAATTCTTCTTGTAAAAGGCTAACTCTCAGCTCAGCACGTTCTTTTGCTGGGATCTGAGGTGTGTCCAGAATTGGGGCGTTGAAGGTTTTGTGAAATTCGGCAACTTGGTTCAGGCTATCTAACTTTTCCATATATTTTCTAAAATTTTAACAAATATAAAAAATGCCATCCTTAAAGACAGCATTTATAAAATTAAAATGTTTTTTGAGTAGTAATTATAGTTTTCAAAAAGTCAGAATCAAGTTGAAAAAAGGCTTCGACTCCGCTCAGCCTGACATCGCTTACGATTAATTTTTTAATATTAGAATTGTCATCCTGAGCGGAGTCGAAGGATTTATTAAAATTACTTCAAACGTTCCAAAACCCCTTTCCTCTTCACAATATTTTTATAATCCCATTGGATTTCCTTGGATTTTTCCAGCCAACGTTTCAAATCGTCTTTATCAATCTCATTCAAATCATTATAAAAAATTGAAGCATCCTGAAATTTCTCACCTTCCACATTCAGCTTTTCTTCATTGAAAGATTTTCCGCTCCAGAACATTAATCTAATTCCTCGTTTTTGCTTGCTGTAGCCAACAATCGGATTTCCATCGAGAAACCAAACCGGATGTGCGTGCCAGATGTTGTTCTCAGCTTGCGGAAGATGTTTGCAGATTTCTTCGGAAAGAATATTTGCAATTTTTTCATCTTCAGATTCTAATTTATGATTGTATGAAATGATGTTTGGATTCATTGGATATAATTTAAAAACCCTTTCAAAGTTATTAATTTTGAAAGGGCTGGATATTTTAATTATTATAGTATGTTTAAAAAAAAGTATTTATTTATAATTGATTTTTGTTTGCCCCAACCCTAAAGGGAGCAAAACTAAATTTTAAATTCCATCAAAATTACTCCCTTTAGGGTTGGGGGAATAATTTTGATAGAATTTAAAACAAGTTTGTAATAACTTAAGAAGTAATGTCTCTTCCAATCACCAATCTTTGGATTTCAGAAGTTCCTTCGCCAATCGTACACAATTTAGAATCTCTGTAGAATTTTTCCGCTGGGAAATCTTTGGTATAACCGTAACCTCCGAAGATTTGTAATGCATTATTGGAAATTCTAACGCATGCTTCGGATGCGAATAGTTTTGCCATAGCACCTTCTCGGGTCATTTTCTGTTTTGCATTTTTAAGGTCAGACGCTCTTCTGATCAGTAGTTCCGAGGCGTCAATTTCTGTCGCCATATCAGCCAACATAAAGTTAACCGCCTGGAAACCCGAAATAGCTTTTCCGAATTGATGTCTCTCTTGAGCATATTTTAGCGCCGCTTTGTAAGCGCCTCTTGCGATTCCCAAACTCAATGCTGCAATAGAAATACGGCCACCATCCAGGATTTTCATCGCCTGTTTGAAACCGCTTCCCACTTCGCCTAATCTGTGAGAATCCGGAACGCGAACGCTGTCCATGATCAGTTCTGCAGTTTCTGAGGCGCGCATTCCCAGTTTGTTTTCTTTTTTACCAGAAGAGAATCCAGCCATTCCTTTTTCCAGAACAAAAGCTGTCGAATTATTTTTTGCACCCACTTCTCCAGTTCTTGTCATGACCACTGCAATGTCTCCAGAGATGGCGTGCGTGATAAAGTTTTTTGCACCGCTGATGATCCAATCGTCGCCATCTTTGACAGCTGTTGTGGACATTCCGCCAGAATCTGAACCTGTGTTATGCTCCGTGAGTCCCCACGCGCCGATTACCTTTCCTGAAGCTAACTGGGGAATCCATCTTTGTCTTTGCTCCTCGTTCCCGAATTCGTAAATGTGATTGGTGCATAGTGAATTATGAGCAGCCAATGACAATCCGATGGACGGATCTACTTGTGAGATTTCATCTAAAATAGTTACATATTCCTGATAACCAAGACCCGAACCGCCATATTCTTCAGGGATTACGATTCCCATAAAACCCAATTCTCCCAATTGGTGGAAGAGTTCTTTTGGGAAAGTCTGGCTCTCATCCCAATCCATAATGTTGGGGCGAATATTTTTTTCGGCAAAATCTTTTGCCGTTTCAGCTATCATTTTTAAGTTGTCCATTGTGGCAGTTTCCATATTTTTTATCTTTGTGCCCAAATATAGAAAAATTAGCATAAGGATAAATAATTTTTAGAGCCTGTTTAAAAATTAAATTAGAAAAATTTGTAAGGAGTGGATCTGTAAAAAAATAATTTAAAAAATTGATTGTCAGTTGTTTATGTAGATTATTTTTCGTAACTTGTTGGTAACTAATCAATTAAGCTACGGTGAAAAATTACTCTACAAACATTTCTGACAATCAATGGCAATTTATAAAAAAGACTTTAAACTTCAATAACAGAAAACGAAAATATGATTTAAGAACCATTTGGGATGCCATTATGTATTTAG
>NZ_AUAA01000015.1 GCF_000428485.1 Epilithonimonas tenax DSM 16811 | reverse complement strand
GAACAGGTAAAAAATAAGTTTGGTTATCTAATAAATGTGGTGATGAGAAACGATGGAAAGAAAAAAGATTTTAAGCCTATTTCCAAAAGATGGATTATTGAGAGAACTTTCGCTTGGTTTGATAATGATAGAAGATTGTGTCGGAATTATGAACTCCTGATGGAAAATTCAGAAAACATGGTCAAATTATCCGCTTTAAAAAATTTATTGAATAAAATTTAAACAGGCTCTTAAATTTTATAGTATTTTTTATTTTGTCATTACATTCTTCCGCATATATTGGGTTTGAATCTTTTGGAAAACCTTGTGAAAAATTATAAGTATTAGGTTTTACTAAATATTCTTCAACTATAGTTATACTATCAACTGTATTTTTAATTCGATCAATTTGATAAAATTTCCTTTGATTTACGGGATCAGAATGATAGCCAGTTCTTTTATCAGATTCCCAGATACTTTTTAAATACTCCCAATCTGGTGTTATGAGAATGATTTTATTTTGTTTTTCTAAAAAAGATTCTTTATTGAAGAAAATTTTTGCAGGAAGATTAGGATCATTATTTAAAATTATTAAACTTTCTTTTTTTGCGTCGATAGGAAATCTAAGCATATAATCTTTCCCATTTGAAATTACATCACCATTTTCTATCATTATAATATCATTAAATATTTTATCGTGAATAGATTGAGATTTAATTATTGCAAAAACTTGCAAAAAAATAATTAATAGTATATTTTTCATTATTTTTTTTACTTTTTTTTGATAAAATTTAATATAATATTTAAATATAGTCAATTCAATGTAAATACCTATTTAATTTTCCTCTCCCCAATCTGCTGTCTCCACATGGCATAATACAAACCTTTTTCGGCAATCAGATTGTCGTGAGAACCCATTTCTATGACTTGTCCGCGTTCCAAAACATAGATTCTGTCGGCGTGCATGATGGTGCTCAATCGGTGGGCAATGAGAACGGTGATTTGTTCTTTTTGTTCAGAAATATCTTTGATGGTTGTTGTGATTTCTTCCTCCGTGATACTGTCCAAAGCAGAAGTAGCTTCATCAAAAATCAAGAGATGTGGTTTTCTCAATAAGGCTCTGGCAATGGCAATTCTTTGTTTTTCACCACCGCTTAATTTCAATCCACCTTCGCCAATCACGGTTTCGATTCCTTTTTCCGCGCGTTCCAATAAGCCTGTGCAACTTGCTTTTTTCAGAGCCAACTGTATGTCTGCTTCAGTGGCATCAGGATTTACGAAGAGAAGATTTTCTCGGATGGTTCCTGCAAAAAGTTGTGTGTCTTGTGTCACAAATCCAATTTGATTTCTCAATTCATCAAAATCAACTTCTTTTCCATTGATTTCATTATAAAAAATATTCCCTTCCTGAGCACGGTAAAGTCCAACCAAAAGTTTTACCAACGTACTTTTCCCGGAACCACTTGGTCCAACAAACGCAATCGTTTCGCCATTTTTGACATCAAATGAAATGTTATTCAACGCCTTATACTGCGCCGATTGATGCTTGAAAGAAACGTGTCTGAATTCCAGTTCCTCAATCGCACCAATTTGTTTCGGTGTCAAAGGTTTTTCTTCCACAGGTTTTTTCATCAGGTTATCGAAGTTTTTCAAGGAGGCTTCGGCTTCTCGGTAAGAAATAATGATGTTTCCAATCTCCTGCATCGGCCCGAAAATGAAGAAGCCGTAGAACATCAATGACAGATATTGTCCCGGCGTCACGATGTTTCTGAAAATCAGATACAAAAGCGTCAGCGTAATCAATTGCTGAAGAAAATTGACCATCGTTCCCTGGATGAAACTTAATGAGCGAATGCTTTTGACTTTCTTCAGTTCAAGTCCGAGGATTTTATAAGTGTTGTTATTCAGTCGTCTGACTTCCTGTTTCGTTAAACCAAGACTTTTGACGATTTCGATATTTCTCAGACTTTCCGTCGTGCTTCCTGCCAGACTTGTGGTTTCTGTCACAATGGTTTTCTGAATGGTTTTGATTCTTTTACTTAATAAATTGGTCACAAAGGCAATCAGGAAAATGCCGACAATATAAACCGGCATAATAGACCAATGCAATCTCACGGCGTAAACCGAAACGAAAATAATGCTGACCAGGATCCCAAAAAAGACATTGATAAAATTGGTAATAAACTTTACCGAATCTTCTCTTACCTTCGTCAAAATGGATAAAGTCTCGCCACTTCTCTGGTCTTCAAATTCCTGATAAGGCAAAGCCATAGAATGCTGCAGACCGTCTGTAAAAATATTGGCGCCAAACTTCTGCGTAATCACATTCACTGTGTAATCCTGAAATGCTTTGGCAATCCTGCTGATCATCGCAGTTCCTATCAACAAGCCTAAAAAGTAAAATACACCGTGGTAGATATCGGTGCCGTATAAAAACTGATTGAGGTTTCTGGGAACAAGTTTTTCTTTATCAAAAAAGTTGGGATGTGTTACCAGTTGATCCAGAATATTACCGGTAATAGCTGGACTGAACAAAGAAAAAACCTGATTGATGGTTGCTAAAAATAATGATGTGAAAAGCAGCCATTTGTGCGGTTTCAGATAATGTAATAATGTCTTCATAATAATTGATGCAAAAATACTGATATAAATCTGATTGATTTAGAAAATAATATAGATCGCGATGATAGCATTTCTGTATGAAACGGAATTTATATATATTGCAGCATAAGATTTTACTATGCTTACAAAAGAACAAATTGCACAAAGGATATCCAAAGAAGTGAAGGACAGAATGTACGTTAACCTTGGGATTGGAATTCCAACACTGGTGGCAAACTACGTCCCAGAAGACATTTCGGTAGAATTCCAAAGTGAGAATGGTGTTCTCGGGATGGGACCTTTTCCTTTCGAAGGTGAGGAAGATGCCGACTTGATCAATGCCGGAAAACAGACGATCACAATCCTTCCCGGTGGATCTTTTTTTGATTCCGCTTTCAGTTTTGGGATGATCAGAAGCCAAAAAGTGGATTTGACGATTCTTGGTGCAATGGAAGTTTCGGAGAACGGTGATATTGCCAATTGGAAAATCCCCGGAAAAATGGTGAAAGGAATGGGTGGCGCAATGGATCTTGTGGCTTCCGCAGAAAATATCATCGTTGCCATGATGCACGTGAACAAAGCTGGAGAATCCAAGATTTTAAGGAATTGTACGTTGCCTTTAACAGGTGTGAATTGTGTCAAAAAAGTAGTGACGGAATTAGCGGTTTTGGAAGTCACGGACAAAGGTTTCAAACTGCTGGAAAGAGCGCCAGGTGTTTCCGTAGAAGATATCATCAAAGCCACAGAAGCCGAATTGATCATTGAAGGTGATATCCCTGAAATGCAGTTTTAAATCATCATTAAAAGATTAAAGAATTAAAATATAAAAAAGTCGCACAGTTTTCACTTTGCGACTTTAATTTTGTCTAACGTCTAACGTCTAACGTCTAACGTCTAACGTCTAACGTCTAACGTCTAACGTCTAACGTCTAACTTCTAAAATCTAACTTCTAAACTTATTTCTTAACCGCTCCAAAAACCTTCTGTAGGATAGAAGTAGTTCTCATTACAGAATTATTTCTGATGCCGGTTTCTTTCTCGGCTACCATTTTGAAAACACCATTGATGGTTTCATTGGTCACATATTCGTTAAGATCCGTGGTTACAGCCTGTCCGGTGAAGGTGTTATATTTTGAAATCATATTTTTCCAAACCGTGTCGGCTCCAACTTTGCTTAATGACGCTTGTACTTTTGGCTGGAAAGCCGTGAAAAGCTGTGTCTGGGTTTTGCTTTGAAGATAATTGGTTGCAGCGTTGTTGCTTCCCAATAGGATGTTTTTCGCATCCGTAATCGTCATTGATGTAATGGCATTTGCAAAGATCGGCGTTGCTTCTGTTACTGCATCTTCTGCCGCTCTGTTGAGCAATTTCACGCCTTGATCTGCCAAGCTTCCTAAACCAATACTTCTCAAAGTAGTGTCTATTTTTCTTAATTTTTCTGGCATTAAGATTTTGACGGCCTCATTTTTTAGGAAACCATCTGTAACACCTAATTTTTGGACACCTTCTTTTACGCCCAGATTGAGGGCTTCTTTCAGACCTGTAGAGATTTGTGCAGAAGTGAGATTACCAAGATTGACATTGGGATTGCCTGTTGATGTCGTCGTAGTTCTAGAGCTGGTTGTCGTTTTTGTTTTTACGTTGCTTAGGTCTACACCAGTTTTATCTTTAACAGCTTTTAAAAGATCACCAATCTGCGCGTGGGAAGACACAGAAAATAATAAACCCGCTGCTAGGAAAATCGTTTTTTTCATTATTTATAATTTTATACAAATTTAGATGATTAAATCTTACTGATGTTAAATGAACCTCTTCATTCATAATTAATCGTCTTTTCATGTAGAATCTGCAGCCCGGCCTGAGTGGAGCTCTTTTTCTTTTTTTTTCTAAAAAGGAAAAAGCGGGAACGGAGGACGGATAAAGCTGCCCAAATGTTAACTTTTATTTCGAAGGATCACATCGTAAAGGTCCTGTCTTCTGTCTGTCAAAGTTTTCACAGAGCCGTTGTAATGCAGTTCTTTGAGTAAGTTCAAATCGACATCCACAATGATCGTCATCTCGGTATTTGGCGTTGCTTCTCCCTTGATCGCATTGGACGGAAACGCAAAATCCGAAGGTGTGAAAACCGTGGCTTGGCCGTACTGGATATCCATATTATTGACACCTGGCAAATTCCCGACGCAACCGGCGATTGCCACATAACATTCATTCTCGATGGCTCTTGCTGCCGCACAATGGCGCACGCGCGTGTAAGCATTTTGGGTATCTGTGAGGTACGGTACAAAAAGGATCTTCATTCCCTGATCGGCCAATAATCTGGGCAATTCTGGAAACTCGACATCGTAACAAATGATCACGCCCACTTTTCCGCAATCTGTATCGAACACTTTGATCTCATTGCCGCCCGTCATTCCGTAATATTTCTTTTCGTTTGGTGTGATGTGGACTTTGCGGTACTCATCTATTTTGCCGTCTCTGTGCAGCAGATAACTCACGTTGAACAGTTTTCCGTCTTCGAAGATCGGCATACTTCCTGAGATGATATTCACGTTGTAACTGATCGCCATTTCAGAGATTTTTTCTTTGATTTCCTCCGTCAGTTCAGACAGTTTTTCCATCGATTCTCTTTCGTTCAAATGATTGAAAGGCGCGAGGAGAGGTGTGTTGAACAATTCTGGAAACAGACAGAAATCTGACTGATAACCAGCCACAGCATCTACGAAAAACTCAACTTGTTTGTAAAACTCCTCAATATCTTTGAGTGGACGCATTTGCCATTGGATCAGTCCCAGACGGATGACGCTGTCCTGCATCGTATTCTTTTTTGCTGTGTAATAGATGTTGTTCCATTGCAGGAGAACTGCATATTCTTCGGATTCTGTATCACCTTTCAAATAACCTTTTAGTATTTTTACGGGTGAAAAGTTATTTCCGATCTGGAAACTGAGAACTGGGTCAAAGATCTCTTTGTTTCTGACTTTGGTGATATATTCTCTGGGCGACAGTTCTGAACTGTACAGGTGATAATTCGGGATTCTTCCGCCAACGATAATGGATTTTAAATTTAATATTTCGCAGAGTTCTTTTCTCGCATCATACAATCTTCTTCCCAGTCTCAATGCTCGGAAATCTGGATCTACAAACACTTCTATCCCATAAAGGACATTCCCGACATTGCTGTGGGTATTAAAAGATTCGTTTCCTGTGATCTCATTGTAAGTGTGCTGATCGCTGTAAAGTTCGTAATTAACAACAATTGATAACGCAGCGGCTGCCAGTTTTCCATCGACCATAATACAGATTTGTCCTTCCGCAAATATGGAAGTGAGTTTCTGAATATTCCGTTTGCTCCAGACATTATCGTCAATTTCCGGATAGGCTTTCTGCATGGCTTCTGCCAGTTCATCATAATCATCAACTGTTAATTTTCTAATTTCTACCTGCATTATTTATATTTCTATTAATATTTGATTTAATTTTTTCATGCCTTCCGTGGCTGAGGTTTTGAAATAATTCTCATTTCGGGTTAATGAATTTGGATTTTCCAGATTTGGGTCGATGACGAAAACTTCGCAATGACTTGGAACATATCTTACGACGGAAGCGGCAGGATAAACCTGCATCGAAGTTCCAATCACTAAAAACAAATCAGCTTCTGACGCAATGGCAATCGCACGATCCATTTCCGGAACCATCTCGCCAAACCAGACGATATGTGGACGAAGTTGAGAACCGTCTGTATGAAGATCGCCCAAATGAAGGTCATTTTCCCAATCCATAATTTCATTGTCATGATTGACAGATCTTACCTTCTTCAGTTCGCCGTGAAGGTGGATGATTTTGGTAGAGCCACCTCGCTCGTGCAGGTCATCCACATTTTGTGTGATGATATGAACATCAAAGAAATCCTCCAATTCTGCAAGCAATTTGTGAGCCGCGTTGGGTTCTACTTCTTTCAGTTGTTTTCTACGGGCGTTGTAAAAATCCAAAACCAACTTCGGATCTCTGGCAAAACCTTCTGGCGAAGCCACATCTTCGACTCTGTGATTTTCCCACAATCCATTGGAATCCCTAAAAGTTCTAATGCCGCTTTCTGCAGAAACTCCCGCTCCGGAAAGTACTACTAGTTTTTTCATTGACTTCAAAATTTTCTTTAAATATAATGAATTTTCTACCGCAGCCGTTCCCCAGGTGTTGTTGAATAGAATGTAAAATTCCTTGCCTGTTTCTTTCATCTTATCAGCAAGATCTTTCAAATATTCTTCTGAATAGGCTGATTTGTAAAGTTTTGGTTTACCGTGCAGGCGATAATATCCAACATTTGGATTCGTAATGATGGCATCTTCAGGTAAGTTTCCAGGAAAGCTTGTTCCGCTAAAGATCCAGTTTTTGTCTTTAAAGATTTTAAAAATGGCACCATTCCACCAAGAGCGATGACGAAATTCTATCACAGTCAGATGGCCATCAGTCAGATTGTCTGTAAGCCATTTCATATTTTGAGGTGTATGATGAAACGAGGGTGGAAACTGAAAAAGAAATCCTGCCAGTTTCTCCCCAAGATAAGATTGAATGTCATGGCAGAATGCCTCAATGTCTTCTTTTTTATTTTCAAATGGTTTCTGATGAGAAATTGTTTTTGGGATTTTAATGAAGAATTTGAAGGCATCGGGCGTTTCATCTACCCATTTCTGCAAAGTTTTTACCGTAGGTTTTCTGTAAAATGTGGTGTTAATTTCCACAATATCAAAGGCATGAGAATACAATTTCAGGAAATCTTTGTTCTGTGAATCTGCGGGATAAAGAGAACTCCTCCAATTTGTACTATAGAATCCTGAGCAGCCAATGTGGTATTTTGTTCTAGAATTTTTCATTTTAAATAACGACTAATTCCTGTGCCAATCAGCATCAAATCAGGGTGTAGGGTTCGATGAAGGAGGTTTATGATATTTATCATACCAAATTAGTATGAAATAAATTTGGATTGATAAGTCAATTGAAATTACTTTTGCAGTGTGATTACGAATTGCTGTCATACTTATTAAGAAAGACCGAGGGATCTGACCTGTTGACGTCTTAACAACCTGCCGAAAGGTAAGGTGTTGCATTCAGCCTTTGAAAAAAGGAAAGATAAGTTTTAAAAGTTTTTATTATTGGACCAAAACACATCCTTATATAACTTCTTCTAGACTTATCTGGAAGAAGTTTTTTCTTTATCAACGTAAAATTTTAAATATATGAAACAAGTAACTATTATTAATTCAAGGAAAGGAATTGCCCTCACAGCGGCGGTGATCTTCTTTTCTGGGATTTCATTTGCGCAGGCTCAGGAAAGCAAAGCCGTCAAAGACTCTGTCTCTGATAAAGTGATCGAGGAAGTGGTTTTGGTAGGATCCAGAAGTGGCGGACGGTCAAAAGCTGACAGTCCCGTTCCTGTGGATGTTTTCAATCTGAAAGACATCCAGCAGAGTTTGCCGCAAACCAATATCAATCAAATTCTTAATACCATTGCACCTTCTTTTACGTCCACAATCCAGACCAACGCAGACGGGTCGGATCATTCAGATCCTGCACAGTTGAGAGGTCTTGGTCCGGATCAGACTTTGGTTTTGATCAATGGAAAAAGAAGGCATAATTCTGCCCTTGTCAATGTCAACGGAGCGCCCGGAAGAGGAACCGTAGGAACAGACCTTAATGCAATCCCAGCGTTTGCACTTTCCAGAATTGAGGTTCTGAGAGATGGTGCATCTGCCCAATATGGTTCTGACGCCATTGCAGGGGTCATGAATCTTCAATTAAAAAGAGATACAGGAAAGTTAACAGGACAGCTGAATTACGGCGGTTACCTGACCAAAGCTGCCAAAGACCACACCGGAAACTACGATGGACAGCAGTACCAACTGGACTTGAACTATGGAAACAAAATCGGAAGCAAAGGTGGCTTTTTTAATGTAACCTGGTCATCCCAATTCCGTGATCCCACCAGAAGAGCAGGGACAGAGAGTGCGCCGATTTATAACGCGTACAACGCTATCGAAAAAAGAGCAGCTGAAAATGGTGTCAATCTTTCTTCTTATTTCAACAATATAGACAACCTGAAAGGTACTGCTGGTGAACAGGATTTTGTCAATCTGATTCATCAATATTCGCAAGGCGTTAATTATTTTAATTCAATTTCGCCAACACTTCAATCCAATATTCAGTCTGCAAATAGTATTACCGCATTACAGAATGTTCTTAAAACATCTGCATTCTCGACGGCTCAGCTAAACGCTCTCACGGATCAGGAATTGGCTTACAGAGGGCAAACGCGAAATGACTTCAACATGCAGGTTGGACAGTCCAAACTAAGCAATCACCAGTTGTTTGCAAACATTGAGGTGCCCTTAAACGATGACTGGAAAGCCTATACCTTCGGGGGTTACTCTATCAGAGATGGCGCATCGGGTGGTTTTTACAGAAGACCAAGCCAAGCCAGAACGTTTACAGGTTTATATCTTGATGGCTATTTGCCGGAGATCCACACAAAGATTCAGGATGTGTCTTTATCAGCTGGCATCAAAGGAAAATGGAACGGTTGGAATGTAGATTTCAGTAATAGTTTCGGGCAAAACAGTTTTGACTATACGATTGAAAATACAGGAAATACGAGTTTGCGTTTTGCTTCTCCAAGTTCTTTCAAAGCGGGTGGATTGCAGTTTTTGCAGAATACCGTTAATCTGGATTTCAGCAAATCGTTTGATGTCTTCCAGGGCATCAATGTGGCTTTTGGAGCAGAGCAGCGTCACGAGAATTTCAAGATCACACCAGGCGAAGAAGCTTCCTACACGGCTTATGATATCAATGGAAATGTACAGACGCCTACGACGCCCAATTCTTTGAAACCTACAGATTTCTTCGGTGCCACATTAGCGGGTAGTTCTCAGGTTTTCTCGGGCTTCAGAGCGGAGAATGCCACCGATAGAAATAGAAATTCGTACGCAGGCTATGCCGATGTTGAGGTTAATTTTACCAATTGGTTTTTGGTAGATGCAGCGCTAAGGTATGAGGACTATTCTGATTTCGGTTCGACATTCAATTATAAATTGGCCTCCAGGATCAAGCTTTCAAATGATCTTAACTTTAGATTCGCTGGATCTACAGGTTTCCGTGCGCCGTCTATTCATCAGATCTATTACAATACAACTTCCACTTTATTTACAACGCTTCCTGCAACGCCAGACATTCCAAATCCCCAACCATCATTGGTAGAAGTAGGAACTTTCAGTAATGACTCCGCTGTTGCAAGAGGTTTGGGAATCAATAAGTTGAAACAGGAAACGTCCAAATCAGTCAGCGCCGGTTTTACCTATAAAATTCCGTCCCTGAATTTGAATATTACCGCTGATGCCTATTTCATCAGAATAGATGACAGAATTGTATTGACGGATCAATTTGCAAGACCTACCAATGCTCAGATCCAGGCCAACCCCAACTTGCAGGCTGTAAGAGATGAGCTGGACAGAAACAATGTGAATGCTGCTCAGTTTTTTGCCAATTCTATTGATACAGAAACGAAAGGACTGGATGTTGTGATCAGCCATAACTACAGAACGGGCGCTGTGAAACTGAATAACGATTTTGCCATCAACTTGAACAGAACCAAAAAAGTAGGTGACATCCACGCTTCAGATTTGTTGAAAAAGGCTGGATTGGAGAATACCTATTTCGGGGAGAAGTCAAGAGTGTATCTGGAAGACTCTGTGCCTAAAATAAAAGCGAGTTTGTCCCACAATTTGACTTGGAATGACTTTACAGTATATCTTCGAAATACGTATTACGGAAAAGTGTACGGTGCAGATAGTGTTGACTTGAATAATGATGGTATTGCATTGTTAAACGAGCACCAATTGGTTTCTGACAAGATTATCACAGATCTGTCCATAGGATATAACATCAGCAAGAACTTCAACCTGACTTTGGGTACCAACAACTTATTTGATATCTATCCTACGAAGAACGTCACAGCTTCTACCAATAACGATCAATTCATCTACTCCAGATCTACTGCTCAGTTTGGACAGAACGGCAGATATGTCTTCAGCAAGCTGACCGTTTCTTTTTAATGAGACGATTTTTAAGGTTTTATATTTGTTTTGAAATGGCATCGGGATTTTTCCTGATGTCATTTTTTTTTGGTTTGGCGCAAAGGCAAAAGAGAATTAGTTTGATACTTAATAAAAAGTCGCAAATGCCATACATTGAATTAGTTTGCGACTTTGCGTTAAAATTTTAAATATCCAATTTGGCACGATTCAGTCGTAGAGAGTTCAGGATGACGGAGACAGAACTGAAACTCATCGCTGCTGCTGCAATCATTGGGCTCAACAAAATTCCGAAGAAAGGGTAGAGCAATCCTGCAGCCAACGGAACGCCGAGAACATTATAAATGAATGCAAAAAACAGATTCTCTTTGATATTTCTGAGTAATTTCTCACTCAGTATTTTTGCTTTTGCAACGCCCAGAATGTCGCCTTTCAGCAGTGTGATTTCGGCACTTTCTATCGCTACATCTGTTCCTGTTCCCATCGCTATGCCTATGTTGGATTGGGCCAAAGCGGGCGCATCATTAATGCCGTCTCCGGCCATAGCCACTATTTTCCCAGTGCTTTGCAGTCTTTTGATCTCATTCATTTTATCTTCCGGCAGACAATTGGCTTTGTAGTTTTTGATGCCAAGTTCCGCCGCCACTGCTTTTGCTGTGTTTTCATTATCACCGGTCATCATTATGACTTCTATGTTTTGGCTTTGAAGAAATTGGATCGCCTGTTTTGACGTGGCTTTGATCCGATCCGAGAAACTTAAAAATCCAAGAACTTTTCCTCCTTTGGCAAGGTAAGAGATGGTTTTGGCTTCATTCTGTTTTTGAGTGACTTTCTGTTTTAAATTTTCAGGTATATTGATGTTGAAATGTGTTAATAAAGATTCATTTCCCAGCAGGATTTCTTCTTGATCAATGATTCCCTTCACGCCTTTTCCGGAAATATTCTCAAAGTTCTGAACTGTTTTATACGTTGAATTTTTAGTTTTAAAGTCATTCAGTACCGCATTGGACAATGGATGTTCAGAGTTTTGATTGAGTGAGGCTGCCAGTTTCAGAATCTCATTCCGGTCTGAGTTGTCCAAGGTTTCGATATGGTCTAGACTGGGTTTACCTTCTGTCAATGTACCTGTTTTATCGGTGATCAACACATTGATTTTATGCATTTCTTCCAAGGCTTCAGCGTTTTTTATTAAAATTCCATTCTGTGCACCTTTTCCAATGCCGACCATCAGACTCATTGGCGTTGCAAGACCTAGTGCGCAAGGACAGGCGACAATCAAAACAGCGACTGCATTCACGAAAGCATAAATCAACTTGTTCTCGCCTCCGAAAACCGACCAGAGAATAAAAGTCAGGACCGAAATCGCAATCACAGTAGGAACAAATATTTTAGAAATCTTGTCTGCTAGTTTTTGAATCGGCGCCTTGGTTCTGCTGGCATCATTCACCATTTTGATAATTTTGGAAAGTAAGGTTTCCTCGCCAATTTTTTCGGTTTTCATCAGGAAAGATCCGTTTCCGTTGATGGTTCCGGAGGTCACTTTGTCTCCGGGTTTTTTCTCGATAGGCATTGGTTCTCCCGTAATCATCGATTCGTCTATATTGGAATTACCTTTCGAGATGGTTCCGTCTGCAGGGATTTTTTCACCTGGTTTTACTCGTAAAATATCGTTTACTTTAATTTCAGATAAAGCGACTTTTTTTTCACTTCCATTAATGATCAAATTGGCGGTGTCTGGCGAGAGATTCATCAAAGCTTCTATGGCTTTTCCCGTTCTTTGATGCGCTCTGGCTTCCAGCATCTGTCCCATCATCACCAAGGTCAGAATGACACAAACCGACTCAAAATAGAGTGGAACAGCGCCGCCGTGGGACAATTCGTGCGGAAGACTATTGGGCGATATTAATGCAAGCAAACTGAAGATCAAAGCTGCTGCAACACCCAAAGCGATCAATGAAAACATATTGAGGTTCCAAGTTTTGAAAGAAACCCAGCCTCTTTTCAGGATAAACCAACCCGCGTAGAAAATAACAGGAAGTGACAATGCAAGTTCTAAAATCCCTTGGGCCTGATGAGAAAATGGCCAATGGATCCACATCCCGCCCATCGAAAGAATGAAGACAGGAAGGGAGAATGCAACGGAAATCCAGAACTTTCTTTTCAGGTTGTTATAAGTTTCATCTTCGTGGCCGTTGTTTTTGGAAGGTTTTGGAACAAGATCCATTCCGCAGATTGGGCAGTCGCCTGCTTCGTCCTGCACAATTTCCGGATGCATTGGACAGGTATATTCTGTGGCTTTCTTTTCAGGAATCTTTACGAGATCCATTCCACAGACAGGACAGCCGACGTTGGAATCATAGACTTTGTCGCCTTCGCAGAACATCGGGCAGTAGTACTTACCTTGGTTTTTAGTTGCAAGTTCTAAGTTTTTAGTTTCTGGTTTTGAACTTTTAACATTCCACTCATGATTTTGAACCAAATCCTGTGTGACCTCTTCCAGGTGCATATGACAAACCGGGCAATCGCTTTTTTCATCATAGACTTTATCACCTTCGCAGAACATTGGGCAGTAATAGTTGCCGATGTGGTCTGGGAAATTCTCGGGAAGATGGTTTTTGGAGTAGGTTTTCGATTTGTTTCGTTGGTCTTCCCTTTCTTCAATAGGAACGAGGAACATATTGCAGACCGGACATCTGCCTTGCTGGAAGTAGAGTTTCTCGCCCTCGCATTCCATCGGACAATAGTAGACGGAACTTGGGGAGATTCTTTGATTGGGATGAAGGCTGTTGTGTTGATGATGTGTGTGGTCTTCCATGTGGTACAAATTTACAATGCAAATTTCTGAAAAATAGAATGGATGCTGTTGTAAATAAATGGAAAGATGTTATACGTTGCTTCAAGATCATTGGACTAAAAAAAATAGCCTCCAGAATTTCCTGAAGGCTATGGGTGATGTTTTAAAAATTTTAGAGACTAAGTTCCTCAATTTTATTGGTGATTTCCTGCTGTATTTTTTGCGTGAAAGGGGTTTCTATGCCCAACGTTTTTCCGTAATGGATGATGGCGCCTGCAAACAATTCCAGTTCGTTGTTTTGCTGCTTTACATTAATGTCTAGTTGCAGAGATGTAGGCGTGTCGGGTGGGAAAGTGGCTGCTTTTTCAAAAGCTTTTTCGATGATGTCGTGTGGAAGGCCAATCGCTTTTTTGTCTGCAATGGCTTTTACTTCTTTCATGATCTCTGTTGCTTCCTGCTTCTGAGTTTCTTCTATACAAACCGTTCCGATAGAAGAATTATACTTGGCCGTGACCAATCCGAAACTGGCAACGAAAATGAATTTGGTCCAGATGTCTGGAAAAGCATTTTCTTTAAAATCAAAGTCGATGCCACTATCCTTCATCAGTTGAATGATCCAATCTACGTTTTTATCCTCATTCTCAGGATCTTTCCCGAAGATCATTTTTCCGGCTTTGCCTTTGTGCTCTACAATTCCTTTTTCTTTGATATGCGATGCCACATAAACGCAGGCTGGCAAAATGGTATTGGTCGTAATGATTTTCCGGACGCGGTCGTAGATATCAACGCCGTTCATCAGAGGAAGCAGAATGGTTTCTGGTGACAGGACGTTTTTTAGCTGATTGCACACGTTTTCCAAATCATATTCCTTCACGCAAATGAGAACGAGATCCGGATTTTTGATTTCCGAGATGTTTTGGATGATTTCATTAGGTTTTGTAATGCTGTTTGGATGTTCCGGAGAAAGCAGCGTTAAACCGTTTTTACTTACAATATCGTGGGTCTGATTTCTGGCAACAAATGAAATATGGAACCCATTCACGCCCTCATTGTACTGATTGATCTTAAATCCGAAATATCCGCCCACGCCTCCAAGACCTATGGCTACTATATTTTTTTTATCCATTGATTTTTTATGTGTAAATATATTCTGGGCAAATTTGAGAAAAAATAGGATGGTATTTTATAGTTAATTAATGGAAATATATACTATGTGGACAGGCTATTTTAAACTGTTAAGGTGATTTTTGATCTATAAAGTACTGTTGAGATGTATTTAAGGTATTGATATATAGTGAAATAAAATTGATTGCCAGAAGGGCATCATTCAGTGAGATGACGACACGGCTGACGGGTAGAAGATAGCGTTTTGTGTTTCTATTTCAAAAGATTGAGTTCAATCAGATTATTGTCTTTGGCAAGTCTTTCTAATGCTTTTTGATTCAGTTCTCTGATGATTTCGTCCGATGTTCTGTGTTTTCCTTCAGAATCTGTTTGGTCAGGGATTCTCCCCACCAGATCTGCGGTGGGATTTTGACGGTAATTTTTGGTTTTTTTGACGAATTGATCGTACTTCAATTCAAATTCGCGGTAATTATTAAGGTCAGGATAAATAAATTGATCCTGACCTGGCTTGATGCCTTTCAGTTCGAAGACATGATAGTTTTGACTGTCTGCAATTTTCAGAATCAGACCGGGTAAATTTCTGAATTTATAAGGACCATCCGGAATCGGAATTTCTTTCGTAAACCAAGCTGTCCATTTTCTGCCTCCATATTCTGTGGTGGCTTTTTGGACATCATAATTCAGGATTTTGGAAAACTCACTGGTCAGCTTCCAGTCCAATTGGACTTCCTGTTTCACCTTATATTTGTCCCACATCAGAAATGTGGTGTAAACGATCTGGTTAGAATTAGCTTGTTTTGTGACAAATTCATTCACTGTTTCCTTTTCTGGAGGCATTACCAAGATTCCTTTTTTGCTTTCTGCCAACATTGTAGAATCTATAGAATACCTCTCAAAACTAAAAAATTGGGATTTTTCTTTTTGGATATTCAGCACCATCATTTCTGTTCGGACATCTGCTTTGTTGGTTGAATCTGGTATAAATTTGTATGCGTAGAAAAACTGTTTGTTTTGCCCGAAAATAAAATTGAATAGACACAGTAGAAATAGAAGGTAAATGTTTTTCATTGCTATCAGTTTTTGTAAGAGTAAATATAACTCGTTTTGCTGTCATCTTTCACCACAAAAATTCACAAACTTTCTTAAATAAGATTGCTAGTGCAGGATTGGTGGTCAAGGATCTTCCCGACTTTGGCGGAGCTAATGCCGGATATTGCAAAGAGATTCCGTAGCATTGGGACACTGGTGTATCTCAACTATGAATTGTATTCATTTTTATAAACCATATCTTAAACCTTGTCCAGAGCAATTCTTTTTTCCTTTGAATGCACAAATTGAGTAGGAGCGAAGCCCGTCATTTTCTTAAATTGATTCGACAGATGTTGAACGCTTTTGTAACCAAGCTTCAAGGATATTTCTGTCAAATTAAATTCTTTGTAAAGCAGCAGTTCTTTTACTTTCTCCATTTTTTGGAGAATCCAATATTGTTCTAAGGTGAGGTTTTCGTTCTGAGAAAAAAGCTTGGAGATGGCACTGTAATCTTTATTCAGTCCGGAACTTAAAAAATCAGACAAAACAAAATATTCTTCAATATCTTCCTCCGAAATCTTCTGAATGATGAGGTTTTTGATCTTCTCGATCTGCTTTTTTGTAGAATCTTCGAGGATCTCGAATCCCGTAGATCGTAATCTGGTACTGAGCTTTTGCAAATCATCATCGGAAATCTGATTTTTGGTTTCAACTTCACCGAGATTGATATCAGAAATCTCAATTTTGAGTGCATCAAAAATAGCCTGAACGGCGGAGAGACATCGGTCGCAAACCATATTTTTGATAGAGATCTTCATCATTCAAATTTACGGAAAATATGGCAAAGGAAAAAGCACCACAAATTTGTGATGCTTTCTTAAGAATTGAAATCAAATGGACTTATTGGATGATCAGTTTTGTGTTGGATTTTTTCCCTTCGGACTGTTGTGTGATGATATAAACACCAGACTGCAGGTTGGTAGTGATGTCATTTTTACCTTTGTTCACGATGGCAGAATGCACCACTTTGCCGCTCAGATCCTGGATCACGATGTTGCCTGCGTTCTCCGTTTCCAGAAAGAAATGATTTTTGCTTGGGTTTGGATAGAGGTTTATTTTTGATTTTGAAACATCAGAAACGGCTAAAGTTTCTGCGCAATTGTACGGTTTAAAATTGACGGTGTTAGGATTCAGACTTCCGATGACGGCCTGTACCATGGTGTCGGTAGAAAGTTCGTTTTCTCTCCAGCAGTTTCCTATGGCGTTCACAACATTGGAGGTGTTGTTGAACAATGCAACTGTATTACCAGCGTTGTTGTTGTTTCTGAAAATGTTATCACCGGGATCTTGTGCGGTTCCAAGATCTATCACAGCACTACTCAAAACGGTTATTCCCCAAAGGTTGCCTCGGATCTGGTTGTTTCGGACAATCACTTTTTGTGTTCCTGTGAGAGAGATACCGCTTCCTCCAAGGTTTGGATTGTTCTCCGTATTGTTATTTTCAATAATGTTATTCCTGATGATGCCACTGCTTCCTGCACCTTGATGGGTAATCCCGTAACGGTTGTCTTTCACTATGTTGCCCTGTACACGGAACCGGTTGACACCGCCCAATAAGCCCGAAACGGAAATGCCACCAGATTTTGTAATGGTTCTGTTTCCAATGATATTGTTATTCAAAACCCTAGTAGAATCTACGCCGGCAGGTCCCATATTGATCTGTGGGTAATTCCCATTGTCTGTATTGTTCCCGTAGAAGTAATTATTAATAATATCAATAGAAACCGCTCCTGATGCTCCGGAGTTGATGCCTGCTCTGGAGTTTTCCAGAAACTGAGAATTTTTCACCACGTGTCCTGATCCCTGGAAGATCGCCAAAGCTGCACTGCTGGCAAGATTGGTAGAGCCAGAGTTGTTGTTTTTGTAAAGGATACAGTTGTCCATCAAAAATGGAGCGCTGGAAAGTACACGCACGCCGCCGCCGTATTCTACGCGCGTATTTTTCATCTCTGCAACAGAACTTTCCTCAAAACGGATACCTCTGTATGGGCTGCCTATTGTACTTGCTGTAATGGTAAAGTTAGCAGCTGTTGTTTTGTATTGGCCGTAAACAAAAATGGCAACACCGGGATTGACTTTCAGGGTGGTGTTTTCATCTATCAGCAATTGGTCTGTAGCAGAAAGCGTAAGGTCGGCCGTCAGTGTGTAATCTGTTCCGTTTTTCACCAATACACTGGGTGCCGCGGTGGAAAGACTTGTTAAAGTGTAACTGGTACCGTTACCTGGCGATGTAAATTGTGCATTCACAAAAGCGCAACTCATCATCAATAAAATCGTTATTTTCTTCATAAACATAAATTTTTTGAATTTCAAATTTATTAATGTATTTTGTGTTTAACATAATATATTTGTAAAAAATTACTAAAATGTATTCAGAATTAATAGCAGGAACGATGCGTTGGGGTGTTTGGGGCGCCAATCATTCCGAAAGAAAAGTACAGGAACTGATAGAAGTTTGTCTGGAAGAGCAGATCACCACGTTTGATCACGCCGATATCTATGGCGGTCACACGACAGAAGAACTTTTCGGAAAAGCATGGAAAGCAATGAATATCGACAGAGAGAAGATCCAATTGATCTCCAAGTGCGGCATTGTGATGAATTCTGACAGAAAACCTTCTCCACTCAAATACTATCATTATGACTCCAGCTATATCCAGAATTGTGTGCATGAAAGTCTCGCCCACCTGAAGACAGACTACCTGGATCTTTTGCTGTTGCACCGGCCCTCACCATTGATGAATCCGGAAGAAATTGCTAAGGTCTTCCAGATTTTAAAATCCGAAGGGAAAGTAAAGGAATTTGGTGTCAGTAATTTTTCCAATTCTCAGTTTGAATTGCTGAATCAGGATGTTCCATTGGTGACGAATCAGGTGGAGATTTCTGTCAATCATCTGGATTCTTTTTTCGATGGGACTTTGGATCAGTTGATGGTGAAAAACCTGAGACCGATGGCGTGGTCTGTGATGGGAAATTATTTCTCGGAAAAGACCGATCAGAATATCCGCATCACCCATATTTTGAAAGAACTTTGTCAAAAGTACAATGCTGATGAAAATCAAATCTTGTTGGCCTTCATCCTGAAACATCCTTCCAGAATCATTCCGGTGATTGGCTCATCAAAAATAGAAACGATTAGACAATTAAAATCATCATTATTGATTGATTTAGAAGCAATAGACTGGTTTAGAATACTGGAAGCAAGCCGAGGAATAGAGGTGGATTAAGAAATTTGAAATTCTTTTTAAAAAAAATCTGAAAGTTTCTCATTATTCGAAAATAATTGTAAATTGCACCCAATTATATTTGAAATCAATAATCTTCTTTTGTTGTTTTTCCTGATATAATATTAAAAAACAACAGTTAACTTAATTTTTTTTTAAAATGAACATTTTTGTTTCAAACATCAATTACGCAACTAAGGATTACCAGTTGCAAGAATTATTCGAAGAATTTGGAGAAGTAACTTCTGCAAAAATTATTACTGACAGAGACACTGGGAGATCAAAAGGATTTGGTTTCGTAGAAATGGGAGACGAAGAAGGAAAACAAGCATTAGATGCTTTAAATCAGAAAGAATTTAACGGTAAAATACTAAATGTTACCGAGGCTAGACCAAGAGAAGAGAAACCAAGAAGATCTTTTGATAACAACCGTGGAGGTGGTTACGGAGGTGGTAACAGCGGAGGCGGTTACGGTGGTGGAAACAATGGAGGTGGAAACCGTGGAGGCGGTGGAGGCGGCCGTTGGTAATATCCTTTAACAGCATAAAAGAAGCGATCTATTTTTTTAGGTCGCTTCTTTTTTTATGCTTAAAATTTGCGCCTTTTACTTTTTCCTGATCAGTAAATAAGCGTTTTCAAAATCGATGCTTGGCGAAGTGTTGTCCTTGCTCGTTTTGATGATCAGATTTCCGAAGGTTATTTTGAGGTGGTAATTTTCCAAATCGGCTTCCACTGCCATTTCCGGGAGATTGATCTTGCCCGTCTTTCCTTTATATTTGATGGTGAGGTCTTTGATCAATCCGGAAAAATCGGCTTCTTCATCAGAGTTTAAAATCACTTTCAGTTGCGGTTCTTCATCTGTGATCCTGTCGAAGATTTCAAATGTATCATTGCCCATTGTTTTGCTGCTGTGATTGTACCGGTTGAAGTATAAAACATAATCGTAATCGCTGACATTAATGATTTGCTGATTGGAAATCAGTTCTAATCTCGCACCATCAGAAGTGGATCTGTCGGTTTTTTTAATGTTCGAAAATTGGTCCTTTGCACTGTAATAAACCGAATAGCTGTTGTTAGAATCATTGATGTTTTTTGCTAGTTCTTTTTGTTTTTTGACGTCAATTAATTGTAATAAGGATGCGCCTTCGTTTCTCTTTGCCAGAAAGCCAAACTTGCTTGCAATTTCGGTTGCCGTACTGTCTGCAATTTTTTGTGAAAAATCTATTTTTTGATTTTTATCTAATAATTTATGCTTAGTTAAAATTTCCATCAATTGATTTTTCTGACTTCTCTTCGCCACAGAAAAGGTATTGAGAAAGGGGAAAATCAAAGCAAACAGACCGAAACCAAATAAGCTTGTCGGAATGAATTTGATGCTCGCGTTTTTATCAATGATAAAATAGAAAACCACCGACGCCAGCCAAACTGAAAGCAAAACTACAAAATACCTCGGCTCCGTGTAACCATAGTCCAGAATCCTTGTAAAAATGGCAGTGAACAGTAAGATTAATAAAGGAATTAATGTAAAATAAAAGATTTTGGAGAACATCTTGACCCAAGATTTGGCTGAGTTTTCCTTCAGTGGGTGAACAAGTAATAGTGCTAAAATCCCAACCACAGAGTAGGCGAGGACGAGGTAAGAAACCCAACCTCTTGGCAATTCCCAATGGATCAGGATCTTCGCCGAATAGAAATATAAAATGACAACGTATATTATAAGGAGTGGAATGAGAATATATTGCGTGAAGAATTTCAGAACAACCGGATAACTTCCTTCTTTTTCCAAATATTGCAATCCTTTTTCATTGAATAATAAAAAGATAAGACTGCTTCCAAATATGGCCAAAAAATAAAAAACACGGAGGTAAATTTTATCTTTAAAATTAAAATCAAAAAGCTGGTCCACTGCAACAATCGCCAGTTCTACACCGCCAGTCAAAACGCCAGTGAAAACGGCAGTCAGAAAAATATTGATGAACAAATTCTTGTTGTATTGCCAAAAATCCATCTCGGTTTTCTTCCTGAAAAATGCTGCAAATGAAACAAAAAGATGCGATAAAACGAAAGTTGGAACAAGCATAAACGCATAAACTTCCGTGAAATCTTTTTCTAATTTTGGGAGAAGAAAATAAAAACCAATCAGGAATAGAATTCCGCCAAATTCGAGTAGAAGCTGTTTTCCGATTCTTTGAGAAAGGATTTTCAAACCGAACATCAATGAGATTCCCAAACACGAGACCAGCGTGAGTTTGGTCAATGTGAAAACTTTCTCGCTCGTACGGAAATTTTCCTCAGCGATGAACATCAGACAAACCGAAGCCGCCAAAGCCATCAATAAAACCAAAGGAAATTGCCGAAAGGCAAAACCCGCTTTCCCGAATATCTCGTGTAATTTTTGATTCATCTTATTTGTGTTTTGAGAGTTAACTTTTGTTTCTAGGTTCTGAATTTCTAACTTCCTATTTGTTCTTCTTCTTAGCTTTCTTCTTATCGTTTTTATCTTTCTTTTTAGACTTTTTATCGCTGGTGATTTCTTTGATAAATTCCTGAATGTGATTGTCTTCTTCGTTGTTCACTTTTACAGAATTTTTTTTGCTCTTTGTTTCTGTAAACTGTTCAAAATCTTTGGGTGCTAGATATTTTTCTTCAACCAAAACTTTCAACAGTTCACTTCCTGAATGATCAAAATAATTTTCCAGAAATCGCTTCAGTACATATTTTTTATACTCTTCGAAACCGATAGCTGGCGCGTAGAGGTTGATCCTTCCTTGTTTTTCTGTAATGAGATAATGTTTGTCAACCAAGATTTTCAGAAAGGTTGAAACGGTGTTTTGATGTGGCTTCGGTTCAGGAAAAACATCCATCAGTTCACGGAAATAGATTTTTCCCTTGTTCCAGATCAGTTGCATTATGTCTTCCTCAGAAGGTGTTAAAGTTTGTAACATCATAAAGATAAATAGTTTAGAAGATAATGGCTTTTACCATTATGAGATAGATTAAAGATACAAAAATGGCGATCGCTGCACCAGACAAGACTTCTTTGGGTGTATGTCTTTTCAGGATCACTCTGGTAAGTCCGATGATTAATGATAACCCAAACCAGAAAATACCAATCGCAGGTTCTATGGTGAAAAACAAAGCTGCGACATAAATGTTAAGGCCTGTGTGCATTGAACTTTTGATGAAGAAATTACTGATCTGCATCAAAATCAGTAAGATGCAGAGCATAAATATTGCCCAGTCCATTTCTTGGTGTAAATAAAAATCGACGGCTAAAAAAATGACGGTTGCCATAATGATGAAGATGTAAAGTGAATGTCGCTGCTTGCGGTTTGAGACATCCATATTGGAGTAATTTCCATTCTTTACATTTCTGTAAATCCAAAGTGCTACAGGAATAATCAGTAACAACAGGATTGGTAAAAACTTTTTCGACGCTTCTTCCCAAGTATAATTCTGGTAGCTGTAATAAAAAAAGTACATTACCAAAGAAACCAACGGGTTGAAGAAGTTCGAAATGAGTTTCGATAAGGTGAGAATAAGCGGGTTTTTGATTTCCATTCAGAAAAATTTCGACCTCAATATACAACATTTATCATTTTCTCCAAATTTCTCTATCTGAATTAAATCCAATCCTAATGCAATCGATTGCGCAAGTTTTTATATTAAATTAAGGTGGTGATTTCATAACTTGAAAAAATATGATAATATGCATACAATAAAGAAAGATTTTTTTTCTTATTTTTGCTACATATTTCGAAATTACAATGAAAGAATTTTCTAAAGAAGTCTACCTTAAATGGTATGAAGAAATGACGATGTGGAGAAGGTTTGAAGACAAATGCCGCTCTCTTTATCTAAAACAAAAAATCAGAGGTTTTTTACATCTTTATAACGGTCAGGAGGCGATTCCCGCTGGATTTACCCACGCGATGGATCTTTCCAAAGACAGTATGATCACGGCATACAGATGTCACATCCATCCTATGGCGATGGGCGTAGATCCAAAAAGAATTATGGCAGAACTTTGCGGAAAAGCTACAGGAACATCTCAGGGAATGGGAGGTTCTATGCATATTTTCAGCAAAGAACACCGTTTTTATGGTGGACACGGTATCGTTGGAGGTCAGATTCCTTTGGGTGCTGGTATCGCTTTTGGAGACAAATATTTTGATAGAAAAGCCGTTAACATCTGTTTCATGGGTGATGGTGCGGTACGTCAGGGTGCATTACACGAGACTTTCAATATGGCAATGAACTGGAAACTTCCTGTGGTATTCGTGTGTGAGAACAACGGTTACGCAATGGGAACTTCTGTAAAAAGAACTGCCAATCACGAAGATATTTATAAATTAGGATTAGGTTATGAGATGCCTTGTCTTCCTGTAGATGCGATGGATCCTGAAAAAGTGGCTGAAGCTGCTTATGAAGCTATCGAAAGAGCAAGAAGAGGAGACGGACCTACTTTCATAGAGGCTAGAACATACCGTTACAGAGGTCACTCTATGTCAGATGCAGAACCTTATAGATCCAAAGATGAAGTGGCGCAATATAAATTGGAAGATCCAATCGAGATTGTGAAACACAGAATTTTTGAAAACAATTGGGCAACTCAAGAAGAATTGGATGCTTTGGAAGAAAAATCAAGAGATTTCGTAGAAGAATGCGTTGCGTTTATGGAGGAATCTCCGTATCCGGATGCTTCTAAACTTTACGATTATGTCTATTCCACGCCGGATTATCCGTTCATCAACAAATTAGAAAATAATTAATTTTATAAAAAAATTATGGCAGAAGTAATTACGATGCCCCGTTTGTCGGATACGATGACGGAGGGCAAAGTTTCAAAATGGCACAAAAAAGTTGGTGACACTGTGAAGGAAGGTGATATTCTTGCAGAAATCGAAACAGATAAAGCAGTTCAGGATTTCGAATCTGAAATCAACGGAACAGTTCTATTCGTAGGTGTAGAAGAAGGCGCAGCTGCACCGGTAGATTCTATTTTGGCAATTATCGGCGAAGCGGGAGAAGATATTTCGTCTTTGACTGGTGGCGGTGCAAAAACTGAAACTTCTGAAACCAAATCTGAAGAAGAATCCAAAACGCAAGGCGAATCTACAGCTGTAGAAACTGCTGACGAAGGTTCATCTTCTGATATCCCAGAAGGTGTAGAGGTGATCACAATGCCTCGTCTTTCTGATACAATGACCGAAGGTAAAGTTGCCAAATGGCAAAAGAACGTGGGTGATACTGTAAAAGAAGGTGATATCCTTGCTGAAATTGAAACTGACAAAGCTGTTCAGGACTTCGAATCTGAAGTGAACGGAACTTTATTATACCAAGGTGTTGCCGAAGGTAATGCTGCGGAAGTTGATAAAATATTGGCAATCATTGGCCCTGCAGGAACAGATGTTTCCAGCATTGTTTCCGGTGGCGGCAAAAAAGCGGCTGCTCCGAAAGTAGAAGCTACAACCGGAACCAAATCTGAAGAGAAAAAGGAAGAAGCACCAGTGGCTGCATCTTCTGTAGGTGAAAGAATCGCGATTTCTCCTTTAGCAAAAAAAATTGCTGAAGATAAAGGTGTAGATTTTTCCGCCATCAAAGGTTCTGGTGAAAACGGAAGAATTGTGAAAAAGGATGTTGAAAATTATCAGCCGTCTGCACAGCCAGCAGCAGCAGCAGCAGCTTCAGCTCCGAAAGCGGTTTCTGCTCAGCCAAGTGTAGCATTTACGCCGGGTGAAGATTCTGAAACGGTTAATTCTCAAATGAGAAACATCATCGCGAAGAGATTGGGTGAAAGTAAATTCACTGCGCCACACTATTATCTGACTGTTAAGATCAACATGGATAAGGCCATCGAAGCGAGAAAGGAAATGAATGCTGTGCCAGATACCAAAGTGTCTTTCAACGATATGGTGATCAAAGCGGTTGCAGTAGCGCTGAGAAAACATCCACAGGTGAATTCTTCCTGGGCAGGTGACAAGATCATCCACCACGGGAATATCAACGTTGGGGTAGCAGTAGCTGTTCCGGATGGATTAGTCGTTCCGGTACTGAAGAATACAGACTTTATGAGTTATAACGACATCTCAGCCTCTGTAAAAGATATGGCAGGAAGAGCGAAAACAAAAGCGCTGAAAGCTAACGAAATGGAAGGTTCTACTTTCTCTGTTTCTAATCTTGGAATGTTTGGGATCGAGACGTTTACGTCGATCATCAATCAACCTAATTCTGCAATTTTATCTGTAGGCGCAATCGTTGAGAAACCGATCGTGAAAAACGGACAGATCGTCGTAGGAAATACCATGAAATTATCATTGGCTTGTGACCACAGAGTCATTGATGGCGCAACTGGTGCACAGTTCTTGCAAACGTTGAGAACTTACCTGGAAAGTCCATTGACGCTTTTACTGGGATAAAAACTTGTTCGAAATATTTTATAAAACCTTTCAATTCTGTTGAAAGGTTTTTTTGTTGACCAAATTGCGTAAGGGATGGAAGTGGTTATCCTTTTTGTCTTGGACATATAGTCGATTCTGTTACAAAGCACTGTAGACAAAAAGATAGGAACGAACAGCCCGACCATTTGTTTTTGCTGATCTGGAAATGCTATTTAAAAATCTAAAGGTGTTAGCAAAAACAAAGGGTTACGCCCAAAAAAGCATCCGAATTAATCTGTGATTTGATTATATTTGTGCCGTGAAAAATTTTGCATTTTTATTAGTTTTTATAGGCAGTTTTGCCTTTGGACAAGATCATCTTTCGGGGTTCAATATGATATCTTTTACGTATAAAATAGATCCGAAATGGATGGTTTACACAGAGTTGCAGACCAGAGCGAGAAGGGATTACACGGTGATTGACTATTATGAGACCAAAGGTGGTGTGGGTTACAATATCACAAAAAACAATCAGATTTTTTTAGGTGTAGGCCGCTATGGGACTTATGAGAAAATGAAAATCACGCAGGAAGAATTCCGGATATGGCTGCAATATTCTTTTACGCAGCGGTTCGGGAGGCTGAAGCTGGATCACAGGGGTAGGGCAGAACATCGGTTTTTCTATGCCAACGAAACGGGCGAACGTACCGAGGCCAACCGTTTCCGATACAGACTTAGCGCCACCTTACCGATTAATAAAGATAAAGTGCAGGAAAAAACGCTTTTTGTGAATGCTTTTGAAGAATTGTTCTTTGGATCAAAGGACCCGATTTTGAAGCGTAATAGGACTTTTGCCGGTTTTGGTTACCAGTTCAATAACAACTTATCTGTGACTTCAGGCTATATGTTTCAGCGGGAATTTGCGTTGAAGGGGAATGATAATTTTCATTTTCTTTATTTTGCGCTCAACTTCACGATTGATGGAACCGATGACGAGAAAGATATTGTAATTCCGATGGTGGATTGATTTTTACCAAATAGGAACACAGTTTAAAAAAAGAAGGTCAAATGGAAAATATTTTATTTGACCTTTTTATGATAGCTGCAAGAGAATCTATGTGCCTATGTGGTTTAATGATTTTAATATTTCTCTATCAGATACAGATAGGCTTTCAGATATTTGTTGAAGCGTTTCAGATCTTTTTCTTCCAGTAATGTTGTACATCTCGTGAGATCCATATTGTCGCGAAGGTCATTCAGTTTTACAGCAACTGCCAATGGACTTTTCTCGATTCTGGCAACGAAAGCATCATAATCAATGTGTTCTTCTTCACGTTTTGTGAGACATTCTACCGCTTCCAGAATGTGTTCCGGGAAACCTTTTTCACGGAGAAATTCTAATGGGAATTCAGGATTGTCTTCTACCACATCGTGCAGAACGCCGACGATTTTTTCATCGATGGTTTTTCCGGCATTCATCACCCGGAAAACGTGACCCAAATATGGTGCATCGTATTTGTCGGTTTGTTTTTTGTGTGCTTTGGTCGCGATTTTTATGGCTTTGTAGAGTAGTTCGTGTGTGGACATGTAATTGTATCGTTTTTTAATATTTTTATTTTTAATTCTGAATGTCATCTGATGTCTCTGAATAAGGTTTTACTTAATTATAAATGTCTGAAATTGTAATGAATCAAAAGAAAAAACGCTAAAAATATTTAGCGTTTATATATTAAATTAATCTTGATTATCTCCCTTTCAACTCATCAAACAACCTTTCCAAAGAATGAAGATCAGAGATCAACACCTCTCTCGCTTTCGCTCCGTTGAAACCGCCCACTACGCCAGCTGCTTCCAACTGATCCATAATTCTGCCGGCTCTGTTGTATCCCAATTTAAGCTGTCTTTGAAGCATTGATGTTGAACCTTGTTGTGTCGAAATGACGATTCTTGCTGCATCTTCAAAAAGTTGATCTTTCTCGTTTGGGTCAAAAGCGCCAACTGTAGAAGTGCCTTCGTCGCTGGAGTATTCCGGTAGAAGATAAGCGTCCGGATAACCTTTCTGCTCACCTACAAATTCTGCAATTCTCTCCACTTCCGGTGTATCTACAAAGGCACACTGCAAACGTGTCAAATCGTTTCCGTTGAAATACAGCATATCACCACGTCCAACCAATTGTTCTGCGCCAGGCGAATCCAAAATAGTTTTGGAATCGACGCCAGAAATAACTCGGAAAGCAATCCTTGCAGGGAAATTCGCTTTGATCATACCAGTAATGACGTTTACAGAAGGTCTTTGTGTCGCAACGATCAAGTGGATTCCAATGGCTCTCGCCAATTGAGCCAGACGGGCAATGGGGTGTTCAACTTCTTTTCCTGCGGTCATGATAAGGTCCGCAAACTCATCCACCACCAAAACAATGTATGGCAAATAGCGGTGTCCGTTTTCCGGATTCAGTTTTCTTTGAGAGAATTTGGCGTTGTACTCCTTGATGTTTTTACAAAAAGCATTTTTCAAAAGATCATACCGCTGATCCATTTCGATACAAAGCGAGTTCAGAGTATTAATTACTTTTGCATTGTCTGTGATGATCGCATCTTCTGTGTCAGGCAGTTTTGCCAAGTAATGTCTTTCGATTTTTGAATATAACGACAATTCTACTTTTTTAGGATCTACCATGACGAACTTCAGTTCGCTCGGGTGTTTCTTATATATAAGAGAAGTCAGGATGGCATTGATTCCAACAGATTTTCCCTGTCCCGTTGCACCAGCCATCAAAAGGTGGGGCATTTTTGCAAGATCGGCGACAAAAACTTCGTTTGAAATGGTTTTTCCAAAAACGATAGGCAGATCCATATCTGCTGTCTGGAATTTCGGTGAAGCAATCACAGATTTCATAGAAACCATGGTCGGATTTTTTCTTGGAACCTCAATTCCGATGGTGCCTTTCCCCGGCATTGGTGCGATGATACGAATTCCTAAAGCGGAAAGGTTTAAAGCAATATCATCTTGAAGTTTTTTGATGGCAGAAACCCGGATTCCCGCTTCCGGTACAATTTCGTAAAGTGTCACCGTGGGTCCTATCGTTGCTTTGATTTCAGAAATCCCAACGTTGAAGGTTTTTAGCAAGCCAACAATTCGGTTTTTATTTTCTTCGAGTTCGTCGTGGTTGATGGTGATTTCTTCGTTTCCATAATCTTTCAAAAGATCGACAGAAGGCATTTGGAATTTGGCAAGATCTAATTTATGATCGTACAATCCGTGTTTGCTGACAAGCTCGTCTGATTTTTGTTGCTCTGCATTCGGAACGTAGATTTCCTCTTTTTTGACTTCAATATTTAAAGTAATATCATCAGCAGGTTTTGCAAGTGGCGTTTCTGTGACGGGCTTTTCCGCAATTGGTTTTTGCACCGGCGTTTCCTTCGATAAAACGATGGGTTCTGGCTGAGTCACTGTGATTTCTTCTACAAAAGTGGTTTTGTTAGGCGTTTTGATGGGCTCAATATCCTGAGTCACCTTGATGTTACTGAAATCATTTTCCATTTTTACAGGCGTTTCATTGACGGCTAATTTTTCTGGCGCAATTTCTTTTTCCAGTTCTTCATCCGCTTCGAATTCTTCTGCAGAATCCGGCATCAGACCTTTCAGTTTTCCGAATGTCTGATCATTAATGTCATTCAGTTTATTTTTAATAGAACTGGGTCTTAAATTAAATTCCAACACAAAATACAGGGCAAAACTGACCAGAAGTACCATCCAAAGTCCAAAAGAACCGATGTAAGATTTCAGATAATCCATAATCTGATAGCCGTAAACACCACCCAGAACACCTTCTCCACCAGTGAGTGCCCCAAAGAAAATAGGTGTCCAACAGATGAAAAATAAACTGTGCGAAATGGTTTTCCAAGGTTTGAAATAAGTTTTCTTAAAAATCAAAGTGCCAAAGACCAAAAACAAAAAGGCCACCACAAACGCTGCAACACCAATACTTTCGAAGATAAAAAGATTCCCCAGCCAGTCGCCGATCTTTCCAAAAACATTGGAAGATTGTACAGTTTTGTCAGCCATAGTTCCTGCTTGGCTTTGATCCGCTTTCCAATTCATGAGATATGATACGAAAGACAGCGAGAGTACAATGGACAATAGGATGAAGGTGATTCCAGAAATAATTCTTGGTTTCGAGATGATTTTGCTCCCGGCAGCGTTGTTATTTTGTTCCTTATTCATTTTAAAAATCGACAATAGATGCAAATTTAAGGTTTTTTCTTTCTGTTAAAAATTATGCGGGTGTTTTGTTTGAAAGAATTTTTTTTATCGCAAAGGCGGAAATTGTCAACTGAACATGGATGCAATTTGTGGCTTTAAAAAAAAGTACTGATGTGATAGAAAATTCACCTTTCTAATAATTTCTATGAAATGAGTCTGAATAAAATCATAAATACTGCTTTTCATTCGCCCAATCAAAATATCATCCTTATTTTTGTGAATTATTAAATTTCAGAATGAAAAAGATTCAGGATATTCTTATTTCCACGCGAACGATGGCTCTTCTGCTAATGGTTTTCGCTATTTCTATGGCGGTTGCCACTTTTATCGAAAATGATTACGGAACGCCAACTGCAAAGGCATTAATTTATGAAGCCAAATGGTTTGAAGCCGTGATGTTTCTATTGATTTTAAATTTCATTGGAAACATTAGTAGATATAGGCTTTTTAGAAAAGAAAAGTGGCCAATTTTGGTATTTCACCTGGCTTTTGTTCTGATCTTTATTGGTGGTGCAATCACTCGTTATATCAGTTTTGAAGGGACGATGCACATCCGTGAAGGCGAAACCAATAATGAGATCATCACCGACAAACATTTTTTCAAAATTAAGATCGAGGAAAAAGGAGAACAGCAGAATTACAGAGATGTGCCATACCTGATGTCGCCTCTTCATTACGATTTTCAGGCGACTTATGATTTCTTAGGAAAAGAAAAAATTGTGGTGAAGGCGTTAGACTATATTCAAAGAAAAAAAGATAGTCTGGTCGTAGGAAGCGGAAAAGAATATCTGCATCTGGTTTCCACAAGCGATATGGGTGGCCGTCAAAATATCTATTTGGCGCAGGGCGATGTTCAGAATATCAACGGAACTTTGGTCAGTTATAACAGAACGGCGATTGCAGGTGCTGTAGAATTCCAAAAGAAAAACGGGCAACTTTACATCAAAACACCTGTTGACGGAGCTTTTATGACGATGGCTACCAAAGCGACAGGAACCACTACAAAAGAAGTGTTCCAGCCTTTGGTGCTGAGAAGTCTTTATACCATCGATCAATTGAAACTGGTCATTCCTGAAGGAACGAAACAAGGTAAGCTGGTAAGTTACGAAGGTGATAAACAAAAAGACAAAGACGTTCCGGATCTGTTAAGAGTAGAAATCGCAGGGCCAAAAACAAAACAATTGGTTGATCTGGTGGTAGAAAAAGGAAATCCAAATAATTATAAGCAGATCAAAATAGATGGGTTGGACATTATGCTTGGATTCGGTCCGAAGATTTATTTCACGCAGCCTTTCGCCTTAAAATTAGAAAAATTTGTGATGGAAACCTATCCGGGAAGTTCGTCGCCTTCTGCTTATGAATCTCACGTCAAAATCGTGGATGAAGGCAAGGAAACGCCTTATCATATTTATATGAATCACGTTCTTAATTATAAAGGTTACAGATTCTTCCAGGCTAGTTTTGATCCGGACAGAAAAGGAACCGTTCTTTCTGTGAATCACGATTTCTGGGGGACGCTGATCAGTTACATCGGTTATGCATTCTTATTCATCGGGATGTTTGTAACAATGTTCTGGAAAGGATCCCGATTCTGGAGTCTCAACCAAATGCTGAAAACCATTAGTAAGAAAAAAGCGACGGCTATTGTTTTACTGTTATTAAGTTTCGGACTTCATGCTCAGGAAATTGATATGCACGGCAAAGACGGAAGCCACGAAGGGCATTCTCACACTGAAGCAAAACCAACGTCTCCGAACAAAAATCCGGCAGTAATAGACGCAGATGCGATGGTGAAAAACATCGAAATCAACAAAGAACACGCAGACAAATTTGGTTCTCTTTTGGTTCAAAATTATGAAGGTCGTATTGTTCCTGCGAATACACAGGCTCTTGATATTTTACATAAACTAACTTTACGCTCTTCTTTTCAAAATCTGGATGCCAATCAGTGGTTTTTGGCTGCTACGATAGATCCAATGTTCTGGGCGCAGGTCAATATCATCAAGATTGAAACGGCAGGTAAAGTAGGAAAAGACCTTAGGATCAAAACTAAAGCTACAGAAGAAGGTTTTACAAGTTTGATCAAACTATTTCCTGCAGACAAAAACGGAAATCTCCGCTTTGTTTTGGAAGATGATTATAACGATGCATTCCGTAAAAAAGCGTCTGAAAGAACAAGATATGATGAAGCTGTCATCAAACTGAATGACAAGGTGCAGGTGCTCAATGGTATTATGTCTTACCAATATTTCCGAACAGTTCCTGTCAAAAACGATCCAAATCATACTTGGAGTTCTGTCATGACACCTACGTTTGAATCGGATGAGAATGCACAGTCCGTTTTAGGTCCATATCTATCTAGTGTACTGTTGGCGACCCAAGGCGGAAGCTGGGCAAAAGCAGACGCGGAACTCAAAAAAGTAGAGGCGTATCAGCAGAAATGGGGCAAAAATGTGGTGCCTTCTGAAACTAAAATAGAACTGGAGGTTCTGGTAAACAAACTGGACATCAACTTCAAATTGTTGATTTTCTACACCATCATAGGTGGTCTGCTTTTGGTTTTAGGTTTTGTACACTTGTTCAAACCAACTCAGATTTTAAATGCAGTTATTAAAGCATTGATTTATATCGGTGCCGTTGGTTATGTCTTCCATTTTTTAGGATTGGTAGCCAGATGGTACATCTCTGGACACGCACCGTGGAGTAATGGTTATGAGGCAATTATCTTCATCTCTTGGGTGGGAATTACGGCAGGATATGCCTTGTATAGAAACTCCAATACCCTGATACCTGCAGCCGGATTTTTGGTTGCGGTGATTATGATGGGATTTGCGCACGGTGGTTCCGCACTGGATCCACAAATCACACCCTTGGTTCCGGTTCTGAAATCTTATTGGCTGGTGGTTCACGTGGCGATCATTACATCCAGTTATGGATTCTTTTCACTGTCTATGCTGATTGCGATGATCTCTTTGATTTTCTACATCATCGCCGACAAAGAAACGTTCAGAATACAAAATAATACAACACTGAAAGAATTAGCCATCGTAAGCGAGATGTCGCTTAATATCGGATTATTGGCTTTGACGATTGGAAACTTCTTAGGAGGAATCTGGGCCAACGAATCTTGGGGCCGTTACTGGAGCTGGGATCCGAAAGAAACTTGGGCCTTCATCTCTATTATGATCTACGCATTTGTGATCCACATGAGACTCGTTCCGGGACTTAGAGGCAGATATACGTTCCATGTCATGACGATGTTTGCTTTCTGCTCTATGGTAATGACATACTTCGGGGTGAATTACTATTTGTCAGGATTGCATTCCTATGCAAAAGGAGATCCTATTCCGCTTCCTCTTTGGGTTTACATCAGTTTAGCTTATATGATTGTATTATCTGTGGCAGCTTGGTTTAAGTACAAAAAACTGCATAGTGATCTTCAAATTAAATCAGACGAGAGAACGCAGGTAGAGCCTTAATTGACAAAGATCATTTTTTAACATCATAAAAGAGCAATTCAAGATCTGAATTGCTCTTTTTGTTTATTTTAAAAACTTACGGATGTAAACCTCCCGTTGCTCCTCAGAAATCCCCAAAACCTGATTGATATATTGATCCATAGAGCCGTACTTTTTATCAATCTCATCAAAAGCGGCCGTCAGGTAAGGCCGCTCTATCCAGCTGCTTTTTTCTATGACACCAATGTCTAATTTTGGATAGATAAAATGCAAATGATTGGCGAGACTCAATCTATGATCGATCACTCTTTTTCTAAGATCATTTGAAACCAAGTATTCTTCAAAGATGACATCACGGTCAAATTTAAGTATTTTCAGGATCAATGCTGTGATGATCCCTGTTCTGTCTTTGCCGGCACTGCAGTGGTAGAGTATGGGTTGGTCAGAATCCAGAATTTCTGTGATGATGGTTTTGATGACTTCAGGATTTTCTGATACATAATCTGTGTAGAATCGTAACATTCTTTTGTCGGCGTCTCCCTGGCTGATCTTTCCTCTGAGGGCTTTTTTTTTGGCATTCGCCATCTCGTTATTTTGATCTAAGTAGGCCGGATAATTTTTGTAAATTACAGTGTTGGGCAAATGATCTTTCGCTTTTCCGATTTCCTGTTTCGTTCTGAGATCAATGACTTTGATAATCTTCAGTTTTTCAAAATCGGCAAAAGATTTTGATTTTAATTTGTGCAGATCAGCGCTTCTGTAGATCAAACTGTCTTTCATGATTTTTCCCTGAGAATTCTTGAGTCCACCCAAAAATCTAAAATTATTGACCTTATGAATGTCAATATCGTTCTTTTGAGAAAGATGAGAGAATTCCGGTTTTATAGGAGTATATGTGTGGCATGAAAGCGCAAATAGGCAGACGCTGATAATTCCAAAATTCTTCATGACATAAAAATGCTATTGGTAAGGTGGAGATATCATGGGCAAAAATCCCCAATGATTTACAAATGGGAATTTAATGATTATAAATGAGAAATCTATTGTTTCATCATTTTTTGAAACGATGATGTTCCATCAGCAAAATCTATTTTCATCATATAAACGCCTGTTGGCAATTGTGTCAAGTCAATTTTAGAAGAAGCTGTGTCTAATAACTGTTTACCATCTGTACCGAAAATAGTTAGCTTATTTACTTCTGATGAAGCGGTAATATTTACAAAATCTTTTGTTGGATTAGGGTAAACAGATACTTTCTTCCGAGAAGTTTCATCTGTTCCCAGCCTGATTACAGTTGAGAATATGGGGCCTCTCCAGATGCTGTTCAGCTCACTTGTGCATTTTGATTTTACATACATCTCATAAAGCCAGTTGGTCGTCAAATCATTTCTGGAATCTACAGGTGTGTTTTGAATTTGATGGATGTCTTCGTACAATGGCGTGTAAACAGATTTTCTGCTCCAGATGGTTTCCCACTGTGAAGAATTTCCGTTCTCTTTCCAGCCAATATTGACAGTTGGCCCAAATTGATTTGTGATCTTAAAATTACTTGGTTCAGCACAGATTATCTGCCCGCTTGTGCTATTTTGAAGGTACATAGAAATAGGAAAATATCCTTGTCCGGCAGCAAACCTGGCGTCAGGAACATCCAATTTGATCGTATGTGTTCCTGCAGATAGGTTTCCGAGACTGACTTCACGGTTGGGAATCGCATCACCTGGACACCAGTTGTTCCAAGAAATCCAAGCTCTCAAAGTTTTAGGCGCAGTGCCATAGATGCCATTGCTTTGGGTATTGTATGGTCTGTAGGCTTCGCAGTTTTTACCGCCTGGCTCGTATTCGTGAACCAATTGATTGTCAAGATAAACGTAATGTACTCTTCTTACATATTCTTCTCCGGCAGAATTGGAGCCATGATTGGAACTTGTCAAATGCAAAATCACATTTTCGACAGGCTGATCCAAAATGAAAGTGACAATTCGGGTAGTTTGTCCCACAACATCAGTTGCATTGTAGTTATTGAGATTATCACGATAAGAGATTGGTAAAAAGAAATTTTGTGCAGGTGTAGCTGTTCCGCTTGTGACAAATTCTAGGTTACCTCGGAAAACATCGGTTCGGTCTGCGCACCCGGCGACTTGAGTATTGGCAGCTGCAGAATAGCCATCAGCCCGGAACTCGATCCAGAAGTCATAAAGTGAGGATAAAGAAAAATCGTGTGGGATATTGGAAATATGATCCACTTTAAAACTGTACGGCACTTCTTTGATCGTCGCATTTTTGTTCATAAAAGGCGTGATGAAACGTCCGAGTTCTATGCGTTTTATATTGGCCTGATTGAAAGTGTAGGAGGCGCTTCCCTTTGGAACTAAAACCAGATTCACGCCGGCAATTCTGTCATAATTATCACAAGCTGCCTTTAGCGTGATGTTCATGGTGACGCTACTTCCGATAGTCGCAATCTCTGCGTCCGTTAGTTTTCTGGAAATGATATCCTGCTCATAGGCATGGAGGCGGATGGCGCCAGCAGGGATTTGTGAATAAGCTTCTGCTGGCATTGTTTCTCCTGCGCCCAGATAATGATACATACTGTAAAACGGGACATCGTTGAAAACGGTCATGTTTTGAGCCAAAAAGAGGGAACTGCTGAAAAGTCCAGCAACGGCAAAAAATAGTTTTTTCTTCATACTCGATTTATTATTTATAACAAATTTAATAAATCTTCACTCATATTTTACTTTTAATATGGTTTCGTTAATTTTTAACCTTAATGATTAGCGAGTGCGTAATCTTACGATTGACTTTGTGAGCGTTGATAAAAATCCTATCTTTAGACAAATTTACAAATTATGATATTTTTAGGCGCTATAGTTTTTTTCGGAGTGATCACGCTTTTTGCTTCTTTTTTTACCGTCAAACAAGAGACGGCGGCACTTGTGGAACGTTTGGGGAAATTTCATTCGGCCAGGCATGCGGGTTTGCATTTGAAGATCCCTTTCATAGATCAGATCTCCAAAAGGATGAATCTCAGAATCCAACAGCTGGATGTCATGATCGATACCAAAACACTTGATAATGTTTTCGTGAAAATGAAAATTTCTGTTCAGTTTCAAGTCATCAGGAACCAAGTTGCAGATGCTTTTTACAGGTTAGAAAGTCCGCACGATCAGATTACATCTTATGTTTTCGATGTGGTAAGAGCGGAAGTTCCAAAGCTGAAACTGGATGATGTTTTTCTTAAAAAAGATGATATTGCAGTGGCGGTAAAAGCAGAATTACAGGAGGCAATGCAAAGTTATGGCTACGATATCATCAAAGCGTTGGTGACGGATATCGATCCTGATGATCAGGTAAAACATGCGATGAACAGGATCAACGCAGCTGAACGTGAAAAAACAGCAGCTGAATATGAGTCAGAAGCACAAAGAATCAGAATTGTAGCCGTTGCAAAAGCGGAAGCAGAATCCAAAAAATTGCAAGGACAAGGGATTGCAGACCAAAGACGCGAAATTGCAAAAGGTCTGGAAGAATCTGTAAAAATGCTGAATGCAGCAGGAATCAGTGCGCACGAAGCATCTGCCTTGATCGTTGTGACGCAGCATTATGACACCTTGCATTCTATTGGAGCCAATAACAGATCGAATCTGGTTTTGTTACCGAATTCTCCCACTGCAGCAAGCTCATTACTAAATGATCTGGTAACCTCTATGGCTGTGTCCAAGAAAATAGAAGAGACAAATTAGGATTGTGTGGCGGTGTAATTTGGTAAACAAAAGTCCGACGATTCGGGCTTTTCTATTATGGTATCTGTAACTAAAATTAACTTTTGCAGACTATTTTAAAAAAAAATAATAAATGGAGAAAATTCTGGAAGTAAAAAATTTAACCAAAAAATTTAAACAGATTGCGGTTAATCATATTTCCTTCGACGTAGAAAAAGGAAATGTCTATGGTCTGCTGGGTCCCAATGGAAGCGGGAAATCTACGACATTCGGGATGTTGCTTTCGACAATCAATCCAACTTCTGGTCACTGGAAATGGTTTGGAAAAGAAGGAACTGATACCGATACACTCAAGAGAATTGGCGCCATCATAGAGCAACCCAATTTCTATCCTTATCTGAGTGCTGAAAAAAATCTTGAAGTTGTTGCAACGATCAAAGGTGTGCCTAAACAAAGGATAGACCAGGTTTTGGAAACTGTCAATCTTTTAGCAAGGAAAAAGGACGCTTTTTCATCTTACTCTTTGGGAATGAAGCAACGTCTGGCCATTGCTTCTGCCTTGTTGGCGGATCCCGATGTGCTGATCCTGGACGAGCCGACCAATGGTTTGGATCCTGAGGGAATTATTCAGATTAGGGATATTATAAATTCGATTGCAAAATCCGGAACAACGATTATCGTTGCAAGTCACCTCTTGGATGAGATCGAAAAAATCTGTAGTCACGTGATTGTTCTTAAGCATGGAACGGCTATTTATTCCGGAGCGGTGGATGCAATGACCAATACAAAAGGTTTTTTCGAATTGAAGTCTGACGACAGCAATGCGCTCATTTCTGCTCTGACTGGGCTGCATCTTTTCTCCAGTGTGAAAGAAAAAGACCAGTTGGTCATTGCTCAGATTTCAGAAGATATTTCGGCTTCAGAACTTAATAAACGATTATATGAAAAAGGCATCTTTTTGTCGCACCTGATGAAGAAAAAAGAAAGCCTTGAAACCCAATTCCTAGAACTTGTAAAACACGCCAACTCATGATAAGATTATTAAAATTAGAATATCTCAAAAATGTGAATTACAAGCCATTTAAGATATTTGCGGCCTTGTACTTTATTGTTTTGACTGCGTTGTTGTTCATTGGATTGGTAGATTTTGATGTGTTAGGAGCTAAGGTGAATTTGAAAGAGCAGGGAATGTATGATTTTCCCGGTGTATGGAATTTTACCACCTACATTGTAGGATTACTGAAGATTTTCTTAGGCTGCATTATTGTTTTTTCAATTTGTCAGGAGTTTAGCAACAGGATGTTCAAGCAGAATTTGATTGATGGCTTGAGCCGTGAAGAATTCATTATGTCAAAGCTTTTGACGATATTGGTTTTTACCAGTTTTTCTACCTTGTTTGTTTTTATCATCGCTTTTATTCTCGGAAAAAGTTACTCTGTAACGCAGGCGAGTGATTTGGTTTTCAAAGAGATCTATTTCATTTTCAATTACTTCTTAAAGTTGTTTACGTTCTTTTCATTTCTGATGTTTTTATCAATTTTGTTTAGAAAATCGATATTCGTATTCCTTGGCTTTTTTATGGTTTGGTTTGGAGAGGGCATTTTGTCTGGTTTGGAAAAGTTTACCGTGATGAAGGATTTTGATCCGAAAAACAAAGCCACAATGGTCTTGGATCATACCTATTTGACAGATTTTCTGCCATTGGGAAGTATGTCTGCTTTGATTCCTAACCCTGCAGTTAGAACCAATATGGGGAAAATGTTTGGGATGCAGTTCAAATTTGAATACCCGTGGGAGAGTGTATTAGCTTGTGTTGTCTGGTCAATCGTATTCATTGCAGGAAGTTACTGGATTCTTAAGAAAAAAGATTGGTAGATTTGGCTTTAATTGAATTTGTTTAAACATTTGTAATACAGTGTTATATTTATTTTTAGTAAAAGTAAAATTGAGTCTAAAATGACCATTTGAATTGAAGTTTGAAAACCACTAAATTCATTTTTAGTGGTTTTATTATGTTAAATTGGCAAACAAACTGTTAAAAATTACTGTGTTTAAAGGCTTTTAGCAAGCTTATTTTTAACCCAACTTTAACTTTTAAAGTATTGATTTTAACATTAAAACGAATATTTTTGTATCAATGAATTTTAAAATTACTTTGCGCCTGATTGTATTGTTTTTTTCCTCGCAGTTTCTCCTTGCGCAGAAGAGTTACAATGCATTGGTTTATGAGGGTAATAAAAAATTTGATGCCAAGGAATACGATGCCTCATCTAGCAAATATCTGCAGGCCATTGCAGAAAAAAACAGCAATTATACAGCCCACTATAATCTGGGCAACGCACTGTACAAAGGCAAAAAATACGAAGAAGCAACCGCTGAATATGAGAAGGCAGCAACCCTTACCAAAAGCAAATATGAGAAAGCTGCTGCGCTTTATAACCTTGGTAATGTATCTATCCAAGCCAATAATCCGGAAAAAGCAGCAGACTATTACAAGCAAGCTCTCAAACAAGATCCTTACAACGAGGCTATTCGCAAGAATTATGAGATCGCAATGCTGAAAGACAGAGAGAAGAAAGAACAGCAGAAGCAAAAACAAAACAAAGGAAAAGGCGGTGATCAAGATCAGAAAAACAAAGATGATTCTGATAAAGGCAACCAGAAAAAAAATCAGCAGGACGGCAAAGGTGAAGACCAAAAAGGAAAAGATCAGGGAAAACCAAATCAGCCGAAAAAAGAAGAAAATAAAATACCGGAAGAAGCAGAAAAACAGATCCTGAAAGATATCGAAAACCGGGAAAAAGAAACTGCAAGAAGAATTTTAAACAAAAAATCCAACGCGATGCCGCAAAGCAAAGAAAAGGATTGGTAAATGATAAAGAAAAATTTATACATCGTATTCCTTTTAGCATCGGCTTTTTCCTTTGCTCAGGTCAATCTGTACTCTGAGGTCAATACACAGGATGCCCGTGTGAACAGTCCCATTACGTTTACCGTAGTTTTGGAGATCTTTGGTGAGGATCTGATCCAGGAAACACCAGTGAAGCTTCCCGATCTTACCAAGTTTGAATACGCAATTTCTTCTGAACAGAATACCTTGATAGATCCCGTAAAAAAGATCAGGATCAACCAGATGGTGTATCAGTTTGCCCTCAATCCAAGACAAACTGGAACTGTGAAAATCGGCTCTGCGCTGGTAAAGATCAATGGGAAGATCTACAAAACAGAACCAATCGATATTTATGTAAAAGAAGCAGATAAAAAGCCGTTGGCTTATAATCCTGCCAAAAATATGTACCTCAACATGCAGCTGGAAGAGCGGGAAGTGTACAAAGATGAACCTGCTGTTGTCATTTTGAAAGCCTTCTCCAGAAATATTTCCAGTTTCAGACATCTAGAACCCGCAAAGTTTGAACCTACAAAAAACATGGCCATCCGTTCCATTGCGAACTTTGACGAGTCGATAGAGGATTCTGAAAACGATTATTCCGCACAGATCGTCGGGATGTTTGTCATTATTCCAAAAGTATCCGGTGTACTGGATATTCCCGGGATGGAAGTCCCATTTACAAATCATAAAAATGTATTGGTTTCCAACAGGGCGAGACTCAACGTCAAGAGATTACCAGAAGGTGCGCCTGAAAACTTTAAAAATGCCGTTGGAAAATACGATGTTAAGATAGAAATGATCGACAAAAGCAAAGAGAATTTCGAGATCAACAAAGCTTTCAATATTTCTGTGAAAATCTCTGGCAAGGGAAATCTTTCGCCGTCCATTGTCCCGAAAATAATGCCTTCGCCGGATTATGAGATTTTTGAACCGAAGATCATCAATAATGCCATTGCAACCGAAAAGGGCATAGAGGGCGAAGTAGAAGCGCAGTATGTGATCATCCCGAAGAAAAGAGGCGACCTGAAAATTACCACAGAGGATTTTTCTTATTTCGATCCCAATGAAGAAAAATATGTTGAATTGGGACCTCAGTTTTTGGCGCTTAATGCTGTGAACGCACAGGATATTGCCAATGCCAAAACAACTTTGCAAAAAGTAAACGAGTACACCAACAATGTTCTGGAAAAAGTAGACTCTCCGGTAATGAGCACGCAAAAACTGAAAGTGAAAGAGCACAAAAAGATCAGTTGGATAGTCATTCTTGGCAATCTCCTCATTGTAGGACTTGGTGCGATGCTCTTCCTCTATTTCAACAAAAAAATTAAAGACAAAAAGAAACAGCAACTGGAAAAAAAGAAGATCGCATCCAGACCAATTATGACGATCGCCGAAACCGAAGCACTACTCAAGCATCACCACTCTTTTGATGCAGACTCTCATTTCGATTACTTAAAAAAAATGATCCAGCAAGGCGAAACATCCAGATTTTTCCAAGGTTTTGACGAGCTGAAAGCAGATGCTGATGCGTATTGCAAAACCAAACATTCATTAAATTTTGTGGATTATCTTAAATCTAATTTCAGCTTACATCAGTTGGAGAAATACAATCAGCTGATCGCTAAGGTGAATATAGAAAAATATTCCCCGTATTCTTCCAAAGAGAATCAAACTGAAATTTTAAATGAAATAGAAGAAGTCTATCATCAACTTTAGCAAATTTTCAAAAATATTTCATATTTTTGCGAAATCTTTAAAATCAATGTTATGGAGTTTTTAGAAGAGTTTTCAATCAAAGAAACAATGACGGCTTTTATGGTCTTGTTTGCGGTTATTGATATATTGGGATCCGTTCCTATCATCGTTTCACTGCGCCAGAAGTTTGGTAAGATAGAGTCAGAGAAAGCCGCAATTGTCGCGGGATTGCTGATGATTTCATTTCTATTCATCGGGAATAACATTCTGAAATTCATTGGTGTAGATGTCAATTCTTTTGCAATTGCAGGCGCATTTGTGATCTTCATTATCGCTATAGAAATGATTCTGGGAATAGAAATTCACAAAACCAACCAGCCACAGGCGGCGTCTATCGTTCCTATTGCGTTCCCACTGATTGCCGGAGCCGGAACGCTAACTACCACTTTGTCTTTAAGAGCAGAATATCACGATATCAACATCATTTGCGGCATTGTACTCAATACCATTTTAGTTTACATTGTTTTAAGATTAGCACCTTGGATAGAGAGAAAAATGGGCGAAGGCTCTTTGCAGGTTTTGCAAAAAGTTTTCGGAATTATACTTTTGGCCATCTCTATTAAATTATTTACCGCTAACTTTGCACAGCTATTTCAGAATTATGTCCATTTTTAAATTTACTCAGAATGAAAACATTTTATAAAGTATTCCTGATCATTTTCATCATATCCATTGCAATTAGTATTTACGCAATAGATTGGCAGGCAGGATTTATGGATGATGAGAATACGAAATTCTTATTTTCTATTTCATCAGGAATTTTAGGAATTATTGTCGTTTACATTCTCCATTCTTGGAGCAAACTGGCAGAGAAAAAATAAAAAAAACGTCCCGAATTTGGGACGTTTTTCGTTTCAAATGGTCAAGAGGTGATCCCTCAGAAACCGAATACTTCTCGTATTGATTTTATGTTGGGTCTGTACATTGTCCCACTGTGCAAGGATTTCTTCTACGATCTCATCTTCACATTCATATTGGTCCTCATCATCAAACATCACCGATGTTGCAAAGTGGATCATCTCTTCCTTACTGATCTTATCTTCCAGGAATCTGTCGCAGATTTTTATTAATTCTTGTCGCGTGATGTTCATTATATATTTTTAAATTTTTTGGGCAGCTACTTCCGCCTTCCACTCCCGCTTTTTTATTTTTGTGGCCTGCGCATCGCCCAAAACATCAAAAATAAAAAGAACTCCGTTCAAGCCGGGCTGCTGTGATTCACTAGGAATACATTGATCTTGGATTACCTGTCATACAACTTCTCATACAGCTTTATAAAACGCTCTTTTACCACTTTTCTTTTCAGTTTTAGGGTAGGAGTCAGCAGACCGTTATTTTCTGTCCAGATCTCAGGCGTAAGTTCTATTTTCTTTACTTGCTCCCATTTGCCAAGATGTGCGTTTATTTTTTCGATTTCTTTTTGGATTTCGTCTTTCAGTTCTTTGCAATTGGCAATGTCCTGTGGCGTAGTTCCGATGTTGATCTTGTTTTTGGAAGCCCAGTTTTTCGCATATTCAAAATCGGGTTGTACGAGGGCGGTCGGCATTTTTTCGCCATCACCTACGACCATAATCTGTTCGATGAAGTGGGAAGCTTTGGCCAAATTTTCTATGACCTGAGGTGCTACATATTTTCCGCCGGACGTTTTAAATATTTCCTTTTTTCGATCAGTGATGAACAGGAAATGATCTTTATCCAGTATGCCGATATCACCAGTCCGGAAATACCCGTCATCTGTAAATGCTTCCTTCGTTTTTTCTTCATCTTTGTAATAGCCCTGCGTTACCGTTGGTCCTTTCACGGTGATCTCACCATCTTCTTGGATCTTCACATCGATGTTTTCAATCGGTCTTCCTACCGAACCTATTTTGGTGTGACCAAAACTATTCACCGCAATCACCGGTGACGTTTCCGTCAAGCCATAGCCTTCAAGAATCGGGATTCCGGCAGCGTGGAACATCGTGTTCAAGCGTTTTGATAAAGCTGCAGAACCGGAAACCAAAGTGATTAGATGACCACCCAATCCTTCTCGCCATTTGTTGAAAACCAGTTTGTCTGCAATGATATGTGAGAGTGATTTTGGAGTTCCCATCTTATAATTCTCAGCCACTTTTAGCGACCACAGAAATATCTTGGATTTGATTCCGCCCGCTTCTGTTCCTCTTTTATGAATGGCGTCAAATACTTTTTCTACCATTCTTGGTACCACGGTCATGTATTGTGGCTGTACTTCTTTCAGATTTTCGCTCAGCTTTTCATTGCTTTCTGCAAAATACATAGAAATGCCGTTCATCGTGAAGAGATACAGGATCATTCTCTCATAAACATGACAAAGTGGAAGGAAACTCAGAGCCCGGTTTTTAGAATCTTTGTGCGGAACTCTGTCTTCACATCCCAGAACGTCAGCAACGATGTTTTTATGCGTGAGCATCACACCCTTTGGTCTGCCAGTAGTGCCGGAAGTGTAAATGATTGACGCTAATTCATCTTCAGAAATCGAATTTCTAAGATCATCCACTGCGTTTTGATTCTCGCTTTCTTTTCCCAGATCCAATAATTCTTTCCAGTTTTTTGCACCAGAAACTGGATCGAAAGCGAAAATATCTTTCAAATCTGGGAGTTGATTTTTTATGGAATTGATCTTCTCAAACAATTTGTCATCTGAAACGACACAAATTTTGGAATCGGAATTTTCTAAGTTGTAAATGCAATCTTCACTCGATATGGAAGGGTAAATAGGAACCGTAACTAATCCAATCTGCAAAGCGGCTTGGTCAAAGAAACACCATTCTACGCGGTTGGTAGAGGTGATGATAGCGATTTTATCGCCTTTTTTCAAACCATATTTCAAAAGAGCTCGGGAAAGCTGATTGGTGATATCAATATATTGATCTGTGGATACTTTTTCCCATTTCCCATTTCTCTTATCACATAGATAATCGTCCTTCGTGTATTTTTTTTTCGAATAGTAAGGAATGTCGAAAATCCTTTTTACTTCCATAGTTTTTTAACTTACGTTCAAAGCAAATATAAATAAAACTTAAGGTTGATGCTGTTAATAATTCTATAAAAAAAGCTATCCATTGGATAGCTTTGGTTTTATTTGTACATTCTGTCATAGAGATCTTGGAATTCTGCTTTGATCGCTTTTCGTTTCAGTTTCAGCGTTGGCGTTAGAAGTCCGTCATCTATGGACCAGACTTTTGGGGTCAATTCAATTTTTTTAATCTGTTCCCATTTACCAAGATGTTGGTTTATATTTTCTATCTCTTTTTCGATTCTGGACTTCACCGCAGGATTTGCAGCGATTTCTTTATGAGAATCTGATATCTTAACGTGATGAAGCTCTGCCCAGTTTTTGGCGTAATTAAAGTCAGGCTGAACCAGCGCGCAAGGCATTTTTTCACCATCGCCAACCACCATTATCTGTTCAATGAATTTGGAAGCTTTTGCCAGATTTTCGATGACTTGAGGGGCAACGAATTTCCCTCCCGAAGTTTTAAACATTTCTTTTTTTCTATCTGTGATGAAGAGGAAATGATCTTCATCTATCATTCCAATATCTCCAGTTTTAAAATAACCGTCACTTGTGAAAGCTTCCTTCGTTTTTTCTTCGTCCTGATAATAACCTTCGAAAACAGATGGTCCTTTTACCACTATTTCGCCGTCGGATTCAATTCTTACAGTGACATTTTCAAGAGGGATTCCAACAGATCCCGCTTTGACATTACCAAAACTGTTGACAGAAATGACCGGCGAAGTTTCCGTCAATCCATAACCTTCCAAGATCGGGATCCCGGCGGCGTGGAACATGACATTTAATCGTTTTGATAAAGCGGCAGATCCGGAAACAAGCGTGATGAGATTTCCGCCCAGGCCTTCTCTCCATTTTTTGAAAACCAATTTATCTGCAATGGTATGCATCAAAGATTTGGGTTTTTCAATCTCATATTTTTCGGCAATGCCTACAGACCAGAGGAATATCTTTGATTTCAGTCCGCCTGCAGCAGTTCCTTTATTATAGATAGAATCGTAAACTTTTTCTATCAATCTCGGAACCACCGTCATATAATGCGGTTTCACTTCTTTTACATTTTCTCCTATCTTCTCTATACTTTCAGCGAAGTAGATAGAAATTCCGTTACTTAAGTACAGATAAAAGATCATTCTTTCAAAAACGTGACAGATCGGAAGAAAACTGAGTGCTTTCAGTTCTTTATAATCCAGACTTTTATCTTTCGGTATTCTCGGTGTGCTTGCCGTGACGTTGGCTACAAGGTTGTTATGGGTCAGCGGAACGCCTTTTGGTTTTCCTGTGGTTCCGGAAGTATAGATGATGGTCGCAATGTCTTCGGGATTGATAGCCCTTGCAAGATCGTCTACTTCTTCTTGTGTCAGGTCATTTTCACCTAGATCCAGGATCTCATTCCAGTTGGGAGCGCCATCGATATCATCAAAAGTAAAAACACCTACCAAAGAGGGGATTTCGGCTTTTGCATTTGTCAGTTTTTTATACAGGTCTTTATCCGAAACAAAACAGTATTTGATTTCAGAATTGTTGAAGATGTAAATATAATCTTCCTCAGAAATTGTTGGGTAAACAGGAACTGTTACAACACCAATCTGGGAAATACCCAGATCCATCACTGCCCATTCTGTTCTGTTATTAGAGGTGACGAGACCAATTTTGTCACCTGGCTTGATCCCTAATTTCAAAAGTCCGCGAGAGATTTTGTTCCCTTGATTCACGAATTCCATCGTAGAAGTTTTAACCCATTTCCCATTTTTTTTGGTAACAAGACAGTCTTCATTCGGGAATTTTTCTAATGCTAATGCAGAAAAGTCAAATATTCTTTTAACGTTCATAAATTGTGTTTGTTAATATCGGGTTAAAATTAAATTTACATTATCGTAAATATAATTTTTTTTTCTCAGATAACAAAATGCCGCATTTTTCTTTGATTTTTTGGCAAAAAGTTTATATTTACGAACGAAAAATATAATAAAAAACTTATGGATTTCAATCTTACAGAAGAACAGCAAATGATTCAACAGGCCGCAAGAGATTTTGCACATGCAGAACTTTTGCAAGGGGTTATCGAAAGAGATAATGAACAGAAATTTCCTTACGATGCCGTAAAAAAAATGGGCGAGATGGGGTTTTTGGGGATGATGGTAGACCCAAAATACGGAGGTGCCGGTCTGGACAGCATTTCTTACGTTCTTGCAATGGAAGAAATCGCCAAAATAGATGCATCAGCTGCCGTGGTAATGTCAGTTAATAACTCTTTGGTTTGCGCTGGGATAGAAAAATTTGCCAGTGAAGAGCAAAAAATGAAATATCTGAAACCGCTTGCAAGTGGTGAGGTAATAGGTGCTTTTGCATTGTCAGAGCCAGAAGCAGGATCTGATGCCACATCACAATCAACGACTGCTGAAGACAAAGGTGATTACTACTTGTTAAACGGAACCAAAAACTGGATCACAAACGGTGGAAACGCCACTTACTATGTGGTGATTGCCCAGACCCATCCGGAGAAAAAACACAAAGGAATCAACGCATTCATTGTAGAAAGAAGTTGGGAAGGTTTCCAGGTAGGAAAAAAAGAAGATAAGTTGGGAATCAGAGGAAGTGATACCCATTCCTTGATGTTCACAGACGTGAAAGTACCTAAGGAAAACAGAATAGGAGAGGATGGATTTGGATTTGCATTTGCGATGGCTGTCCTGAACGGTGGCAGAATTGGGATTGCTTCTCAGGCTCTAGGCATCGCTTCCGGTGCTTACGAATTGTCTCTTAAATATGCCAAGGAAAGAAAATCTTTCGGGACAGAGATCATCAACCACCAGGCAATTGCTTTCAAATTAGCCGATATGCACGTGGGTATTATGGCGGCGAGAATGCTGGTTTACAAAGCGGCAGCTGAAAAAGACGAAGGCAAAGATATCTCAGAAAGTGGAGCAATGGCAAAATTATATGCGTCTCAGGTAGCGATGGATACAACAATAGAAGCAGTGCAGATCCACGGTGGTTACGGTTATGTAAAAGAATACCACGTGGAGAGAATGATGCGTGATGCCAAAATCACTCAGATCTACGAAGGAACTTCTGAAATTCAAAAGATTGTGATTTCCAGAGCGATATCAAAAAAATAATTAACTTTGATTACTTAACATACATCATATGAAATATCTTTGGATGACCTTGGCTGTAATTTTCTTATTTCTGGGCGTTTTTGTCTGGTGGAAGTATTACTTTGTGTTTGGAGAAGGCGTCAAATCCGGATATCTCAATTATGCTGTAAACAAAGGAAACGTCTTCAAAACTTACGAAGGCAAGTTGATTCAGGAAGGATTTGGAGCGGCAAAACCGGGCGCGCCAATTGGCAGTAATCAATTTGAATTTTCCATAGAAAATGATTCAGTATTCAAGCAATTGGAACTGAACAGCGGAAAATATTTTGACCTGCACTACAAAGAATACCACGGGACTTTGCCTTGGCGCGGAAACACAGTGTATGTTGTGGACAAAGTGCTTAATATGAAATAAACAGTTAACCTTTCTTTTTTTAGAAAGGTTTTTTTATACTTCATAAAATGAAATATTAAATTTGCTTCTGTTAGCTTTACCAATGTCGGAATTAAAAAAAATAAGGGAAGAAAAGAATCTCACGCAGGAAGAATTGGCAGAAAAGTCAGGACTTTCTGTGCGAACCATCCAACGCATCGAAGCCGGAACAGCACCCAAAGGTTATACTTTGAAAACCTTAGCATCAGCCCTTGATATCTCAGAAAAAGATTTGTCAGTTTCCAGTATTGCGAGAGAAGAAATCAAAACTGAAGAACCAATTCTGCCAATAGAATATCATGAATTAATCAATCATACTTTGATCAAGATCATCAACCTTTCTTCACTTCCTTTGTGCTGGTTTCCTGTCGCTAATTTTTTGCCTCCCGTATTGTTAATGTATTTTACAAAAGAGAGATCGCCAATCGTGAAGCAGATCATTTCTCTCCAGATCATTTTAGCGGTCATATTACCGATCATCTTGATGATTGTCATTTTACTAAAACTCGGGAAAACATCCGTTATGATGACAATGGTACTTTTGGTATTGGCTAATGTTTATGTTATTCTAAGAAATGCTTACCAAATCGATAAGGATGGCAGCCTTCATTATAAGCTGAATTTCAGTGTTATATAAAATTGTCGGGCGCTTGTCGGGTTTTTGTCGGGCTTATTTTTTGAATTAAATTTGATAAAGTCAGAATCTTTGTCAAAAAAGAACCAATGACAAAAAAATTCTGCTCAAGCCTGCTTATTCTCTTCCTCTTCATCGGTAGTCTGAAAGCCCAGATTGATAAAAATTCAGCCTTATTTCTTGAACTGAAAAAACAGGACAGCCTTTTCTTCGAGAGAGGATTCAATGGCTGTGATATGGTTTACATGGAAAAAACGGTTGCTGATGATCTGAAGTTTTACCACGACAAAGGTGGTTTTCAGGATAAAAAAATATTCCTGGAGAGAACCAAACAAAATATCTGTTCCAATCCAAACCAAAAACCCATCCGTAAAGTGATAGAGAACAGTCTGGAGGTTTTTCCTTTGTACAAAGATGGCGAGCTCTACGGCGCCATCCAAACCGGTGATCACCAATTTTATATTCGGGAAAAGGATAAAGCCGAAGTATTAGGTGGGCAAGCCAAATTCACGACAGTCTGGACCAAGAATGACGGAAAGTGGTGGATGAGTGATATCCTGAGCTATGATCACGGCGAACCGAACAGAACCGAAATGACGGACAATATCGATAAAGTGCTAAGAGATAACAATATACCTACTTTGGGGTTGGGTGTGATCCAAGATGGAAAAATAACACAGATAAAAATTTATGGCACGTTAGACGGGAAAAGGATAGCACCGTATAACAGTCTTTTCAATGTTGCATCTCTGACAAAACCTGTAACCGCAATGACCATTTTACGTTTGGTAAGCCTAGGGAAATGGGATCTGGACGAACCGCTTTACAACTACTTTACAGATCCCGATGTTGCAAATGATCCTCGAAATAGAAAGTTGACCACGCGATTGGTATTAAGCCATCAGACAGGTTTCCCGAATTGGAGGTCGGTGAATAATGACAATAAACTAAAATTTGAATTCGAGCCAGGAACCAAATACCAGTATTCCGGCGAAGGTTTTGAATATCTGCGAAAAGCAATTGAGATCAAATTTCATAAAAATATAGAACAGTTAGCGAAGGAACATATTTTCCAGCCAATGGGTATGAACGATACAAATTACATCTGGAATGAGAAAAAAGAGGCCACTAGAATAGTCATTGGCTACGGTAAAAATGGACAATCTTACGATATAGTAAAGAATAAAACAGCAAGCGCAGCAGATGATCTGGTAACTTCTGTAGAAGATTACAGTAAGTTTTTAGTTGCTGTCATGAATAATGATTTACTTTCTTCAAAAGTTTTTGAAGATTTGAAAACGAAGCAGGTACAAACCAGAAAGAACAAATTTTTCGGACTTGGTTTTGAGATCTATGACTTGGGAAATAATGAGATCGCTTTGTCTCACGGCGGTTCCGACAAGGGCGTGAATACGATTATCATTATTTTGCCCAAAACCAAACAAGGTTTGGTGATCTTTACCAATGTGGATGATGGCTACAAAGTATATGAATCTATTTTGAATCAATACTTTGGAGAAGTAGGAAAGAGAATTGTAGAAATTGAGACAAAGTAAGCTATAATTACAATTAAGAAAAATTTAACTGTAATTGATTTTGTTACAATTAAAATAATTTATAACTTTGCACCATTATGAGCAACACAAGATTTGCAACCGCCATCCATATTATGACCCTCCTTGCGAAAGATCCGCAGGAATGGCTGACGTCTGACTGGATCGCCGGAAGTATTAACGTAAATCCTGTGATCGTTCGGAAAGAATTGGGTAATCTGAAAAAAGCAGCCCTCGTAGAAAGCCGGCAAGGTAAAGACGGCGGCGTGAGGATCAGCAAAAATGCAGAAGATATCAATGTTGCAGAGATCTATGAAGCCATAAAAAGTGCAGAAATACTCGGAAAGAAAAATCAAAAACCGAATCCTCTGTGTGCTGTTGGCAAAGATATCAACAAAAACCTGAATCTCCTGTTCTCAGAAACTGACGGTTTGGTTCTGCAGTTTTTGAGCAACAAAAAGTTATCAGATTTTACCAGTCAATTCGATTAAAAAAAATTTGATTAAAAATGTAACAAATTATATTACAATTAACATAAAATTTAAACAGATGCAAAAAGTAGCAGTAATCGGAGCAACAGGCTTCGTAGGAAAACAAGTCGTAAACGAATTAGCAAACAGAGGTTACGCAGTGACTGCCATCGCAAGAGACAGCTCAAAAGTAGAGGTGAAGGATAAGGTAAATGCCATCAGCGCAGATGTGAACAATGTAGAAGAACTGGCGCAGTTTCTTGCAGGAAACGACGCAGTAATCAACACTTTCAACGCAGGCTGGACGAATCCGAATCTTTACAACGACTTTCTGAACGGTAGCAAGAACATCGAGAAAGCAGTGGAGGAGTCAGGCGTGAAGAGATTCATCACCGTAGGTGGTGCAGGCAGTCTTTTCATAGACGGCAACCAGTTGGTAGACGGGCCAGATTTCCCTGCTGATATCAAACCAGGCGCGACAGCAGCGAGAGATTATCTGAACGAAATCAAGAAGAATGAAACTTTGGATTGGACCTTCTTCTCTCCGGCCATCGAGATGCATCCAGGAACAGCAGGCGTGAGAAAAGGAACATACAGAACAGCTTTGGAACATCCGGTTTTCAATGAAGAAGGCAGAAGCATCCTATCTGTAGAAGACGTTGCGGTGGCTTTGGTAGACGAGTTGGAGCAAAATAACTTCGTGAGACAGCGTTTTACCGCGGCTTATTAATGTTAAAATGATTTGGGCAGCTTTTCCGTCTTCCACTCCCGCTTTTTTCTTTTTTTTGCCTTCGACTGCGCTCAGGCAACAAAAGAAAAAGAGCTCCGTTCAAGCCGGGCTGCGGCAATTCAGTTCCAGACAGGACGTTTAGCCACCCAATACAAAATAAAAGCCCTTTCAGTTACCAACTGAAAGGGCTTTTTATGATTTAGACACAGATGAAAAAATCTATCATCTATCGGTCTAATATCTGCAAGTCTGCAAACTCTATTTTTCGTAAACCAAATATCCGAAAGCTTCCAGATTCACATCAGAACCTTTGATCAATTCAGCTTTGTTTTTTGTGAACACATTTTTGAAGCTTCCCACCGAGTTGTCATCTTCTAACTTGAAGTTCACAGGATCTTTTGTCGTATTGAGAATCACCAGAACCTCACGGTCACCGTTTTTTCTGAGATATGCCAGGATCTTGTCATTCGCTGTTGTGTTGATCCAAAATGTTGTCACTGCAGGATCGCCGCCTCTCAGCGCCGGGTTTTCTGATTTTAAAGCAAATAATGTTTTATAAAAGTCTTCCAGGTCATATTTGCCTGTCCACGGAATAGGATCTTTTTCGAAGAACTCCAGTCGTTTGGTTTTCATCGGCAATTCCTGGCCGTTGTAAAGTAAAGGAACGCCATTCCAGGTCGCAGAAAAAACGGCCAGTGCTGGTGCGAAATCGCCGTACTTTTCATATTCGGTTCCGTTCCAGGAGTTTTCATCGTGGTTGCTGGTAAACCAAGCTCTCATAGAGTTATCGCCTATTTTGGAATATTGTTCCAGGAGATTCTTCAGGTCAGAAAGTGGCAGGTGTTTCTGATAAAAATCCTGAGAAAGGTGCATCCATTTCCAGCTGTAACTGGCGTCGAAAACCTTTCCATATTCAGGTGCTTCCAACTCATCAAATTCTCCCAGGAAGAAAAGAGGTTTCAGTTTTTCTACTTCAGGTCTTGCCTGCTGCCAGAAGTCTACTTCTACCCAGCTTGCAAGGTCACAGCGGAAGCCGTCGATATTGGTTTCTGTTACCCAGTACTTCATCGCATCTATCATGGCCAGGCGCATTTCTTTATTGGAGTAGTCCAGTTCTATGATGTCATCCATTCCGCTGGCTTTGTGGAAACTGCCGTCGGCGTCTTTCAGGTAATATTCCGGATGAGATTTGGTCCAGACGTGGTCCCAGCCAGTGTGATTCGCTACCCAGTCGATGATGACTTTGAAACCCATTTTGTGAGCCTCATCCACCAGATGTTTGAAGTTTTCCAAAGTTCCGAACTCAGGATTGATGGTCGTATAATCATAAGCAGCGTACTGGCTGCCCAAACTTCCTTTCTTGTTGAGCTGCGCAATTGGAGTGATTGGCATAAACCAAAGTGTTTTCACGCCCATTTTTTTCAGTCTCGGCAGTTCTTTTTCGAACGCTGCGAAAGTGCCTTCTTTGGTGTACTGTCGGACGTTGACTTCATATATATTCGTGGTTCGTTTCCAATCTTGTGGGTTTTCCATAGTTTGATTCTGGGTTTTACAGGATAATAATAAGGCGGCGAGCGCGGGAATAAGAATCAGCTTTTTCATTTTAGTTTCTCTTGAGGTTGTGAATTCTTTTGGTCTATTTTGTAAATGTAATAAAAATAAGAAAGCCCAAAAAATATGGGTTTGTTAATGTTTGATAAATATTCCCTTTGATTACGCTCGAGGATCTTTTGGCAGGAGCAGTAATTCTTTTCGAAGGAATAATAATTCTTTTCGAAGGAGCAATAATTCTTTTTGCAGGAGCAGTAATTCTTTTTGCAGTGGCAATAATTGTTTTTGCAGTGGCAATAATTCTTTTTGTGGAAGATGTAATTCTACCTGCAGCAGTAATAATTCTTTTCGCAGTAGCAATAGTTCTTTCCACAGGAGGCATCATTCTTTTTGTGGAAACGATTGTTCCATTTGCAGGAAGGATATTTCTTTCTTTAGAGTTTGTGTTTTCCTGTTACCGTTCCGGTCTATTAATCTTTTTAGCCATTGGAATTTGCGATCATTATGTGTGATTTTTATCGGGCTCAAAGATCATTGAGGTTTCACTTGTGAATTAGAAGGTTTGAAATAATTATTGAAATTTTAGGAAAACTTTAATACAAATTAAAATGAAAAGGTATCATTGTTGTATAATGAAGCAATGAAACATTAATACAAAATCATGTCAAATTTTAAAGGAAAAACAATCATAGTTACAGGTGCAGCAATGGGATTAGGTCTTGCTGCGGCAGAGTCTCTTGCGTCAAAAGGTGCAGACATCACGTTGGTAGATTATAATGAGGAGGCACTTGAAAAAGCAAAATCAGAACTCCAGTCAAAATATCCGGAAAGTCAATTCTTAACGGTGAAAGCGGATGTTTCTGTAGAGGAACAGGTGAAAAATTATGTAGATGAAACCGTGAAGAAATTCGGGAAGGTAGATGGCTTATATAATAATGCTGGTATTGAGGGGAAACAGGCATCGCTTGTAGATTATGATATCGACGTTTTCAAGAAGGTCATTGATATCAATCTTTTGGGCGTTTATTACGGTATGAAATACATCATCCCGGAGCTTCAGAAAAATGGCGGCGGAAGAATCGTAAATGTAGCGTCTGTAGGCGGCATCCGTGGTGTGCTGAATCAGACGGCATATGTGGCAACAAAACACGCAGTAGCAGGGATGACCAAAAATGCGGCTTTGGAATATGGTAAATATAATATCCTGACCAACGCCATTGCGCCGGGAGCAATTCTGACACCGATGGTTGCAGAAGCCTTTAACCAGGTGAATCCAAGTGATCCGAAAGCGGCTGAAGCAGAATATGCGTCCCACAACCCGACGAGAAAACTGGGAGATCCGAAAGATGTCGGAAATCTTGTAGCGTATCTGTTGAGTGACGAAAATGGTTATGTTTCCGGACAGGTGATTGCTATCGACGGTGGCGAATCCAATATGTATGGGAATCCTTAAGAAAATATTTGAATTTTAAGTTTAGTTTTAGTTAGTGAAAAATGTCTGCAGCAATGCAGGCATTTTTTGTTTTGGAGCTTGCTTGCACATTTTTTGCTTGTTCATCTGCAACCTAAACAATATTCCTATGAAAAAAGCAATTTTAGTGTCCGCTGTGCTTCTGATCTTTTCCTGCAAAAAAGGAATAGATGAGAAAGTTTCCAATTCTTCTGACGCCATCACTTCCAAAGTAAAGACACACTCCCTGAGTCTTGAGAAGGATTTGAGTTCTGTAAATGGCATCAAACAGGAATACAGCAAGGTGAATTCCCAATTGACGGCGAAAAAGCTGGATTCTGCTGGCTTCAACTATGAGTGTAACGAGATCTCGGGAAATGTGGTTTATTTTTCTGAAAAAGGACAATTGAAGGTGGTCAGGCATTTCCAGGCAGACAGTCATTTCTCTTCGACGGAGAGTTATTTCATTAATGAAGGAAAGCCGTATTTTATCTTCAAAGATGATACAGTCTGGAGCTTTGATGGCGGTACACCAGAAAAACCTATCACAAAAGATGATGTAACCGAGCAACGCTACTACATTGTAAACGATCAATCTGTCCAGTGTCTTGAAAAAAAATATACTTTGAAATCCAATTCTCCAGATAATCCAAAATCCGAAAATGTTCCGAATAAAGAGATGAAGAATTGTTCGGTTGCGGACTTGCAGAAGAGTTTTGATGTACTGATGAAGAATAAGGATAGGAGAGATGGTGGGAAGTGTTTGTAAGTTCTTCACTAAGGAGGCGGTTTTGTTTAGAAATAATCTTATCATTTGGTTTAATGAATAAAAAAGTCCAGTTTTTCCTTTGGTTTCCAATGTGTTTTAGAAAAATTCACTTTGCCGTATTTGATAAAATTTGAAAAGATAAATTAAAATAGGCCTCTCAAAGTTTTTAGGTAATTAGTGATTTTTATACTTTTGAAATGTATAAAGCAATAAATCAAGAATGAAAGGGATTTTCTACATCATAAGTATTTTGACTATCAGTTTAATGGATGGTCAAACACATCGTTTTTTTTACAGACTTGATTACAAATCAGATTCATTACAGACCGAGCCTGAAAAAAGGATAATGGTGTTAGATATTAATCCAGAAAATGTAAAATACTACGACTATCATTTCCTGGAGAAGGATTCTATTAATAAGACTACTAATTCGCAGAATGTGAGCTGGACAAAGCAAGTACCTGTGACAAGAAAAATTAACTCGTTTGAAAACTTGAATTTTGTAGCCGTAGGATTTGATTTTTACAAATATACCACGGTAGATAAGATAGATTGGAAGTTAGAGCAGGAGACGGGGAAAGTACAAACATTTGATGTTCAAAAAGCGAGTGCAAGTTTTGGAGGACGCGAATGGACTGCCTGGTTCACCAGAGAAATTCCTTTTAATGAAGGACCTTACAAATTCAAAGGCTTACCGGGATTAATTTTAGAAATCCAAGATACAAAAGGGCAATATAAATTCACATTGCTTAGAAGTCAGAATTTATCAGAAACTTACGATACATCTAATATTTTGGAAGTAAGATACGGAAGCAGTCCAATCCTTACTACAGAAAAAAAATATGTAGAAAAAGCTTTACAGTATTACAATGATCCCTATTATTCTACCAAACAAAGATTACGAAACGGTGAAATAAAAAATTTTGAATATTATGGGAAAAAATATACAAAAGCAGAAGAACTAAACACTATTTCAAAAGATGTCCGAAATCGACTTTTAAAAAATAACAATCCAATTGAAATAAGTAAAGCGATTACATATCAAGAAAAATAAATAGAGTAGTAGATATTTTACAATCAAGAGTGATGGAGAATACAGGATACAAAAAAGCCCGAGAAAAAACCCGGGCTTTTGATATGTTTAGAAAAGATTCTTAATCTTCGTCATCTTCTTCGAAGACATCGTTGTAACCATCTTCTTCCTCATCATCATTGTAGTCATCATCTTCATCAGCAAAGCTTGTCGCTTTGAACTCAGATTCGAAGTCTCCAAAATCATCATCCATAAACGGTAATGCAGAATTTTTGCTTTTCCCGTTCTTCGTTCCTGTTTTGCTTGGCGCTTTCAAAGGCACGTTCCCAAATCTGTAAACCGTGATGGGGTAATTAACTGCCGGTTTCTCATCTATGATCTCCAAAAGTTCACAGAAAAAGTCCCAAAGCTCTATGAAACCATACTGGAATCTCATTTTCTCGCCCACTGCAGGGAAACCTTCCGGCAGATAGATGTCAGACATGATCTCACCATCGCCGTCATCACTCATATCTTCCAAAGGAATCGCACGGCCTTCATTCCATTCATCATCTGAAAAATAAAAAGAAGACAACTCTTCACCAGGTAAATTGAAGGCGCTTTTGATGCCCAGATGCAGATTCCAAAGTGTTTGTTTCCCTTTGACCTCTACGTCTCGGAAGATCGTCTCTTTGGCGTCTAGAATTACTCTTATCTTATAAACCATTGTTGTTTTACTTTAACTTTATTAGCTTGATTAATGATGCAAATATAAAACAAATGAAATTCCATAAAAATTTCTAGTAAATTTTTTTTCAAAAAAGTTTTTTATAAATTCAGCGTTTTTGAAACTGCAGATTATTCGCTAAAATTGGCCCTGTTTCTTTTGATTTTTTCTATAGCAGCTTTCCCCAGTTTGAACTTGAATTTGGTTCCCGAAAGATAAACACTTTCCACGCTGATCATCTGTTTATGGGCTTCCATAATGTGTTTTACGATGGCAAGACCCAGACCAGATCCACCTTCTTTTCTGTTCCGGCTGGATTCTACACGGTAAAAACGTTCGAATATCCTTGGCAGATTTTCAGGTTTGATGCCCATTCCGTTGTCTTCTACGGAGATATGAATGCTCTTGGTGCCTTCTCTCGTAGAAACGATGATCTGTGCTTCTTCCCGGTTGGCATATTTCACAGCATTTGAAATTAGGTTGATCAGGACCTGTGAGATCTTCTGTTTGTCTGCAAACACAAACAATTGGGATTGGGTGGTCTGCAGCTGCATCGTCATAGATTGTCTTTCTGCTTCCATCTCCAGGAGGTCAAATATCTCCTGGACCAAATGATTGATGTCAAAAGTACTGTACTTCAAATTGATCTGTCCGGATTCGAAACGGTTGATCATATCCAGATCTTTCACAATGTTCAGCAACCGCTCAACAGAGCTGTCTATCCGCTGGAGATACTTGTCCCGGATATTAAGATCTTCTACACCGCCATCGCGCAATGTTTCTATGTAACCCTGGATAGAGAACAGTGGCGTTTTCAGCTCGTGGGAGACGTTGCCGATGTATTCTTTACGGTAATCTTCCATTTCCTTCATCAGATCCATTTCAGCGTTTCGCTGGTTCATCTCGTGCATCTTTTCACCCAGTTCTTTGAAGCCAAGATCGGTATCGTAATCGTGGATGATGTCTTCCGGCAATATATTCGTGATTCTTCTGATCTGATTTTTGCTGTAGAAACTGAACAGAAATTCCAGAACGAAATAATTGAGAACAAACAGAAACCAAAGGGTAAACGCCAGAAATAGATTGAAATCTCTGGTTTTGAAGTAAATGTCGTCCGTGTAAAACTCAAAAAGTAAAACCACAACGCCAACCACAGCCACCAGTAAAAATGATGCGGCTGCCGATATCCAGTTGATTTTGATCGAATTTCTAAATCTCATTTCAAAAAAAAGATTTTCTAAAAAGAAAATCTTAAACTACTAATTTATAACCTATTCCTTTGAGGGTCTGGATGGTGTTGATTCCCAGCTTTTCCCGTAATCTCCTAATGTGAACATCAATCGTTCTCTCGCCTACGATCACGTCATTTCCCCAAACTCTTTCAAGAATCTCTTCTCTTTTGAAGACCTTCTCTGTGTTGGAAGCCAATAGATAAAGCAGATCAAATTCTTTCTTAGGAAGCAAAAATTCTTCTTTCGCTTTGGACACTTTGAAGTTGTCTTTATCAATGATCAGATCACCGATCTCGATGTAATTGGAGTTTTCCTGAGAATTAGCACCCAGCTGCAGCAGCGCGGCTACTTTTGAGATCAGAACTTTTGGTTTGATCAATTTGACAATGTAATCATTGGCTCCGGCTTGATAGCCAGCTAATTGAGAAAATTCCTCGCTTCTTGCGGATAAAAATACAATTAAGGTTTTTTGTAATTCTTTGATCTTGCGAAGATCCTGACAGGTTTCGATGCCGTCTTTTTCGGGCATCATAACGTCCAATAAAATTAAATCCGGCAAAATCTCTTTTGCTTTTGCGATTCCTTCATTTCCGTTACCAGCGGTGAAAACCTGATAGCCTTCTTTTTCCAAATTATAAGAGATGATCTCCAGGATGTCCTGTTCATCATCAATTAAAAGGATTTTTTTACGATTCATTTCGATTTATTAATATGTCAAAATTAAAAAAAAATGAACTCTATATGACCAAATGTTTAAAGTTCACACAAATTTAACATTTAAAAGCTAATAAACGGGGTTTACGGAAGCTTTTTTTATATTGAAAACCATCTAATTTTATAGACGATATTCGTTTTATTTTTTGAGGAAATTAAGTTAAATTTGCACTTCACGTTCAGATTATGGAAGAAGAAGAAAAAAAATCACTCAATTTTATAGAGCAAATTATAGAAGATGATTTGGAAAGTGGCTTGGAATCGTCCAAGCTCCGTTTCAGATTTCCACCCGAGCCTAACGGGTATCTTCACATTGGTCATACAAAGGCCATCTGTATCAACTTTGGTTTGGGGCAAAAATACAATGCGCCTGTGAACCTGCGTTTTGATGATACCAATCCCGCAAAAGAAGAGCAGGAATTTGTAGATTCTATCAAAGCGGACATCGATTGGCTGGGTTTCAAATACGACCAGGAATTATACACCTCAGATTATTTTGAGCAGCTTTATAATTGGGCTGTAGAACTTATCAAACAAGGCAAAGCTTATGTGGATGAGCAATCTTCTGAAGACATCACGGCCCAGAGGAAAAATCCGTTTGAGGAAGGTGTAGATTCGCCTTTCCGTCAGCGTCCTACCGAAGAAAGTCTGGCACTTTTTGAGAAAATGAAAAACGGAGAATTCGAAGAAGGTGCGATGAGTCTGCGTGCAAAGATCGATATGGCTTCCCCGAATATGAATATGCGAGATCCTGTGATGTACAGAATCCTGAAAAAACCGCATCACAGAACGGGTGAGAAATGGAAGATCTATCCAATGTACGATTGGGCGCACGGAGAATCTGATTATATTGAACAGATCTCGCACTCTTTATGTTCATTAGAATTCGAAAATCACCGTCCGTTGTACGAATGGTATCTGGATCAGGTCTATGATAAAGAAAGCGTGGCACCAAAGCAGAGAGAATTTGCCAGGATGAACGTTTCCTATATGGTGACTTCCAAAAGAAAGCTGCAAAGACTGGTTCAGGAAAATATCACTACTGGCTGGGATGATCCCAGGATGCCGACTATTTCCGGACTGCGCAGAAAAGGTTATACACCAACTGCCATCAAAAACTTCATTGAAAAAGTAGGTGTTGCAAAAAGAGAGAATCTGATTGATATCCAGTTATTGGAATTCTGTGTAAGAGAAGATCTTAACAGAGTGGCGACACGTGTAATGGCGGTTGTGAATCCAGTAAAACTGATCATCGAAAATTATCCCGAAGATAAAGAGGAATGGTTGGAAACGGAAAATAACCCTGAGGACGACAATGCAGGAACAAGACAGGTGCCTTTTTCCAGAGAAATCTATATTGAAAGAGAGGATTTTAAAGAAGAAGCAGACAAAAAATTCTTCCGTCTGAAACTGGATGGAGAAGTAAGGCTGAAAGCTGGATATATCATCAAAGCAGAACGTGTTGAGAAGGATGCCAATGGCGAGATCACGACCATCTATGCCACCTATGATGAAGATTCAAGATCGGGAAGCGGAACAGAGGCGAGTCTTAGAAAAGTGAAAGGAACGTTGCATTGGGTTTCTGCAAAACACGCTTTACCAATCGAGATCAGAACTTATGAAAGACTGTTCACAACGGAACAGCCCGATGCGGAAAAAGAAGTGGATTTTGTACAGTTCATCAATCCTCAATCTCTGAGAGTGACTCACGGATTTGCTGAGCCAAGTCTGAAGGAAGCCACTTTGGAAGACCACTTCCAGTTCCAGAGAATTGGTTATTACAAAAAAGACAGAGACTCTTCTGACGAGACTTTGGTGTTCAACAGAACAGTGACTTTGAAAGACGGTTACAAACCTTAAAATTGTAAAAAGTAGTTGTAAAATGTACCAGGTATATTTTGGATATTAAATTATATTAAATTGAAAATCAGGCTTTTGTCTGATTTTTTTTGTTTTGATGTAACAGAGTTGTTCTGTGATTTGTCTAATCTCAGGAATAAGCTTTACTATGAAAACGAACTTTTGCATTCTTGTTTTACTCCTATGTTTTGGACAGGTTTCTGCCCAGAAAACGACCGCTTCTGATAGTATTACGCGGAAAAATATCCAGGCAGTCAAAAAGGAACAGGCACTGAAAATAGACGGAATCCTGGATGATGAGATCTGGAAAAACATTCCCGTTGCAACCAACTTTGTAGAACGCCAGCCCAACAACGGAAAACCACAGGCCGACAGCCTGAAGACCGAAGTGAAGTTGCTCTACGACGATACCGGATTGTATATTGCAGCACAGATGTATGATCCGGATCCTTCAAAAATTCTAAAGGAACTCACAGAGCGGGACAACATTGCCAATGACGATTTTTTCGGGATCATCATCAATGGTTATAATGATCATCAGCAGAGCTTGGAATTTATAGTAACCGCTGCGGGCGTTCAGGTGGATGGAAAACTGACGACTGAAAATGAAGATATGTCCTGGAATGCTGTCTGGTACAGCGCAGTGAAGATTAATGACAAAGGTTGGGCAGTGGAGATTAAAATTCCGTTTTTTGAACTTCGTTTTCCTAAAAAAGACAGACAGGAATTTGGTCTTAATATGATCAGAAAGATCAAAAGAACCAACACGATGTACGACTGGAACCACGTTGACAATCAAAAAGGAAATTATACTTTGTACGATGGCGTTCTGAGCGGTGTGACGGAGATAAAAACACCAACAAGACTTTCTTTCACTCCTTATTTCTCGACGTATGTCAACAGTTTTGATGGCAAAACCGAAATGAATGTCAACGGCGGAATGGATCTTAAATATGGCATCAATGATGCGTTTACCTTCGATATGACCTTGGTTCCGGATTTCGGTCAGGCCAATTTTGATAATTCAATTTTAAATTTAAGCCCATTTGAACAGCAGTTTTCGGAACAGCGATCTTTTTTTATGGAAGGTACAGAACTCTTCAGTAAGGGCGATATGTTCTATTCCAGAAGAGTAGGTGGCGAACCATCGCTTTATCCAACGGTTTCTGAAAATGAAACCGTCAGAGAATATCCTGGAAGAGTGAAATTATTCAACGCTTTTAAAATTTCTGGAAGAACAAAGAAAGGTTTGGGAATAGGGATCTTCAATGGTGTCACAGAAAAAATGGAAGCCACGATCCAAAATACGGAAACCGGCACGACCAGAAAAGAAACCGTGGAGCCGTGGACCAACTATAATGTTTTGGTTTTCGATCAGAGGTTTGGCGGGAATTCATCTGTCACCTTTGTCAATACCAGTACTTTGAGAATGGGGGATTTCCGTGATGCTAATGCTACAGGATTACTTTGGAACATCGCCAATAAGAAGAATACTTACAATTACTTCGGGAACTTCAAAGGGAGTTGGGTAAGAGATGGGGATACCAAATTTGGAAACAGAGGTAACCTGGGCATCGGAAAATATTCAGGTAAAAACCGTTTCGAGATCGTCGGGAATTATGTCGACAAAAACTGGGATATCAATGATCTTGGATTCTCGACAAAGACCAATTATGCGTCCTATTCTACCTGGTATGGTTACCGGATTTTGCAGCCTACCAAGAACTTTAATAATATCTTTCTAAATTTTAATCTTAATTATGACCACCGTCTGGAGCCGTTTCTGTACAGCACATTGAGATTCAATCATAACAACCAGTTTACGACCAAGAATTTTGAGAATTTTGGGGGTGGTGTAGAGTTCACGCCCCTTGGCGAGAATGATATCTATGAACCCAGGACTTTCGGGCGGTATTTGAAAGTGCCCGGGTATTTTGACAGTTGGCTTTGGTTTGAGAGTGACAGTCGAAAAAAGCTTCAGTACAATATCAATATCGACTATTACGCTTATGATGAGAAAGGCAGAAACAAAGTAATTCCGTCGCTGTATCTGCGTTACAGAGCTTCTGACAAACTGAATCTCATTTGGAAATTCAACCCGGTTTTCAGCAATAATGAAGTGGGTTTTGCAGGGAAAGAAAACGGTCAGATCTATATGGGGAAACGCCAGCGGAATACTTATGAGAATGCAGTGACAGGACAATACACCTTCAATGAGAAGATGTCTTTGTCTCTCGCTTTCCGTCATTATTTTTCCGATGTCACATACAAAAAATTTTACAGTCTGAATGATGACGGCAGCTTGGAAAATAATATGACTTATAACCCAAATCTAGCCACGACCTACAACTCCTGGAACGTAGATCTGCGTTATTCGTGGTGGTTTGCGCCGGGCAGTCAGTTGACTTTGCTTTACAGAAATGCAACCAGTAATTATCTGGAGGTATCCAGAATGCGATTCAAAAATAATTTTAATGAACTTTTCAATGAGCCGATGATCAACAATGTTTCCCTTAGGATCACCTACTTCCTGGATTACAACAGAGTCAAAAATTGGTTTTAAAATATTTTGGGCAACTTTATCCGCCTTCCGTTCCCAAACTTAAAGAAGTGGTTCGACGTTGTTTTTTTTTTTTTACCTCCACTTTTTCCAACCACAAAATGAAATCCACTCAAAAAGTTTATAATGAGCTTGTCGAAGTAGGCTGCAGATTGAATACCAATTGTGGTCATTTTTTAAAATCACTTTTGTCATTTCGTAGAAATCTAAGCCGTTTAGATTCCTTCGGAATGACAAAAATAATGCTGACGGTCAGTCTTTCTTGATGTCAATCATCATCTGTCATCAAAGGACATCTCTGATCTCTTCATTTTTTTTAAAAGTTGCTGTTGCAAAAGGGCAAAGCGGAATGATTTTCAGGTTGTTTGCTCTTGCAAATTCTACAGCTTTGTATACCAATTCTTTTCCCACACCTTTGCCATTGTAATCAGCTACTACTTCTGTATGGTCTATGATGAATTTGTCCGGTCCGGCCCAGGAGTAGGTCATCAGTCCGGCTTGTAGGTCATCAGAAAAAGCTACGAATTCTCCTTTTGTTTCTTTATTATGTTGTTTTATTTCCAGCATTTTATTAGATTTTAGTTAAGATATCTATGTTATTGGTAAGGATCTTGTGGATGGGGCAGGCGTCGGCAATTTTAGAAAGCTTGTCCCTGATGTCTTCACTTATCGCGGTTGTTCCAAAGTCTATGACCCTGCAAAACTGCGCCGTTTTTGTCTGTGGAAAATTTTCCAGGTCCACTTCTACATTGATGACCGGAATATCCCAGCCTTTTCTGTCGATGTACATCCGTAATGTTGCAGCAGTACAGCTTGCAAGAGATGTAGCCAGGATCTCAAAAGGGTTGAAACCTTTGTTTCCGCCGCCTTTGTCAACAGGTTCGTCTGTGATCAGTGTGTTTTCTCCGGCGATGACCTCTGTGTAATATTTTTCTGTTCCAAGTGTTGCTTTTACTTTTACTCCCATTTTATTAAGAATTTATTTTGTAGCTCAAAGCACCTGACGGGCAATGATGGATCTGATTTTTCAGTTCTTCTGCAGTTGCATTTTCTGTTTTTATCCAAGGTTTTTCTTGTGGACTATAAACTTTTGGAAGCATTTTTACACAAACTGCTGCGTGTATGCAGACTTTTGGTTTCCAGAGAACGGTGATTTCACCAGCATTGTATTCGTGTGTGTCCATTAAATTTGAGTTTTGAAATTTTCGATTTTAGATTGTAGTGAATGCAATAGTTCCGGTTCTACAATGCCATTTTCTAAGTCAAAGTTTTCATAGAACTTAGGTAGTGAAAAGGTTTCTTTGATGTCGGCACCGAAATTTGGGAAGAATTTTGAAGCTTCTGCCATCACATTGCCACCGCCATAACCGCCAGGCGAAGTGGTCATCAGAAACATTGGTTTGTCCTGGAAAACCTTCACATTGATCCTGGATGCCCAATCGAAAATATTCTTAAAAGCAGCACTGTATGAGCGGTTGTTTTCTGCCAAAGAGCAGATGATGACGTCAGCATCAGCTATGTTTTTCAGGAATCTGTGCGCTTCTTCCGGAAATCCTTTTTTTTCAAGATCTACAGAGAAAACAGGCATCAGATAATCATTGAGGTCGATCAGGTGGATGTCTTCATTGGGGAAGCTTTTCAGTACGAATTTGACCAGTTCTTTGTTGATAGAAGTGGAAGAGTTGCTTCCTGCAAAGGCGAATATTTTCATAGGATGGGATTTTTAAATTTTAGCTTTTTAAAGGTAGTAATTATTTAAATCAAAATTATAAAAACAAAAAACGCCGGGAATTGATGTAGGATATGTTCGTTCGATCTGGATTAGAAGAAAAAAAATCCTGCGAATAAGTTTCGCAGGATAGAGTTGATTTTTTATTAATCTTAGATTTTAATATACCGTATTGAGTTCATCCTTTTCATTGAAATGTACAGTCTTTACAAATTCAGAAATACTTTTAAATTTATCAAATTGATTTTCTGGAAGTTGGCCGATGTCATAGTGGAAATTTCTGATTCCTCTTTTGGTATTGATGCTTACGATCAAAATATAATTAATGATTTCTTTTTCACTTCTTAAAGAAATGATCTTTTGTATGGGTACTTCTAATATCGGTTGGCGTGATTTCATCAGTGGATGAGTGTATTTTACTGAAAAAATATGCTCTGTCACTTCCAAAGAAAAGCGTCTTAACTTGACAAGTCTCCATATGGAAAATATTAAAATCCCAAAAAAACAACCGTAGAGAGTCGTTTTACTGATAGGGATAAATTTATTTAAAAATAGAAGACATAGGATGTCCAGCAAAATAAGTAGGAAATAACCGTACATCGCAGTTGCGATTTCTTTTTGATTGTTAATTTTCATTGTTCATTTGTGTTTGTCTAAATTTAAACAATTAAAACGATTTATACGCAATAATGAGATTAATTTTAACTTATAATCTTTTGATAATGAAAACTTGCTGACTGAAAATAGCACAAGCAAATAGCTTTGTATTTAAAAAAATCATAATTACAGAATCCGGAGAATCTGTAATTATGATAGTCAAGTTCATCATTTGTGTTTTTAGAATTTTAAGTATTTTCTCACAAATCCTTTCGGTTCGTCAGTCATACTTTTAATTCATCATTTGTGTTTCATCTGGTCTTCATCATTGGTGTTTTCAGAACCAAAATTTCATCATTTGTGTTTTTAGAATTTTAAGTATTTCCCACAAAATCCTCTGGGTTCGTAAGTCACACTTTTAATTCATCATTTGTGTTTTATCTGATTTTCATCATTTGTGTTTTCAGAACCAAATTCCAACTGTGTTTGTGTTTTTTTGTTGGTACAAATTTATACACTTCACCCACATTATTTTTTAAAAACAGTTAGATATATATCGGTGGTTTTGTAGATATTTATCTACAAAAAAAGGGCTGATCAGTTAAGATCAGCCCAATAGAATTTTTCCAGGAAAAATTAATCAATCACCGTTTACTGATGATCTGTAATGATTTTCACCAGATCTACGATATGATCGATTTTTAATTTGTCAAATATTCGTTTTTTGATCGTGCTTACCGTGTTTTGTTTGATGTTCAGATTGTTCGCTATTTCTAGGTTTCCAAGACCTTCGGCATACATTTTAGCGATTTCCAGCTCTCTTGCTGTTAATGAAAAAAGTGGGTTTATGAGACTGCGGTTATGCATAGAACTCATTAGCAGGGCTTGTGTTACTGGTGAAATATATTCACCGGAATTCAGCATTTTTTGAATGGCTTGTTTTACGTCATCTTCTTCGCTCAATTTGCTCAAAAAGCCATTTGCACCTGCATTAATGAATTTTAGGGACTGTGTATTTTCTTCTATTCCAGAAAAGATAAGAATTTTGACTTCTGGTCTTATATTTTTAATTTCCTGTAAAATTGTTAAACTGTTTCCATCAGGAAAATGGGCGTCGATAATCAGGAGGTCAACGGGATTGGATTTGACAGATTCCAAGGTCTGCTGTAAAGTAGAAGCGTGAAAGATCTTGCATTCCAATTCCATATCTTCCAGCAGAAATACAATCCCTTGCCTTATAAGGCTGTGATCATCTGCCAACAAAAAAGTAACTATTTTCTGATCTGAATGGTTCATCGCTTCATATTAAGATTAAGAGAGAAAGAAACCGTAGTGCCTTTGTTGATCTCGCTTGCTACAGAGATGGTTCCAGAATACAGTTCTACAAGTTCTTTGCAGAGACTCAGACCCAAGCCTGCTCCCAGATTTTCTACATCCTCCGATAATATCCCCTGATAATAAGGCTCGAATATTTTTTCTAAGTCTGATTGTGAGATTCCAGCGCCTGTATCCGTTATTTGCGTCGTCAGAGCAATAGTGTCATCATCTTGCTGTTCGGCTTTTGTGATGACCGTTATCTGTCCGTTTTCTGTAAACTTATTGGCATTCCCAAGAATGTTCATAAAGATTTGATTGATCTTGGTACAGTCCGAATAGACATTGATATCAGGACTGATGTTTTTCTGGATGACAAATCTGTTGTTTCTCGTTTCTATGTAAGGTTCTATAGAATATAAAATAGAGTCTATTTCTTTGTTGAGGTTGAAGTCACTCTGCACCAGTTTATTCTCCACTTGTTGGTTTTTGGTGTATTCCAGGATTTGATTGGCTTGCATCAATAATGTATTATTGGTGAAACTGATGGATTTCAAATAATCCTTCACCGTTTCATCTGTTGTCTTACTGTTGATTCGTTTGATGAATATTCCTATGATTTTCAGTGGTGACCGCAGTTCGTGGCTCAGCATTCCCAGGATTCTGTTTTTGAAATTTAGATTCTCCCTGATCTGCTTATTCGCAGCATTCAGTCTCTTTTCATAGATGAAAGCGATTCTGGTAAAATACATGATCAAGATGGACACGATAAACATGAGAATCATAGCGCCAAATACCAGATACATTCTGATTGTGCTGGTGGAAGAATTCTGCTTGATGTATTCTTTTTCCAAATCAGATTTGGACTTTTTCACCGCAAATTCATAAACATTCATCAGCTTGTTGCTGTAGAGCATAATATCATTGAAGGATTCAAAAAATTGATTTCTGTTGCTACCGATATTTTTATTCTTGACGACATTGATCTGTATTTTTTGTATTTCTGTAGAATAGTAGTTATTCATAGAGTTGAAAATGCTGTCCAGCTCAGATTTCATTTTGGACAGACCGTCTTTTTTAGTTTTTTCTACAGTGATAATGGTGCTTTGTGTGCGTACATTTTCTTTCCCTGCAATGGCATCTCCTAATCTTCCAAACAGACCTTTTTTCTTTACAGTATCAGATTTTGTTTCTGTTTTTATATCGAACTTGTCAAAGTTATAATTGAAATCAAATTTTTTGAATTGAGGTAGGGTGATGTCCCGCAATTTTATATTTGATTTTGTAGTCGTCTGATAGGTAGAGTCTGTTAAAAGTTTTATTTTTTTTATTTCGGCTGAATCCGATTTTTGCGAATTGAGGATATCTCTTAATCTTGGATTTTTTTCTTTCAGATCATCGATGTTATTAAGCCCTTTTGTAAGTGTATTGACAGATGTGAAGTACGAATCCAGGTATTTCGTATCATTTGTGATAAGGTATTTCTGGAAATAATTCTGAGAATTGATAAGTTCTTCTCGTGAATTGTCCGTAAGGTTTTCCAGATTATAGACTTCTTTCAACTGTTTTTCTATAAAAGCCAGATTTTTTTTGTTGCTGAATTCATTATAAAAAACACCTGCAATGATGATCTGTATCAGTAAAATACAAACGATAAGAGAATAATGAACAAATTTTCTTGATTTGAAGTTAGTTGATTTTGATAGTTCTTTTTTTGATTCCATGGTTTGAGCTGTTAAGCTTATTTTTATAATCTTTCTCTCTCTCTTTTAATTGAATATTATTAAATGATAAATCTATATGTGTAAAATTAAACAATCCATTGCAATTAACAATCCTTAAACGCTAAAAAAAATAATTTATTAAGCATTAGTATAGTATCATAGTTCAAAATCCTGTGAATATTTTCACAGGATTTATATTTTAAGAAATTTTAAAAATTATTTATAACGTCTTGAATTGCTCCAGCATTCTTACGTCATTTTCGAAGAACATGCGGATATCACTCATTTGATAAAGCAGCATTACAATTCTCTCAATTCCCATTCCGAAAGCATATCCGGAGAATTTGTCAGGGTCTATGTTCACGTTTTTAAGAACCGCAGGATCTACCATTCCGCAACCCATGATTTCCAGCCAGCCGGTGCCTTTTGTGATTCTGTAATCTGTTTCAGAATTCAAACCCCAATAAACATCAACTTCCGCACTGGGCTCTGTAAAAGGGAAATACGAAGGTCTCATTCTGATCTTCGATTTTCCGAACAGTTCTGTCGTGAAAAACTGAATGGTTTGTTTAAGGTCTGCAAAACTTACATTCTCATCAATATAAAGGCCTTCTATCTGATGGAAAATACAGTGCGAACGGGAAGAAACGGCTTCATTTCTGAAAACCCTTCCTGGCGCCAAAATTCTCATTGGCGGTTCATTCTCTTCCATATAACGGATCTGAACAGATGAAGTATGCGTTCTCAAAAGAACATCAGGATTCTGCTCTATAAAAAAGGTATCCTGCATGTCTCTCGCAGGATGGTATTCCGGCAGGTTGAGTGCGGTGAAGTTGTGCCAGTCATCTTCTATCTCTGGTCCGTCTGCAACCGCAAATCCGATAGATTTGAAGATCTCGATGATTCTGTTCTTCACCAGATTGATGGGATGACGGGAACCCAGTTCCAAAGGAAAAGCAGGTCTGCTAAGGTCTTCCTTTTCAAGAATGATCTTGCTTTCTGTAGAAGATTTCAGTTCTTCCAGCTTTTCGTTCACAGTGTTTCGTAAGACATTGATTTTCTGGCCAAAATCTTTCTTCTGCTCATTAGGGATTTGTTTCAAAGCATCATAGAAATCATTCATGATCCCTTTTTTACCATTGAATTTTAATCGGAACTGTTCTATCTCATCTTTGGCAGAAGACTGGAAATTCTGTACTTCTACCAGTAGGTCATCAATTTTCTCTAGCATTGTTATATATAAAATATAGATTGCAAAAATACGATTTTAAAATAAAAAAATCTGCCTTTTCATAAAGCAGATTTTAATTTTTAATCTTGATTCTTTGATCTTGTTTCCAGAATCTTTTATTATTTCTTTTCGATCGCTTTTATTTTGATTTGGATATTGATCTCATTTTTGATCAAACCTTCTGCGGCAGGCATCTGGAACTTGATCCCAAACTCATCCCTGTTGATGTCTTTTGGTTCCGATGCGATGGTCAACTCTCCGTCTGCCACTTTTACATTGGCGTTGAAGGTGAAAGGTTTTGTAATCCCTTTCAGCGTTAGATTTCCATCAAGGACTGTGTTGTAATCACTTCCGGCTGCAGCTTCCGTCACTTTTGTGATTTCATACGAAGCGGTAGGGAACTTGGCAGTGTCGAAAAAGTCTGCACTTTTCAGATGTCCAAGTAATTTTCCGTTGGATTCTTCTTCTTTCAGATCTTCGTTTGAGATAGAATTCATATCGATGACAAATTGCCCGCTTTCCAGTTTTTTATCTTTCACCGTCACTTCACCGCTTTCGAATTTCAAATGTCCAATGTGGCTTGTGTTATCAGATTTTACAACTTTGAAACCTTTCCATTCTGCTTTACTGTTCAGTGTATCTACCACGTAAACCTGTCCGTCCGCCGTTGTCAGAACCTCATTGCTTTCGCTGGTTACGGGTTTGTCCTTTCCACACGAAATGATGAGAACTGAGGCAGAGATCAATAGAAAAGCGGAGATTAAAGTTGCTTTTTTCATATTTAAATTTTAAATTATTAGTTACTTTTACGTTCTTTGCTAAAATAATAAAATTATCCTTATCTCAAACTAATAATTTTACCAAATGCTGCTGGAAGTCAAAAATCTTTATTTCAATTATCAGACCGATAAACCTTTGTTTCAAAATCTTAATCTCAATGTGGATGAAGGTCAGATCATTGCGCTGGTGGGCGAAAGTGGCTGTGGGAAATCAACTTTATTGAGTCTGATCTATGGTTTGATGGATTGGCAAGGTGGCGACATTCTCTTTGAAGGTCAAAAGCTTTTCGGACCCAAAGGCAATCTGGTTCCCGGTGAAGCTCAAATGAAATTCGTAGCCCAAAACTACGATCTGATGCCTTACGCAACGGTTTATGATAACGTGGGCAAATTCATTTCCAACATCAATTTAAAATCTAAGAAAGAAAAAGTAGAGGAGTTACTGGACATCGTAGGACTTACAGATTTTGCGAAAGTGATACCAAGATTCCTGAGTGGTGGACAGCAGCAGAGAGTGGCAATCGCAAGAGCTTTAGCGATTCTTCCGAAAATGCTTCTGCTGGATGAGCCTTTCAGTAATCTGGATTTTTCCAGAAAATTCGAATTGAGGGAAAAACTGTTCAATTATGTGAAGGAAAATAATCTCAGCCTGATGATCTCCACACATGATCTGGAGGAGGTTTTGCCTTGGGCAGACAAGATCGTGGTTTTGCAGGAAGGCCGGTTGATCCAAAATGATCCGCCGAAAGAAACTTACGAAAATCCTTACAATGATTACGTGGCGAAACTTTTGGGTGAGGTCAATATTTTTACAGAACAGGAAAAAACCCAGTTGAATTTAACAAAAACCCATTATTTTCCGCATCAGATCAAAATTGTTGATAATGGAGTAGAAGCAAGGGTTTCTGACAGCCGCTTTGCTGGTTCTCATTACAGAAATAAACTGTTGGTCAATGAAAAGTCGATCATCGTGTATTCTTCAGAATTTTTGGAAGGACAGGTTAATTTGTCTTTTTAATATTTCAAATCTCCATATTGTGGATAAAATATGGATAACTTATAGATTTCCAGTTTGTTGAATTGAAAATAATTTCTAATTTTGCTAAACGAAAATACATCAGGAAATTTTTGGTTAATTCTCTTTCTGCCCCTAAGGACCGAAATTAGCGCTATGCAATCAAAGTCTTTGAAAGTCGACCCTGCCAAATTTTTCCTTTTTTTTATTAAAAAATCCCATCAGATTGACGGGATTTCTTTATTTTAAGATGGATTGAATTAAGCTTTTCTCACGAATTCGGACTTCAAAGCCATGGATCCAAAACCATCAATTTTGCAGTCGATATTGTGATCGCTTTCCGGTCTCAGTCTGATGTTTTTTACCTTCGTCCCAGCCTTGATGTCTTTCGGAGCACCTTTCACGGGAAGATCTTTGATCACAATCACAGCATCTCCGTTTTGAAGTTCTTTTCCAAGAGAATCGAAAATTTTCCCTTCCGTAGAAACCTCCGCCGGATCCCATTCGTAGAAACATTGGGAGCAAACTTGCAGATTATCTTGTTCGTAAGTAAATTCTGACTGGCATTTTGGGCAAACGATTGTATCACTCATAGTTTTTTTGTTTTGAGCGGCAAAGTTAACATTATTGTATTAATCTAAAAGTGAAATTATTTTCAAAATGTAACTTATCATTCTTTACCAAAAACTCATAATTAATTTTTAGATTTGCGAGCAACAAATAACTTAATAAATAAGCTAAATGAAAAAGACCGCTTTATACGATAAACACGTTTCTTTAGGGGCTAAGATTGTTCCTTTTGCACGTTTTGAAATGCCTGTGCAATATTCAGGGATCACAGATGAGCATTTTGCTGTCCGCGAAAAAGCGGGGATCTTTGATGTCTCTCATATGGGACAATTTTTCATAAAAGGTGCAGCCGCGAAAGACCTTTTGCAGTTTGTCACTTCTAATAATGTAGACGCATTGGAAAATGGAAAAGCACAATATTCTTGTTTGCCAAACGAAACAGGCGGCATTGTGGATGACTTGATCGTTTATAAAATGGATGACGAGAAATATTTCGTCGTTGTAAATGCTTCAAACATTGATAAAGACTGGAACCACATTGCAAAATACAATGAGAAATTCGGAGCGGAGATGACCAACGCGTCAGATGAGATGTCATTGATTGCCATCCAAGGTCCAAAAGCAACGGAGATTCTTCAGAAATTGACGGAGACGGATTTGTCAGCAATTCCTTACTATCATTTTACAGTGGGTTCTGTGGCTGGTTTTTCTGATGTCATCATTTCAAATACAGGTTACACGGGAAGTGGTGGTTTCGAAATTTATTTTAATAATTCATCTGCTGTAAATATTTGGGATGCGTTGACAGAAGCTGGGAGAGAATCGGGATTGATTCCTTGCGGATTGGCTGCCAGAGATACTTTGAGATTGGAAAAGGGATTCTGCCTTTACGGAAATGATATTGATGATACCACTTCTCCACTAGAAGCAGGATTAGGTTGGATTACAAAATTTGACAAAGATTTTGTGAACAAGGCATTTCTTGAAAATCAAAAAGCAGAAGGCATTACCAAAAAATTAGTCGGTTTCGAAATGCAGGAAAAAGCAATCCCAAGACACGATTATGAAGTGGTAGATGCAGAAGGAAACGTCATCGGAAAAGTAACGTCTGGCACAATGTCTCCTATGAAGAAAATAGGATTGGGACTGGCTTACGTGGATCAGCCAAACTTCAAATTAGATTCTGAGATTTTCATCAGAATTAGAAATAAGGACATTCCTGCGAAAGTGGTGAAACTCCCTTTTGTTTAGAGTTAAACTTGAGATACGAAATTAATAGATCATATAAAAGCGTTCAAATTTTGAACGCTTTTTTTTGCTATCGAGTGAGGTCTAAATTCAAAGCTCTAAATTCTGAAAATCTATTTCAGATATTTGGTTATACTGTCACTCGTCGGCTTGGTAGTGCTTATGAAACTGTCGATCACATGCCCTTTCTCATCCAGCAAGATCTTGGTAAAGTTCCAAAGGATCGTGGTGTTTTTCACGCCATTTTCTTTTTTGTCTGTCAAGAATTTGTAGATGGGAGCAATGTCGCCTCCTTTGACAGATATTTTCGCAGCCATTGGAAATGTCACGCCATAATTTTTTTGGCAGAAAGTCGCAATCTCGTGATTGGCACCAGGTTCTTGCCCTCCAAAATTATTAGCAGGAAAACCTACGACTACCAGTTTGTTTTTGTATTTCTCGTATAATTTTTCGAGATCGGCATATTGCGACGTGAATCCACACTCCGACGCCGTATTCACAACCAATATTTTGTTGCCTTTGAATTTTGAAAAATCAATGGTGGAACCATCCAGAGCTTCTACTTTGAAACTGTGTATTGATTTTGCCTGCGCTTTGTTTTTTGAAAATCCGAAAAGTGAAAACATGATTACTAATAAATATTTCATAACGTTAATTTAAGAATCAAATGTAAAACAAGTTTATCAATAAGTTATCCAAGAATTTGAAAACTTCGCGGTTCAATAAAATTTAACAAATTTTATGATTTTTGAAATAAAAGCATTTTCTTTGCCGTTCATTTCTTATCAAACCGGTCTATGAGTATTTACAGTAAGCTTGCTGAGAACCTACAATATATTTCGCCATCTTTCTACAAAAGCCGATTTTTCAAGAAGTTGAAAGGTTTGAATGCGCATAACCTTTTGGAAAGAAAAGTAGAGCCTGAGTTTCTTTGGATCAAAAATGTTCTCGCGGAAGATGCTGTTTTTATGGATGTTGGAGCCAATGTTGGTGCCTACCTTTTCTTGTTGGAAGATCATTTGAAACCAGATCACATCTTCGCATTTGAGCCCAATCCACAATTGTTCAAAAGGCTGGAGAGGCTTTTCCCAAAAGTCAATCTGTCTTCTGTAGCACTGTCTGATGTTTCTACAGTGGCTGAGTTTAAAATTCCGGTCATTAATGGTGAGAAAGTGCACACGAGAGGTACGTTGCAAACTTCTATCAAAGAGAAAAACGAAGAAAAAACAATGCTTCAAAAAGTAGAAGTGAAACCCTTGGATCACTTGGTTTTTGACGCCGCTCAAAGAGATAAGATTCATTTGAAGAAACTCGATTTCATCAAAATTGATGTGGAAGGAAATGAAATGCAGACGCTCCGAGGCGCCAAAAAAACAATTCTGAAATATCAGCCGATCCTGATGGTAGAGATGGAGCAGCGCCACCACGAGGACCATCTTTGGACCTTGATTTTGGAGATTGCAGATTGGGGTTATTCGGTTAATTATCTGGATAGAGAAACTTTGCAACTGAAAACTTTAACTGAAGAATTTCTGAATCAGCAAAATCCGGATGATGTGAAGAATTACAAAGATTACATCAATAACATTATATTTTTACCAACAAAAATTAATTTATTTCCCCAAGCCTAGAGGGTGTAAATTATGTTTCTTCGCTCTGTTTTAGAGTTGGGGAAACGGAGGGGATTAAACCAGAAAATTAGAACTTTAAACCGAAACTATGAGCGTCGTTGCAAGACAAGGCATAAAATATTCTATCATTGGCTATCTTGGCTTTTTGCTAGGGACATTTGCGTCTATTTTTATCTTTCCGTACGATATGGCGTTTTACGGAAAGCTCCGTTATATCTTGCCGACTGCAGAGATTTTGGTTCCAATTGTGGTTTTTGGTTTGAGTTTTTCCAATGTCAAATTTTTCTCAAAAGTAAAGGAAGATGGCAAACATCACAATATGTTGTCGCTGTCATTACTAGCCATTCTGATTAATTTCTTGATCTTTCTTGGCGGCTATTTCCTGATCAACTACATCTTCCCAGATCTGCAAAAATCCAAGCTTTGGGAAATGAAAAAACTGATTCTGCCACTGGTTTTAGTCTTGGCTTTGTCTTCTGTTTTTAACAAATTTTTGACCAATTATAAAAGAATCGTTGTCCCGAATGTCTTCGAGAATTTCATCCCGAAGATTGCCAATATCGGCGCATTTTGTTTGTTTTTCTTCATTGGATTTGGTGAGAAAACGGCTTATGGATTCTTCTTTTTGATGTTTATGATATCACTTTTAGGTTATGGATTTTACACCAACAGGCTAGAGAAGATCAGACCGGATTTTGATTTGGGTTATTTCAAAAAAGACAGTTTTTACCGTGAAATATTAACTTACAGTCTATTTGGCTTTCTAGGAAATATCGGAAATTACATTGCGATTAATATTGATAACCTGATGATTGGCGAATTCATCAGCTTTGAGGAAAACGGAATTTATAGTAATATCTATTCCATCATTTCTTTAATAACTGTTCCGCAGATGGGATTGTTCAATCTCTCTGCGCCCATTATTAATAAAGTGCTCGCATCTGGTGATCACGAAGAATTGGATAGGTTTCACAAGAAAACCTCACTCAGTCTGTTTTTTCTTGGTTTGGTTTTGTTCTGCTGCATCGTTGTCGGATTTCCTTACCTGGCAGATTTTATGAAGAATGGCGAAGATCTTCGTACTTCCGAGCCTGTGCTTTGGGTGCTTGGATTTGCAATGTTATTCGACTTGGCGACAGGTTTCAACGGCCATATCATATCATTATCAAGATTTTATAAGTTCAATATTGTGGTGATGTTGATTTTGGCAGTTCTCACCATCAGCCTCAATATGATCTTCCTGAGATACACAGACCTTTGTATTCTTGGTATTGCAGTAGCCTATGCCATTTCTCTATCATTATTTAATATCATCAAGATTGTATTTAATTACATCAAGTTCAAAGTTTTTCCACTAGGCATCGAGATGATCTACGCTCTGATTTTAGGATTTCTTTCCATCAATGTCGCTATACTTTTACCGGATTTTAAACTCAACATCCTGAATCTTTTTTATAAGCCGGGCGTGGTTTTGCTGTTGCTATTCATCGGTAATCACTTTTTAAAGATCTATCCGCTGGACAAATTTCTGAATAGGGATTTCATCAGGAGTTTGTTCAAGTTCTAAATGATATGCTTATCTTCCTTGTTTTTTTATTAATAAAAATAAGAGAAACCCCGCAACAATAACATCTACAACATTCCAGATGAATCTTCCGAGAGCAATTTTTAAAAATGGCTGAAATAAAATGGCCAATGCAATAAAGATAAACATCATTTTTCCATCATTTTTTTTGTTTGCGTCAATTGCCAAATATCCAAATCCTGCGAATGCAAAGAATCTTACGAGTTGGTAGTATCCGTAAGGCATTTTTAGAAGACAGAGGAGAAGGAGTGTGGCGAGGAGGAGTTTCGTGATTTTCTCCAATCCCAGGGCGCTATCGGGTTTTTGTCTTTCCATAGACCAAGTTTAAGTTTTCTTGCTTGTTTTTCTAAAGTATCATAGCTATTGTCTTTAGAATATTTTTTAAAATGCCACGCTAGTCCGTTCTTAACGAGTTCTTTGTTAATGTTTTTACCATTTTTTAAAATAATTTCGGCAATTAATCTTTTGTTTCTATCTTTTTTTCCGTCTGTTGACATTCTCACCATTTTTCCAAAACATAAATCTGAAACAAACTGTTTTGCATTATTACCAAAAGGCTGTTTTTTCTCTGGACAATCAATATTTGATAATCTCACGACCTGTGGTTTTCCGTTCATTAAGAGTTCTACCGTGTCGCCGTCTTTTACTCCGATGACTTTATAGGTTTGGGAAAAGAGTAGGATTGGAAAGAATAGGAAGATTAGCTTTCTCATTTTGTCATGAACTCATCGATTCTTTTTGCAGTCAAATCGTTTGCTTGTTCTCTTTGAATAAAAACGATTTTTTTCGCATCCATTCTTTTAAACCAATCTTCCCAATAGGTCTTTAAAATCTCGAAATCATAACCTTTTCCAGTCTTACGTTCATTTACTTCGCAAACTAAAATTTCAGTATTTGATAAGTCAATATTTACTTTTGGAATATTTAAACCATTGGAGGTAATAACTTCAAGTATATTTCCTATTGAAACTGCTTGATGTAATTTATTTTCAAAGCCAGTAATTTTTGTATCAGCAGATTTTCCTTCAGCTTCTAAATATCCATCTGTTATGATTACAACTTTATTAATGTAATTATCAAAAAGAGTTGGTTTTTTAAGATGATTTATAAGGTATCGCCGTAAGTAAAACTTATAATCAGCTCCAAGCGGTTTGTCTTTGGCTAAATTATACATTTCTTTTATGTTTGTTTCAAACTGCTTGTCTTTTACATTTGTAAAATACAGACGATTACTTTTTCCTTTATGATTAGATAAGTCAAACTGTAAATTGTTTGCAACTGCTCCAAACTGTCCTTTAGCTTGATCTATGTCGGTGACATCAATGACTAATTTATCTTTTGTGTCTTGTTTTAATTTTGAGTAATTAACAAATGATTTCCAGATGGTTTCTAAGACAAAAATGTCGTTGCTTATTTGATTAGGATTATTTAGTGTGTCTACAATTCGTCGTGATAAATCTGGAATAATAATCAAATTAATACTAGTTGGAGCTGGTGGAAGCCAGTCTCTACATTCCTTTATTTCTTCTTCATTTAAATTAAAACTTGATAATTTTTTTCTTGTTTCTAATAAAAATTCTTCATCTTGGTATAAATCTGATTTATATTTAGACCAAACCATTTCAACATCTTTTTTATTGAAACTTGTTTCAAGTTCTTTTATCGCTTTACTTTGGTTAGAAGGTCTAGTTATTAGGAAAATAAAGACACCAAAAAATACAAGAAAACCCACTAAAATATATAATGGCTTCTTATCTTTTTTCTTCTTTTGTTTTGTTCGAACTCTCTCCATGTTTATTAATTGTCTGAATTTAAGTTTTGAATTTTAGCGGTTAGCCAAATGTTTTGTGCTTTAATTGCTTCATCATTTAATGGCAGTGCAATATCAGATGAAAAAGCACCATGTGTATAGTTTTGCCAACCACCCATAAATTCGCCAATTGAGCCTTTTAAAGATGCTATGTTTATTGGGATTACTCCGTTTTCAAAGCCAATAATATCTTTTTCTTTTTCCTGAATTTTATTATCACATGTATTAATATCACTTTCAAATTTGTAAATTTTTGAAATGATGTCTGATAATTCTTTTCTTCTTTCTGTAATTTTATTGTTCAAGTTTTCAATCATTAATTTTACTTTTTCGTTTTCAGTTTTTAAATAGGAATGACTTAAAACAAAGTTTAGTAAGAAGCCCCAAACAACGTAAACAACAAAATGGATATACTAATTTAACGTCCAGTAAAAGTTAAGCATAAAACCTTAATTTTAAGATATGAAACAAGAACGAAAAATCTATGATCCTGCTTTCAAAACCCAAGCAGTTCAATTGAGCAAAGAGAGAAATAATATATCAGAATTAGCCAGAGAACTCGGTATTAAAGTGACTTTGCTATACAAATGGCGAAAGGAATTTGAGGAGTTTGGAGCCGGAAGCTTCCCCGGAAATGGTAAATTGAAATTGACCGCTGAACAGGAAAAGATC